>NZ_JBKEIT010000028.1:0-643 GCF_046365375.1 Butyricimonas muris | reverse complement strand
GGCATATCGTTTTCTCAAAATCGGGAAGAAACGAGAAGTGACGTGGTGAAAGGCAAAGAGTCGGGAGAAATTGTTAAAGGTAAGAATGTGGCTTATCGGGTCATGAAAACTGATTTCTTCTATAATATTAAAAATGTAGATATTCAGGATACTCTTTGGTATCATTTCGGAGGGAAGCTCGCTCCAGTGAAAATGAGAAAACAAATAAGAGAGATCGTGTATAAGTATGTTAAAATGGAGAATTTGCGTTTATCTCGCGAGGAGTTTGTTGCTGATGGTAGTCTTGTGATCAGTTTTATTTTGAACAAGGAATTTAAAGTGGAAAAAATCATGTTTTCTTTGGAGCATGGTGAAGTTTTTGGAGAGGTTGGAGAACGTGATTTTTGGCCAACCCTTCCTATGGATTTCTATTACAAGATAGAGCAAGAGATAATGAAAATGGAACCCGTGATAGAGGAGACAGATAAAAAATGGATTAATAGGAGGGATTTTAAAAACGGAGAGTTTTTACGTCTAAGAGTTTATTATGAAGGAGTAGTTGAGGCATTGAATGCCAAGGAGCCTGAAACAAAAAATAATGCAATCGATTAATGGTTACTTCCCCGCTACGGCGGGGAGTCCCTTGCTTGTTTGCAAGAGGTTG
>NZ_JBKEIT010000027.1:0-814 GCF_046365375.1 Butyricimonas muris | reverse complement strand
GAACACTTGGGATAAGCGTCCCCCCTTGAACAGTTCATCCACCTCATCCATTGAACGCACATGTTCTACCACTTTAAACGTGGAACTCGCGTCAATCTCCGCCACGATCTGCCTGCTCATCGCGTCATTCGACATATCCAGCACAGCCGTGGGCATTTCCGTCAAACTGCTATTCAACGCGAAACCGAAAATCAATAACTGCGAGATCGGCAAAACCACCAGTACCAATAGAGTCTTCCGATCCCGAAGAATATGATAAAACTCCTTGCGCGTGAAAGCGAAAAACTGATCTATAAATGTCTTTATCTTCATCTCATCCGTCCTTTCTTTGAGCCCTCCGAGCCAACAAATAAAAAACCTCCTGCATCCCCGGAACACCATGTTGTTGCTTCAACACGGCAGGAGTACCCAATGCCTCGATACGCCCGTCCACCATGATCGACACCCGGTCACAATACTCCGCCTCGTCCATGTAGTGGGTGGTAACAAACACGGTAATCCCGTCCGCTGCCGCCTGATAGATTAATTCCCAGAACATCCGGCGCACGGCGGGGTCCACCCCACCGGTGGGTTCGTCCAAAAACACGATCTGGGGCTCGTGGAATGCCGCCACCGAAAACGCCAGACGTTGCTTTACCCCTTGCGGCAACAAACGTACCGGCGTGTTCCGTTCCTTCAAAAGACCGAGATTCCCCAGCACCTTATCCATTTTATCCCGAATCTCCGAACGTTGCATCCCGTAAATCCCCCCGTACAAGCGTATATTCTCCCGCACCGTCAAACTCTCGTATAACGAGAATTTCTGGCTCATGTA
>NZ_JBKEIT010000026.1:0-1060 GCF_046365375.1 Butyricimonas muris | reverse complement strand
TGATGCCAGTACTTGACGAATAAGCATCGGCTAACTCCGTGCCAGCAGCCGCGGTAACACGGGGGATGCGAGCGTTATCCGGATTTATTGGGTTTAAAGGGCGCGTAGGCGGGATGCCAAGTCAGCGGTAAAAGACTGCAGCTAAACTGTAGCACGCCGTTGAAACTGGTGACCTCGAGACGAGTCGAGGATGGCGGAACAAGTGAAGTAGCGGTGAAATGCTTAGATATCACTTGGAACCCCGATAGCGAAGGCAGCTGTCCAGACTCGATCTGACGCTGATGCGCGAGAGCGTGGGTAGCGAACAGGATTAGATACCCTGGTAGTCCACGCCGTAAACGATGCTCACTGGATCTTGGCGATACACTGTCAGGGTTCAAGCGAAAGTATTAAGTGAGCCACCTGGGGAGTACGTCGGCAACGATGAAACTCAAAGGAATTGACGGGGGCCCGCACAAGCGGAGGAACATGTGGTTTAATTCGATGATACGCGAGGAACCTTACCTGGGTTTAAATGTAGAGTGCATGAGCTGGAAACAGTTCTTTCCCTCGGGACTCTTTACAAGGTGCTGCATGGTTGTCGTCAGCTCGTGCCGTGAGGTGTCGGGTTAAGTCCCATAACGAGCGCAACCCCTATCGATAGTTGCCACCGGGTAATGCCGGGCACTCTATCGAGACTGCCACCGTAAGGTGCGAGGAAGGCGGGGATGACGTCAAATCAGCACGGCCCTTACATCCAGGGCTACACACGTGTTACAATGGCCGGTACAGAGGGCCGCCACCCGGTGACGGGGCGCCAATCTCTAAAGCCGGTCGTAGTTCGGACTGGAGTCTGCAACCCGACTCCACGAAGTTGGATTCGCTAGTAATCGCGCATCAGCCATGGCGCGGTGAATACGTTCCCGGGCCTTGTACACACCGCCCGTCAAGCCATGGAAGCCGGGAGTACCTGAAGATCGTGACCGCGAGGAACGGGCTAGGGTAATACCGGTAACTGGGGCTAAGTCGTAACAAGGTAGCCGTACCGGAAGGTGCGGCTGGAACACCTCCTTTCTGGAGC
>NZ_JBKEIT010000025.1:0-1076 GCF_046365375.1 Butyricimonas muris | reverse complement strand
CTGGAATATTACCGCGATACGCTGAAAGCGTTTTACGGGGTACTCAAGAGTGCCGATCGCTACTTGCGGTTCGTGTTCCTCACCGGGGTGACAAAATTCGCCCAAGAGAGCGTGTTCAGCGATCTCAACCAGTTGAACGATATTAGCATGGACTACGCGTATTCCTCTATTTGCGGTATCACCAAAGAAGAACTGGAACGGGATTTCCAACCGGAAATCAAGGCTCTCGCCGAAAGGAACAATCTTTCCCCGGCAGAAGCACTGGCGAAAATGGAAGCCCGGTACGACGGATATCACTTCCACCCGCGAGGAGCCGGAATGTTCAACCCGTTCAGCGTGTTGAGTTGTTTCAGCAAACTGGAATACGGCAATTATTGGTTTCACACGGGCACACCGACATTCCTCGTGGAGTTACTGAAAAAAAGTGATTTCGACATCCGGGAATTAATTGACGGGGTTGAATTACCCGAATCGGCATTCACGGAATATCGGGTGACCATGAATAATCCGATTCCATTGATTTACCAAAGCGGATACTTGACAATAAAAGAGTTTGATGCAGAGTTCAAGAATTACCTGCTTGCTTTCCCGAATGAAGAAGTTAAATATGGTTTCATTAATTTTCTCGTACCTTTCTACACCTCCATTCCGGACGAAGAAAAAGGGTTTCACATAGGCAAGTTCGTGCAGGAATTGGAAAAAGGGCAAGTCGATGCCTTCATGACCCGCTTACGTGCATTCTTCGCGGACTTCCCTTACGAGTTGAACGAGCGGACGGAACGACATTACCAAGTAGTGTTCTACCTCGTGTTCAAGTTAATGGGACAATTCACAGATGCAGAAGTACGGAGTGCCAAAGGACGGGCGGACGCCGTGGTGAAAACGCCAAAATATATTTACGTGTTCGAGTTCAAACTCGATGGCACGGTAGAGGAAGCCCTCGCGCAAATAGACGACCGGGGGTATCTTATTCCTTACTCTGCCGACAGACGTGAACTCGTGAAAGTGGGCGTGGAATTTATTGCTACCGAACGGAATATAGGGACATGGAAAGTCAACGCTTGAGTGCCGCGGAG
>NZ_JBKEIT010000024.1:0-2524 GCF_046365375.1 Butyricimonas muris | reverse complement strand
GGTGCGCCCGTCAAGGCTGCGTAAGTAACAATCCCATTAGCAAGGGATTAGGTAAGTGTACATTGAAATGACCTATCATCCACCTGCTTATCCATTCAACGAAAGACGATGGGGAGTGTAGCATGCAGGAAAAGCCATAAGTCAGTTAGTTACCAAACTGCGACTGAATGGTAGGATGAAAAGACAGATAAAGGATAAAGTCTATACTGATTGAATGATAGTCCAAGCGGTATCTCGTTGTACCTGCAATGTAAGGTAGCTATTTGAATTATCCCGAAGAGGGAAATTCATACTCGTTGTATCGTGACACTCGTCTTCCAGTCTTTGAGGAGGATGTAGCATGTACTTGTCACGACGCATCTGCAATAAGCAGAAAAGGACGAAAGTCATATCCGACAATCTGTCAAGCGGCAGTTACTACGCAAGCAAACGGGGATTGCCTAAATCGGAATGCCAATAAAATGGCTATAAGGTGCAGACCTTTGAATATCCGACATGGCAACGGAGCCTCCGTAGTAGTCCGAGCAGGGTAACGCCCTGTACATGGCAAAGGGAGGCAGTTAATTCTTTTAATACAATTAATGAAAAATGTGCGAGACATTATGAGAAATTCAGAAAGAGTATTAAACAGTCTGGCAAAGCACAGCAAACAACCAGACTACAAATTTGAGAGGCTTTACCGCCTGCTGTTCAATGAACAGATGTACTACGTTGCCTACCAGCGTATATACGCAAAGGAAGGCAACATGACCAAAGGTGCGGACAATAAGACCATTGACCGCATGAGTATATCACGCATTGAAAAACTGATAAGTTCGTTAAAAGACGAGTCATATCAGCCGATACCGTCAAGGAGGGTATATATTCCCAAGAAAAATGGGAAGAAACGCCCTTTGGGAATACCTGCATTCAATGACAAACTTCTGCAAGAGGTGGTCAGAATGATTTTGGAAGCGATTTACGAGGGTAGTTTCGACATGAACTCACATGGGTTCAGACCTAAGCGCAGCTGCCATACGGCTTTGCGACAAATCCAACGGACATTTAACGGAGCACGCTGGTTTATTGAGGGAGACATCAAAGGTTTCTTTGACAACATTAACCACGGTGTAATGATTTCCATTTTGGAAAAACGCATCTCCGATGAACGTTTCCTGAGATTAATCCGCAAGTTCCTGAATGCAGGCTATCTTGAAGATTGGACGTATCATAAAACATACAGCGGTACTCCACAAGGTGGAATTATCAGCCCTATGCTGGCAAACATATACCTTGACCAATTAGACCGCTATGTACGTGAATATATCCAACGCTTTGATAAGGGTAAAGAACGGGCAGGCAATCCCGAGCGTATCAAATTTGAGTATGGGAAAAGGTTGGCAGTGCTGAAACTTGAAAAGGTAAAGGACAAGGAACAACGCAAATCCATAGTCAAGAAAATAAAAGCCTATGACAAAGGAAGAGCGGCTATTTCTTGTGGCGTGGACATGGACGAGAATTTCAGACGACTGAAATATGTACGTTATGCCGATGATTTTCTCTGTGCTGTGATAGGGACGAAAGCAGAGGCGGAAACTATCAAGCAAGACATCAAAGTGTTCTTGCAAGAAAAGCTCGCCCTTGAACTTTCGGAAGAGAAAACTCTTATCACGCACGGAAGAAAATCGGCAAAGTTTCTCGGATATGAAATCTATGTCCGGAAATCTACACAAACCAAGAGGAACAAGGCTGGCAAACTGACGAGACCTTACAACAATAAGATTTATCTGAAGATGCCCCTTGAAACGGTACGGAAGAAACTGTTGGACTATGACGCACTGAAAATCAATGTGCATAATGGGAAAGAACAGTATAAATCCAAACACCGCACCTATCTCATCAACAACGATGATTTGGAAATCTTGGAAAGGTACAATTCGGAGATAAGAGGTTTTTACAACTATTATTCACTTGCAAATAACTGTCATACACTTCACTCTTTTAAGTACATCATGGAGTACAGCATGTACAAGACTTTTGCTGCCAAATACAAAAGTACGGTCGTGAAAATCTGCAAGAAGTATAAGAAAGATAAGGTGTTTACAGTGTACTACAAGAATAATAAAGGTAAAACCTTGATGCGCCAATTTTATCATGACGGTTTCAAACGCAAAAAACAAGATTATGCGCAATGTTACGACAGAATGCCAACAAGCTATCATAGTTCACCAACAAGCCTTGTGGCTCGCCTAAAGGCTTGCAAATGCGAACTATGTGGCAAGGAAAATGTCAAGTTAGACATGCACCATGTTAGAAAACTCAAAAATCTGCAAGGAAAAGAGGATTGGGAAAAACACATGATTGCACGGAAACGCAAGACTATCGCACTTTGTCGGAGTTGCCATAAGAAAGTGGATGGCGGTTGGATGGACTGACGGAATTAATGGAGAGCCGGATACGCTGAAAGGTGTAAGTCCGGTTCGGGGGCGAGCATTTGAAAACCTACCATAGTAATATGGAAAGGCGTTGGGTGCTTAGCCTACAC
>NZ_JBKEIT010000023.1:0-3040 GCF_046365375.1 Butyricimonas muris | reverse complement strand
AAGTTCTTTGACATGCTGGAACGTTAACGGATTATTTAATCCGTGAAGTAAAAATGTAGTAAAAAACACAGAGCCGTCGGTGTAGTGATACATCGACAAGGTAGAAATACAACACGACGCTAACGAACGTGAATAACTAAGGGCGCGCGGTGGATGCCTAGGCTCTCGGAGGCGATGAAGGACGCGATAAGCCGCGATAGGCCACGGCGAGGTGCAAGTAACCCTTGACCCGTGGATTTCCGAATGGGGCAACCCGGCTGGATAGATTCCAGTCATCCTAAATGGAGGCGAACGCGGGGAACTGAAACATCTCATTACCCGCAGGAGAAGAAAACAACAGTGATTCCCCCAGTAGTGGCGAGCGAACGGGGAATAGCCCAAACCGTTGCCGTTTCGGCGACAACGGGGTCATGGGACCGCGATATTCGCGATAACATCAAGCGCAATTACCTGGAAAGGTAAGCCGTGGAGGGTGATAGCCCCGTGCGCGTAAATTGTTATCAAGATAGCGGTATCCCGAGTAGGGCGGGACACGAGAAATCCTGCCTGAATTCACCAGGACCGCCTGGTAAGGCTAAATACTCCCGAGAGACCGATAGTGAACCAGTACCGCGAGGGAAAGGTGAAAAGCACCCCTAGCCGGGGAGTGAAATAGACCCTGAACCCGCGCGCCTACAAGCGGTCGGAGCGGGGAGATCCCGTGACGGCGTGCCTTTTGCATAATGAGCCTACGAGTTAGTCGTCACCAGCGAGGTTAAGTCCTTCAGGGACGTGAGCCGAAGTGAAAGCGAGCCTCTAAAGGGCGTAAAGTTGGTGGCGCTAGACGCGAAACCTTGTGATCTACCCTCGTGCAGGTTGAAGTCGCGGTAACACGTGATGGAGGACCGAACCGGTAAACGTTGAAAAGTTTTCGGATGACGCGAGGGTAGGGGTGAAAGGCCAATCAAACTGGGAAATAGCTCGTACTCTCCGAAATGCATTTCGGTGCAGCCTGTGGTGTTCTGTTCTAGAGGTAGAGCTACTGATTGGACGCGAGGGCTTCACCGCCTATCAAATCCGGATAAACTCCGAATGCTAGAACACCAGAACCATGGAGTGAGCCCGCGGGTGCTAAGGTCCGCGGACGAGAGGGGAAGAACCCAGACCACCCGCTAAGGTCCCCGATGGACGGTTAAGTTGATAAAACGAGGTGGGATCGCGAAGACAGCTAGGATGTTGGCTTGGAAGCAGCCATTCATTTAAAGAGTGCGTAACAGCTCACTAGTCGAGTGATCCCGCGTGGATAATACACGGGCATTAAACCGTCAACCGAAGCGGTGGGGTTAGCAGTAGCTAACCGGTAGGAGAGCATTCCTGTCGGCGCTGAAGGTGTATCGCGAGGTACGCTGGAGCGTCAGGAAAAGCAAATGTAGGCATAAGTAACGATAATGGGGGCGAGAACCCCCCACGCCGAAAGACCAAGGATTCCCCGGCAATGCCAATCAGCCGGGGGTCAGCCGGCCTCTAAGGCTAACCCGAGTGGGGATGCCGACGAGAAACGGGTTAACATTCCCGTGCTTCTCGTCACCGTTACGCGGTGACGGGGTGACCAAGGAACCGCGCGCTGACGGAATAGCGCGTTGAAGGCCGTACCCTGTGACGGTGGTAGTCAAGCACGCCACCCGAGGCGAAAGTCGATAGTACCGCGAGGCCTCGGCCGAGCGGATAGCGTTCCGGGCGTTAACCCCCGAGAAAACCCGCTAAACTTCAAGTGACGAGGAACCGTACTGTAAACGGACACACGTGGTCTGGTAGAGGATACCGAGGCGCTCGAGTGATTCATGGTCAAGGAACTAGGCAAAATAGTCCTGTAACTTAGGGATAAAGGACGCTCTAGTGATAGAGCCGCAGAGAAATGGCCCAGGCGACTGTTTACCAAAAACACATGGCTATGCCAAATCGAGAGATGACGTATATGGCCTGACACCTGCCCGGTGCCGGAAGGTTAAGAGGAGAGCTTAGACGAAAGTCGAGGGTTTGAATTGAAGCCCCGGTAAACGGCGGCCGTAACTATAACGGTCCTAAGGTAGCGAAATTCCTTGTCGGGTAAGTTCCGACCTGCACGAATGGTGTAACGATCTGGGCACTGTCTCGACCATGAGCTCGGTGAAATTGTAGTTCCGGTGAAGATGCCGGGTACCCGCGACGGGACGGAAAGACCCCGTGAACCTTTACTGCAGCTTCGCGTTGTTCCCGGGCACGGGACGTGTAGGATAGGTCGGAGGCAATGAAGCGGTTTCGCCAGGAATCGTTGAGCCATCGTTGAAATACGACCCTTCTCTTGTCTGGGATCTAACTCTTTGTAAGAGGACACCGCGTGGTGGGTAGTTTGACTGGGGTGGTCGCCTCCAAAAGCGTAACGGAGGCTTCCAAAGGTACCCTCCGGTTGATTGGTAATCAACCTTCGAGTGCAATGGCACAAGGGTGCTTGACCGGGAGACACACAAGTCGATCGGGTGCGAAAGCAGGGCATAGTGATCCGGTGATCCCGCGTGGAAGGGTCATCGCTCAAAGGATAAAAGGTACTCCGGGGATAACAGGCTGATCGCTCCCAAGAGCTCATATCGACGGAGCGGTTTGGCACCTCGATGTCGGCTCGTCACATCCCGGGGCTGGAGAAGGTCCCAAGGGTTCGGCTGTTCGCCGATTAAAGTGGCACGCGAGCTGGGTTCAGAACGTCGTGAGACAGTTCGGTCCCTATCTGTCGTGGGCGTTGGAGATTCGCGAGGTCCTGACTCTAGTACGAGAGGACCGGGTTGGACGCGCCGCTAGTGAACCGGTTATGACGCCAGTCGTACGGCCGGGTAGCCACGCGCGGACGGGATAAGCGCTGAAAGCATCTAAGCGCGAAGCCTGCCTCAAGATGAGATCTCCTTGTAGGGTCGTTGTAGACGACGACGTTGATAGGCCACAGGTGTAAAGCCGGTGACGGCAAAGCCGAGTGGTACTAATCACCCGAGAGTTGACGTTCGGCGGGTTAGATGATACGTTTAACGTTCCG
>NZ_JBKEIT010000022.1:0-4950 GCF_046365375.1 Butyricimonas muris | reverse complement strand
AGGTATTTATATACCACCTTGCAGTGAATAATCACCATAGATATTTAGTAATAATCCCGTGCGTTTATTAAAATCCTCGTCAAAAGATGGGGGATTTTATTTCAATGTTTTGTTTTGAAACTTTATTTGCATTACTTTTGATGGAAAATTAAAAGTAATTATGGACAAATTTTTAATGGCTCTATCAATCTTAAAGAGTGGAAAGTTGAAAAATACTTCACACATAACGACAGGATTAGAGTGAGCTCCATTTGAAATGAATGGATGTAGATATTATATTATTGGTTTCTGCTTTAATGAATCGGAATTTATCAACGAAACAGATTTATCTCCTGATTTAATTTGTCAATATATGGATTTGAACGGGAATAAATATCATGAAAACATCATGAAATTGTTGACTCGTGCAATATATTTAGATCCATTTACACGTTTGACTCATTCATCACAATAAATAACATCGTAACATTGAAGAGGTAATTGACATACTTGCCTTATTGTGCAGATCTTCGTGACAAAGTCAACCTCCTCGAGTTGTAAGAATTCGATAATATGTTTCACGAATTCTTTCTCCTCTTCTTCTGTTATGTAACCAGCGTGTTTGGGTATCAATTTCTCGAATGCTTTTTGAACATTATCACCTAAATCCGAGTAATTCCAAAATAACGGTCTTGCTTTTATTTTTCGTGCTTCTTCTATAGTCATAATCTTTGGTATTATTAATCAATACATGTCAAATAACCACCAATTATAAATCACGCTTCCGCTATCAACTCCTTGTATCTCAGCCTTCCACTCAAGTTATTCACGAGGTAAATGAACCGTTCGCTCGTCGTGAACTTCATTGTCGAACGCCTGAACACGTGCTCGTCGACGTATAGCTGCAGGTGCTTCTTGCTCACGCTCACGTAATTGTACAGGTTCCTCTTCATGACACTCCAGAGGTTCTCCACCGAGTTAGTCGTGCAACCGTTTTTCTTGGCGTAAAGCCCCTCGCCGTGGTTCACCGTGTCGTGGACGAAAACCTCGCCGAGCTTGTTGTACGCGAGTGACTCGTCCGTGTAGACGTTGGAACCGATCTCCACGTGTCGCGTGATATGGGGCATCAGGTCTTTTGACGTGGTGTCTCTCACGACCTTCATCACCACCTTGTTGGTCGATCGTTCAAGCATGCCGAATACCGGTGTCTTGTCCTTGGTGGCACCACGACCTTGGGCGTGTTTTACCTTCTTGGACGAGTGACGGTTCTTGTTCTTCCCGCCGACGTAAGTCTCGTCCATCTCCACGTCGTTCTCGAGCGTGACACCGTTCTCCCCGCTCATCAAGAATCTCAATCTCTGGAGGACGAACCACGCGGTCTTCTGCGTGATCCCGAGATCCCGAGATAGTTGCATGGAGCTATACCCGAGCTTGTGGTTGGAGAATAACCACAAAATCGCGATCCATGTTCTAAGCCCCAGTTTCGTGTTTTCCATGATCCATTTTGTTTTCACGTTAAACCGTCTTTTTGTATTCTTGCAGTAATAGTAGTTGTTCTTGCACTTGTACACCTTGGACGACGGGTCGAAAGGCGATACTGGTTTCCCGTTCCATCTAACTTGTTCTAGAAACTCGATGCATTTTCGCTCGTCAGAATACTCCATCAAGAGTCGTGGTAGACTGTCAATCTCGAATTTTATCATCATTCTCTCGTTTATGGTGAAAGTCTTGTCGACTTTGCCGTTGAATATCAATGCTTTACCCATGACAAACATAAATTAATTTCACCGAATATACACGTTTTCAGCGAGATAATAGATTTAAATGATGATTCGAGATGTAAACGCTGGAGACGATAACCTAACGTTGTCAAGAAAAATAAGAGAGGGAAATTCTCGATGAGAAAATCCCTCGAACCATCCATCACGATGGCTTTCAAAAAGTTAGCACTTCTAGTGCTAAAAACAGTGGTCAGTTTCATGCTCGAGAAATTACTAGATAAACTCGCCCGAAACTTGTTTTAATCTCCAACTCCACCCTTTACCCCACGGGTGGAGTTTTTAATTACTGTTAAATGAATGACATCGTTTACCAGATTATAAACGATGAGACTTGTACACGATGTTACACGCGAAATTTTCGGTTTTCACGATATAGAATTATTCTAAATAGCCGTCGATTATCGATCGTTATTCTGGACGATTTTGTTGTTGTTAAATTTCCGGTTACCTTTGTAGCAAGAGAGTAAAAAGTCTCGTCGTACAACGAGACTTTTTCATTCTAAAGGTCTTTGAAATGCTAAAGGGAATGCTTGTACTCGTTTAAGTTACGACTTACTCCCCCCTCGACATCAGTTACAATAGTAAAGTCTATTTTTAATTATATTTTTTATCATTTTATGTATAAAAACTTTATAGACGAATTGATCGCGCGAGGAGTGATCGTCGTCAACAACAAACCTGTACATGTACGGGAGTACTATCGTGATCGATTGATGAAACGCGAGCATGTTCGCGAACATTGGAGATCACTCCCACGTGGTAAAAGTTGGTTCTTGTAATTGACTTTTGACATTCCCTTGGCATTTCAATATTCTTTTTATATATCATCTCGTTATTAATATTTATTATTTCTTTCTCGTGATGCATGACACCCGTTCTTGAATTATAAAACTCGCCGAAAATCCCCGTGTCACGAGATAAAAGATTACTTTCGCGTCTCGAGCAACAATCTCTTTTAGAGTGATAACGCTAGAATGTTTGAAAATTGATTATATTTGCACCGTTCGATCCATGTTGATCGGGCGGATATAATAGTTTAAACGGAAAGCGTTTAGACTTGTTCTCGTTGACGAATCTGACAAATTTAACAAGGGGGAACAGGTTAATGCTCTTCGCTCGTGTACACGCGTAAAAACGCGTCAATATACGGCGTGGGATTGTTGCTTGTTTTACCTTAAGGCTTTGTCAGAGCCAGTCAACTGAAACAAGTTCACGATACCCACGCTTTTCTAGTGGATAAAACTTCCCTCTCGGGGTGTCGGGGAAAACAAAAAAATTCTACAATGAGAAAACTTCTTTATTTAACCAGTATTTTGGTCATGTTCATCGCCTGTAGCGATGACAAGGATGACAAGTTTCCTATCACGGGGTTGGAGTTACCGTCGCTCGAGAACCCCGTGAAACCGGGTGACGTGTTAACGATCAAGGGATCGGGGTTCACCAGTCAAAGCGAGATATGGTTCCGTGCCGTGACATCGAGATCCACGGGTGACGTTCAAGCCAACGTCACGGGTGTCGATGATAACGGTATCACGTTTGTCGCCCCGGCGGTAAGCGGTAAGCAATCCGTGTTGTTGAAGGAAAACGGTGACGAGTACACGCTCGGGGAGATGACATTCGTCGATGAAACGGGCGAGGTAGAGATCCTGCCGAGAAAAATCGTTAAAGTCAAGGAGATCGATGCCATCGAACCAGAATATTACAACGTCTACGAGTTCACCTACAACGCCGACGGGACGCTCGCCAAGATGACGTGGCAAGAGACAGGTTACAGTCTCGTGACTACAAAGTACGATTACAAGACTGGAACGATCACGTCGATATCGGACAGGAACGCTATCCCCGTGGAGGAAGTGTACACGTTAAAAGACGGGAAGGTGATGAAATTCATCCACGGTAACGAGAAAAAGGATAAAGATGAAAGATATGAATATGACTACACGTACACGGGTGACTTGTTAACCAAAGTTGACGGGGACAACGAGGGCAATGACGAGGACGAGACATTCACTCGTGATGCCAGCAACAACTTGACCCGGTACGAGTACAAGGATAACAGCATCGTGAATTACGACGGGTCGATAGATTTCACCTACGGCGGGCAGTTGAACAACCTGAACATCGATTTCTTTTACTTCATCAGCATGAATTATTTCGATTGTAACTCGATGATTCCATGCTTGCTTAACGTCACTGGTCAACGTTCCATCTATCTCCCCGACACGATGAAACTTTCCGAGCCGATGGAAGCCGGTGACGAGGAGGGATTCCTGACCGGGAAAGACATCACGAGTTACGCTTTCAAGTACGAGATGAAAGACGGTTACATCACGAGAATCACCCTCACCAACACTACCGATAACGAGGACGAGTTGATTTACGAGATAACATACGAGGAATAAAAGTAACGTGAACTATCCACGTGATAAAAGGAGGGTGAGAGATCATCCTCCTTTTTTCAAAATTAACGTGTCTTGAAACCGTGGTTGGTGGGGAAATATCTGAAGCGATAGTGATAAATTTCATGTCTATTTTAGATCGTAACTATTTAGACATGAATTGTAAAGAAGCACTCGTGATGCTTCAATTATCTCATTTTTCACGAGCATAACAACGTGAACAAACATGTAATTGAGATTTTTTTCAAGAAAGAGATTATGGGTGTAATCTCTTTCATTTTTATCTCAATTTTTATATCCGATGTAATATATTTTACTATCAACATAATATAAATAATTAGAAATAATTAAATAATTTATTCCTAATTCTAACATCATGAGATTCAATTTTTGAAAAAATTCGTGTGTTTTAAATTACTCGTGGACAATCTTGTACAAATATTCTGACAGCTTTTTTAAATTCTTCTTAAAGTATTGTTGAAATTCTCGTGGTAAGTTCTCGTGAAAATATTTTTGAAATTATTGTGAAAGTTCTTATTGAAAGTTCTTATTGAAAGTTCTTATTGAAAGTTCTTATTGAAATTCTTATGAAAGTTCTCGTGAAAAATCTCGTGAAATAATTGTTAATAGCCTTTTTAAAATCTTCTTAAAATACTTGTTGTAACGTTTTGTATTCTTATGGTCATATTTTTAATAGAAATCTATGATATTAGAATTACGAGGGCAAATATAATGAAAGAAAACATGGAAAACAAGAATACCTGTTGATTTTTAAATGCACGATAAAAGGA
>NZ_JBKEIT010000021.1:0-4961 GCF_046365375.1 Butyricimonas muris | reverse complement strand
AATCAACGGTATCATGCCGTTCCCGTCAGAAGGAGCGAGGTAAGCCGCCACGGGAGCGTTCACTTTGCCTGTAAAGACGAAAACGCCGTTTTTAACCGTCACGGAACCCAGCGTATCGGGCTTTTCCCGTTCGTTAGCGATTAACAGAAGAGTCCCGTCTGTCATCCCGCTCACTTTGCCACTGATTTGGTAACCCTGCTGGGCTTTACAAGCGAACGTCGAGAGTATCGCCAAACCAATCAATAATGAAATTTTTCTCATAATCTAAACGTTATAATATTACACTTTATATTACCTTTATTTTCCCAGCAACTCCGCTATCCTTTTTTCCAAGGCTTTTCCCCGGAGATCCTTGGCGATGATGCGGTTGTTCTCGTCGAGAAGAATGGTGTGAGGGATGCCCCGAACGAGATAACGAGAAGAGATTTCTTGTTTTTGGTCCATGATGTTAGACCAAGTCATCTTCTCGTCCTGCATGGCTTTCACCCAGTCTTGGGGTTTCGAGTCGAGCGACACGCCGATGATTTCCAACCCGGCATCACGATATTTCTTGTAAATCTTGCACACGTTCGACATCTCTTGACGACAGGGGGCACACCACGATGCCCAAAAGTCCACGAGTTTCACTTTCGCCTTGATACCATGCAGGGAAACGGCTTGCCCCTCTGCCGTGGTTCCCGAGAAATCGGGTGCAATGGAACCCGGTTCCACTTGCTTGAACACGTCCAACTGCCGGACGATCATCTGCCCGTAAGGACTGTTTTTGGCAGGCTCTCCCAGCATATCGTGAAGAGCTTTTAAAGAGGTGTAATTCATCTGTCCCATCCCGGCGGCAATCACGTACGCGGACACGAACGAGTCTTTGTATGTCTTGAAAAGCTCCAACTGTTGGGCTTCCGCTTCCGCCGCCACTTTCTCGAATTGCTGTTGTAACGCCTGCAATTTCATCTGGTTTTGTTGGGCATAAGCGGCACGGGCCTCCTGTTCCATCTTCATCTTCTCTCGAAGAATCCGCTGGTTGATGGCATCGAACTTGCCCCATATCTGCTGGGATTCGCCACCCCCTTGCACCTCTATCCCGGCTTCCCCGGCGACCAGCGTGTATCCCGTGTTTTCCAGCATGAGCGTGGCTATCGGTTGCTGCTGTTCCCCGGCGAGGATATACGCGGGGATAATCCCCTCCACGGTTCCCGCGAACTCGAATTCCCCGTTCACCATTACCGCCTCACCCAGTTTGACCAAGCCGCCCGGACCACTCGCCGCCAACACGAGATTCCCACCGAGGGTACCACCCAAGTGCCCCGTGATTTTAAAACTCTCTTGCGCCCGAATATTCCCGAGCAGAGATAACATGATTATAAATAAATTTAAAAGTTTCATCATATTTACATTTACAATTTATTGATACTCTTCGGTTCGAATTGCTTTATATCAAAAGATATTTCCAAGGGCTGCACTTCTCCCTTGATAAATCGAACTTCCCAACGCGGAACAACTTCCACGGCACGACGCACCAGCATCACCCACGGGTCGGTGGGGTCAGTAATGACCCGAGCCTCGTGTTCATTATAGACATCAAGACGAATCTCCCGTATCGAATCCGCCACGCCATTCCGGTTGGGATAGACCATGAAAGTAACGTGCAGGACACGATCCTTTAACTCAGGGTAATTATCCCAGTCGTGCGAACGAACGGTTCGAATGAATTGATTGTAAGCGGCGGTGTCCCCGGGTTGAATGTAATTATCATAAACGTTTTTCCAAACCACTTCACCGTTTTTCACCTCGAAAACAATTTCCCGACAAGAAATCCAGGCCCACGGGTACTCCTCGCCCACCGGATCGCCCTCGTCCACCTTGAACGAACCCGAGTACCACGATGCCACCACCGGTTTGCGGTGATTGCCGTGCACAAGTGTCGATAAAGGAATTCGCTTCCCCGTGCGACCATGACGAATTTCAGTCAACCATAAACGCCCGTCCGCTATCTTCCACCGGGCAACGTACCCCCGGGGATTTCTCGTCGTGAACGCTCCTTTCAACCGGGGACGCAAGCGGGTCATCACGTCCGGATCCTGTTGCAGGGGATTGACAATCAAAACGTAATTCCTACCATCTATCTCTATCGAATCCAATTGTTTCAATTTACCGGGCAACCAGTATTTATAAGGTGCCGATCTATCCCGTCCCCACTTCACCCGAAGTTGCACGGGTTGAATTTTCCCATCAAGCGTGAGTACATTCCAATCATCCATCAGGGCAAGACACCTCTTGATTTCCTGCACGTACGGATGATTCTCGTCGTATTCTTTTTCCTTTATTTCAAAATCCCCCCACATGCAGATGGTGTCCTGATTCGGTTGGGGATAACGATACCACGACAACACCTTCACTTGCCCCGTCGTCCCATCAGGTTTAGGAATGATTTGAACATTCAAGCTCGAATCGCCTTCCCAGGTCATTCCCTTACCGTTAAAAAGTACGTCCAGCGTATAATCGCTTTCATCATTTCCACTTTTCTTCAAACTATTGTATATCTCTTTTTCCTTCGTCACCACGCCATCGCACAACGAATAGATAGTTTCATGCTCGTGATACTGGGCAAATCCCATGTGCTCGTAATACACTTGCTCTCCCCTTACCACGCGTATCTCCCCGCTAAACCAGCGGGCAGCAATTCGTCCGTTCTCCAAATAAGCGTCAAAAATACCATCCAGATTCACCCGCTTCCCATTAAACAAATGAATTGCTTCAAGATACAAGGTCTCGTTTTCTAACCGCCATGTCCCGATATACCCTCGCCAAAGAGCCGTACACATGACTTTCGGGTCAAGCCGCTCACTCACCTTTCTCGAAAGAGTTGTATCCGCTTTGAGAGGACAACTTAACATCCAAAGCGTATCTCGCCCGATAATGATTTTCTCCCCGATCTGTCCCGTTGCCTGTACCAAAGTACTAAGGCTACAAAGAACGAGGATCACCACGATAAATATCTTGTTTTTCATAGTTTATATTAGTAGTTACTGTATCATTTCTTTTTCACGGATTCTTCCTCCGTAAATTAAAATATACTCAAAAAACAGAACAAAGCCCCCGGATTATAATTATCTGGTTCCGAGATGGAATTTTCTCTAGCCCAATTTTCGTAAACTTTATTATAATCAGCCAAAACTTGAGATTCACCGCCCGGGTCTATATGCCCTGATAAATTTACTAAACGACTCACCAAACTCATATATGTATAAGTTTTTATGCTAGTAACTACATTCCCCGTTATCATAGTTTGAATCACATCACAAAGAACCATCACCTCAAATTCCATGTGAGCTTCATTTTTATCTGTCATTTTTATTCCAGCTAGTTCACACTGAACCACATGCCAAAATTCATGGAGAATTATCCTATCCAAAAAAATATCAGACTCTGTTTTAAACAACACAGTTTGTGACGAAGCATCATAAACAGCATCACGCCCTGGAAATTCCTTTTCAAAATCAGGAAAAACAGCAAACTTAAGTCGAACCGGATTAGTCTTTTTTTGCGCCAATTGGTTCCCCAATTTTCTCAATATAGAATTTTTAGTAAATAATCCCTCATCCGCCATCCATACTAGATACTTATATTCATTGTACGACAGATTCCATGCTGATTTTCCTCCAAATATAGGAATTTTACTTCTATAATTTCCATCTTCATCTTTACCTTTACTCGGTAGGTTCAGAATAGATGCAAAACTAAAAGGCACGTCTTCATACATCAGTACCTCTTCCTCCATTTGCAATGATTCATCTTCTAATAACATTTCTCGCGAACACCCGCATAAAACCCAAGCAAAACATATAATCATTATAATTCTATTCATAATATCTTATTTTAAGATAACAAATCAATATTTTATCATTGCTCTGTAGGGCGATCCAATCATCTCGTCACTTCACTTTCTCCTTGAAAAAGTCCCCATTTACACACTTCAAGACATCTTAGCACGCCATATTTGCACGGAATACGCTTATTCTTCATCATATCTATATAAAAATCCCTTAACTCTTCACCACGAACTCCAGCCTTTATCATATTTTCCAGCTTTTTTGCTTCCGAATGAATCACATGTGAAAATTTAAATCGACCAACATCTATTTTAGAACGCATAATTCCATCACATATTGCCTGCAACTCCCCCTCTCGAAACAACGACAATCGATCTTGTTGAATCGCAAAATAAAGGGAAAGTATTTTTCCGCTACTATCAGCCAAAACACTAGCCGTAAAATAGGATTCATAATCATGCTCTACTTCCACTTCCTTCAATCGTTGTTTCAATGTCTCGGGTATTAATTTATCAAAACCAAAATCCCGCCTATCATAAGGATCTTTCGTTTCAAGCGAACATGTACCATTACCAACCCAACGATTGATACTATCCGTTAATCGCAATGAATCTCTATCCAGATAATCATGCGCTACAAATTCTTGTTTCACGACTTCAAATTCTTGCTCGAAATTCAGAGCTAACACGAATACTAAATCACCCTCTTGAACCACCTTAAAATTCTTAAACGGTTTTTCTTGGGCATTCAGTTGAATCCCCATCAACACGAGTACAAAAATTAATATTACATTTTTCATATTTTTTACTAAATTAATTGTTATTCAATTATTTCTTTTTCACAGATTCCGCTGCTTTTAATTTATACACAAATACCTGTTGTACAATATTTACAACACAACATACTCATTCTTGTTTACCTCTCACGATTTCTCCCGACTTTTTATCTTTCACTATGTCATTTCTCGTTTCTTCCCGATTTTGAGAAAACGATACGCTGAAAAATAGTATAAACACGAATAATAATTCAAGACATCTCATAATCAAAATTCTTAACACACGCCTCCATTCGCAACCTCTTGCAAACAAGCAAGGGACTCCCCGCCGTAGCGGGGAAGTAACCATTAATCGATTG
>NZ_JBKEIT010000020.1:0-16006 GCF_046365375.1 Butyricimonas muris | reverse complement strand
GTATGGTGCCCGTGGAGCGAATGGTGTGATTTTAGTGACCACGAAGAAAGGACAGGAGGGAAGCGTGTATGCGAGTGTGCGTTATGAATCAATATTTTCGATGCCTACGAAAGAACTTGATGTCGTGGATCCCATTAATTACATGAAAATGTATAATCAGGCATTATTGTCACGTGATCCGTCAGCGACTCCTAAATATAGCGTGGAACGGATAAATCGTACAATTTCGGGTAAATATCCTTCTTGGGTGTATCCTGCTAATGATTGGTATAAGATGATGTTTAAGGATTATAATACAAATCACCATTTGGGTGTGAATATTCGTGGTGGTGGTAAAGTGATCCAATATTATGCTTCCGTGAATTACAATCGTGATATGGGTATGTTAAAAACAGATAAGTTAAATGATTTCGATTGTAATATCACGAATAACCAAACTTCGTTCCGTGTTAATTTGAATATAGATTTGAAGGCAGGTATCAAGTTGCTTGTGAATTCATCGACGACAATAGACAAATACCATGGACCGTTACAGAATGTTGCTCAGGCTTACCAATTGGCATTTAATGCTTCTCCTGTTGATTTTGCTCCTCTTTATCCGGGGGACGATACATATAATTGGCCACATCTTCGTTTTGGTTCTACATCATCGAATCAAATTAACCCTTATATGCTTTTACAGAAAGGATACTTGGAAAGAACTCGCTATTCGACGACCAATCGGGCTGAGTACATTCATAATCTTTCCACTTTAATTAAAGGTTTGGAGGTCCGTGCGAGCGTGTCGGTTGCACAGTCCGGTTATTATACTACCGGATATTCGACAGATCCGGCTCGGTATTCCTTGTTAGATTATGATTTTGAAACTGGTAAACATATATTGAATGCTATTTCAGCCGGTAACCGGACTTTGTCGTTAGACGATA
Source organism: Butyricimonas muris (assembly GCF_046365375.1). Taxonomy (NCBI): domain Bacteria; kingdom Pseudomonadati; phylum Bacteroidota; class Bacteroidia; order Bacteroidales; family Odoribacteraceae; genus Butyricimonas; species Butyricimonas muris. The sequence continues at coordinate 15,080 of NZ_JBKEIT010000020.1, read as the reverse complement.
AATCGACTAAGTCAACAACAGATACGCGGGTAACGTATGAGGCTCGTCTATTGCATACGGCGGCTTGGGATGAACATCAGACGTCTTTAACAGCGGTTTTTCAAGCCACGGAACATACCTATACTCCGATTGAGATGGCATTGGACGGAATGCCTCAACGAAATTTGACATTCTCTATGCGTGGAACTTATGGTTTTAAAGATCGTTATTTTATTGAAGGTAGTTTCGGTTATAACGGTTCCGAGCGTTTTGCCAAGCACAATAGGATGGGGTTCTTTCCTGCGGTAGGGATGGCTTGGGTGACCTCTAGTGAACCTTTCATGTCATCTGTTTCTTCCGTGATAGATTTTTTGAAATTTAGAGCATCTTACGGTAAAGTAGGTAATGATGGGATTATATCTTCTCCTCGTTTTGCTTATGCGCCGTCGTTTGGTGCTTCTTCCGGGTATTTTGATCCACAAGCAGGAAGTGGGGGACGGGCTGAGCTAATGCCGCAACAGGTTATCAATTACGGTAATGATAATATTAAATGGGAAATAGCCGAACAATTGAACTTTGGGTTGGAAACGAAATTTTTTAAAGGGCTCGTGGAATTGAACATTGATGCTTATCAAGAGATCCGGCATAACATTATTGGCTACCGTTCAAACATTCCCGCCAATACAGGTATTGCTTACGAGCAATTGGCAAATATCGGCAAGAGCCGTTCTCGGGGAATCGATTTTTCTGGTAAGATTCAGCACGCTTTTAACAAAGACTTATGGGTGATTTTGAATGGTACGTTTACTTACAATAAAGTGATTTACAGGGCAATCGAGGAAGCAACCGAAAAGCCAGATTGGCAACGAAAAGTAGGTAAGGAGATTTCTCAACCTATGGGGTATATCGCGGAAGGACTATTTCAAGATGAGGCTGAGATAAAGAACTCTCCGAAACAGAACGGGGATGTGATGCCTGGTGATATTCGCTATCGGGATATTAACGGGGATGGATATATTGATGTGAACGATGCCACGTTTATCGGTTTTCCGGAAACACCGGGAATCATATACGGGTTCCAGGGGTTCGTTAACTATAAAAATTTCGAGTTTAATTTTGCATTCCAAGGTGCGGGAAGACGTTCCTTTTTTATGGATCCGCGTAAATTATCTCCTTTTGTTGATGACCATGCCATGTTGACGGCTATTTATAAAGATCACTGGTCGGATGACAATATGGCGAAAAAACCTTTCTGGCCACGTTTGTCCACGTACAATCTGGTGGCTCATAATCCCGAGGAGGATTGGTACAATTCCAAGGCGGTGGAAACGCGCAAGAGTACTTATTTTATGCGTTCGTGTCATTTCTTGCGTTGTACGTCGCTGGAGTTGGCATACAACATGCCGCAAAATTTAATGAAACGTTGGAAGTTGCAGAATATGAAATTCTTTGTGCGTGCAAATAATCCTTTCCTGTTCTCGAATTTTAAAGTATGGGATGTAGAGTTGGGAGAAGACGGATTCAATTATCCGATTCAGAAGACTTATGCGTTAGGTTTAAATTTTAGTTTTTAAATTTTAATACGCAATCGCGATGAAATATATAAATATCATATTATTAGTGGCTCTTTTTTCTGCCTGTAATTATTTGGATGTTGTTCCTGAAAATGATATAGAAACAATTGAAACTAATTTTGAAAAAAGAGAGAGTGCTACCAAGTGGTTTAAATATTGCCACACGTTTTTGAATACTTATAGTTCTTCTGTTATTAATAATCCCGCGTATATGGGAACTGACGAGGTGGTTGCCGGAGATTTTATTCGAAGATATGGTTGGAATTATACCGGTTTGTTTATCGGTGATGGTTTGCAAATGGCGCAGAATCCGTATGGAGATATTTGGAGGAAAGATGCGGTTTATTGTGCTATTCGTTATTGTAATATTTTCTTGGAAAAAGTATGGGGGGTATACAATATGGAAGAACACGAGAAAATATTATGGTCGGCAGAGATTAAAGCGTTGAAAGCGCATTATTATTTCGAATTATTCCGGCGTTACGGTCCGATTATTCTTGTAGATGAAAATGTGGATGCTAATGCCGGTATTGAAGAAATGCAGCAATCTCGCCGTCCCGTGGATGAGGTCGTGGGAGAGATTGTACGTTTGTTGGATGAAGCGATGAAAGATTTGCCAGCAAGAAGTATGAAAGATTTTAGTCGTTGGTCTTATCATAGTTTGGAATCGGCTGCTACGTTGAAAGCGATGGCGTTGTTTTATGCTGCTTCTCCTTTGTTTAATGGTAACCCTGCTTACGTTAATTTCAAAAATAAAGATGGAGAACAATTATTTAACTCTACTTATGACCCGGAGAAGTGGAAAAGGGCTGCATTGGCAATCGATACGGCAATTATTATTTGTAATTCGGGGGGTAGACGTTTGTTACGCGGTGAAACCACTGATTTGAAAAATGTTATGGCGACTATCGAGGAGTCGACGATGGCTCAAGGTTTTCTTAATGATGAGGCTATATTTATGGTACAATATTCTTACCCGGGACGTCAGTTGCATTCTTGGACCGCATGGACAAGACCTCTTTTTTTGAGTGGAGCGCCGGATCATAATAGCGATTTGCTTGGAAGTGTTTCCCCAAGTATGAAGATGGTGGAAATGTATTACACGGAGAACGGATTACCCATCGAGGAAGATGTGACTTGGGATTATATGGGACGTTATCAATTAGGGAGTGAGACAGATAAGAAGTATCATGAGGTTGTGTCTTCGAATGAAGGGGTGTTGAATTTGCATCTTCGTCGTGAACCGCGTTTTTATGCCCACGTGGCTGCTGACCGATGTTATTTCCAACGTGGAACATCAATTTCGGCTGAAAATGATATCGTGCGAGCTTATCAAGGTGAGCGTTGGGGATCACCGTACACGACAATCATAAGTTCTGAGGCGCAGAATTTATCGGGATATTGGATGAAAAAAGGGTCGCGTTCGTCTATCAGTAATGTCGGTTACAAAAATGGAGGTTTCACGACAGAAGAGGCTTGCGTGCTTATACGTATGGCAGATCTTTATTTGATGCGAGCCGAGGCTTGGAATGAATATCTGGATAAGCCGGATGAGGAACATGTGTACGCCCCGTTAAATGAGGTGCGTACTAGGGCTAACGTGTTGCCAGTGGAAGAGGCTTGGAGGCAATATGCGCGTCACCCGGAAAAGGTAACAACAAAAATTGGTATGCGAGAAATTATTCGTCGGGAATGGGATATCGAATTTGCTTTTGAAGGACGGCGTTTTTGGAATTTACGACGTTGGTTGATCGCTGAAAAAGAGTTGAATGCTAAACTTTACGGTTGGAATATCACGGGTACAACGGCAAGACAATTTTATAATAACTTTGACGGTCCTGTTGTGGTGTGGGCGAAACGACAATTTATAGCTCCTCGTGATTATCTATTCCCAATCCGGAGCGAGGAGATTCTTATTTCGGGATGTGTGCAAAATCCCGGTTGGTAATTTATTAAAAAGAAGACTATGAAACAGATATTATTTTTATTATTGTTTGTTTGGGCTTTGAGTGCTTGTCAAGATGACGATGTTTATTTTGATGTTTCTATGCCCGTGGAGGATATTTCCTTTACCCCGATGGCGGGTGGGGCTATCATGCATTATAAATTGCCTTCGAATGCTGATATCCTTTATGTCCACGTGCGTTATAAAGATGTTATGGGACAAGAGGTATTAGTATCTGGTAGTTATGCTTCCGATTCGTTAATCTTGGTGGGATTCAATAAAGCTGAAAAGAATGTACCGGCCCGAGTGACATTATGTAATTATGATGGTGTAGAATCAGCACCCGTGAATGTGACGTTTGATACGAAAGACTCCGGACCTTATGCATTGTTTGATTATTTGGATGTAAAAGCCGATTGGAATGGTTTCTCTGTGGTTTACGATATTCCAGAATCGGCAAATGGATTAGGACATGTGTTTTACGTGGGAGAGGATCCTATGACAAAACAACCGGATACGCTTTTAATGAGTACTTTTGTTTTGTCCAAGAAATGTGATACATTGAAATTTCAATTTCAACAAAGTCGGGAAGACTATGATATCGTAATCCGTACAGAAGATTTTCGTGGTTATATGGTGAGAGAAAAAGTATGGCCCAAGATAAAGCCTTATTTGATGGAAAAGTTGGAACCAGTAGATTTTGATTTTCTTGATCCGGTCGGTTTATCGAATGAGGCTCCTGAATTTAAATTGGGCAAACAATATTTGTTTGATGGTGATAAGAAAGGTGAAGCGGTATTAGGTATGATTGCGACAGATAAAAATTATTATACTTATTTGGCCGGTCCTAATTGTCTAGGTAAGCCTTTATTCATTCTTGATATGAAAGAATCTAAAAATCCAGTGGAATTACGTTTATATGCCATGTTGTTTGTAAGGACGTTCGCTGATAAAACTTTTGATGATGTTTATGGTGATATTTGGCGAATGAATTATGCAACAAAATTGCCTAGTAGTTTAACTCTTTACGGTTCAGATAATATGGATGACGATACTTCTTGGGAGGAGCTTGCTTCTTTCGAACAAGACAGGCAAATGGATGCGTCCAAACGTTGGTGTGAGCGTGCAAATGATGTCGGGTCATTTCAAGAATATAAGATTCAATCTCCAAGTGTTTTGAACTTGGCAGAACCTTGTTATTTGAGTTTGAAGTGTCCGGGAAGTGTTCCCGGTGAAGGAAGAAAAAAATACCGTTATCTGAAACTCGTGGTCAATGAAGTGTTTTATGCACCTCGCGGATTGTCTGAAACAATTGTAGGTAACCCGGAGAAATATGTGACATTGCATGAATTGGAGATTTATACTGAAAAAGAGGATTAAATTATGACAGTAAGAATATATACATGGTTACTTTTAGCATTGTCCGTTATGGTGGGATGCGAAAGTTTGGAAGATACTTATGCGGATCATGCGGGTGTGGTTCGCTATTTGGGAAAATGTCAGAATGTGTCGGTAACTCCCGGTTGGAATAGATTGATAGTGAAGTGGGAGAATCACGTGGATCCCGTGATCGAGAACATTAAAATAGAGTGGAAGCTGGACGAGGAGGTCAAGGAAGTGATATTGGAAAAAGGAACAACAGAGTATAGTATTTCTGACTTGGAAAATGCGGTTTACGAGGTATCTGTTTACTCGGTGGACAAAGATGGAAATTTGTCATTACCGGAAATAGAGCATGGGCGTCCTTATACCTCAGGACATGAAAGCATTCTCACTTTTACTAATCTACTGGAGAAGTATTTCTTTGTTGGCAATCGGTTACTGATTATCTTTACCGATTGGCAGAGTGGCGTGGAATCGGCGAGTTTACATTATTATTCAGGAGGAGAATTGATAACGAAAGTTTTGGATAAAGATTTTCTTGCTGCGAACAAGTGTTGGTTGGTACCCGATAAAATTGACTTTGATACTCCGGTCGTGTTGAAGCGTTCTGGTCGTTTGACTGGTTGCGACGATTTAATAGAATTTGCTCCCTACGAGTTGTCGCACAATAAAATGTTTACCACGGAGTTTCGGCAATTGTGTAAGAGGAATTATGGGGTAAACATGCTTACAGATGAATTTATAAATTCAGTGGAAGAGTTGCATTACGATTACAACGTGGGAACGTTCGAGGATATTCTGAATTTCCCAAACTTGAAGAAACTCGTGTTGGGTAAGAACCGTTATTTGGGGAATGAGTATTTGGATTTGTATAAATCGTCTAGTACGGTGACGGAACGGGAACGGAGTGAATTGGCCATTCGATTGGCTCACGAGGTTTTGGGAATAACTATCGACAGTTACAACGAGCATTATTTTCCGCGCGGGACGTTTGATTTTGTGAATTATTTGGGTAATACCTCTTTGCCAGAATTTTCTTTCTTGGATGCAGCGGATTGGACTTACGAGTCTACACCGTTGGATGGAGTGGAAGGGATCGAGGCTTTGTTCGATGATAAATCAACAGAGGGCTGGGTGAAAGCATTCTTTAGGAGCACAGGACTCACTTACGAATTGATTGTTGATATGCAAGAGGTGCAAGAGGTGAACGGATTGCAAATTTCGCAATTCTCGGCTGATCCTCAAAGTACGAACACTAAGACTCACTATATTGATTATCTTGCCAAGGAAATTACGATAGAGGTAGCGGAATATGAAAACGAATGGTTCACTCCTTTTGACATGGCGGAACAAGAGGTGGCTAACACGAGTGGTGAAACGACGATTTTCAAGTTCACGTCACCTCAACGTGTGCGCTATATGAAATTCAAGATGTCACAACAGCGATGTGGAATTAATAGTTTTTATTACGGGATCTCTTTGGGAAAAATACGTGTATTTTAAATAAGAACATATTTTATTGAAGTGTCCCCTAAAAGTTCTTTGTACAACTTTTAGGGGACACTTCATTTTAAGCACTTTTAAATATTTCAAGTTTGTTTGAAATTACAAAGCCTCGATTTCTTCCAAAGACAACCCGGTCACTTGGGCAATGGATTCCGTGGACATGCCGAGTACTTTCATATTGCGGGCTACTTTTCGTTCACCTTCTTTAATACCTTCCTTGATACCCTTTTTAATACCTTGAGCTAATCCTTGTTGCTCGGCGCTGTAAAATAATGTTTTTTCCGTGCTAATGGTATCCCAGAATTTTTCATAGCCAAGAAGTTGCGCGGGAGTAAATGCCGCTTCCTCGATAGCTTTGACAGCTTTGTTTACCTCTGGGTTGGATAATAAATCTTCAGGTACGAAAACGGTGTGTTCGTCAATTTCCGTGAGGTATCGTAGCCAGAGAGCCTGCATTTTCTTTTCGGTATAGGTGTGCGGTGTAAATTTGGGTAGTTCCACGAACACGAGTTGTAAGCCATTAATCACTTTGTTGGAATCCTTGTCATGCACGAGTTTGTAGTGATGATAATATTCCTTCATCTCCGGTTCGAAAATATCGTTCACGAGATTGAGTGAATAAACAGGTTGTAACAAGTGATAATTTTCCCCGTTGCCGATTTGTCGCACGTAGGCTTTCGAGGCGTTGAATAATACCCTGTACTTGAATTCCGGCGACCATATCATTTGCATCTCGACGATAAATTGCCTTCCCAACTTGTCTTTGCACCTCACGTCAACAATACTGTTTTTTTTCCATGGATTGTCGGGCACCATTTCAGTCGGCAAATACTCTATGTCCGTGATTTCTTCCCCGGGAGCGAGAGGAAGCAAGGCGTTGAGTAAACTCATTACCAAATCGGGATGTTCTCCAAATACCCGTTTGAATGTTAAGTCTGCTTTGGGGTTCAAGTATTTCATGGCGTCTTGTTATTTATTTGTTTTTCAATCAATACAAAATTAAGGATTTAAATTGAATCTTGCAATTATAGCTGGTATGGAATCAGGTATGTTTTTCGTTGAGAACGGGAAGAAAAGAGGGTGAGAATAGGAAGAGAACGGGCTACAACTCCAGAGATACTCTCGAGTACCACCCGACTAACACCGGATACGTCCATTGGAATACGATTTGTATAGTGATGGAGTTGTTCGGGTGAATCTTTATCATATCAAGATTTCTTCCCGTTTACGTGGAAAATTGGACGAGAAGCATGGATGATTTATTTTCTTTTTTTGTTTGCTTGTTTTTTTAGTAGATTTTTTTAATCTTGTGAAGATTACATGACTAACGAAGATACTTATGGAGAGTTGGGGGAAACAGACGTGTAGAATCTTGAAAGAGATTCAGAAACAAATTGCGGAGAGTACATCGTTTTCGTGTGCTGGTATCAAGCTGATTGCTTGGGTACTTATGTGAATGAAGAAATAAAGATACGATAACAGATGAATAATTGGGGATTGACACCAAAAGTTATAGGGATTGAACGCCACCGTTTGCAGACGGACGGGGAAGGGGTTTCCACGTTGGTGGCGTTTCATGGTTGCCCGTTGCGTTGTCGGTATTGTTTGAATCCGCAATCGCGGGATGAGGTTTGTGTGGGAGAGGAGGAGATTGTTGTCAAAGGTCGGGTGACGGATAGTGTGGGGAACCCGTTGGTGAGCGCGCGTATCGTGGAAAAGGGGACAACAAGGGGTACATGTAGTGACAAAGATGGGTGTTTTAAGTTACGGGTGTCGGGCAGGTTACCGATATGCATTTCGTACGTGGGATATGAAACGAAAGAGGTTTGGGTGCCGAAGTGTGGGTTTTCTGATTTGAGGGTTGTGTTGAATACTGAAGTCATAGCATTGAATGAAATTGAATCAGATAATTATTTGCGTGTCCATAAAAAGTATGTTTTAACAGGGGCGGTTGTTACCATGGGGCATCGCCTTTATAAGCAGACGGAACGTTTCGGGTAGAAGGGCGTGTGGTGGATGAGAACGGAATCCCTTTGTTGGGTGTTGAAATCTATCGTAAACGGTGTAAAAAAGAAATCCACGTGTGTTATGTCAAGCATAAGGGAGAGTTTGAGTTTCCCTTGAAACGGCGTAGGCAGCTTTGGTTTGTTAAGGAGGGGTATTTGCCGCAGAAGGTGAAGGTCAAGAAGAAAAATGCCAAAGGTTTGCAGGTGGTGCTGAAAAGAGAAGAATGATTTTGCAGGTGAGTGGATATAAATTAACCCCGGAAGTTCGATAACGACTTCCGGGGTTAATTTGTTTTATTTTTACGGCTTTCGGTAAATATTATAGCGCATTGGCATCAACCACCACGTCTTTGCTGTATTCACCGTTAGCTAATTTTTGAGCCACGTTTTTGAACGCTTTCACCGTGTAGTCCACATCTTCCAGCGTGTGCATAGCGGTCGGAATCAGGCGGAGTAACAATTGTCCTTTCGGGATTACGGGGTAAACCACGATAGAGCAGAACAAGTTGTAATTCTCACGTAAATCCATAGCCACTTGGGTACCCTCGGCAACGCTACCGGACAGGTAAACGGGGGTTACAGGTGAATTGGTAACACCGATGTTCAGTCCGTCTGCTTTCAAGCCGGCTTGCAAGGCACGAACGATAGTCCATAATTTTTCACGTAACTCCGGACGGGTTCTCAATAATTCCAATCGCTTGATCGCACCTTCAACCATCGGCATCGGGAGTGACTTGGCGAAAGTCTGAGAACGCATATTGTATCTTAAATACATACAGATGTCTTCATCGCAAGCGATAAATGCTCCGATACCTGCCATCGCTTTGGCGAAAGTGGCGAAATAAAGATCGATTCCGTCCATTACCCCGAAATGGTCACCCGTTCCGGCTCCATTGGGACCCATAGTTCCGAAACCGTGAGCGTCATCCACGAGTAAACGGAAGTCAAAGTCTTTCTTCATGGCAACGATTTCGTCCAATTTACCGAGGTCGCCAGCCATACCGAATAGACCTTCGGTCACAACCAAGATACCGCCACCGGTGTTCTCAACCCATTTGGTTGCTCTTTCCAGTTGTTTGTGGAGGCTATCCATGTCATTGTGCTGGTACACGTATCTTTTCGCGGGAGATAAGCGAAGACCGTCCATGATACAAGCGTGGTCTTCCGCGTCGTACACGATGCAATCGTGACGGCTGGTCATGGCGTCGATGATTGACACCATTCCTTGATAACCGAAGTTCAGCAAAAATGCATCCGGTTTGCCGACAAATTCAGCTAACTGTGATTCCAGATACTCGTGACGAGAAGTCTGTCCGCTCATCATACGAGCACCCATCGGGTATGCCATCCCGTATTTTGCAGCGGCTTCAGCATCCGCTTTCCGAACTTCCGGGTCGTTAGCAAGACCGATATAATTATTCAAACTCCAGTTTAATACTTCCTTACCGCGGAATTTCATACGAGGGCCTATTTCGCCCTCTAATTTCGGGAAAGAGAAATAGCCATGAGCTTGTTTGGCATATTGACCAATGTTTCCCTTCTGTTTTCTTACTCTTTCAAAAATGTCCACTTTGATAATATTTTGAAATTCTTAATTTTGTATTTCTAATATGGAAACAAAGGTAACTAAAAAAATGTATTCCGAATAGGTTCTGCCGAAAAGTTGTGGGGCAGGGAAACGAAATACGCTTAAATACTTAGTCTTTTTTTCGCCGGTGGCGAAAGTTACAAGTTGCAGGTTACAAGTTCTTCATCCTAAATTTTAAATTCTAAATTAAATAAAAATCCTTTTGTAGATTGATTTTATTCATATATCTTTGCCTGATGCAAAAAAGGCACTTTATGATGAAGAATTTTATAGGATTTCTGCTTGTAATATTTTTGATGAGTTCATGTGGTGAATACCAGAAACTTCTGAAGAGCGGTGACAATCAACAGATTTATAAAAAAGCTGTGGAGTACTATAACAACGGGGATTACACGAAAGCGTCCAACTTGTTTGACGCTGTTCGCTTGGCTTTCCGAGGAAACACGAGGGGGCAAAGTGTGGCCTATTACCGGGCGTTCTGTAGCTTCAACCAGAAAGATTATGAAGTGGCTGCCGAGTTGTTCAAAAATTTCGTGTCACAATACCCGGAAAGTTCTTATGCTGAAGAATGTCTTTACATGATCGGGTATTGTAATTACAAGGCATCCCCGAAAGCCCGTCTGGATCAGACGGTGACTCAAAGTGCTATTGAGAGTTTCAATTTGTATTTAAGCCGTTACCCCAACAGTACCCGTAAGGAACAGATTAACGCGTACATGGATGAAATGCGGGATAAATTGTCATATAAAGATTATCTAAGTGCCCGGAATTATTACTTGAGAGAAAGATATAAAGCTGCCGTGGTGAGCTTGGAAAACTGTTTGAGAGATTATCCCGGTTCCAAATACCGTGAGGAAATCATGTACATGCTGTTCAATTCCAAGTACGAGATGGCTGTAAATAGTGTCGAAGACAAGAAATACGAGCGTTACAACGCGGCGAAAGAGGAGTTCTATTATTTCGAAGAGGAATACCCGGAAAGCCGCTATGCCAAAGAGATGGCTAAGAAGTACGAGGATATCAACGAGTTCTTGAAAACGTATGATATCAATGAAGAGGATGATTAACCAGATAAAATAATAATATTCAAATTAACCATGGTAGATTTTAAGAAAGTTAAAGCGCCGAATAATACTATTACTCGCAATCCGGCTGTATTGGCTAGTAAAGCTGATAATATTTACGAGGCTGTTGCGGTAATCGGTAAGAGAGCTAATCAGATTTCGGTTGAAATGAAAGAGGAGTTAAGCAGGAAACTTCAAGAGTTTGCCTCTTATGCGGATAATTTGGAGGAGATATTTGAAAATCGGGAGCAGATAGAGATTTCCAAATATTACGAGCGTTTACCTAAACCGGTATTAATTGCTACTCAAGAGTTCGAGGACGGGGATATCTATTTCCGTGCATCGTCCAAGGACAAGGTTGAGGCAAATAGTGCGGGAGAGGAATAGTTCGATTTTTAAAAGAATAATATACCTGAAAGTGATCCGCTTTCAGGTATTTTTAGTTTTGAACGCGTTATGCTAAAAGGGAAACATATTATACTGGGAATTACGGGTAGTATCGCGGCTTACAAGGCTGCAACGCTGACTCGTTTGCTCGTGAAAGAAGGGGCTACCGTGAAAGTGGTCATGACACCGTTGGCGAAAGAGTTCATCACCCCCTTGACGATGGCCACGTTGTCCAAAAGTCCGATTATGGTCGATTTTTATAATCCGGAAAACGGGGATTGGAACTCTCACGTTGATTTGGGATTGTGGGCGGATCTTTATTTGGTGGCGCCCGCCTCGGCTAACACGATCGGGAAAATGGCGAACGGGATAGCCGACAATCTGCTGCTGACGACTTATCTTTCCGCCAAATGTACGGTGATGGTTGCCCCGGCAATGGATTTGGATATGTATCGTCATCCGGCGACGCAACGAAATCTGGAGATATTAAGGTCATTCGGGAATATTATTATTGAACCGGAAAGCGGAGAACTTGCCAGTGGACTGATCGGGAAGGGAAGAATGGAAGAGCCGGAACAAATTGTCGAATTTTTGAAAAGGCATTTTGAACGGCAGGAAGATTTCAAGGGAAAGAAAGTGTTGATCACGGCGGGACCTACTTATGAAAAAATTGATCCGGTTCGTTTTATCGGGAATTATTCTTCCGGTAAGATGGGAATAGCTTTGGCGGAAGAGTTAGCGGGACGCGGGGCAGAGGTATTGCTTGTTTGTGGTCCCGTGAATCAGAAGACAAGTCACCCTGCTATCCATTGGGTGGATGTGGAGTCCGCTTCACAAATGTGTGAGGTTGCCGTGAAGGAATTTCCCGGTTGTGATTTGGCTATATTAAGTGCGGCGGTAGCTGATTTTACCCCGAAAGAGAAAGCAAATTGCAAGATAAAACGGGAAAAGGAAGATTTGCTACTGGAATTGATGCCGACTCAAGACATTGCGGCAGAGTTGGGACAGATGAAAAAGGATTCGCAATTGCTGGTGGGATTCGCGTTGGAAACGAATGACGAAGAGAGTAACGCGTGTTCTAAAATGCAGCGGAAGAATTTGGATATGATCGTGCTGAATAGCTTGAATGATAAAGGGGCCGGTTTCGGTGGTGATACCAATAAGGTTACAATCATGCACCGGGAGGGAGAAAAGAACGTCTACGAGTTGAAGACGAAGGTAGAAGTGGCAAAGGATATTGCGGATCAAATAGCTGCAAGATATTTGATGGGTTCATAAAGTTGAGCTTTCAGCTCTTAAAGTTTATAAGGTTTATAAGGTAACGGGAGTCCTTCGGACGAGTTCATAGACTTTGTGAACCTTATAAACTTTATAAACCTTTGACTGAAAGGGCAAATACTTTTGCCCTTTTCGATGGGTGAAATATTTTGGAAAATAAAAATGAAAATCACTTTGTTCGGATAGAAATTATATCTAATTTTGTATTCCGATATGAAGATAGAACATCAAAATATTCGGCGAAGATTGTTATTATGCCTACAGTTCAGGCAAAAACATGATCGTTGCTGTTTTAAGATACAGAAAACCAACATTGTCGTTAGTTGACAACGTTGGTTTTTTTTTATATGGATGAGAAAGAACATAAACACTTAAATGTAGCAATATGAATAAACGTAGCTTAGTATCCATTACCGACTACTCGAAAGAGGACATTCTGGAAGTATTGAAAATCGCTTCTGAATTTGAGAAAAACCCGAATCGCAATTTGTTGGAAGGAAAGGTAGTAGCATCATTGTTTTTTGAACCGTCTACCCGTACGCGATTAAGTTTTGAAACGGCCATCAGTAGAATGGGAGGCCGCATCGTGGGATTTTCCGATGCATCGTCTTCCAGTACAACGAAAGGAGAATCTTTGAAAGATACGACCAAGATGGTGGATAACTACTGCGATCTGATCGTGATGCGCCACCCGTTGGAGGGAGCTGCCCGTTTCGCGAGTGAAGTTGCCAACGTGCCGGTGATCAATGCCGGTGACGGGGCCAACCAACACCCGACGCAGACGATGTTGGACTTGTACTCGATATACAAGACACAAGGTACGCTTGAAAACTTGAATATATTCATGGTGGGTGACTTGAAGTACGGGCGTACGGTTCACTCTTTGCTACAAGCCATGAGTCACTTTAACCCCACTTTCCACTTTATTTCACCGAAAGAGTTGGAAATGCCTCAAGCTTACAAGTTGTTCCTCGACAAATTGCACATTCCTTACTACGAGCACTCGGAATTGGACGACGTGATTAATGACGCAGATATTCTCTACATGACTCGGGTGCAACGCGAGCGTTTCGCTGACCCGTTGGAATACGAGAAAGTGAAAAACGTGTATATACTGAAGAATTCCATGTTGGCAGGAACGAAAGACACGATGCGTATTCTCCACCCGCTACCCCGTGTGAACGAGATTGACGAGGATGTGGACGATAACAAGAAGGCATACTACTTCCAACAGGCTCTGAACGGCGTGTTTACCCGTCAGGCAATTATTTTCAAGACATTAGGTTTAAAATGGTAATTAAAGAAGAAAAAGATATGGCAGCAAAAAAAGAATTACAGGTGAGCGCCGTGGAAAACGGTACGGTAATAGACCACATTCCTGCTGGTAAATTGTTTGACGTGATCAACGTGTTGGGGATTCAAGATCTGGAGAACACGGTTACTTTCGGGTATAACCTTGTTAGTAGTAAGCTGGGAAAAAAAGCGATTATCAAAATCTGGGATAAATTCTTGAAGGATGATGAGGTGAATAAATTGGCTTTGGTTGCTCCTACTGCCAAAATCAATATTATCCGGGATTTTGAAGTATCGGAAAAGAAAGCCGTGATGGTACCGGAGCACGTGGAAGGCATAGCTAAATGCGTGAACCCGAAATGTATCACGAACAACCAGAAGGTACGTACGAAATTTGATGTGGTAGGTAGTTCTCCGATCGTTTTGAAATGTCATTATTGCGAGAAATTGACAGATCAAGAGCATATTGTGATTATCTAAGATAGACACTCGAAATTGAAAATGAGGCTGACCGCTTGCCGGAAAGCCTCATTTTGTTTTTATCAGACAGGGTTATTCCTTCTTGACCGATTTTTCTTTTTGTTTTATTTTCACGGACTTGCTGGCTGTAAATTTGATGTAATCGTAGGGTAAATAGGTTTCTACTTTGTTCGTTGCCAGGTTGAAACGTTCTCTTTTCTTTTGCTGTTTCACGCTTAAGGTTCCGAAATCTTGAATAGTTATCTTTTCTCCAGCTTCTAAAGATTCCAGAATGCAAGAGATGAAAGTGTTGATAACAAGAGTAGAAACTACTTGGCTTTGCCCGCATTTCTCGGCAACTCTTTTGGCTAATTCTCTTTTGTTCATAATTAATTCTCGCGTGGTATTTGAGTTTATATTTTAATTTTGAATGATTTAACGCTATTTTGGCAACAATCTGTCAAAATATTCGTTCGTTTAATTGGACACCCATTTTAGCGTGGATAACAGGTATTTTAGCTATTTGAATTTACAATCTAACGACTTATACGTAATATTTTTAGTAACGATTGACTCAGTTTTTTTAAAAATTGGTATATTTGTCTGTGCAAATGAACG
>NZ_JBKEIT010000002.1:0-568724 GCF_046365375.1 Butyricimonas muris | reverse complement strand
CTTGCATGTGTTAAGCCTGTCGCTAGCGTTCATCCTGAGCCAGGATCAAACTCTTCATTGTAAAATATTATTCAGAAATTTTGTTCTGGCAGGGTCATGTGTTTCATGAATCACGACTCTCGTCGTTCTTCGATTCACGCTCGCTACGTTGTTTTGTTCACGTCAATATTTTAAAGAACTCTTCTCTCTCTCGTCTTCACCCTCGCCCTTTTCTCGAGGCGAAAGCGGATGCAAAGATAAAACGTTTTTCCCTTCCCTTCCAAATCTTTTTCAAAGTTTTTTCAAACTTTTTTCGCGGGGTGTCGTTACAACTAACTTTTACCCCCTCGCTTCATCTCGACAGCATCTAAAGAACTTCGCCAACCTCTCTCTTCACTCGCCCCCCCTTCCGGTTTAGCGGGTGCAAAGATAACAGCATAAAATCCCCTTTTCCAAATTTTTTACCCTCTTTTTTTTAACTTTTTTACAAGACACTAGAAAACAGAACCTTTCAGAAAACTACATGACACATGAGCTAAATAAAAAAACGACGTAACACACGAGAGGGAGTATTTCGACACTCCCTCTCGTCCATAAAATCTGAAAGTCCCTAAGGTCGTAAAGTCAACGGACTTTATAGACTAATCAACTTCACGCTATCAACTTGCTATCCGACACTTCCTTTCCCCTCTTCAACATGGCAAAACAATACACTTTCACTTTCGTATTATCCCATTCTTCGGGAAGGGCATAACTTGTGCTACCGCTCTCGCCACGAGTTCTCAACTCCACCAATCTCGATCTGCCTCGCTCCGTTTCGTACAACACGGCATACACTTGGTCATCGACAAACGCGTAACCATCCTCTTCCGCTTGCTCCACTTGCGAGAACTGATATTTATTGTTTTCCTCGTCATACGTTACCGTCACCTTCGGCGGGTTCAATATTCCGGATGCTACCAACAATTGATCGAAATTAACGGTTGCCACGTTCTGTTCATTCACCTCTACCGCTTTCATATTCCGTGCCACAAAAGCATTCGATGTAGAACCGTTACCAATTCCCACGAATCCTTTTCGGATAACGGGCAAAAGATTTCGAGACAACTGCACCAACGCTTTCATCCTTGCCCGTTGAGCTAACATCTCCGGTGTAGGATTATCTTTTCTTGAAAAAATTTTCGCTTTCGCGATATTCTTTCTTCTCGTGTAACACAATGTGATGTTACCCACTGATTTTTTCGCTTTACCTAACAAATAAGAATTAAATTCTGCCATAATAATACAATTGAAAATTAATAATTGAAAATTGAAAATGAACTTTGCATCCCCGGTATGGATCCGAGTACCTCGGATGCATTTTTTTAGTACAACGTAATTTCAGGTAGCGCCGGTCCCGGATCAATCTTACGGGGAGTAATATCCGAATGACGCAGAATATGCCTAATAGGGTATTCCGACACCAACACCCGACACACATCACGCAACACTCGTATTTGCCTATCCGTGTACTTGTGCCAATAAGAGATATTCCCACCCGAATCGTCCGCATAAACATCTGATGCCGCTACCTCCGCACCACACTCTGCCACAAACCGTTTCCCGTCCCAACGCAACTTCCCGAGATTATCAAGCTCGATTCCAATCGAGAAATGATTGAACTCCGCACGTCCCCGGTAAAAACTCCTACCGGCATGCCACGCCTCGACATTAAACGACACCAGTTGAAACACCTTCCCGTCCCGCCCAATCACGACATGAGCGGATGCACCCACGTCCGGGCGAGTAAGGTAGAACGATGACGATTCGGCACTCCTGCCAGCCGTGTAATGTAACACGATAGTATCCGGATTTTTTAGCGGTCTGGTATTCTTCGAACAAACCAAATGCACCACCTCACCATCCACCAAACGATGGTTCACGATTGAAAATTGAGAATTAAAAATTGAAAATGAACTCATAAATCTAAAATCTAAAATTAAAAACGTCGTTTCCGCGCGAAGACTTGTAAGATTTTCTCCCCACTTCTCCCCATCACGTACCCGCCTATCCCCACCTCCAGCAAATCCCAGAACCGGGAGGTATCGGCAAGAATCGGCAAACTCGTGAATGTCCCCACGAGCACAATCAAGGCAAAAGTCAACATCACCAACGGTCGCCACGAACGTTGCAACCAATTACCCCGGGCCTCTTCCGCCAGCACCTCCGATCGGGCTTCCATCACCCGTTGCTCCCACTCGACAAAAACTTTCAATAAATCCGTCTCCAGTTGTTTCTTCTCCCTCGCCGGAAGCGTCAGCCGGTCAACCAATTCGCTGACCGCACCGACAATACCTTTCACCGGACTCATACCTTCAAGTGTTGCGAATCCGAAACATACTCACCCCCGGGGGACACGAAAAAGCAATACAAATGAACCTCCACGTCTTTGATTCGCGGCAACCGGAAGGTCACCGTTCCATCACGCCTCACGGCTTTCAAATCATCCACCACCTCCGGCGAGAACAACCGATCCCCGTAAAGCAAGGCCACCATCAAGCGATCATTCTCCCCTAGATAAAGGTCCTCGTCATCATCTCCCCACCGGAGCGTCACTTGCCCGGAATCATCAAGAGAAGCCTCAATATCGCGAGCGTCACAACGGTTTCCCACCGCCAAGCGTAACCCGTCAAAATCAACTATCCTGCCCTCGTGGTCGAACATATTCAAATTCTCCCTCATGAACAAAGTATAGCCCGTGAGTTTTGCCCTCTTCCCCGACAATCTCCAAATCTCCCCCAGCGGGGTATCCTTCAATCGCTGGTAAAAACGAAGTGCCACCCGAAACCTGGCACGCACCATTTGTTGCTTCGGCGTATTCGGGTTTGTCACCTTTGTCGCCACTGCCCGAGCGTAACATTTCCCGTTACGCCCGACAAAAATCGTGTTACCGATTCGTCCCCTGATCTTAAAAATACTGCTTACTTCTGCCATCACGCCACGTTTTTAAATGAACAATCCACGTTTCTCGTCCTATTTCCCCCGCGTACAAGAGGAAATGGAGATATAATAAAGATTCGCCAAGGACACTCAATCACGACAAGAATCGTATCACGATAGTCATGTCCGGTGTTAGTCAAATGGTTCTCGGGAGTATCTCTGGAGTTGTAGCCCGTTCTCTTCCTCTTCCCTCCCCGTTTTCTTCCCCTTCTCAACGGGAAACACGCCTGCTCCCCGGGGATGTCTGTCAATAATCTCATAACTTTATTTTTTTAATTACATCCCAAAAGTAACACGCTGTATAGCCGAACGCAAGTTTATTATCCGGTCATTGGAGAGCATCACTCCCGACAGAAGACTTTTTCCATTGAGCCTTACGCGGAACATACTTAAATTACCCGCCACGGTAGTTAGGACTGCATCTATTTTCCCGCAAAGAAACGAATAGAAAAACGAAATATGAGCCGCAGAGAAACGGAATAGTTTCATTATATTTGCACGCGGAAATAAAAACATAAAAATATGACAGATGAACAATTGTACCGGATGAAGCTCATATTCAATTATAACGATGTATTTTACAGTTTTTTTATGATGACATTAGCGGTTGCACACATCGTTCCCGTGAATATGCCATCAACTATGTCTATTCGGGTGAGATGATTCTCGACAACGGCAAAGAGCCTATCCATGTCGGAAAGGGAGAATGTGTCTTTATACCACGCGATCATCACATCACGATGTACAAGAAAACGAAAGACGGCGAGCGGTACTGCGGTATCTTCCTGATGTTCACACGCCGTTTCTTACGCGAAATGTACAGCAAGCAGGAACAACGTAAAATACCCGCTAACACCCCGAAACTTGATTCCGGCGTGATAAAACTACCGAAAACGGTAGAACTCGCCAGCCTTTTTGCTTCCATGACGCCCTATTTCGATCCCGAAGTAAAACCGAAAGATGACTTTATGAACTTGAAATTGCAGGAGGGGCTGCTTGCATTATTACATATCGACAAACGGTTTGCACCGACACTTTTCGATTTCAACGAACCATGGAAAATAGACATTCTGGAATTCATGAACGAGAACTACATGTACGAGTTCACGATGGAGGAAATGGCGCACTACACGGGACGCAGCCTCGCCACGTTCAAGCGGGATTTCAAGAAAATCAGCGATCTGACACCCGAAAAATGGCTCATCCGCAAACGCCTTGAGGTGGCTTATGCCAACATGAAAAAGGGTGATAAAAAAGTCGTGGACGTATACGCGGAAGTCGGATTCAAAAACCCATCGCATTTCTCTACCGCATTCAAAAAACAATACGGCATATCCCCGACCGCTGTATTCGTGTAAACTCGGGCGAGAAATATTGAACTTTTGAGAAATTCTATTTGAGCCTCACAGCAACGTCGCCGTGAGGCTTTCTGTCTAACTTTGCAAATGAAAACAAATAATAAAAAACCAAACAATGAAAAAAGTATTAGTCATATCGTCAAGCCTTCGCTCGCAGAGCAACTCGGAGGCTTTGGCTGATGAATTTGCTCGCGGAGCTTCCGATGCCGGGAATAAGGTTGAAAAAATAACACTCAAAGAGAAGGACATCCGTTTCTGCAAAGGATGTCTTGCTTGCCAGAAAACAGAAAAATGCGTCATTCAGGACGATGCCCCTGCCATCGTGGCGAAGATGCACGATGTCGACGCAATCGTATTCGCCACGCCCATCTATTATTACGAGATGTGCGGTCAGCTCAAAACCTTGCTCGACCGTGCCAATCCGCTTTATCCGTCCGACTATCGTTTCCGCGACATTTACATGCTGACCAGTGCGGCCGAAGAGGAAGAATATGTACCGGAACGAGCCGTTGCGGGACTTACAGGATGGATTGATTGTTTCGAGAAAGCGCATCTCGCGGGAACGGTCTTCGCCGGAGGTGTCAGCAAGCCGGGGGAAACGGAGGGGCATCCTTCATTAGCGCACGCGTACGCAATGGGGAAATCTATCAAATAATGACAAATTAAATTCAAATTGAGCCTTTGAATAATTTCTTTTGAACTTGACAATAACGCTTCGGTTGTTTCATCGCCCTATCTTTGTATTGAAAGAATATAGTATCCAAAAGAACAGGCAGGCAAACACAAAGACCTGCCTATTTCTCAAAACATTAACTAAAAAATGAGTACATCGACTAAAAACAAGCATAATAATGTGCTGATGTTTATCCTCACGCTCGGCGTGTTCGAAATACTGAACACCGAAATGGGCGTGGTAGGTATCATTCCCATCATAGCCGAAACTTTCGGCGTCACTGTCCCGGATGCAGGCTGGACGGTCAGCCTCTTCGCACTTATCATCGCCTTCTCGGCTCCAGTCGTACCGTTATTGTTCTCACGGATAAACCGCAAAACGGTCATGGTGCTTGCCTTGTCCGTGTTCGTGATTTCCAACTTCGTTTCGATCTTCACGACGAATTTTACCGTGTTATTGATAACTCGTGCGATTCCTGCATTTTTTCATCCGTTGTACGTGTCCATAGCCTTCAGCACCGCAGCCTCTTCCGTCAGTCGGGAGAATGCCCCGAAAGCCGTTTCCAAAATTTTCGCCGGAGTATCGGCAGGCATGGTACTCGGGGTACCCGTGACAAGCTACATTGCCAGCGAATTTTCCTTTTCCGCGGCGATGGTATTTTTTACTATTGTCAACGCAATTGTACTGCTCGCCACTGTTTTTCTGCTACCAACTATGCCCGTCAAGGAGCGGTTGTCGTATGGCACACAACTTAGCGTGTTGAAAAAGCCCGTGCTATGGAACTCCTTCATTGCTGCGTTGCTGATGAATGCTGCCATGTTCGGTTTTTACAGCTACTTGTCCGATTACCTGATAACGATCACGGATGTTTCCTTCAAGGTAATCAGCATCCTGCTGTTCGTTTACGGCATAGCGAATATCGTCGGGAATATCGCTGCCGGAAAATTGTTGGCGCAACGTCCGTCCGCGACCTTGAAATATGCGCCTGCTATCATGGCGATACTTTATCTCGCGCTTTATTGGCTGGGGGAATCAACCGTACCGACAGCGGTCGTCATTCTGATACTGGGTATATTCGCGGGCATTGCTAACAACGGCAATCAATTCATGGTGTCCACCTCGGCGACTGAAGCTCCCGATTTTGCCAATGGATTGTTCCTGACTGCCGCAAACCTCGGCACAACGCTAGGCACAGCTGTATGCGGCATGTTCATTACCGCATGGGGTACACATTCGTCCCCGCTGGGAGCTGTGGCATTCCTGATTGCCGGTGTGATAAGCATCGTCATTAGGAACAGCTTAACGAATCACGGTAAACACATAACACGAACAATATGAAAAAAATAGAACAACCGATAATCGCTTTCCCGAACGGACAGACTGTTTGTCCGTTGGGACAAGGCACGTGGAAAATAGGGCAATCCGCCGCACGACGGGACGAAGAAAAACAGGCATTGCGGCATGGCATCGAACTAGGAATGAACCTCGTCGATACCGCCGAGATGTACGATAACGAGGAACTGGTAGGCGAAGTAATCCGTGATTGCCGTAAAAAAGTATTTCTCACGAGTAAGGTGTTACCCAATAACGCAAGCTATCAAGGTACAAAACTCGCCTGCGAACGTAGCCTGCGACGGCTCGGCACGGAGTACATTGACCTTTATTTGCTACATTGGAAGGGAGACCACCCTTACGAAGAAACAGTTCGAGCGATGACCGAATTGCAACAGGAGGGAAAAATCTGCATGTGGGGCGTCAGCAATCTGGACGTAGCCGACATGGATCGTATCATCTCGCTACCCGGAGGAAATGGCTGCACTACCGATCAAGTGCTTTACAACCTCGATGACCGGGGTGTGGAATTTGACCTCGTGCCGTGGCGCGCTGACCACCGAATGCCAATTATGGCTTATTCGCCCATCGGAGAAGGTCGTCTTCTACGCCATCGTACATTAGCGGAAATTGCCCGGCGACACAACGCTTCCCCCGCGCAAATTGCATTGGCATGGACGATGCGTAAACCCGGTATCATCGCCATTCCAAAAGCCGGGAACATAGCTCACGTGGAAGAGAATTTCCGTAGCCTCTCCATCAAACTGACAGACGAAGATCTGCATGATTTGGATACAGCATTTCCCAGACCGACTCGAAAAATACCGTTGGCAGGCTGGTAACAAGTAATCACTTAAAACAATGATAATGAAAAAAGATAACATTTATTACAGCAATTACATTCTGTTGGAATGCATGTTTGTTCGCTCAAGAGCGGATAAACTTGAATCGCATCGGCTTATATACAATGAACATCGGAGAAATCGAAGTTATTGTTATCAGCGATGGACACCTATGTGTAAATCCGGTGCAGGTCGAGTTCGCACAGCATATTGATTCTTCAGAAGTCGCCCGAACTCTTCAAAAGCATTTTGCACCGGGACATACGCCGGGGCATACCATAATTCGAATATACTCTGAAAACGAAGAACTCTACCACATTGCCGATATAGTGCATTCGCAAATTATTTCGTTTGAACATCCCGAATGGATTTATAACAGTGATACGGATTATAACGAGGGAATAAAAACACGCCAGAATGCACTGGAACGATTAAGTAATTCCGGTTCATTGTTTTTTGCCTATCATCTTCCTTGACCGGGATTAGGATATGTGAAATCCACAACAGACGGATATAAATGGGTACAGAAAAGAATTGTTATGCCGTATTAAAATTAAAAGAGAATGATTTTTTGTTATTTTTCACTTTGATTTAAAACAAAAATACGGATTTCTTCCCTAATAGAGCACACCAATCAGAATACACGAACCTGCCCGGGAGGTTGCCTCTCGGGACGGGTTATACATGTTTATTTATTATTTTTCACGAGTTTAGATTTATGCAATCCTTTCACTTTTCCTAAAAAACGGAAACGGGAGTGTAAATCTTCCCTGTAAGCGGGGCTCACCGGGAAATCTTGTTTGCCGATGTAAATCGTATTCCCGACCAATCGGTCCACGAGGTCCAAACAAACGGCATAACTCCGGTGAACACGGGCAAAATCTTCAGAAGGAAGCATCTCCAACACCTCTTTCAACGGATGAACTACGATTATTTTTGCACCGTCCTTGAAGTGAATGTAACAATAATCACGATCCGCTTGCAACCAAGCGATTCGAGAAAACAAGATTACGCGATACGCATCCTTGTACCAAACGAAAATTCGATCATTCCGATAACGATCACTTACCACGACGGCAGTATCTGCCGGGAGGTTGTTTTCAATCTTTACGTTATTTTGTTCTTGAGTCATAATATTTGAATATTATGTCCCGTGAAACAAGCCTCCCGGCAGTTTTTTTTCTATGCTATTGAAAATAAATCAATTCATCCCCAATACCTCTTTCACTTTTTCCCGCAACTCGTCACCTTTCAAACCTACACCTTGAACAACAATCTTCCCCTCTGTATCCACCACCACAACGTGAGGAATAGCAGTACCGTTAAGTTTTTCGCCAAACGCATTCTTGACATCCAGCAAATTAGGCCAAGGCATCTGTTCCTGCTCCAAGGCCTTCAACCAAGGTGTTTTTTTCAAATCAGTCGAGACACTGATGATCTCCAAGCCTTTATCGGCATAATCGGCATACAAGGCTTTCAATCCCGGGATCGCTTTTCTACAAGGAGCGCAGTAAGATGCCCAAAAATCGATGATCACGCATTTTTTTCCCTTGATCAACTCCCGGATCGCGAGTACATTTCCCTCCCGGTCTTCCCCCGTGAAATCGGGTAACTTATCCTCATCCACGCTTTCCGGGAAAATAACCTCTTTCAGATACTGCCCGTAATAGCTATTTTTAGCCTCTTCCGAGAATTGATTATACAGATTCTTGTTCTCCTCTTGCCGAGCGTAGGGGAAAAACTCTATATTGAGCGCCATCAAGAGCGGTCCCCAAAAGGAATCTTTATCCCGCAATACCGCCTCTTTTGCCATGCTCTCCATGTTAGTTGCATACTCCTCTTGCGCTTTCCGGATCGCTTCATTCATACGCACAATGTCCGGACGTTGATTTAGAGAATCCATCTTCTCTCGGCTCAATCTTTCCGTGAGTCCCCGAATGTAAAGTGCTCCAGCTTCTTGTTTCAGCTCTTTATATTGCTCTTCTACAGCACGCAACTTTTTCCCAGTTTCTACACGGAAAGCGATTTTCTCCCGAAAAGCTTTTTCCAATGAGGAGCCTTTTATTACAAAGTTATCCCATTGTTTCCCATCATTTGACACTTTCCCTTGAACGGTTATCTTCTCGTTCCGTATCACTAGGTCGTGCCCGATTTGATTTTTACCATGGATTACCAACGTGCAGTAACGAGGACCATTGTCCAATTCTCCTTCCAAAACGAATTTTCCATCCTTCAATTCCGTCAGGACTAAAACGCTTTTCAACTTATTCGTCCCACCCACGTTCAAACTCACGCTTGCTCCCTCTTCCACACCTTCGATTTCTCCGACAACGCGGAAGGTTTTAGACTCCGAGTATCCGCATGAAATCATCGCGTTCCCGATACATACCAATAATAAATAAACGAACTTTCTCATATCATTTCCAATTTGTTACATCATTATAAAACTGTTGTGCCCGCACATTTCCTGGCTTCAATTGACGGGCGTATTCCGCCCAACGGGCAAGATCAGGCAATTGCTTGGCACTCTTGCTATACGCCATGCATTGACGGGCGATGCTCTCCACGTAGTTAAAATAGAGGTCGCAGTACATCTCCTCGAAACGCTCCTGCCACTCCGCCTGAATACCCCAAACGGGCATCATGACTGCCTCCTCTTTACCCTTCACCAGTAAGAGTTCCTGGGACATGGTTTCTACCACCCGGTTCAGGAAGCGAGCAGCCTCTTTCACGTATTTTTTCGTTTCCCCAGTTGCTTGCAGAAACTCCAATTCCAACGCTTCGCGCTCTCCCACCCGGGTGCTCTCCGGTAATTGTTCCCACAGGGCAAGAGCGTAGTCGAAGAGTTCCCTGTTTTTGTTCCGCAAAGCATAATCCTTCATTTGGATGGCATTCCGTCCCTGCATCAATGTCAATATATTTTTCACGAGCGTATCGCCTGCCACCAGTATCGGGTAAGCTTTATCAACCAACGGTCTTTTCGGACCACTGAATCTTCTTTCAGCCTCGTACAGGTCATCTTCTTTTTGTTTTCTCTTGTCTATCTCATCAATGAAATCATTCGCGTTGACCGTCGCATGGCAGGTGTTATCCTCCCACTCTTTTATCCCCCTCGTGTTCATCAAATGCAGTTGCTGGGTCGCCCAATAACGTTCAAAGCCTTCTGCCAAACTTATACCTCGTTGCATCATGGCAATAGCAAATTCTCTTCCAAAAGTGGTTACAGATCCATTCAAAGCAAACCCCGCCATCCAGTGTTCGTAGGATTTTAGTTTAGCCTCATCCAGAGCCTTTTGCCCCTCGGCGATAAACTCGTCCACGGGGAAAAATCCTTTGGCTCGATATTTCAAATTGCCGGCTCCGTCAAAAAACAAATAGGTCGGGAAAAGCCCTACACGGTGCAAATCCATTAACTCTTGCTCCTGCGTTGTCGCGTCTATTTTCAAACACAAGAAGTGCTTGTTAAAGAACTCCCCGACTTTCGGATCTGGGAAAACCTCTTTTTCCATTCTCCGGCAAGGGGGACATTTCGGTCCGTAAGCATCAACGAATACCCACTTCCCTTGTTTTGCCGCCATTTTCACAACCTCTTCAAAGCTCTCCGTGCGAAATTCAATGCCTTGCGAAAAACCGCCTAACGAAAGCCCCACGAAAACCAATACCAGTAATAAATATTTTTTCATATGTTATCTATTTTCATTCATGTAAAACTTCATATCCCCTTGCCCGTCCGAGGAGTAATCCCCCAACAGGTATTTCCCGAAATGAAACCACATCTTGCGCTCGTAGTAAGTCCACGCGTCACCCATGTATTGATGGCGTGCCCCAGGGAGGATGACTAATTCGAAATTCTTCCCCGCATTCATCAAGGCACTCGCCATGCGCATCGTGTGGGCGGGATGCACGTTCTCGTCGGAACTTCCCGTCACTAACATCAAGTGACCTTTCAAACGAGGAGCCAAATCTGCGTTCAACGGTATATCCAACTCGAACACGGTTTTGTTTTCAACAACAACCGAATCTTTGCCCGAGGTTGTTTTTACCCGACGTTTCACGTCTTTCCGCACCTCGTTGATACCGTGGTGTGTTTCCACGAAACGCCGATTATACAGCCGGTTGTCGTGATTCCCGGAAGAGGATACCGCCGCCTTGTAAAAATTGGGATAAGTGCAAATCGCCGCCATCGACATAAAGCCGCCACCGGAATGCCCGTATATCCCGATCCGGCTGCTATCAATGAAGGAATGGCGAGCGATCAACTGTTCCAATCCGTGTTTATCGTCAGCCAAGGCATAATCCCGGAGATTGCCATGACCGTACGTGTGATATTTTGCCGAACGCACGGGGCTACCACCCCGGTGCCCGAATCCCACCACGATAAAACCGACTTGCGCTAATGCCGTGTTCTTCATATTCACGGCACCCGTGAACTCCAATGCCAGCTCCTCCGTCTGCGGTCCGGGATAGACGTACGAGATGATCGGGTAGCGTTTCGTGGAATCAAAATCAAAAGGTTTCCACATCATGCCGAACAAGTCCGTTTCGCCATCGGCAGCCTTCACCGTGAAGGGTTCCGGCATTTTCCATCCCGTGGCATACAAGGCGCTCAAATCGGGGCGTGCCAATTCCATGACAAACTTGCCCTCCTGATCGCGCAACACGCTCCTCGGTTCCAAATCCGCACGCGAATAGTTGTCCACCAAATAATTATCCCCGAAGAATAATATATCATGAGTTGCCATCTCGGGGGTCAGCATCTTTACTTTTCCCCCATCGAGCGACACTTTACTGTAACGCTTGTAATAGGGATTCTCTCCCGCCACCTGACCGTAACTCTCGAAGTAAAGCTCCCGCTTTTTTTCATCCAGAAACACGTTCTTCCCAGCAGTCCACTCTCCCGAGGTCAAGACCCGCTTCAATTTACCATCCTGATCATACAAGTAATAATGCCCGTGCCCCGAGCGTTCCGACCACCACAAAATCTCTTTCCCGTCATCGAGTATCCAATATAAAGGATTGTTTAACTCCACGTTGAAATAGGGTTTGCAAACCTCGTTTACGAGTACCGTCACTTTTCCCGTGGAATCCACCCGGCACAGTTCCATTTCGTCGTGCGTGCGCCGCTCACGAGTAAAGTAGTAATATTGTCCCCGCAACTTGCTACCCGCAGTCACGAATGCCTGGTCCTGCCACTTATCCACCGGAACCACCGTGCGCTCACCCGTTCGGGCGTTGAAAACGTACAATTCATGCCGCCCCACCTTGGAAAGTCCCGCTTGTTCGTAAGCATACTTTTCCGCCTCGGGAGTGTCATTAAAGTATCTTATCAAAGTGTACGACTTCGACTCGGAAGCCTCCACCACGCGGGCTACACAAAAACAATCGGATTCTTTAAACCACACGGCCTCGTAATCCTCTCGCTGATTCGTGTCCCGGGTAAAAGAATGCGTGTAAGGAAACTCTCTGCTGCCATCGCTCGTCAAGCGCCGTTCCGTGGAATCCCGCAAATCCAGCACATACAAATTGTAGGCTCGGCTGAATATCTTATACGGGGGAACATACCCCGATGTCTTCTTTTTCTTCCGCTCTGCCTGATATTCTTGCATGCGTTGTTGTTCTCGTTCAGCCATCTTCCGGTATTCTTCCTCCCGATTCCATTTCACAGCGATTAATGTTTTTGTTTTCAAGGTGTATTCCAAGCGGAAGGTATCTATTGAGAACTGGAACTTCTTACCGTCATCTACAAATTGCAACCCGATTTCCAGCTCTTTCTCATTCATCTTCTTCGAGGTGATGCGCTCGATTTCCCGGGCCATATAAGCAGGATCAAACAACAACTCTTTTCTCTTTGCTTTCGGGTCCACGAGATAGTAACGAAGCCCCTCGCCCGTCGTGTAGCGGAACCAGAACTTATCGCTATTTTCCAAAAAAATCGGTTCCACGCGAAGCGACAACAAAGTACGGGAAGCCTCGCCCCCCCGTGCAAATTTCTCCGCCTCCCGGTAGTTCGCTTTTTGGCCATGGCTCATCCCGAAAGAAAGCCACGCCAAAAACAAACTAAAAACAAATTTACTTCTTGCCATCTGACAATAACGCTTTAATCAAGGAACGCAACTGTTTCACATCTCTCACGCGGGCCAATACCCGCAAATTCTCGTCCACCAATATGGCACAAGGCAATCCTTCCAAATAGAAAGTTCTCACGAACACGTTATTTTCCCAAGTAGCGGGTTCATGAATCTGCGGCCATGTCATCTGGTTTTGTTCTATAGCAGATATCAACACACCCCGATCCTGATCAAATGAAATACTCACGACATTTAATCCCTTTTTGTGGAAATCCTTGTATAATGCAACCAACTCAGTCCGGTTACCCGTGTAATCCGTGTTCCCGGCAGCCCAAATGTCAATGATCTTCAACTTACCTTCCATCGCCGCCAAATCAAACGCCTGTCCGTCGAGGGTCTGTCCTCCTGAAATATTCTGCAACTGATACCCCACGTACATCCGTGTTTCGCCATCGTTGTCAATAGCCGGGGCTTTCTCCAATTTCGCGGCAATCACTGGATCCGTCACCTCGCATAAGCGTACATTCGTGATGCACAACCCTGTATCCTCTTCATTTTCACTGGTAAAAGTCTGGAAACCGAAATAATATCCTCCCCGGGTAGCCACTCTCGGGATATCCACCTCGTACGTGCGATATACTCGAAGTTTCAACGAATCCAACGCCAATATTTCCTTCTGCCCCTCGGCTGTCGGTTTATCTCCAAAAGTGACGTGCAAGGATGGATTACCATTATAAACTTTCACGTCAAACTTCAAACGATAGCAATGTCCCTCTTTCAAGAAAATAGCCGGAGATACCACTAAATCATCTTCTTGGAATACTTTGCGCAGGCTCTGGTGAAACAAACAAAAATCATCCGTCATATTCCGGTCCCCCCAAGTCTTCCCATCTCCCGATTTATCTATTGTCTTCCACAGTTTCGCGTCCTCCGCCCAAAAATTCGTGGCATACGGTACCATCAACGGTGTTCCGACTACCACCTCTTCCGAATAAGCAATTTCTCCCTTCCCGGCTGCAATTTCTGCCTGAATACCATAATAATAACGATTTTGGTTCCCTACCGACAAACCTTTCATTTCCGTGTTTTTCGTGGTTCCCACTTTTCGGTTATCGGGATAACGATAAACATGATAGCGCAAAAATGCCGTATCTAAATGTCCCCCGTTCTTTCCTCGTGTCACCGGGCTCCACTTCAAGTTCACCACCTCTCTCCGTGCCTTTGCCGAATATTCCGTGCTTATCTCCACGTCTGTTACAGCCTCCGGTATATCTTTGCCCACGAACACGCGCACGTATGCCGACTGTCCCTCGCCTGCTTTATTGCAAGCTGTCACACGGTACACGTGCTCCCCGAAAGGAATAACCATATCTTCATACTCCTGAACGCTCCCTTTTAACGAAGTTACCAATTTTCCATCACGATAAATATTCACCTTATTGCCTTTTGATGAAACGGGAGTGCTCCAACGCAACACGCCACGACCTGCTCCATTCGGATCACCCTCAAACGTCAGGTTCTCGATCGCTCCCGGAACTCCGGCAACCCGCGGCTGGGGAATAACCAAAGCTGCCCATTCCGCACCATTCGCCATATCAGCCACCCGGGTTACCTTTCCCGTTTCCAACTCCACTCGATATAAAGCCGGTTTCTCCTGATCGCTCCACATCGCCCAGTACAACTGCCCGTCATGAGGATCGAACGCCATCGACTGTAATCCCCAAGTCTTTATTCCCGTGAAACCTATTCTTCTGATAGCCCCCCGAGGATCTATCTCGCAAAAATTTCCTTCATAGTCAATACCATACCATATTCCTTCCGGTGAAATAGCAAATGTCAATAACGGGCTTTCCAATTGACCGAACGCATGAATCACTCCCGTTTGATGATCGATATGATACAATCCTCCCCCCACGCCTATAATTCTTCGACTCACCGGATCATAAGCCATCTGCAACACTACTGGTATCTCACCTGCCTTCTTATTTCTATAAGAACAAATCTCCGTCCGCCGCCCCGTCTTCAAATCCACGGAACAAAAAGCAACCGGCATATTCGGTCCGCCACCCAACATCAGGTAAGTATAATATTTTCCATCCACCATCACGCCGCAATTCACTTGATACCAACCTTCACTCACCAATTTATACTCCCGCAGGTTCTCCAAATTGATGGCATATATCCCCGGGCCGGAAAGCAACGAGTCATAAATTAAAAAGCCGTACCCAACCCGAGTTGCATTTTCGTCAAAACTGACTTCCCGGGGAGCAATACCCCGCCGTTGCCTTATCATTTCTATTTGCTTCAACATCGCCTTCTCCGTTCTATCCAGATGCGACGAATCCGCCACGTTTTCATACTGCCCTGCCTCTACCAACGACACCCAAAACAACATACATACAATTAAAACATTCCTTTTAAACATGTTATTCTTTTTTATTATTAAACATCCACCGAGGAACATACAATTCCTTTTCAGGGGAAAAAAATCCCCTGAAAAATGGAATCATACATGCAATTTGATTACTGTGCTTTTGCTTTATTCCACAAATTCAAAATAATTTCGTATTTCTCCAGTACAAGAGGATAATCGGCATATTCCGCGTAAACGTCTTCTCGCGTTTTACTTAACGTCAATTTCACAAAATCTTCCAAATCATCTTCATGGAGTAATGTCTTCATTTCCCCAAAATAATCCGTGAATCGTAAAAAACCGAACTTCATGGGTTCATCCCCATCTTCATATATTCCCAAACCAGGCATATCATATTCGGGAAAACCTACACCTAAATCATAAATAACAAATTTATCATAGATATCTCCATAAACGTTCGGCGTAACCTCATAAAATGGAATTAATTCCATGCTGTAATAGGTTTTAAATCCTTCTGTCGCAATATCTCCCCGCAACTCTGCCGCACTCTCCGGGGTATTCTCTTTTTTGGCTATATTGACCATACCCGCTTCCATCGTATTATGATACGTACCCTTATTCATCCATTCAACCAAATAAAAACACTTCGGAAGAAATAACGTCGGAAAATCATCAAAAGTATAATTTAACAACATATTCATAACGGGACGCAATGTTTCCTTATCTTCCACCTCTCTCCAATCCAGACTACTATCCCATCCGCTAATCGAATAAGGCGGACGAATCACCCGGTAAAAAAGTTTGGTATTTCCCTCGCGGTCTTTCTCTCCCCGGTCATACACGCCAATGGTGTCATCATAATAAACGGCAATATTGTATTTCTTGAATATCTCGTACCGTAAGCTATCTATCGCATTATCGTAATCATCCGACACAACAAAGTAGTCCAAATCCAAATCCGTGGCACCCACGCCGTCATCATCGGTTCTGTCATTACACGCCACGCACAAATTCAGCACGCAACACACTATCCAATAATAGATTCTATTCATATTGTTCATGTTTTTCTTTATCGTAAGCCTCAAATTCACTCTCGTATCTCTCGTTTTGCACCATTAATTCCGTTAATTTTGTTTCATATCCCGGGATAGGTAAACACCATTTGCGATTATCGACGTCATAGGGGACTAAGCGGTACACCTCTCTCGGTTCGTTTACTGTCGAAAATCCCTTATTGTCATAAAAATTCACTACATGTACAATTTCTTTCGTGAAGGGGTATTTCGCATCCACAGCATAACGACGTAAATCAAACCAACGGTGTCCCTCGAAACACAGTTCTCTTCTGCGTTCATCCCGGATCCAGTCAATTAGTTCACGTCCGGCTTCTGGTACTACAGGTATTTTCGAATAGCGTCCCCGGAGCAAATTTTCCAATGTTTTCACGGCTTCACCTTCCTGTCCCACCAACGCCTGCGCCTCTGCCTTATTCAATATCACCTCACTTAAGCGGAGCATCCCGAAATCGGAAACCGCATAAGTATCATCGTAAGCCGTTTTGTAGCACTGGTATATGACACCTCTTTGCCTGAAAAAAGAAGCCATTCTCAAATCATTCACAGTATATCGCGAAAGCAAATCTTTAGAAGGTCGCATATAATAAGATGCCATATTCCAAGTTCCGACGCTGGTAATACCCGTTACCGGAGATGTGTAACCTCCTTGTGAAAAAATAATCTCGGGTCGAGCCAAAGTAGTAAAACAACTATCAACAGAAGCCCCCGCCAAACTAGTCACGCTATAATTCGGGGTTTCCAACACGTAGTTACTTGAGGTGATCGCATTTTCATATTCACCCATGTACAAATACACTCGACTTAACAAAGCATGTGCTGCATATTCGTTTGCACGGAATATGGAGGGCTGGGCAACTCCTTTCAAGCAATTTGCCGCTGTTTGTAAGTCACGTACCACGGAATGATATACACTATCCAATGGAGTTCGACTCCATTCCCGTCCGGTCACGTAATTATTCAATTTCAAAGGTACCCCAAGTGTATTTGCGGCAGTTTCCCTCGTGTAAGGCAAGGCATACAGATTCGCCAACAAAAAATAACTTGCTCCCCGTATGAAATACGCCTCACCTTTCACTTTATTATACAAATCATCCCCGGTGAAATCCTCAATTTTCGTGATGATAGAATTTGCCACCCCAATAGACTTATAAATATCTTGCCACACTTTATCCTCCTCGCTATAATGTGGGAATTCCTGCCACGTGTAAAATCCGAAAATGGCAGGCGGAATCTCAAACTCGGTCCCCCGCACCTCTCTAACATCGTCGTTCAAACTATTCAATTCTCCGAATTTCAAATCTCCCCAGTAACCACTACCGATCAGCAATTCGTTCAAATCGATCACATTTTTAGGATGATATTGATCCTGCGAGTATTCCTCCAAAAAATCGGAACAAGCGGACAGGAACAGAACTAATACAAATATTAAACTTATTTTATTCATAACATATCACGTGTTAAAATGTTATATTAAAATTCAATGAATACGAAGGACGCTCACTCATGTTGATCTCGTTAGCCGATCCCCCGTTTTGAGTTGGGGATTGACCTTTCAACTCTTTACTACAAATAGTAAATAGGTTTGTAGCAGAGAAGCCCACGTAAGCTGTTTTCAAAAATATTTTCCGGCACAATTTTTCCGGCAATGAATAGCGGAAAGATAGTGACTGCAATTTCATGTAATTTCCACTCACCACGCGGATATCTGCATTATTATACATGTCCCAGATGGTAGCTCCAAACTCATAATTTTTATCACGCCAATAAGGAGTGGTGGTACGTTGGAACTCACTCCCGCTCAAAACTCCCGGGATATTCGTGTACTTCTCATCTCCCGGGTATCTCCAACGATTAAGAAATTCACGACGTACATTTTCCAAGGGTTGCGGGGCAATTGACGTGTTGGACTGCGCCACATCCTTGTATAGATTTAATAAACGTATTTTTGAACCTAAACTATATGACATATTAAATGACAATATCATACGTTTCCACGAGAATGTATTCACGATACCTCCCTGGATGACCGGCACTCGTCTTCCCGAGTAAGACATCACCTCTCCTAAAATCACATCCTCTCTCGTCATGTTGGCATACCGCTCCAAATTTTTTATTTTATTCCCACCAGCGTCTAACACCTCGTTACCATCCACCGTATAGTACTCTTCCGTTCCGTAAAACATTGGACGCCCGTCTTTCGGATCCAATCCTTTAAATCGGTAAGAGTAAAACGAGTTGAGCGAACGTCCCGGAATTTGCACGTTTCCGGTAAGATAATCCGTATATTCATACTCGTCATGCAGGGTTTTATCCTTTCTGCCGTTCCCGTTTATCGCCTTGTCGACCAAGGTATTTACGATCTGCCCCAACCCCGGGTCAAAATCCCAACGGAATCCCTCCGCATTTCCCTTGGACATAGCACCGAAGCCACTACCAATGACCCGCACCTTTAACGCTAACTCCACACCCTCGTTCGTCAATGTTCCGGCGTTCACCGTGTAAGAATCAACTCCTTCCACGCGAGAAGTGGACTTCGTCAGGAATGCATTTGTCGTTTTACGCTTGAAGTAAGAAAACGTACCGTTCAAATGTCCTTTCAAGAAAGAGAAATCAACCGACAGGTTAAACGAAGCTGTCTTTTCCCATTTCAAGAATGGATTCGCATATGTCTTTAAAGTGGATACAAATTCATTATACTTGTATTTATAAGAACCTCTTGACAAAATCATCTCGGGACTTTCTGTTTCAAGCATATTCCCCTGATACCCGAATGAACCTCGAACCGAAAGAGCATCCACGAAGCCGAAACTTCGTAATAATGAACTCTTGACATCCCAACGTCCGGACAGAGACCAAATCGGTAATATTTTACTATTACTTTTAGAACCGAATTTATTTGACGCATCCGCACGGGCATTCACGTTAAACGTGTAATCGTGAAATAATGTGTAAGATAAACTAGCATAACCGGAAACCGTATTCGTCAAACTATTGGTGTATTTTCCCACTGCCAATGGCTCATCCCGGTACCATTCTCTCAAACGAGGATATTCATTTAAGTCTACCTGAACGATTTGCTCACCCCTATCGGGCAGATATCCCCGAACTTGTTTCTTGGTTCCCAGATAGCGACTGGAAGACAACTCCCAACCGGCAGTAGCATTGATGTGATGATTTCTTTCCGAGTCTAAATATTTGTTATACGTACCTTGCAAACGAATAGTGTAAGAGTTATTCTGCTGATCTTCCTCGTCGAGTATTCCCCCGTAAGGAATTCTTGTCCTTGCTTTAAAATTATCCTCTGTTACCATGGCACTTGCTTCCCCGTCCGGGTACTTTTCCGTTCTCGTGAAATATGTATTTTCCCCATGATAAGTGTCTTGATAACTATTGGAAAAGCTATAAGAAAAGGTTCCGTTCAAATTCAAATCTTCTGATACCCGATAAGTAATCGACGTGTTGAATGACAATCTATTTGTGTTGACATTAAAATACGAATTAGCAATATCTTCCAATATATTAAAACGCACACCCGCTTTGGTCGCTTCGCCAACTCCAAATCCGCGGTAATAGTACCAATAACTGCCATCCTCGTTATAAGCCGGTACGGCTCGGCTCGTCTGGTAAGCATACGTCATGGCACCCACGTCGGAAGGTCTATATTTACGTTTCTCCACGCTACCGTTCAACCCGAAACGAATGGAGAAACGATTGTAGTTGGCATTAATATTAGTTGCCGTGGTGTAAGTCCGATTCAATTCGCCCAAGTTATTCCCTTGATTGTTTTGCATCCCGGCAGACACATAATACCTGAGTTGAGAGGATCCTCCTGACAAATTCAGCGTGTGGGAGTGCATGAAAGCATCGCGGGTCAGCAAATCAAACCAGTCTGTATTGACAGTTTCGTATTGATTAATCCTACGCTTCATTTCATCATAGGAAATCACCTTATTGTAATAATCCCGAATAACAGCCTCGTAGCCCACCCAAGAATCAATAGCCGGATATCGAATCCCCTGCTCTATCATCTCCCGGGAAAGAGCGATACGCTCCGTGGAATTCATCATGTCAACACTTTTCTCCCCGTAATTCGGGCGACGCATTAACGTAGTGGCGAAAGAATACCCCACGGAAGGTGGTCCCTGTTTACCTTTCTTCGTTGTAATCACGATCACACCGTTAGAAGCCTTCGTACCGTAAATAGCAGTGGCGGAAGCATCCTTCAACACATCAATCTGCTCGATATCCTCCGGGTTCAAACCGGAAATAGCGTTACCCAAAAGATTCACAAAGTCAAGGTCGTTCAATCGGGCGGGATCCACATTTACCGGGTCACGCTGCACTATACCGTCAACCACCCACAATGGCTCTTGATTTCCTAGCACCGTAGAAGTTCCCCGAATACGCAAACGAGGTACAGCACCAACCTGTCCGGAATTGGACATAAAAGTCATACCGGGAACACGTCCCTCCAGCATTTTATCAATGGAACCTAGTCCCGGTACCACAATATCTTCCGCACGAACAGAAGTAATCGCACTAGTCGTCGTACGTGGATCAATATCCCGGTAACCGTCGCTCACCACTGTAACTTCGTCGAGGGCAGCAACGTCTTCTTTCATTACCACATTGATCGTATCCCTCCCTGTGTACTTAATCGTTTGAGTTTCCATCCCAATAAAAGAAAAAATTAACGATAACTTTTCCATCTCCGGCAGGTTCAAAGAGTATTTACCATCCTTGTCCGTGACCGTTCCTAAAGACACCCCCTTCACGGTAATCGTTACC
This sequence comes from Butyricimonas muris, assembly GCF_046365375.1. Lineage (NCBI taxonomy): Bacteria > Pseudomonadati > Bacteroidota > Bacteroidia > Bacteroidales > Odoribacteraceae > Butyricimonas > Butyricimonas muris. Next base: position 547,255 of record NZ_JBKEIT010000002.1, on the reverse strand, counting down.
CCCGGAAGAGGCTGTTTACCTTCGTCCGTTACCTTTCCCACAACCCGAATTGACTTTTGTTGCGGAGCAACGGCACTCTCCTCAAGTCCTTTTCGTAATACCACCAAACGTTCTGTCACCTGAAAGCTGATACCTGTACCATTCAAGCATTTTTTTAACACGTCAAAAAGATCTGCATCATTCGCTTGTAAAGAAATTCCTTTTATTTCTTTTACATCCTCACTGGAAAATAAAAAGGTATATCCCGATTGTTCCTGCAAGATATCCAAAACATGCAGTAGTGTTTCATTTTTTACATCCAAACTCACTTTCTGTTGAGAAAATGTGGTCGCATGCACTGATGTCAAACTTAACACCAATAGGAAAAATCCAATTTTCATCACTCGTAACATTTTTTTTAGCCATTGCCTTCGGCAATAGCACGCATTAAACTTTTTTTTCATACATTTGTAATGACGTTAATATTATGGACTGTTTCCAGCAGTCCGTTTGATTAAACCCGAGGGATGTTTCCAGCATCCCTTATTTTTTTACAATAACTTTATTCCCTTGATATTTAAAACGCACTTTACCTGTTTTTTCAAATTGTTCCAACAAACTCTCCACTCGCTCAAAGCGACTGATTACACCATAGAAACACAGTGATTCCAATTCCGAATCGGTAAATTCATACTCCATCTCGTACCAACGTGCCAACGTTCGCATGATATCCCGTAAAGGAGTATCCCGGAAGACGAATTGTCCCTTTATCCATCGGGTATAAAGGTCTGTGCTCACTTGCTCCACATCCAATTGCCCACTTGCCCGGTCAAGTATAGCCTGTTCCCCGGGAATCAATATTCGCTGCAAATCATCCTTCACTGTTAATACCTCCACCTTTCCGTGAACCAAAGTAGTTCGTGTGGTAGCCTCATCGCCGTAGGCGTTCACGTTAAAAGCCGTTCCAAGCACCCGTACGTTCATGTCACCCGTTTCCACCACGAAACGTCCTTTCCCGGGTTCCACCTCAAAATAGGCTTCTCCCTCTAAACGCACCCGACGTTCGGATGCCCCGAACACCATGGGATAGGTCAAACGACTCTCGGCATTCAACCATACCCGTGAACCATCGCTCAACGTGAGGTGGTATTCTCCGCCCCGGGGAACTTCCACCGTGTGATAAAGCGTATCTTCCACGACGGGGTTATTCTCGTAAGAAAGCGACTCTTTTTTCAGATGCACGTTCACACCTTTATCTATAATAGTCTGCCCCGGCTCTTGGGTAGTTAAATCAATTCGCGTTCCGTCCGAAATAACCAATCGGACACTGTTATTCCCGAAAGCAATTGCCGAAATAGGTTTTCCGCTCGAAATTTCACGGGTATTCGATGCCCAGAACCAAGTCCCGGCAACCAAAAGAATCACGACCGCCGCACTCCACGTGCACAACGAGAGTATCCGCTTTCTCCGTTTCTCCTTGCGTCCATGCGAGAAACGTTGCCACGCTCTTGACACCCGAGCTTCATCGACCACGGGCAACTCCCGTTCATAATACCGACAAGCGTGTTCCACAAAACGCCGCCGTTGTTCATCCCCCGCTATCCAACGCTCCAAGCGCTCCCGCTCCTCATCGGTCAGGCAACCGTCCACTCGCTTCCGGATTAAAGTCCAATCTATCTGTTCCTGATTCATATCCTTTTCTTCAAATTTCCCCTAAAAGACATGAACTTCAATTTTGGGTGACACGAAAATGATTTTTTTTCGTTTTTTTTATCCCAGCAAACGGGGTTTGATGCATTCTTCTATTTCTTACAGAAACAGTGGCGCCTCGTGAAAGGCGCCACTGCATTTTTCAGTTCTCCAACTGACAATTCCTTATTTGAGATTTTCCCTGAAAAACTGCTCGATTTTATCGTAGGGTATCACTCCTGCACGATTGTCGTAAAGATCCACGTGAGAGGCCCCGGGGATAATCATCAGTTCCTTGTTATCGCCCTGCAGTTTCTTGAATGCATCCTCGCTGAAATAACGGGAGTGTGCTTTCTCCCCGTGGATTACCAGAACAGCACTACGGATTTCATCGCTATATGCAAGTAGAGGCATATTGATAAACGAAAGAGCCGATGTCTTGTTCCAACCACCGTTTGAATTAAGGGAACGCTTGTGATAGCCGCGTTCCGTCTTGTAGTAATTGTGGTAATCTTTCACAAACCAAGGGGCATCATCAGGCAGCGGATCCACCACGCCACCGCCGAGATCGTATGAACCGTTCTTCGCGTCAATTGTACGCTGGGCGTTGAGCTGTTTGCGGAGTTCGTAACGTTGATCGGCATCCATCGAGTCAAAATAACCATTGGCATTCACCCGGCTCATATCGTACATTGTAGAAGTAACGGTCGCTTTGATCCGGGTGTCGATGGCAGCCGCGTTAATTGCCATTCCGCCCCATCCGCAGATACCGATAATTCCGATACGTTCGGGATCTACGTCGTCACGCGTAGAGAGAAAATCTACCGCCGCACAGAAATCCTCCGTGTTGATATCGGGAGAAGCAACATAACGAGGTTCCCCTCCGCTCTCGCCCGTGTACGAGGGGTCAAAGGCAATAGTCAGAAAACCGCGTTCTGCCATCGTCTGGGCATAAAGTCCTGACGACTGTTCCTTCACGGCACCGAAGGGACCGCTTACTGCAATAGCGGGTAATTTCCCAACGGCATTTTTGGGTATATACATATCGGCGGCAAGCGTGATGCCGTAACGATTGCGGAAAGTCACTTTACTGTGATTCACCTTGTCACTTTTAGGAAACACTTTGTCCCACTCTTGAGTTAAATTCAAGTTTTCGTTCTCCATGGTATTAGTATTTAAATTATTGTTTGTTGCAAATAAGCTTCCCACGGTGCAAAAGCACACGATTAAAGCCGCGGATAGTTGTCTAATTGATTTTTTCATATCATTTATGGTTTTAATTGTTTTATCTTATAATGCAAAGATAAAGCAAAAGCCCCACGGCATAATTGCTGTGAGGCTCAAAGATTATTTCTCAAAAGCTCAATTTATCTTCCCGTGAAATCAAGAGAAAACGGCAGTCGGCGGTACCCCGTACTGCTTCTTGAACGCCGTAGAAAAATGCGACGGGTTCTTGAACCCGACCTCAGCGTAAACATCCGCAACCTTTCTCCCACCCTCTTTCATCTTGGCGTAAGCTATCTCAAGACGTTTGCGAATCAACCATTTTTCCGGCGTGAGGTCGCTTATCTTCTTGAAATCACGCTTGAACGTGGCAAGGCTTCTTCCCGTGTAGTGCGCCAATTCGTCCAACGTGAACTCATACATATAATTCTTGCTCATGAAGTCCAGAATATCAATCTTCCACGGCTCGTTGAAATCGAAAAGCATCGGTGCGAACCGTTCGTCAATATGTAATAGAGCGAGCAACCCTTCCTGCAACTTCAGGTTCATAAAATCATCTTTCGGCTTTACCTCCGGGTCGAAATAGGGCGTCATCGAGGCGAAAAGACTCGCGATTTCCGCGGTTTTAGGCAGCTTGATTACGCCGGCATCCAACTTGGACGTAGAGGCAGGAAGTTTGTAATGGTCTAACTTACCGTACATCTCCCGCAGGAAATTCCTTTTAAAATTCAAAAAGATACCGCAATAACGTTCGCCGTCACACGTCTTTTTATACATTGTAATATGGTGGTCACGGGGAATGAACACGCATTCGCCTTTTCCGACACGAATCTGTTCTTTACCATTATCAAGAATCATCTCGCCCGAATAGACATAATTCATCGCGTACTCGTGCGAACGATGGATACAACCGCTCTCGTCATCATAAAAGAAACTGAAAAACACGTCGTTATAAGCGAATATAACCTTCATTGGTCCTACTTGGTTAGCATTTTCTTGTTCCATAGTTCTTAAATAAAAATATCCAGAAAAAGACAGGAAAGATTTTCCCGCAAAATTTTATACGCCCGTTTCAAATGAGTGCGCACGGTGTTCTCGGACAACGCTAATTGCTCGGCGATTTCCAAGTATTTTTTACCTTCCATCACGTGCAACTCCACAATCTTACGCTGTTGCTCGGAAAGTTTTGACAAAGCCTGTTGTACCAAAGCAACTAATTCTTTGTCGTCTTCCACATCATCATCAGCGAAAGAAAGTACCAAAGCCTCCGCTTGTCGCTTTTTGTACTCGTCCAAAAGGCGGAGCCGTCTGAAATAACGTAAACAGGCATGTTTCACGGAAGAATAAAGATAGGCTTTCAAATTCAAGTTCTCCGGCAATCGCTTCCGGTTTTCCCACATCCCGGCAAAGACGGATTGAACGATATTCTCCGCCTCTTCTTCACTCATCACGTAACCGTACGCGAATAAAAACAAAGGACGGTAATAATAACGGAAAGCCTCTTCGAATTCTCTTTCCGATGACATCCGATTATTTACCCCTTCACTATTTTTATTCAATCTATCCATATTCATGACACACGTAATCCAATATTGTACAAATGTAGTAAAAAAAGGAAATAATGCAACCACGGTTACAGTAACGGCGGTTGCGATAGATTCCGCTTTACCTGTTCCAGACCGGGACGGGAGAGCGGGGAATCTTTGAAATGGCTTTTGAAAGTTTCCTCGTCCAATTCAAGCCAATCTTCACGGCTCATGTGCATCAGCCACTCGTCAGGCAAAAATTCTTTCACGCGGTGCATCACCGCCTTCCCGTTCCACGGGCATACTTCTTGACAAGCATCACACCCGAAAAAGCGCTGTCCCATCTTTTCTTTGATTTCCAGCGGAATTTCATCTTTACGCTCAATCGTGTTATAAGAAATACAAAGGTTGGCATTCACTTCGCGCGAAGACAAAGCTCCCGTGGGACAAGCCTCCACGCAACGGTTGCACGTCCCGCAAAAATCCCGCTCTTCCGGAAGAGAATAGCCGGAAGGTTCGAAATCGGATATAATCACCCCTATAAAGCAATACGAGCCCAACCGGGGATTCACTAGCAAGGTATTGCGTCCTATCCAACCTAACCCCGCCCGCCGTGCCCACTCGTGCTCGAACACCGGGGCGGAATCGACAAACACCCTCCCCCGAATATCACGTCCGGTCTTCTCCTTTAAAACAGAAAGCAACCGGAACAACCGTTCTTTCAGCACGATATGATAATCTTTCCCGTAAGCGTAACGGGCGATGACAGGTACATCCTTCTCCTGACGACGGGAGGTATAATAATTAGTCAATGTTACAATCACGGAACGGGCTCCTTCAACAAGTAAAGCGGGATTCTCCCGCTTCTCTATATTCTTCGCCATGTATCCCATTCCCGCGTGAAACCCTTTCTCTATCCAACGAAGCAAAACCTCTTTCTCCCGAGTCAGCGTATCGACCGGAGCCACCCCGCAGGCATCAAATCCCAAGAGCCGGGCTTCCTCTAAACAGTTTATAAGGTTCATAAGGTTTATAAAGTTATAAGGTTCAAAAGGTCCTATAAGGTCTACTAACTTTATGAACTTTATAAACCTTACAAACCTTATGAACTCAAATCCCGAATCCCAATTCCAACTTCGCCACCTCGCTCATCCGATCGGGAGTCCAAGCCGGTTCAAAAGTCAGATTAACGGTAACCTCGTCAATCCCGTCAAGCGTCAATACCACGTCGTGTACTTCCTGCACGATCTGATCGGCAATAGGGCATCCCGGAGCCGTAAGCGTCATCGTGACAATCACTTCGTTCTGCTTCGGGAACTCGATACCGTAGACAAGCCCCAACTCCCATATATTCACCGGCACCTCCGGATCGTACACCGTTGACAACTTCTCTATCACCAAATCTTCCATTAAACTTTTTCCCATATCACATCATTTTGCCTCGTAAGCCAAGGCGTAATACTTGATTTGCTTTATCATAGACAACAACCCGTTCGACCGCGTGGGCGACAAATGCTGGGTTAATCCAATCTTGTCAATAAAATCCAGATTAGCGTTCACGATGTCGTGAGGCGTCTGCCCGGAAAACACCCGAATCAACAACCCGGCAATCCCTTTCGTGATAATCGCGTCACTGTCAGCCTCAAAGTACAATTTACCGTCTTTCAGTCCGGCATGGAACCACACCCGCGACTGACACCCTTTTATCAAATTATCGTCCGTCTTGTGCGCCTCGTCCATAGCCTCCAAACCATTCCCGATCTCGATCAGGTAAGCGTATTTATCCATCCAATCGTCATACATGGAAAACTCTTCCACGATTTGATTCTGAATCTCTTCTATCGTCATTGTCTTTACATTTTGAAAATCTGTTCTATTTTCTTCAACCCGGCACAGAACACATCTATTTCCTCCCGGGTATTGTACATGGCTATCGACGCGCGAGCCATCGCGGTTACCCCGTAATGTTGCATCACCGGCTCGGCACAAAGCTGTCCCGTCCGCACGGCAATACCCATTTTATCCAACAGCGTCCCGAGGTCAAACGGGTGAATCCCCTCTATCCCGAAAGAAATCACGGAAGATTTTTCCGCCGCTTCCCCGTAAAGGATGATACCGGGAATCCGGCGAATCTGCTCCATCGCGTACCCCAACAACTCGTGCTCGTAACGGGCTATCCCGTCCAAGCCAATCCGGTTCACGTATTCCAACGCCTCGCCCAAGCCAATCACCCCGATAAAATCGGGTGTCCCCGCCTCGAACTTGAAGGGCAACTCGTTGTAAGTCGTTTTCTCGAAACGCACTTCCTTGATCATCTCGCCCCCCCCCTGCCACGGCGGCATCTGTTCCAACAGGCTTTTCTTCCCGTACAACACACCAATCCCCGTGGGACCGTAAATCTTATGACCGGAGAACGCGAAGAAATCACAATCCAATCCTTGCACGTCCACCGGAATATGTTGAATAGCCTGCGCCCCGTCCACCAAAACGTATGCCCCGCGGGCGTGGGCGGCATCTATAATCTGCTTCACGGGATTCACCGTTCCCAGTACATTCGACACGTAAGCCACGCCAACCAGTTTCACCCGCTCGTTCAACAACTTCCCGAACACCTCCATGTCCAACTCACCCTTGTCATTGAAAGGCACCACCTTCAACACCGCTTTCTTGCGGTCGCACAACATCTGCCACGGAACGATATTCGCGTGATGCTCCATCTCCGTCACGATAATCTCGTCCCCCTCGTTGATAAATGCCTCACCGAAAGAGTGCGCCACGAGATTGATACTCTCCGTGGTTCCCCGGGTAAAGATAATCTCCTCGGTGAACGCGGCGTTGATAAACTTCCGCACGATTTCCCGTGCCTCCTCGTTCGCGTCCGTACATTTATTACTCAGGTAATGTACTCCGCGATGCACGTTAGAGTTATAACGCAGGTAATATTCCGTCATCTTATCGATCACGGTCAGCGGACGTTGCGTGGTTGCCCCGTTATCCAGATACACCAGCGGTTTATCATAGATTTTTTCCTCCAGTATCGGAAAATCCTTCCTGACTTGACTTACATCGAACATAATTTATTGCTTACAGTGCATCACGCAATTGTGGCACTTCGTTAATTCTCCTCTTAAACGTTTATCCACCAGATTGTCGATCTCCTCCCGCAAAGGTTCCAGTTTCACCCGCCCGACAATCTCGTGCGCGAAGCCGAACATCATCATCAAGCGGGCTTCCGCCTCACCGATACCCCGGCTACGCAAGTAAAACATAGCCTCTTCGTCGATCTGTCCCACGGTAGCCCCGTGACTGCATTTCACGTCATCGGCATCAATCACCAGTTGCGGCTTCGTGTTCACCTGTGCCGTGTCAGTCAGCAACAAGTTATTATTCGCCTGAAAAGCCTCTGTCTTCTGGGCATCCGGTCGCACGGTAATCCGTCCGGCAAAATTCGCCAGAGCCGCGTCGTCCAACACGCCCTTGAAATGCTGGTTACTCGTGCAACGCGGGGCGATGTGGTCGATAAAGGTGAAATTATCCACCTGTTGTTTTTTGTCAGACAAGTACATCCCGTACAGGTTACACTCGCACCCCTCCTCGCTCAAGGCGGCGTACAAATTATTACGAATGAACCCGCCGTAAAGCGAGATCACGTTGGCATCATAACGCGAGTTCCGCTTCTGGCAAACAAACACGCTGTTAATCTGCGACGCCTCTATATGTTGATTCTGCACGTGATAGTATTCAAACGCGGCATTCTCACCGACGACCACCTCCGTGGCATTATTCGACAGGAAAACATCATCCGACAAGGTATGGTCACATACCAGAATCGTCGCTTTCGCGTTACGTCCCAGCACCACCATATTTCTCTGGAAAGACATCAAATCCGCGTTAGCCCGCATCAGATTCACTATTTGCAACGGACGCTCCATCACCACGTTATCGGGCACGTACACGAACACGCCGTCCTGCGCGAAAGCCGTGTTCAGCGCCACCAACCCGTCCGAGTCAGCCGGACGCGTGTATTGGTCATAGTGTTGCTCGAAAATCTCCTTGTACTTCACGCTCGCCTCGGCAAGACTGCAAATGATTACCCCTTCCGGAATCCCGGGAACACGGTTTTCCTGCACGAACCACCCGTTGATGGTCAGCATCAGATTAGTTTCCAGATTCGGCACATGGCACTTGAACAACTCGTTCAAATCAACACCCTGCTTGATATGTTTCAATACCACCTTGTAATCCCGGTCGAAAACAGGCAACGTATCCGCGTACAGGTAATCTTCCGTCTTGTACGGGACACCGCCCAGCGCCACGAAACGCCCGAACGCTTCATCCCGGTGACGGTTCATCACCTCGCCGCATCCCTCCCGGAGTAAGTGTTGTCCCTCCCGGAAAAGGGTGGCAAAATCGTTATTTATTTTCTCTAATCTCTCCATTGTCTATTACTTACCGGAATGTACTTCCTCTTTTATCCAATCATAACCGTGTTTCTCCAACTCCGCAACCAACTCCTTGCCGGCGGTTTTCACGATTCGACCGTCATACAGCACGTGCACCACGTCGGGCACGATATAATCCAACAACCTCTGGTAGTGCGTGATCACGATCGTGGAATTATCCGGACGCCGCAACTTGTTCACCCCGTTTGCCACGATGCGCAAGGCGTCGATATCCAAACCGGAATCCGTCTCGTCAAGAATAGACAATTTCGGCTCCAGCACCGCCATCTGGAAAATCTCGTTCTTCTTCTTCTCCCCGCCGGAAAAGCCCTCGTTCAACGAGCGGTTCAACAAACGGCTGTCGATGCTCACGAGTTCCATCTTCTCCCGGATCATCTTCAGAAACTCACCGGCAGGATAAGGCGGCAGCCCCTTGTATTTACGCTGTTCATTCACGGCAGTCTTCAAGAAATTGACCGTGCTTACACCGGGAATCTCCACCGGATACTGGAAACTCAGGAATATCCCTTCCCGCGCCCTGTCTTCCGCCGGCAACTCCAACAAGTTCTTACCGTTAAACCAAACCTCCCCTTCCGTCACCTCGAAACACTCCCGTCCCGTCAACACGGCGGAAAGTGTACTTTTCCCTGCCCCGTTCGGTCCCATAATCGCGTGTATCTCGCCCGCGTTCACCTCCAAGTCAATCCCCTTCAAAATCTCCTTCCCGTCTATCGAGGCGTGCAAATTCTTTATCTTTAGTAAACCCTTCATATTCATTTTAGATTTTAGATTTTAGATTTCAGATTCCAACCGCACCAACCGCCCTCGTCCAAAACCATAAATCATAATTTGTCATTCATAAATCGTAAATCTCAAATCATAAATCGCTTCCATATCATCCCACGCTTCCTTCCAAGCTAATCTGCAATAATTTCTGCGCTTCAACGGCAAACTCCATCGGCATTTTGTTGATAACATCTCCGGCGTACCCCTTGATGATCAAGCCGACAGCGTCCTCCGTGGATATTCCCCGCTGGTTGCAGTAAAATATCTGGTCTTCACCAATCTTGGAAGTCGTCGCCTCGTGTTCCACCTGTGCCGTGGGATTAGCCACCTCAAGATAAGGGAACGTGTGCGCGCCGCATTTATCTCCCAGTAATAACGAATCACACTGCGAGAAATTACGTGCCCCGTGACAACTTTTCACCACTTTCACCTTTCCCCGGTAGGAGTTGGAACTATACCCCGCCGAAATACCTTTCGACACGATACGGCTACGGGTATTATTCCCGATATGTATCATCTTGGTTCCCGTGTCCGCTTGCTGGTAATTATTCGTCACCGCCACGGAATAGAACTCGCTCACGGAACCGTCGCCCTTCAATATCGTGCTCGGGTACTTCCACGTGATAGCCGATCCGGTTTCCACTTGTGCCCAAATCAACTTGGCATTCTCCCCCTTGCAAATTCCCCGCTTCGTCACGAAATTATAGATACCGCCCTTCCCGTTCTTGTCACCCGGGTACCAGTTCTGCACGGTACTGTATTTCACCTCGGCATTCTTCTCGATCACGATCTCCACGATAGCGGCGTGCAGTTGATTCTCGTCCCGCTGCGGGGCGGTACACCCTTCAAGGTAACTCACGTAACTCTCCTCCTCCGCCACGATCAGCGTACGCTCGAACTGTCCCGTCTTCGCCGCATTGATACGGAAATAAGTCGACAACTCCATCGGGCATCGCACCCCTTTCGGGATATACACGAACGACCCGTCACTGAATACCGCCGAATTTAACGCAGCGAAATAATTATCGGAATAAGGCACCACGGAGCCCAAGTAACGTTTTATCAAATCCGGGTGATTCTTCACCGCCTCGGAGAAAGAACAGAAAATAACTCCCCGTTCAGCCAACGCCTCCTTGAACGTCGTTTTCACCGACACGCTATCCATGACCGCGTCAACGGCTACCCCGGAAAGCGTCTTCTGCTCGTCCAAGGGAATCCCCAATTTATCGAAAGTAGCTTTCAACTCGGGATCAACCTCATCCCAAGACTTTTTCACTTCCTGCTTCGGGGCAGCGTAATACACTATATCCTGATAATCAATCGGCGGTATCTCCAATTGCGCCCACGCGGGCATCTTCATGGTCAACCAATGCCGATACGCTTTCAACCGAAATTCCAGCAACCACTCGGGTTCCTCTTTCTTTTGTGAAATCAACCGGACAACAGACTCGTTCAATCCCTTGCCGATCATCTCAGTTTCCACGTCAGAAACAAAGCCGTATTTATACTCACCCTCGGTTACTTCATTCAATATATCGTCTTGTTCTTTAGCCATAACTCATTAATTGAAAATTGAAAATTGAAAATTGAAAATGACAAGGATATACCCCCTGACAAGACCTAATTATTCAATTTGTGCAAAAGTACAAAAAAATATCACCTACCCAATTATCTATGGGGTAGATAATATCTATTACGTGATAAACCAATATTATGATTCAACCGCCGAGGCATAAACCCGCGAACAAGAAAAACTTGCAACCAGCCAACCCGTAACCTGCAACGTGGCAAAGCCACAGGAGAAATGCGCCAAAACGCTTTTCATCCGGTCCATAAAGTCGAGCCTTCGGCTCTTAAAATTCATAAAGTCTATAAAGTCACGGGCGTCCTTCGGACTGTGTTCATCGGCAGCAAAGCTGCCGTAGGTTAAGCACCCGCAAGATCTACGGATTTTACGAACCTTATGGACTTTATGAACCTTTGACTTGAGCGAAGCGACTTCCCATTTGCGTCATTCGGCAATTTAGTGTATTTTTGTACACGAAATAAGAAAGACACGAAGCATGAGTGAAAACAAACCATTGACAAAACTATCCACGTTAGGGGAATTCGGGTTAATCCGTCACTTGACACAAGATATAAAATTAAAAAATACTTCTTCCGTGAAAGGAGTCGGCGACGATGCCGCGGTACTGGACTACAAGGATAAAAAAGTGCTCGTCAGCACGGACATGTTGATAGAAGGTGTACATTTCGACCTCGCGTATGCCCCATTGAAACATCTGGGATACAAGGCCGTGGCGACCAACGTCAGCGACATTTGCGCCATGAACGGCACGGCGAAACAGATTACCGTTTCGTTAGCCATATCCAACCGCTTTTCGCTGGAAGCCGTGGAAGAATTATACGAGGGGATTTACCTCGCCTGCGACCAATACGGGGTAGACCTCGTGGGCGGCGACACGACATCTTCCAAAACCGGCATGTGTATCAGCATCACCGTGCTCGGGGAAGCTGACGACGAAGAGATCACATACCGCAACACGGCAAAAGAAAACAACTTGATCTGCGTAAGCGGGGATTTGGGAGCCGCCTACATGGGTTTGCAATTACTGGAGCGGGAAAAAGTGGTATTTCAAGAAAACCAGAGTTCCCAACCGGACTTCTCCGGCTACGAGTACATACTGGAACGCCAGCTAAAACCGGAAGCCCGGCAGGATATCGTCCGCCTGTTGAAAGAAAAAGGCATCAAGCCCACGGCTATGATGGACGTTTCCGACGGCCTCTCTTCCGAGGTATTGCACATATGCCATGATTCCGGCCTGGGTTGTAAAATATACGAGGATAAACTCCCGATTGATTACCAGACTTACAAAATGGCGGAAGAACTGAACATGAACGCCACCGTGTGTGCCCTCTCCGGCGGCGAGGACTACGAACTGCTGTTTACCGCCCCGCTGGAAGATTTCGAGAAATTATCCGCCATGGAAGGAATCAGCATCATCGGGCATACCTGTGCCAAAAGCGAAGGATATAACTTGATCACGAAAGACGGCAATTCTTTCGAACTGAAAGCACAAGGCTGGGTAAATTTTAACCCCGATAACCAACAATAAACGATCGACCATGAGCAAACTGGACAATATATTGGACGAATCTTTACTGCACAGTGCCAGCGGCGACCGAAAAGCCCTCCGCCTGTTGTTGAGAAAAGTCATCCCCGACAGATTCCGCTATTATCACGAGAGCCGGACAATAACCCGCCAAGAGGAATTTTCCGATATGCTATACAAAATCCTCTTGCTCGAACTGGATGAGGAAGAAGAAGAGAGCATCGAACTGGCTGAACTGGCATACTTGGGCATCAGCGAAAGAATCACATGTTCCCCGGAAAACATCTACGATTGCGTGAAGAAACGAATCATATTGATGCATTATTTCGCAGACTATTTCACGGATAGCATGATCGAAGTATTTCTGAAAAAATACAGGGCGGACAATCTATTGGAAGCCCGGAAACTTGCGTTGGAATCCCTTGAACGGATGCAGTTATTCGATATTTTCTTCATGGAACAAAACTTCGGCAACCGTATCGACCGGGACGAACAACTCTCCGATGTCAGCAATGACATTGAACTCGCTCCCAACCTCTCGGACGAGGAACTGGAAGAAGCCGGACTGATGCATCGGGTGCTGTACGCCTATTTGAAAATGAAGTACAGGGAATAAATGCCCACAAAAAAATCGAGAGTTAATAGACTCTCGATTTTTTTCTTTAGCGATTGGGATTAGAATCTTCTTTCTCTCGGTGCTCTATAACCTCTATTATCGCCTCCTTCTTCTCTCGGTCTTGCTTTTTTCACAACAATTTTCCGTCCTTGAAAATCTGACTCGTTTAAAGCATTGATCGCGTTGAAACCTTCCGTCTCGTCTTCCATTTCAACAAAACCAAAACATTTAGAATTACCAGTTTCTTTGTCCATAATTACTTTGGCTGAAGAAACAGAACCGTGCTCCGCGAAAAGAGCTTGCAAGTCTTCACTCGTGGTGGCAGAACTTAGCTTTGCAACAAAAATATTCACAATAAAAATAATTAAAATTAATAATACATGTAGAAGGGTACGTAGATAGATATCTTTGGTTTCAACGATAAACAACTATTTAACTTCTACCGCAGCAAATATAACTAATTTATTAATAATCAAAAATTAATATCACTTTTTTTCGCTAATTCCTTAAAATTTATCTCACCCCCGAAAAACACTCGCCGGAAGCCACCTATTCTCCATCTCCCCTATTTTTTTTCATCCCGATTCTATTTTTTCTTTATAATCGCTTGCAATTTCAAAAAATTCCCCTACTTTTGCACCCGTTAAAACATAACGATGGTGCCATAGCTCAGTTGGTAGAGCAAAGGACTGAAAATCCTTGTGTCCCCGGTTCGATTCCTGGTGGCACCACTGAATAAGAGAGAGTTACAAAAGTGACTCTCTTTTCTTTTATCCTTATTTTGTGCGATTTTCAATGGTTTTGTCAACCAATTTGTCAACCGAAATATCAACCTATTTTTTGCCGCACACACCTCAACAACAAGACTTTATTAAAAAAGGACAATCGAAAAATCCATGAATGAAAGTTTGTTTCAATTACTGATTTTCCGATTGCCCCTTGTTTAAACCATGTTTAAACCGGAAACTAACCTAAGATTCCTACTTTAATCCCAAGAAGTAATCTCTCTCACTAAAAGAGGGTGATCCGATGAAGTTTTCACGTTCACGATAATTTTCATCTGCTCAAAAAAACGTCTTATCTTCTCGTCAATTCCAGAAACATAAATCATCTTTATCCCGCATTCCGCGAGCCATTGGACGAAATAATTCACGTTCCAGTTTTTCACCTCTCTGTTTTTTATAGAAACAACCTTATCATCCTCTGTCGTAATCGTTGACACCTTTATCGCTTTTCCTTCTATATTTCCACTAAGGTGGCAAAGTTGGTTATCTTCTAAAAACAATGCTGCTTTCATTCTTTCCTTTTAATAAATTGTATATGTTATGTTATAAAAATCACACCACTCTATACGGATAAAGGAGCAAAAAGGTTTATTCTTTACACGTTAATCTCATTTATCATTTGGCGTGAAAAGTATATAATTACAGGCAGAAATTATAGTTATTAATAATCCCGACACGAGTACGAACCAAGCAAACGGATTGTCAACCATAAAAATAACAGACACAATTCCATTGATAAGCACAAAAATACTTATCAATAAAATTGGGTAAGCAAGAAACGCATGCGTTACATTCTTGGGGAGTAATAGCAACAATAACCACCCACTCAAAACAAGGGAAGCCCCACACATCAAACTCATATATATCACGCTATTAAAATCACTTCTCGACAAGCACTCCAAACCGTCTTGTACAAGTGGCGTGAATGTCGCAATCTCGTGTATAACTCCCAAACAGACTATCATGATGGATAAAATCTTACTCGCGGGTACCAATTCTATTTTCATATTTCAAGTTTTAAAAATGATAGAACAAATGTATATCGTATATCACTTGCATTATTGACAATAAAGCCATAATTTTGTCCAAAAGCGACAAAGCATGTATATATCGGCAGGTTTATTGAATATACTCATCAAGCAATTTCAAACGCCCACAGCGGAATTTTCCAAGTTATTCGCACAAAGAAAGTTTAACCAAGATACATTGCTAAACCCGACAACAAAAATTGACGCGAACATACTGGGATTATACTTGGAACACGTGGTAAAACAAAGCGGCAATAACAGAATAGGCTTAGAAACAGGATTTTTATTACCCTTTGTCTTAATCGGCAGTATGTACAATATTTATAACCGCAGTAAAAATGTCCGGGAGATTTTCGAGAATCCCGCACCTCTCGACCTCACGGCTAATGATATTCTAACCTACACGAACAGGGAGGACAACGATTATTTCTTTTTTGAAATATCAATGAATCGTGAATTCGCTCAACTATACCCGATAGCTTCTAGGCAATGGATGGAGATGCAATACGGCATTTCGCTTCAATACGCGTATAGTTTCACGGGAAGATATTTATATCCCTCGCGGGCTCACTCGATATACCCCAAGGAAGGCTCGATTGACAAACTCGAAGAGTTTCTATATTGCCCGATAGAGTTTAATCGAGACAAGCTATCTCTCGCTTTCAAGCGTTCGGTACTGGATTTACCCATCATTACAGGAAACAAATCATTATATCCCGTCTTCGAGGACTACATGCACGAGATAAAACAAATGGATACGGAGCAAAGCAATAGTTTGGCAAGAACAGTTCGCCGCTATCTCATGCATAACCTTTCAAATACCGATTTATCTTTCAAACGCGTGGCTGAAAAATTCAACATGAGTGAAAGAAACATGCAACGCAAATTAAAATCGGAAGGCACATCATACCAACAGATATTAAATAACCTACGAATGGATTTAGCCCAAGAATACATCAGGGAAAAAGTACCTTTCACAGAGATTGCTTTTTTGCTAGGATTCGAGAGTCAAAGTGCATTCAACAAATTCTTTCATAAACAATTTCATACCACCCCCGGTCTTTACTCCGCCTCTTCCGTGTCCAGACAGAACGGATGACCTTCGGGGTCAAGCATCGTTCTGGAAGTTCTGAAAAACAGAGAGGGGAACGCACACGTTCCCCTCTCCCGAGCATAATAATCACCACGTCACCTATCGACGCTCACGATACACGACATCTTTTATTCGCGCGAAACCGTCATATTCCACCCGTTTCGTCACGGTATTATTCACCCCGTCAACCGGATAGAATCCTAACTTGCCCCCGTTATTATCCGGGGCATCCGTGTTATAGGAAGCAACCATCAGTTCATATTGCCGAGCCATAAACTCTTCGGACTGATTGTTCAACTGACCTAAAGAACATTGGCGATACAGGTTGAATTTCAACATCGTCACCACTTCACGATCCCCCAAAGCAATCGTACTCATCGGGTAAGTCGTGCTTGTTCCCAAGTTATGCAAATACACCTTATTCCCCACGGCATAAAACATATACGGGAATTGGGAATGAAAAGCGAAAGCCGTTGCCTTATCAAAATCGGGAGCATCCATATTCTCGTACTTGACTTCCTGCACGAAACCGTTACCGGACATATTAATCCCGTAAACGCGACGCCTTCCCCCGCCATCTTGCAAGACCGCGTACACCAATCCGTTAGAATAACGGGTACTCTCCATATGTACCAACTCCATGCCAGTCTTGAAACTGAACAAACCGCTTTCCGGATCAGGCAACGGGGTTAAAGTCTGCATCGCGTCATCATCACTGTAATTGTATTTCCACCCCACGAACCTCCGGTTATCCGTGTCATACAGCAAAGCTGTCGATGCGTTCCCCGGACGAGCCATACTCACGCCGACATACGGGGCAACCCTGTATTCCGGTGCTTTTCCCCGTTCAGAAGTATTCACGGGATACTCGAAAGCTGCCCCGGCAGAACCCAGCACTTGCGCGTAAGCATTCCCTGCATCCGTCACGCAAAAGCAAGCCAAGGCTCCCGCCGTACTGCTGTTATTCACCGACGTGTAGCACACGACACGCTCATCCGCGGGAGGAATGATAAAATCAATATTATTGATATCCCACGAAACATCCGTCTTGAAGGTTTCCCGATCCAACTTATACGTGCCCTCACCCGTCATCACGTATATCACGTCATTAGGACTCGCAAAAAGATTCGGGTAAAAACCGATACCTCTGGCATGCTTCAAATCCGGCAATCCCAACGGCGCCAACAGGTCATAAGCCGGGATAATCCGCTCCGCGGAAATAACCGAAATCATATCCATCCGCACACGTTCTTCCTCCCCCTCGTCACAAAGCACCATCCACCCCTCATAGGTCGGGGACGACACCTTTATGTCGAAAGTAGCGGAAGCCTGTATTCCCGAACGCTTGTCCGTCACGGTAAACCACCCGATATACGTGTCCGCCACGAAAGCTGCCAACGTATCCAACTCCAGTGTTTTCGAGGGGTTCAAATCCACCCATCTCTGCCCGGACACCATGACGCCCCCGGACTTTTTCTCGATCCTGTAACCGAATTCGAAATTAGTGTTATCCGCCCCGATCTCCCCTTCCAGCGAAGAAACGATCTTCGGTTTCACGACAATATGATCGGAATTTCCCAACACCTCAACCACCTCCGGGATATTCTCGATAGTTATTTCCGCCACCTCGTGGTACTCGTAATTTCCCTTATCATCAAAACAAGCACAAAGGGAAAAAGCAAACAAAAACAATATAATACGATTCATTTTCATAACATCATTTTTTAATATTATTCATACCGGGAATAATCCACCGCGTAGGAAGGAGCAAGCTGCATATACTTCCCGTCCGAATCCGATACCGGAGTTCCGGCATCCGCTTGTTCCTGCAAATACTTCTGCACGGTCATGGCAAAAAAACTAAAACGACCGTACTGCACCTTAGCCCCGGCATACCCCGCGTTACTCCAATCCGCGGGAGTCAAACCGCAAGCCGCGTTAACAACCAGATACTTCTTGGGAGTCCAGTCCCCGAAAAAGCTCCCCCCGAACATCGACCAGTAACTCGGCTCCGTGTACATCTCGCTCAACGAGAAAGCGAACACATCCCCGTGAATCATCTCACCTGTCGCCGTATAAGCACTCGTGTTCTTGTACTCCGGGAAATAACACTTGAAATACTCGTTATCCTCCAAGCGAAGAGCCAAACGCACCGTTCTCTCCATCAAATCATCCGTGCGGTAAAAACGCACCCGCACGGATGCCGTACTGGCTCCTGCCGGAACCACCACCGTATCCAGATCCAACTCGTAATGCTTCCCCTCCACGGCTGTCGTTCCCGCCTCGTCTACCACCACTTTGAAAGGACGGTCATAATCCACCACCTTTCCCATCGTCCGCACGGTAGCCGCAAGCATCACGCTCTCTGCCGAGGCTTGCGCCGACACGAACGAATAAGAAAGCGAATCCGCGTAAAACTCCGTGGTACTGCCGTAAATATAACTCGTCACCCGTTGGAAATAAATTCCGGCATCATCCGTGGTAAAAAACGGGATATCCTGCTTCTCGCAAGCGCTCAAAATAAAACACAATCCCGCACCCCATAATATATTTTTCCATTTCATAATCTTATCCTTTTAACGATTAGCAATTTCACCGGAAGGCACAGGCAACACGTAACGTTCCTCCCTTGCCCCGTAAGTACTGGTATCATACCCGTTCTCGTCACTGTTTATATTAATATACAAACGCTTGTACATGAAAAAGATTTGTCCTTCCCCGATAAACTCCCGCAAATACTCTCCCCGCAGCCGTTTCATGAAATCATCTTCCGAAACCGCCGTCAAATTCGGCAATCCCCTCCGCGCACGGGCTTGATTCAGCCACTCGTACCGTTCCGCCAACACGGGCTCACATTCCGCCGCGATATAATACACCTCACTCAAACGAATCAATGACATGAAAACAGCATAGAAATACTCCGTTTCCGTCGTCCCGCTAGGCTGATCGATTCCCTTGTACTTGATAAGCACGTGTCCGCTCTCTCCCACCCCGGAAGCAATCTGCCACCACGTCTGGAAACGGTAATCCTGTGTTTCTCCCGCGAAAAGATTCGTGTTCACGAAATCTTTCCGGGGATGCAGGTAATTATTCCCTGCTTGTTCCGCGCTGAAATAACCGGTATAAATATCCTTCCTGTCTTTCTTGTAAATACCCGCCAGCACCTCCGTCGAGAACACCCGATCGGGATTCGTCTGGTTTGCCAAAAGCTTGTTCGGGTCTACCGCGGGAAAATGTTCATCCACCCTCTTGTCCGTCAGCAACTTTCGGGCAGCAGCCAAAGCATTCGCCTGTTCTCCCGCGTACAAGTACACCCTTGCCTTCAACGCCTGAACGGCATAATAATTCATCCGCAACTGGCGATAACGCGAATACACGTCTTGATCTTCCTCGAGGGAAGCCATAGGCCCCTCCGCGATAACCGGATCACTATCCGACAACAAACCCTCCGCTTCGTCCAAATCCCGCAAAATCTTCTCGTGAATTACCGAATCGGCAGGCAACAATGGCAAGGCTACCACTTTCGACGACTCGTTATAAGGGATTGATTCCGCTTGCGGTTGGAGCTTATAGACCGGACCGAACAAACGCAACATATCAAAATGCAAAAAGGCTCGCACGGCAAGCATCTCCCCTTTCAGCACCCGCGATTCCACCGTCGACAACACCCCCTCGCTCTTGTCGATATTCTCCAGTACCACGTTACAATTCAATATCGTGTTATAAGCCGCCGTCCACGTGTTCGACAACTCCGTTTCCACCGAATTATCCGTGTAAGCGAACGTGCTCAACGCCGTCAGATACGTGTTCACCGACAGCGGCTGATAACGTTTCGATATCACATCCACCAACTCGTAAGAAAGATTCTTCCCGTAAAGAGCCGCGGACGCCATCTTATTGTAAATCCCGTTCACCGCTGTATAATACCCGCCTCTCGTGGCGAACAACTGTTTCTCCGATTGCTTGTCCTTGGGTTGCACGTCCAGAAAATCGGCACACCCGACACTGCACGCCAACATCAACCCACTCCAAATTATATTTCGTAATCTCATACTCATCTGTTATTAAAAATTAAACGAAAGTCCTGCCTCCATACTCCTCGCGAAGGGATACGCTATACCCCTCTCCGACCGAATCGTCGATGCCCGGAACACGTCACGCGCGGATGCCTGTATCTTCAAGCTACTCAACCCGAGCTTCTTGATCCACCCGTCATAGAACTCGTATCCCACGTAAACCGATTCCAGTGTCAACACGTTCTCCTTCTGCACGAAACGGGAAGACATCGGGGTACTCTCCGCGCTGGCGATATCCTTGAAACGCACCATATCCCCCACTTCCTGCCAACGCTCGTACAGCGCACGCTTGTCTTGATTCCGGTTCAAGGCACTCCTCGAGATATTCTCCACCTTGCTGTACAACGCCTCGTTGAACACGTCCGCCCCCATCTGGTAACGGAAATTCAGACTCACCGACAAACCTTTCCAGTTCAACGAGGTACCAAGCACCCCCTCCACGTCGGGACGGGTATTCCCGCAAATCACCTCGTCGTCATAGGAAAAATCATAAGTATAACTGCCATCCCTAGCATAAAACAACTCTTTCCCGTTCGAGGGATCAATCCCCGCGGACTTCACCGCCCAAATATCATCCGGGTCTGCCCCGTCATAATACCTCACCGTGTTCGCCCCCTTTCCACTGGCGTTCAACGTGGAAAGCTTATTCCCGATCTTGTCAATCTTGCTCTTCTGCGTCCTCACGTTAGCCCGAATCATCCACGAGAAGCGCTCCGCGAAATTCTGGAAAATATAGTACGACACCGAAGCCGTCAAACCTTGCGACACCTGCTCCCCGGCATTCGTCATGTACGTCGGCGTACCGGAAGAAAGCGGGGTACTCACCTTAATCAATAGCGGGTCTGTCACCTTGTAATAATAATCCGCCGTCAGGGAAAATCGCTTGTTGAACAACGTCACGTCCAACCCGATATTCTTGTCCACGGTAATCTGCCACTCCAAATCCGGGTTCCCGACCTGCGACAACACGGCTCCCAGCCCGAAATAGTTCATCGCCCCGTATTGAAACGAGTACGTCAGCAACGACTGTGCCGAATCAAAACTCTGGTTCCCCGGGTTTCCGATCGACGCCCTCAACTTCAACAAGTCTATCCATCCCACGTGATTCATGATAAACTTCTCCTTGTGCAAATTCCATCCCAGTCCCACCGACCACGTCGTGTTATACTTCCGGGAGGTACCGAAAACCGACGACCCGCTCGCGCGCAAACTGAAATCCATCAAATAGCGGTCGTCAAAAGAATACCCCGTGTTGAAATACCCGTTCACCGAGCGGGACACGGACTCGTAATAAGTGGGCGTTCCGTTTTCGGGGTAACCGTTCGAGAACGAGGGATAAGAAAAATCACCCTCCGGGAACCCTTGCGCCGAATACCCTTGCGTGAGCGACTTATTGCTAAAAACATTTCCACCCGCCACCAGATTCACCCGGTGTTTTCCCAACAACTTCGCGTAAGTAACACTCAATTCCCCCTCCACCTGATTCGTCCGGGTATTTGCCGAGCGGTATTCCCCCTTCTTGATGGCCTCCACGTCCTCGTACCGGGTATCATTCCGGGAATAAAACTTCTCCGTGTCGTCATTCCCGTAAGTAATCCCCAACCGGGCACGCACCCGCCACTCCGCCGTGGGGAAATATTCCGCCATGAAATAATTACTCAACGAGAGGTTCTTCCCCTCGTCCCGGCTATTCTGACTGGCGTTCCATAACGGGTTTGATGCCTTAAAGAAATCATTTTTCTCCAACCATTTATCCACCGTCCCCGAATCATTATACTTCTTGTAATAAGGATTCGCCGCCGCGTACTCACTGAATGCCACGATTGGGTTCTTGTAGTCGGTCGATGTCAACGAGAATTTATTCGAGAACTGGAATTTCGACACCCGGTAAATCAAATCGATATTACCGCTGATCACACTCCGGTCGGACTTTTCCATCACACCGGAAATCCCGTTATATCCCGCTCCCAGCCCGAACAGGAAATTTCCTTCACCTCCCTGCACGTACAGGGAATGTTTTTGGTTTACCCCCACCCGCAAAGGCTCTGCCAACCAATAGGTATCCACGCCACTCTCGATAGCCCTCAACTTCTCGTTATACAACTCGTTCATCTCCACCTCGCTTACCGCCGACCAAGACGCAGGTTCATACCTTCCCGCCAATCGTTCGAACTCCAACTTCTCCCTAGCGTTCATCAAATTATAACTCGACAAATCCGGCATCGACAGATTCATGTTCCCGTTATAACTTACCTGCAATTTCCCCGCTTCCGGCTTCACGGTTTCCACCACGATCACCCCGTTTGCCGCCTTCGACCCGTAAATGGCTGTCGAAGCCGCATCTTTCAGAATCGTGATCGACGCCACCCGGTTAATATCCAAATCATTAATTGCCACCAACGTCGACTCGAAACCGTCCAGTATAAAAAGCGGCTGATTCGGGTCGGCATCCAATTCATCCCTCAACCCCAACATACTCGACTTCCCCCGAATCTCCATGTTCGGCAACCTGTTCGGGTCTGAGCCGAACTGGTTATCCTCGATAATCGCGAAAGCCGGGTCTAACGTCTTCAGGCTTTGCAGCACATTCTGCGTTCCCATCGTCTTCAATTCTGCTGCCGAGTACGTGGACGCCGATCCCGTGAAACTCTCCTTCTTGCGGGTAAAGATTCCCGTCACCACCACGTCCGCCAGTTCCACCTCGTCCGCCTGCATCACGATCGAAAGTTCCTTCCACACCTCCCCACTCTTTAACCGTGGCAACTTCACGCTCACCGTCTTCATCCCGACAAAAGAAACCACCAGAGTAGCCGTGTCCACGGGCAGTAACAACTTGAACTTCCCATCCACATCCGTGGCAGTCCCCACCAGCGTCCCCGCCAAACGTACCGTGACTCCCGGCAAAGGCACACCTTTATCATCCGTCACTTTCCCCTTTACCTCCTTACTCTCCACGCCGGTTGAATCCCTCCCCCCGGCATTAGCCAACAGCGGGAATCCCAACAGCAAAACCATAAATAACCGGATAATCACGATTACCGCCATCTTCCGAGGTAGTAACTTTCGCTTAAAAACTTTCCTGTCATAAGTTTTTTTCATAACTTT
The DNA here is from genome assembly GCF_046365375.1 of Butyricimonas muris. Lineage (NCBI taxonomy): Bacteria > Pseudomonadati > Bacteroidota > Bacteroidia > Bacteroidales > Odoribacteraceae > Butyricimonas > Butyricimonas muris. Next base: position 523,793 of record NZ_JBKEIT010000002.1, on the reverse strand, counting down.
GATTGTTAATTAATTAATAAAATTGATTTACACAAGGGGGTGATATTCAACGTTTCTCAGGCATAGAATACACCCTCTATTTTATTTTTCCGTTTGCACGATAGCAACATTCCATTCAAGAAGAATCTTTTAATCTACAATCATTCATAATTTCGTAATTTTTTTTCATTTCATTTGTTATTAGTTAAATCACTACCCACCTCTTTTCTATACAAAAAGGATAAAAAACTTACTTAAATTATTTCTCATTTCATTTTATCATATATTTATAATTAATTCGGAGAATTATTTAATTTATAATCCCCAACAACACCCACTTTAGTTCTTGTTTTTACCTCAAGTGAAGATATATATATCCTCACTTGAAAGCCGATTTATTCTTTTCTTTATAAAAAATTGAAACCATGAAATCGGAAATAGAGTTATATACTGCTCAAAAAGTAAAAGAACGCAGATTAAAACTAAAAATTAGCCAACGTTATCTAGCGGATTGCCTCAATATCAATCAACGATATATTAGCAAAATTGAAAATCCAGAATATGACGAAGCCTATAACGTTGATCATTTAAATGACATTGCCGTCATTCTTGAATGTTCCACACGAGATTTTTTCCCAGAGAAACCATTTAGAAGTAACAAAAGAAAACAATAAATATTTTTTCTACAATTCACATTTACTAGTAGTAAATAAGTTATAAGAAATTGTCCTTTTTTCATTGTCTTGATTTAATTAGAATTTTTAGAATAATGTCCATATCTATTTTGTCTATTACCAATACCTCAAATCATATTAAGTTCACCTCTCCCACTAACATATTACTTCAAACCCATTCTTTTGCACTTTTCCGCAAGTAACACAATTACACAACCTAGAACTCTCAAATTCTTCAACAAGAATACCACGAAGATATAGTTTAGAAAAATCACCTCCAAATAATTTAACAAAAATCTTCGTCGTGACGAAGTATGTCGATTCTGTTTATAACCTTTCTTTATAAAAAATTATACCATGAGAACAACAATAGATAAATACATTATCCAACGAGTAAAAGAAATCAGAAAAGCTAAAGGAATAAAACAAGAACAAATTATGGATCGCATGGGCTTAAGTTCCACATCTACATTTGTTTCCCAAGTCGAATCAGAAGATTATGAAGAAAAGTACAACATTTATCATTTAAACGAACTTGCCAAAATTCTTGACTGCGACATCGCAGACTTTTTCCCCCGCCCTTACCAAGAAGCAAACAGCTTACAGGAATATCGAAATGCAAAAGAAGAAGCAAAAAGAAAAGCAAAAGAAAAACGAGAAAAAGAAAAGAAATAAGAGTTTGTTTGAACCCCAAATCCTTTACACAATGCTACCCTTGTAATTCCCCAATGGAAATTTACCAAATACCCCGATAAAATCAATCACCTACAGAGAACCCAATAAAGATATACCCAAATAATACCGTAATCATACCCTACCTTCGGTCTTCCTCCGTTTATCTTGTAGAGATCCTATTATCTCCAATATAGAAACCCCGGAGTAAAACGATTCATTCGCCGCACACAAGAACTGTCTTCCTTAGGACTTCGGTAGGATTACTATGGGATTTCTGTAGTAACCAGTCATACTTTTCCTTTAATAATATCCGTTACTAATTCAAGCATAAGTGCATTCTTCCCAATCAACAAGGATGATAAATAGCTCGCAAAATTAACTTACATTATCACAAACTACGTCTATATTCTCCTAATACGTCCAATTTACCAACCATTTTCGACCATTTTTGCAACAAGTTCACAGGTATGCTACTAATAGTGTAAACAAATACATTCATATTACTGTCTTTAGAAAGTATTTGATTTCTATTTCAGATATACTTACAATTCTTCTACTTCAATCTCTCTAGTATTGGGCAATGTAACTAACAAATCTAAAAGCATATCCAAGAAGCCAGTATTTTTATAGAAATAACTTGGATTAGTTTCCAATTTCTCTTTCATTAAATAAAACCCAAAATTTGTATATTGTTCCATTGTGTCAATAAGCAAATCAACAACTTTTCTTTCCGTAATATCACCTCTTTCAAGTGCAATTAAATCCACATCGGTTTTTGCAACCACGGCTGTGAAAATATACTCTCTAATTTTCGGGTATGCCTTTCTAAATTTTTTTGAATCTACATTTCCCCAAAACTGAATAGGTTGTCCAAGCACATCCGTTTCACCGACCAAAGGTCTTTTGCCTTTTTCACCTGAATACAAACCAAGAAAGAAAGCATAAATATACAATTCATAACCTGCTCCAAACACTTTCCCCTTTGCAGAGGTCAATTCAGAAGCACCTACACCGTAATCAGCAAACTGCCGTAATAACGATTCTTTAAAGTGAACTTCAAACTTTGGGTTTCGTCTAGCCCAAATATCATATAATGTCTCTTTTGCCATAATTTTCTATTTTATACACGTAATAACTGTTTGAATGGTTGATAAATCGTGTTTATCAAATGGCTTTTTCTTTTCCATCCGGTAAATTGTACAATGTAATGAATCAATTTTTGAAGTATCCAATACACCAGTATCAGTTAAAAAACTTTTCGAGAATATGATACATTGTTTTTTTATATCGGAAATAACATTAAAAAAATCACTTTCCTTTTGCGATGCAAAGGAACTTGTCGGTGCGTCAAAAATCAGCGGATAATCGTTTTCTCGTTTTATAGTTGTAAGCTCTGACACAGCAAACAAAACCGACATATACATTGTTGTTTTTAATGCTTGATTAGGATTTGCTATAAATGTGCCATTCTTATCTTGTAATATAATGCTTGCAGTCCCATTCGGATTTTTATTAATACGAATTATACCATAAAAGCCATCAATGTTAAGTTTTCCAAGATACTGATTTGCCTTTTCTTCCAAAAGATCAAGGAAATCTTGTGTGTTTTTTTCTTTAGCATTTTTAAAAGCATTTTGAATCTTAGTTAATGCAGTATGCACCTTACTATAAGTGCTTGCGATAGAAGTTTTTGCCAAATTGTTATATTCTTTTTGCGCTTCCTCTAATTTTTGTTCAAAATCTTTTTCTTCTCTTTCAAGAATCATAATTTGTTGTTCTGCAGTAGATTTATCCCGCCACCAATTAGAAATATTTTGGAAGTTCTTTAATAATTCTTCTTCTGTAAAATGATCGTTTTGAGCCAATATTTTTTTCTTATTTTCTTCTTCTATATCAATATTTTCTTGGATTTTCTTTACATCTACTTTTCGAGCCTCATTAAATTCAATTCTCTCTCTAATCGTATTTTTCAAATTATTTAATTCTTCTTGATTATATCCTAAACTAATACTTTTTTGATCTAATTCTCTAATATAATTATTGGGAAATAAAGGCAGTTCTTCGTTTTTTGAAGGTTGCTGGCTTTTAAGCAATTCGTTGAGTTTATTGACCATAAAATTATAAGCATCTGTACCCCGCTCAGCTTTACGACCACAAACTTTACAAATTTCTTCCTCTATCATTTCTTTCATTGTATTTTCATCAGGAACATAAATTGGCAGAGGAATAATACCATTAGCGAAACAGTTAGAAATTTCTTGATAAGCTTCTTGCTTACCCTTTTGTACTTCATGTTCTTTTTCCAATTTCCTTTTTACCTTACTAATATTTTTTACCTTTTCTTGATATTCATTAAATACTGGCGGAAAACCACACAAAATCCACATTTCATCAAGTAGTTTTATTGTATAATCTTCATTAATAAATTTTTCTATATCTGTTTTTTTATTGTATAATGATTCAAGACGTTTATTTATGTTTTTCAATAGTGTACTTGCCTCTTTGCTATTCTCTATCTCATCTAATTTTGTTTTGTAAGTAGTAGCATTCTCTCTATTACTTCTCAATCTCTGTCGTATTATATTTAATTCTTTTCTATACGAATCCAATTTTGAACTTAATTCTCTTTCCTGTCTTTCGTTTTGAGAATCCGATTTCATAGCTCTTTGATATGCTTTAAACGACTGCATCTCAGCGAAATCCACAAAACCTTGATTATCATCATCGCCTGTATAATAAGGAGCAAATTGTCGTATATTAGAAAATGTATCAATTAGATACTTTAATGCTTCTGGATTGTTGAAAACATTAAGATTTTCCTCTCCTTTAAACATACAATACTTACGAATAGCCGCTTCAAAACAACGATCTAACAGCACACCACCTTGAATTGGTCTGCGTTCAACCCCTTCTACGGAAAAACCCTTGAATTGAAAATCGTCGGTTTTAACTACACCATTGGGATTTTTCGTAAATGTAAATGATTTCTCAACTATTTTTTCGCCATCATGGTCAAAAGTAACTGCAACACGCAATTTATCACACTCAAATTCAAATAGTTCAGCAATCCTTTTTTCAGACACAAGACGATAATCAGTATTTTGTTTTGAAGTATCAAACAACCATTCCAATGCTTCAAAAAATGTTGTTTTACCATCACCATTGTCTCCGACAAAAAGTACTAAACCATCATTGAAATTTATAGTATTTAGCCCGTAATAACTTCTAAAATTTTCTATTGTGATTTCTTTAATATTCATAACAAATTCTGATTTAGATAGTTAAATATCTCATTATAAACCTCTTTTTGAGTGCCTTTGTCCGTACTCCCATTAATACCCCGAATAATTTTAGCCACTACCACTACTATAGGATTATCAGAACGCAAAGCTTCATCAACGCTTGTAAAATCATCTGCACAGTATTCGTAATACGAACTTAAATTGTTGTCCGAAAGGACTAATCGCAACATTTTATCTTCGTTACTCATTGTCATATAAGTTTAAATTATAATGATTCATTGTATCTAACAACACCCCAACCGTATAAGCACTATTTTCAGAAAGTGAAGCAAAATTACACACACGCTCCAACTCTTTTTTCAACATACTACGTTCCATATTATAACTATCGCTATATGGCTTAACTTCAGGAACTACAACTAAATCGTGAATATATGCGAATAATTTATCAGCATGTTTGCGCAATATTCTTCCACGCCGTTGCACAAATTGCCGCGGATTTCCCGTACTTGCACAGAAAATCGCTAACTCGGCACGAGGAACATCTACACCTTCATCAAGACATTTCATTGACGTAAGTACGTCAATTTCACCTTTGGCGAATTGTTCTAAAATTTCATCTTTTCCATTTGTCTCCGAAATAAATTTACGCACTGTTGTTCGAGAATCAATATCTTTAACAGCCTTCGTAAAAACATCAATCAAATGAATTGCATTAATGTCTGTATCCGTTTCGTCTTTTTCAGAATAAATATCTGTTTCAAAATAATCGTTCGGGTCGTTTCCCTCGGGAACATACACAAGCGTATATTTCAAATTTCCTTTTTCTTGATAACGTTCCCTAAGAACATCACAAAAAATGTTTTTTTTATTAAACGCTTTATGAATAATGCGCTTTCTTGCTAACAACAAGGCTGTTAAAATCGGATTACTTTTAAAACTATCTGTCTTGCTATTATAAAACTTTGAAATTTTGAGAGACAAATCCATATAGTTTTTCAATTCTTCTTCGGTTAAACTAACAAGATGTGGATAGTAATAATAACGACATAAAACAGGGGCAATATCTTTTTCTCTATCGCCATTTATCGCCAATTCCATCGAAAACTCGTAAGTATAGCCATTTTCACTATTAAAAAACTTGTATATTTTTTGTGTACCATCCTCATCAAATTGCCGTTCAGGTGTTGCCGATAACCCAAGTCTTCGTTTATAATTTATATCCGGTAGAAATTTCAATAAAGAGGAAGATCCCATATTGTGACATTCGTCTGCAATAAGTAATGCTTTTGCAGATAATTTATTCAATTCTGCAAAAATATTTTTTCTTGAAAAAGAAGCATAAGTTGCAATAACTATATACGAAACATGTTCTACAGACAGTATTTTTTCTTGCAATAATATATTTCCGACCTCGTTTCTCCAATTAGGATTTTTGGAACAAACTTTCACGATTGAATTAAAATTAAATTTCTTACACTCACTTTCCCATTGATTCACAAGGGTAATAGTCGGCACGAGGATTAAGGCTTTGTAGTATCCTGTTTTTTTATAAATTTCGAGCAAGCAATTTAAAGAAGTTACGGTTTTACCTGTGCCTGTCGCCATTGCAAACAAACCTTGTTGATTATTATTTTTCCAATTTTCAAAAGCTATTTGTTGATATTTTCTTGCTCCTTCTGGATAGGGAAATCTAGGTTTTAATTGTTCTACTTTCTTCTTTTCTATTTCTTCCTTCAATTTTTTCTTTGCATTATCCATTGCCTTTTTGATTGTTGGACGAACTTCATTATTACTATTATGAAATATTTGCTCTTCTTGCTCAAGAAGTTCATCTATACTCTTGCCACCAAAGGCATTTTCTATGTCAGATATAATATCAATTGGCTCTACATAATTTACACTATCATCTTGTTCTGAAAATGTTTTTTCAAAAATCGTAATTGTATTTTTTACTTTAGCAGCATTTATATCGCCATCCCAATCACAAAAAGCATCAATACTTTCGATATTGTCTAATAATGCAGTTTTAGTAAAGTTACACGAACCATTAAATGCCACCATATTTTGCCCGTCTGAAAATACACCCGATTTCGTATGAGCAATTCCAATACTGTTTTTGGGTACGATAATTTGAAACTCAATGCGCTTTTTAGCAATTAACCAAGACAAACATTCAAAAAAATGTCTGTCCTTTTCAGACAATGTATTTCGCAGTTGTTCAATATTGGTTAAATCAAATGGAATTGTAGAGTTATCTTTTACACCTGCAATTATGGCATCTTTGTCTTGTACAGAAAGAATATTATTGATAATCAATCGCATTGTTCCTCCATTGTACAAAAATAACGCAAAGCCATCTGACAACGTACGAATAGCCGAAGAACTGAAAAATCCAAGCATCAAATCAAAGCGTATACTACTACACAAACATTCAGAAAAGAAGCCTAACGGTTCCCATTCCGTTTTTGATTTATATTGTCTATGAGGGGGCCATTGTACATCGGACTTTAACATATGCGGTTAAAATAATGTATGTAAATATTATATAAAACAATTCGCACAAAAAGCATCGCTATCGTCAGCAAACATATCTACTAACAAAGAATTTGCATTTTTCTTTGCTTTTTGTTCCTGCCGTTTGATGGCATCTAATTTGATTTGACGAATACGTTCCGGCTTAATCAAATCTGCTAAACTTTCACCTTGATTCCAAGTATAGCCATCTTTCTCAAATTCCATTGACTTTTGAAATAAATCGGGATGCTGTTCATAAAGCCAAATCCATTCTATTTTTTGTTGGAAAAAACAAAAGTAACACCCCGATCGACTACGACTGTATGTTCCCTTCTTTCCGTCAACTTCAAATTCAATCTCTTTATAATAAGCAGGAACTCCAACACCACTATCTTCCAAAATTTGATAAATATCGTTTATGCCCAAAACATCTTCGTTATCAAGTAAAGGAAAATCATCCAATTTTCCAACAGGAAAATCAGTCGTTTTTAGAAAAGCAAATACTGCTTTATTAAAAATTTTAACATCTAAATCTAACAACGCATTTAGTTTTTTACTGTAATAAAATTGCTTTGTCAGTGGTGTTTCTATAATTTGAATCGCTTTAAGTGAGTTATTTTCATCACAAACAGACTTATAAATTTCAACAAGTTGTGGAATAGCATCATTATGTAACACTTTATTGATAACTTCCATACTCCAAATATTTCTGCGAAATGGAAAAATCGCTTGAATATTCGGCTTTGTGGAAACATATCCCTCGCGTTCTTCATCACCACGTATACCTACATAAGAAATAGTGGGTTCATCACCAACAAATTTCTCAAATTCTGCCAATTTCATTTTTTGCGTACACCATCGTGCCTGAGGCGAAGGCAAATAACCTCCGCTTGATTTTAAAAAATGGTGAAATGGCGTTGGCTCGGGACTCCCCTGCGCCGCCTTTAACCTTTCAATACGTCCTAAAACAGATTCCAAATTATTTATAAGTTGTTCCGTTTCTTCCAATTCGCAACCTGTATCCGTATTATAATATTCCACTGGTAATTCAGGATATTTATTTTTCAGATAAATAGCCAATGCAGCACTGTCTTTTCCACCTGATATACCTAATACTTGTCTAACCATTATTTATTTTCGATTTTAGTATTCTTAATAAAGTACAAACATCTAAATTTTCATCACCCGTCAAAATTTGATTGATTCTTATTTCTAATTCTCTGGTTTTTTCTTTCTGATTTTCAGGTAAAATATAAGATTGCGGTTTTACTATTCCTTTTGTAGAAACTAACTCAAATTGATATATTTCTGAATTCGAGTTTTTATAAGCAACTCTCGATATATCAATAAATTTAGTAAGAGTAATAAACAAATGCCGTAATGTTTCTATCAGCAATGCAACCTCGTTATCTTTAATTGAAACTAACGGTTTATCCAATACAATAAAACAGATAGATTCATACCACTGTGTTTTGTCGGTTTGAGGCATCAACAAGCGATTTAGAAAACTTTTTTGCTTGTTAGATAATAAATTCATTTTTATCCCTTTAAATCGACTTTCTATTTCTAATTTATATTCCGGGAAATTATTTGCTTGCAGTCCCAAAACTTCAACAATATTTTCTTCAATTCGACTAATAAGATTCTGGTAACAAGAACGCAACTCCCGAATTGAGTTTTTTATCAAGTCCTGATATTGTGACATAAATTCTTTGTTTGCAGCTAAAGAATCGTTTTTGAAACCAAAAACAGCAGGCAAATCTTCAAAAAATGTTTTTTCAGGATCGGTGGCCTTTGCAAGCACACTACGAAATTTTGCCGTTTTGGGATTATCGAAATTCAATGTACTCTTGGCATATTCATTCAGATTATTGTAAAATACCAAAAAAGGCTTTATCGTTTCCAAGAAACTGTCTCGTGTAATTAAATCCTTATCATTAAGATTGATAAAATTACGGTATTGATTAAAAAACTCAATTTTAATTCCTTCTACTGCAAATGTCTTTATCCTAAATTCATTTGGCGATTTTTGCAATAAATCAAGTACCTCACGATTGATATTCGGAATATACCTACCCTCACTATCATAAAGTGAACAATCCTGTTTTCTGATAATTAAATAAATGGGAATCCAGAAATCTAAAAAGCCTTGTTTAAGTTTAAACGGTGCGACTTTTAAGGATTTTATCAAATCGCCTAATTTGCGCTGTTTCTCAATAGCTGACAGCAAAAACTCCTCACATTTGTTCCATAAATCTTTGATAGAATTATTATTTGGCTCACATAATGTATACGCACCATTAATTTCTCTATGAATACCCGTATTTTTAAGCAAAGAGTAATAAATTGTCTTTTCAGGCGGAAATTTATTTTCTTCAAAACCTAAATCGCTTGTTGCAACGCAATTATCATCAATTAAAGCATTGAGTAAATTTACACGAGCGAGTGAAATTGCACTGTTTATTTTCTGCCTATTAAACAATTCATTTTGAATAACTGGAGTTGAATAATAAACATCATCACAAACTTTTGAGAGCAATTTATTGAAATCTGCTTGCGAATGAACTTGTTTTTGTTCTCCACGGTAATACCATTCAATATTTTCCGAAAAAGACATTAAATTATAATTAACTTCCTTATTCAAAATATCCTTTTCGTATGAAATTAAATATTGTATTTCCTTTTCAGCAACTTTATCTTCTATCAAAATCTGTTTCCGAACATATTCCAGTTTCCGAATTTCGTACAAATGATTTACGATTGAATCTGAATTCTTGAAATGCACATACAACACTGCATTATTGCAGTTTTTTGAAATTTCAATTATTTGCTTATGACCTTCCTGATTTGCAAAAACAAGATTAATATAACCGTCGCAATCATTTGATGGAGTTAATACTTGTGCTTCATTAGAAAGTCGATATTCAAAAAAACGCGGTGTTCCTGTTTTATAAAAAGAAGCGTTTGCCTGTACTACCTTAAATTCAAAAAGTACATTTAAATCATCTATAAAATCAATCGGACGCGGGACTTGCCCCGCTGCTTTATAAAGTTCATCTTCTATATTTATATCAGTACCTTCAAAAATAATATACTGCGATTTATACTTTGCGAAACGAATAATTTTCTGATTTTCAAGTTCATTGATTACATCTTCAGGATTATGAATATTCAACGCTAGCTTTGCATATTGACACAAAGCGGTTCCGTCAAAATTGATAGTATTACTAAACAAATTACACAATCCAATTGTCTTTACAATTTTGCTAGCAATATCAACTTTCTCTACTTTCAAATACCCCTCAACTCGCTCCAACGCAACACGAATAGCTCGCCAATTTGTAGAATCAGCATTTACTTCCGACAAATAAGAATAAAAATTATAAATAATATAATCGTAAACATTTGCCAAATTATAAGTTTGAGTAACTGTTGGCTCAAAGTTATTGATTGAATTATTGTCTTTGGAATTTAGAAATGAAAACAGTGAGCGTTCATTTTGTCCATATCGCTGAATAGCATACGTGAGAATGACTGCAGAGAAAATATCAAGTGGATAGAGTTTTTCTGCAACTGAAATACTCAAATCATTGTTAATAAACTTAGTTCGTTTTGCCAAATTAAAAAGTGCATCAAAATTCTTTCCCGAAACGTTTTTTTTACTTGATTTTTCAATTTGTGCTGCAGCTAAATACAAAAGTTGTTCGACTGGTTCATTGAAAACAATCTCTTTAAAGCGTCCTTTTACTTTTTCCCATTCGTTGCGCTGCTGTTCACTTAACTTTTTGGAATAAGCACCGAAACTCTGGTGTAAAGTGGTAATCAGAATGACATTGTCGTGTTTCGGGTGATTAACAAACTCCGCTAACTGTTGTAAAAAATACAACTCTTTTTCAGGATTGTGATTTGCCGCATGTTCAAGTATTTTTCCAAACTCATCAATAACAAATAAAAGAAATTCTTTTTTCTTTTTATGCTCTATCAATTTCTGTTCAAGGCGAGAAAAAAACTCTTTTACATTTGTAGAATTACTTTCCAATTCATCGCTTAAAAGATTAGCAAGTGTATTATAATCACCTACAATATTAAGCGTTTGAAATTTCTTATAGTCATTGAATTGTCCTTTATTTTCAAAAAAAGATTTGGTATTTAGCAACAAATCTCTTTCCAACGCCGCCAAAAAACTTGATTTTCCCGTGCCGTAAGTTCCTACCAAGGTAAAACAATGAATACCTGAACTGTAATCAGCAATTAGACTCCCAAGAACTCGACGGGAATTTGAAGTTACAATATAATGAAAATCATTGAACTGTACGTTTTTTATATTTGTTGATAATGCGAATTTCATTGCCTCGTATAGTATTTTTCTAAAACGTCATTTTTATCTATTTCTTTAAGGAAAAATAATTGCTTAATGCCCCCGTCATCTGTATACCTCAACAATCGAGGATATTTTTCCACTAAGAGTAAAATAGTATCTATCAATTCGGTTTTACTTAAACAAAAAATCAACGCCAAATCCATTAACTTGTCGAAAGAAACAATTTGTTCGTTGTTTTTATAGTCAATTATTGCATACAAGAATATTTCAGGAACTAATTCACTTCTTCCCTTTATATTAAAATACAGCGTTTTATTTTCACTATCAGACTGACGAATAAGATTCAAATTGAGTAATAAAGCTGCAAAATCTTCGTTCTGTTTATCCTGCTTTGGCATTTCATAATTTTGTAATAAAACTCCAATATCCCTTTTAACCGTATTTTCGTTGTACAGATTAGAATACGCCGTTTCAGCACTTTTACGTTTTAGAAAATGCTGTAACTGTTCTCTTGTAAATTCATTATTTCTTTCTTTATGGAAATCGACAAAAAACAACTTGTAAATACTTGCTAATTCTGTTTTTACAAGCATATAATGCAAAAGCCATAAAGTTCCCAAATCTTCAATATAAGGATCTTTCCCGTCCTCATTATTAAAAAGGAAATCTGCAATATCGGTCGTTTTTCCCTCATCAAACAAGCCAAAAGCTCGTAACCAATAACGAATTGAAGAAACCATATTTTTCCCAACACCCAAATGGACAACAGCATCTTCGGCATTGAAATTATGATTTGCATTAACAAAATCATATCCCTTTTTTAGCCAAAGCGACTTACAATAAAAGGATTCATGTCCTGAAAATGTATATCTTATTTTTTCTACCATGTTATCTCTTTATATTTTTTAGCAATATTCAATACTTTACCTAAAATCATATATTCGTTCTCAACTACTACTGTACTTTAAGCGGCAAACTCAAGTGTTCGTCACTCGTCTTCGTCTGTTTGTAATAAATCAACAATCATTATAATCCGTTCGGCTTCAATACTCCGTTTTCCTTCTTCTAATTTGCAACAAGCTACCGTATCTATTTCCGAGACCGCAGCAAATTGTCGTTGTGACATTTGGCAACCTTCACGCAACTGTTCAGTCCGCTCTATAAATTTCATCTCCTCTCTATTTTTTTGCGTTTTGATATTTTTGGTAAATATATAATTTTCTCTGAACAATATCTATTTTAGCAGATGTTTTCTTTTAAATCCGCTTACCAATTCTATCACCAGTCTTGAATAGCTTCCAATTCTTTCACTGTTTTTTCCAATTTATATAGTCATATGCTGACATATCTAAATTTAGATTTTTCAGTGATTACTAATCAACAAAATTAGTGCATAACTTATCGATATCTTTAATTTTTCTTCTAATTCAGTACTCTAAAATCTCTCCTTCGAGATTAAAAAACTATATTTGAAACCCGAAAGAAAAATGCTTCTTATCAGTTTTAATATCAAAGTATATATTACGATTAAATGTTAGCATACACATACATAAGCAAAGGGAACTTCAGACTCCAAGAGAAGCCGCTACCTCAAATAAAAGATTCACGAGATGCTATCGTGCGTGTCACGCTTGGAAGTATTTGCACGAGTGATTTACACATCAAACACGGTAGTGTACCTCGTGCCGTAGCGGGCATTACCGTTGGGCATGAAATGGTGGGTGTTGTAGAACAAACGGGAACCGACGTTACTACCGTGAACCCCGGGGACAGAGTGGTCGTGAACGTGGAAACCTTCTGTGGAGAGTGTTTTTTCTGCAAAAAGGGATTCGTGAACAACTGTACCGACCCCAATGGCGGCTGGGCTTTGGGTTGCCGCATTGACGGCGGACAGGCTGAATACGTTCGTATTCCCTATGCAGACAGCGGACACAACCGCATTCCCGACGCGGTAAGCGATGAACAGGCTCTTTTCGTGGGTGACGTACTTGCCACCGGATTTTGGGCCTCACGCATTTCGGAAATCACAGAAAACGACACCGTACCTGTCATTGGAGCCGGCCCCACCGGAATATGTACCCTGCTTTGTGTGATGCTGAAGAAGCCGAAAAGAATTATTGTTTGCGAAAAGTCCCCAGAAAGGATTCAATTTATCCGGGTGATGTTGATATTTTCTGCATTCCTTCCTTCATTAGGTAACATTCATTGACCACTCGTTTAAATAAAGTTCAGACCTTCCCTGAGTATCAATTTCTTCGGGTACTATGTCCTCTGCTGACTTTCCACTGCGAGTTTTTACTCCGTGCTTCCGAAAAAAACATCCGCACGTCTGTGAGACCTCCCCAGTTAAGAATACTCATAGGATTTATCCTGCATAATACTAATTTTTCCAATTTGTGAGAAAGCTTCTCACAAATTGGAAAACGAAGATAGAATAACCTCATATAATTAAGGTTAGAACTACTAAAAACACGTCCATGCCGTAAAGTCAAATCCCGTGAAAGATTTTCTAACAATTTCGAGCCGTATTTAGCCCTTGCACTTCCTTCCTGCTCATACTCAATAACATATTTACCAATAAACAATGCATTAATAAAAGTGTAAATAAAGAAACAGTTCAATAATACACTTTTCATTTCTATATTTTATTTCCAAAATGCACTATATTTGCTGCATAATAGAAACAAAATAAAAAAAATAGCCATCTCAAAATTTAAAAATCAACTACTCGCTTTAGCAAATAGCTCTAGACCACAAGAACAGATTCCCCTTCATCCAAGCAAGCCATTTGCAAATTAAAACACCACTTATCACAACTAACCAAAAAGGGCATAATTAAAAGAGAAGGCTCCGACCGAACGGGTAAATGGGTCGTGACTGAATATCAGCAATAAAAGCTATTACCTCAAAAACTAACACCTTTTTCTTCTAATTCAGTACTCTAAAATCTCTCCTTCGAGATTAAAAACCTATATTTGAAACCCGAAAGAAAAATGCTTCTTATCAATTTTAATATCAAAGTATATATTACGATTAAATGTTAGCATACACATACATAAGCAAAGGGAATTTCAGATTCCAAGAGAAGCCGATACCTCAAATAAAAGATTCACGAGATGCTATCGTGCGTGTCACGCTTGGAAGTATTTGCACGAGTGATTTACACATCAAACACGGTAGTGTACCTCGTGCCGTAGCGGGCATTACCGTTGGGCATGAAATGGTGGGTGTTGTAGAACAAACGGGAACCGACGTTACTACCGTGAACCCCGGGGACAGAGTGGTCGTGAACGTGGAAACCTTCTGTGGAGAGTGTTTTTTCTGCAAAAAGGGATTCGTGAACAACTGTACTGACCCCAATGGCGGCTGGGCTTTGGGATGCCGCATTGACGGCGGACAGGCTGAATACGTCCGTATTCCCTATGCCGACAGCGGACTCAACCGCATTCCCGATGCGGTAAGCGATGAACAGGCTCTTTTCGTGGGCGACGTGCTTGCCACAGGATTTTGGGCTGCACGCATTTCGGAAATCACGGAAGACGACACCGTACTTGTCATTGGAGCCGGACCCACCGGAATATGTACCCTGCTTTGCGTGATGCTGAAGAAGCCGAAAAGAATTATTGTTTGCGAAAAGTCCCCGGAAAGGATTCAATTTATCCGGGAACACTATCCCGATGTACTGGCGACCGAACCGGAAAGATGCAAAGAATTCGTGCTTCAGCACAGTGACCACGGAGGAGCTGATGTCGTGTTGGAAGTAGCCGGAAGCGATGACACCTTCCGTATGGCATGGGAATGCGCCCGCCCCAACGCCATCGTAACCGTGGTTGCTCTTTACGACAAACCGCAACTTCTGCCTTTACCCGACATGTACGGTAAAAACCTTACTTTCAAGACCGGGGGCGTGGATGGTTGCGATTGCGCCGAGATTCTTCACTTGATAGAAGAAGGCAAGATTGATACCACCCCACTCGTCACACATCGGTTCCCCTTAAACAAAATAGAAGAAGCATATCGTGTTTTCGAGAATAAACTGGATGGTGTGATAAAAGTAGCGATAACAGGGAAAGAATGCTGAAATTAAAAAGAGGATAGATTTTCACCTATCCTCATAACCATTCACAAGCAGTTTTCGAATGCCTAACACACCTACCAACAACTCTGGTTTTCACGAAGAAGTCCCACAAAAGTAGAACTTCAAATACGCCTATACAGTAGAATCTCATCCAAAAGATGCAATTAACAAGTCACGTACCACCCCATCGTATTGGGGTTCATAGGATACGCGAATAGGCGCAAGACCAGTTAACGTTTTAAAACCGACATACTGAACAACTGGTCATTTCCCGCTTCGGGTATTTTCAGTTGTCGGCAAAATCTTTTAATTCTACATTTATCTGCATCAGTATGATAACTAAATTTCCATTTCAAATCTTCCGGAGCAACCACATGGTCAAGAATAGCCCTAAAATAAGGTAAATCCACGTCGCCCAGAGAATGTCCAAGTACCGTTATCTCCTGCAATTCCCGCAATGACTTGAAAAATTCCAGATTCCGGTCTATAATCTCTCCGCATCGTTTCACGTTTTCTTTATAATAATCCTCCAAACGCTCTTCAATCAAATCCGCGGCATAATACCTGACAGGCAACCGCCATCTGCCTTTTGCTTCATCTTCCGCAAAGAATGCCAAATACACCAACTTATCATTGGCGAAATACCTCCCGTTTTTCCCTTTCAAATTAGGACGGTACCTTCTTTTGTTTCTATTTTTATGAATCCACTCGTCAAAAGCCGCCTCAGCATTCTCCGCACGATGTCCTAGTACCAACTTACCAAACTTTTGTCTTCGCTCTCCATGTATATACACAATTTGCTCCCGAGGAATACCATATTCAGTTTCAAGAAAAAGTGTATAATTGAAGTTCAAAAAAGCCGCATTTCCATCAAGTAGTAGCATTTTCTTCCTAAACCCTTTCTCGTAATGCACGGTATTAATCCAGCGATGGAAATGATACTGCATCTCGACAGAACACTCCTTTACAATATCGCTTACCCACCCTATCAGTGCATCGAAATTCGTGTAAAAGCCATCCTCTTCCTCGTCCAACTCAGATAACTCCTCATCCATGAAGTCAAATACCCGTTCCCGATTCAACTCGCCGAGGTATCTCTCGAAATCATTCCACAAGCATTTACAAGCCCACGTATTTCTCGGCGCAGGCAAAGCACGCCCGTATTGCAGGCAAAGCAAGTAGTCTTTTATCGACTTAAAATTATTCATCATCGACCTTGGCCCAAAAAAGAGTTCAAACATCTTTAGCGCAAAGTCATCATGCCTGATTAAATACCCCCTGAAATCCCAATAAGTGGATTTCGCCCCGTGGTATCGATCAAATCCATTTCCTATCACGTAAAGATGTCTGACAGGTTCTCCGTTAATCAAGTTCTCAAGCATAAAGACAAATATAAACGATAAGGCAAAATTACACAAAGTGACTGATAAGACGAACACCATAAATGTTCATGTATCAAAAGATTTTTGCACAAGGCTTCCTCGTTGTCACAAATTTATAGTATTTTTGATAGCATGAAACCAACCAACATCACCCGAGAAGAAATGTGGGCAAGGCAATGCCTTGCGGCAGAGGACATTGATTATGCCGTGTGGGAGCGGGATAAGGCGATGTTGCACCAAATGGAGAGAATCAGCCGGAATTGTTCATTCGTGGTGGATGTCTATAAAGGCAAATATGTATACGCTTCCTCGAATTTCTCGGATTTATTAGGGTATGATAGTCGTAAAATCTGTACACTGGAAAGGCAGGGAGATTACTTGGAATCCCGGTTCCACCCGGATGATTTCCCTCAATTGGAAAAATTACAAATAAAACTAAGCCGGTTTATTTATAGCTTACCTCCCGAACAGCGGAATGACTATTGCAATATTTACAGTTTCCGGGTACGCAATGCCAAAGGACAATATACACGGGTAATCAGCAGACAACAGGTACTGGAACGGGAACGCACGGGAAAAGCGTGGTTGATCGTGGGGAATATGGATATCGCCCCCAACCAGAAAAAGCACGAACAAGTGGACTGCACGGTGCTCAATCTTAAAAACGGGGAAATATTTTCTCCGACTCTATTATCCCTGCCGCGGATTGACTTGACCGAGCGGGAAATAGAAATATTACACTTGATACAGAGAGGGTTTCTGAGCAAGGAGATCGCTTACCAACTCGGCATCAGCATACACACGGTGAATATTCACCGCCAGAATCTGCTTCGCAAACTAGGCGTGCAAAATTCTATCGAGGCTATCAATAAAGGATTGGATTTAGGGCTTTTAAAATAATTGCTATAAAAGATAGCTATAAATAACTATTTACCGCCTCATCCTGTTGAATTAACTTTGTACCTCTTTTCGTGCATTTTTATTTAACTAAGGAGAGGTATATGGTTTTCAACAAAACAGAAGAACAGGAAAAAGAGTATTTACGCCAGCTCATCGGTATCATCAACGATACGATAGACAACACGGACAAGTCGGTAAAGGAACACGTGGACACGTTGCAGGAGTACAAGGATTACATCTGGTCGAATAAAGACATCGATCCTCACGAGATACGTTCCATGCGGGAGAGTATTCTGCGGCATTTCGCGTCGGGTGAAAGCGTGATTGACAAGCGTCGGCGGCTAGGGAAAATTCTGGAAATCCCCTATTTCGGGCGGATAGATTTCAAGGAGAAAAAAGAGGGAAGCGAAACCATGCCCCTCTACATCGGGATACACACGTTCTATGATCCCAATCAAAAAATGAACTTGATTTATGACTGGCGGGCGCCCGTTTCGAGTATGTTTTACGATCACGAATTAGGGGAAGCGGCTTATTCATCCCCGACGGGAGAGGTTAGCGGGGAGATTTCGCTCAAACGGCAATACCGCATCCGGAACGGGAAGATGGAGTACATGATCGAAAGTTCCCTGACCGTCCATGATGATATACTGCAAAAGGAGTTGAGCGCCAATGCCGACGACAAAATGAAAAACATCGTTACCACGATTCAGCGGGAACAGAACCGGATTATCCGGAACGAGGAAGCCCCGGTACTTATCATACAGGGAGTTGCGGGGTCAGGAAAAACGTCTATCGCGCTACATCGCATCGCCTACCTGCTCTACGCCCAGAAAGGGGATATCTCTTCCAAGGACATATTAATCGTTTCGCCCAACAAGGTCTTTGCCGACTACATCTCCAACGTGCTTCCGGAACTCGGCGAAGAAACCGTACCCGAAACCAGCATGGAGCAAATTCTATCGGGGATTCTCGACAATAAATATAAATACCGGAATTTCTTCGAGCAGGTGACGGAATTGCTCGACAAACCCGCTCCGGACTTTATCGAGCGGATACGGTACAAGGCTTCTTTCGAGTTTATCTCGCAACTGGACAAGTTCATTCTGCACGCGGAGAATACCTATTTCAAAGCGACAGACGTGCAACTCACCCGACTCGTCACGATTCCGGCTGAATTTATAGAGGAGCAGTTCCGCCGCTTCAACCGGTACCCCATGCGCCAACGGTTCGAAACGATGACGGATTACATTCTGGACATGATGAAAGTCAAATACGGTTTCACGGTAACCACGGCGGAGAGGAACCTGCTGAAGAAGGAAATACAAAAGATGTTCACCGGGAATAACGACCTTCAAGTGTACAAGGATTTCTTCGAGTGGAGCGGGCAACCCGATATGTTCAAGACACGGAAAAATCACACGCTGGAATACGCCGATTTGGCACCCTTGGCATACCTGCATATGGCACTGGACGGGAATACCGTCCGACACCGGGTGAAGCATCTCCTGATCGACGAGATGCAGGATTATTCACCCGTGCAGTACAAAGTACTCCAAAAACTATATCCCTGCCGGAAAACCGTTCTCGGCGACGCCTGCCAATCGGTAAACCCTTACGGTTCGTCCACAGCCAACATCATCCGGAAAGCGTTCGTCACGGGAGAAGTAATGAAATTATGCAAAAGTTACCGTTCGACTTTCGAGATTACCGATTTCGCTCAAAAGATTCTGACAAACGAGGAACTGGAACCCGTGATACGACATGGCGAACACCCCGCAATCCTCCGTTTCAAGAACATGGAAGAGGAAATATCCGGTATCGCGAACATCCTGTCAACCTTCAAGACCTCGAACCACAAATCACTGGGAATCATCTGCAAGACCGAGGCACAAGCCATGGAAATGACGGAAAAACTTAAAGCGTACACCTCCAATATCTATTTCCTCTCCAACCGGAGTTCCGCTTTCGCGAAAGGCATCATCGTCACGTCAGCCCACATGGCGAAGGGGTTGGAATTTGACGAAGTCATCGTTCCGCGGGTAGACGATAAAAACTACTCCACCCCCATCGACAAGAGCATGCTTTACGTCGCTGTGACACGGGCGATGCACAAATTGACTCTCACGTATCACGGGAAGCCGAGCGGGTTTATTCCTCCCTCCACCCCTTGCACACGTCAATCCAAGCCGTGTAGTTAGAGCAATCTTCCAACTCCTTGATTGACAATTCGACGGCACTGTTACTTGTTCCCGCCGCCGGATAGACTATGTCAAAACGCTTGAGGGACACATCCAGATAAACTTTCGTTCCCGGGGGAATGGCAAACGGGCATACTCCACCGGGGGCGTGCCCGATATACTGTTCCACGGACTCTCCCGGTATCATCTTTGCCTTGTGATGAAAATTCTCCTTGTATTTCTTATTATCCACCTTGGCGTCCCCGGCGGTGACGATTAAAATGGCTTCCTCCCCTGCCAGAAAAGACATGGTTTTAGCTATCCGTTCCGGCTCACACCCCACGGCGACAGCCGCTTCCTCGACGGTGGCACTCGATTGAGCCAATACCATTACCCGTTGTCCCAAACCGAGGGTATCGAAATATTGTTTTACTTTTTCTAGTGACATAAGCGAACCTCTTTATTTTGCACGACAAAGATAAAAAAGCCATTGCATTATAGTATCTTTGCCGATAACAAAATCACGAAATACAAACTTATGGAACCACGATTCATCACCCTAACCCAAGAGAACATTCCCCAAGAACACATCTGTTGCGCCTTTTCCGACAAGAAATGCAAGGACAGCTACGAGCTGAAAAAAGAATGGCTGAAGAGAGAATTTGACAACGGGTACGTGTTCCGCCGACTCGATGAACGGGCGAAGGTTTTTATAGAATACTGCCCCGCGGAGAAAGCATGGCTCCCGGTAGATGCTCCCGGTTACCTGATGATCAACTGCCTTTGGGTTGCCGGGCAATACAAGGGCAAAGGATATGCCAAAGCGTTGCTGCAATCCGCCATTGACGACGCCACGGCACAAGGCAAAACGGGATTGGTGACCGTGGTCGGAACCAAGAAATTTCATTTCATGAGTGACGCGAAGTGGTTTTTACTACAAGGGTTCGAAACGGTCGAGAAAACCCCTTCGGGCTTCAGCCTTCTGGTGAAAAGACTGAAACCGGATGCGGCATTACCTAAATTCCACGCGAACGCAGTCAGTGGCGAATGTCCGGATAAAGAGGGACTGGTAGCCTATTACTCGAACCGTTGCCCTTTCACGGAATACCATATCCGAGAGTCTTTAACAGCAACAGCCCAAAGTAGAAACATTCCGTTGAAAATAATCAAACTGGAAACCATGGAGCAAGCCCAAGCCGCCCCGACTCCTGCCACGATTTTCAGTTTATTCTACAATGGCAAATTCGTCACGACGGATATCAGTGCCTGTATAGATAGCAGATTTGATAAATTATCACTACATTTGTAACGTGTAACATTGACAAAAGAATATTCATCCATTTATGAAACTCTGCATATAGCTACGCCCCGGGAATAGCACTTACCTAAAAAAAGCTATTCAGCATAAACGAACCATACCGGTTCGGTAGAGAGTTTTATTTTCAATTATTTACGAATTTCGAAATAAGATTTCGAGTTTATAAAACACCCGCAAGGTTCATTACTTTATGAACTTTACGAACCTTATAAACTTTTGACTCTACATATTTCGAACCATCGAATGAAGAGATGAATTATACTTATAAACAAATCTGGCTCATCAACTACCCGGTGATGATGAGCATATTAATGGAGCAATTAATTAATATCACCGACGCCCTTTTCCTCGGGCACGTGGGAGAAGTTGAACTGGGTGCGTCCGCCTTGGCGTGTGTTTATTACATGGCAATCTATATTCTGGGTTTCGGGTTCAGCCTCGGGTTGCAAGTCATGATCGCACGCAAGAACGGGGAACGGCAATATGAAAAGACAGGCAGGACATTCTTTCAAGGACTGTTTTTCCTCTGTGGATTGGCGGTGGCGTTAATCCTCGTTTCGTATTGGATAACCCCGCCCGTCATGCAATATTTTATCAGTTCACCCCAAATCTATCAAGCGGTCATAGATTACTTGAACTGGCGGTGCTTCGGGTTGCTTTTCTCCTTCCCGTTTTTGGCATTCCGTTCTTTTTATGTCGGGATTACCAAGACCAAGGTATTGACACTGGTAGCGCTCACGGCTGTCATTATCAACATTCCATGCAATTACCTGTTTATCTTCGGGCTTGATTTAGGCATAGCGGGAGCGGCAATGGCATCCTCGTTCGCGGAAGCGGGTTCATTGCTTATCATTCTTATCTACACGCTACGCGTGACGGATAAAGTGAAATACGGATTACAAATGGTGTATGACAGCAAGCTATTAAAAGCGGTACTGCGATTATCCGGATGGAGCATGATGCACTCGTTCGTCAGCACAGCCCCGTGGTTCCTGTTCTTTATCGCCATCGAGAGATTGGGTGAAGTGCAACTGGCGGTATCCAATATCACCAGAAGTGTTTCGACACTCTTTTTCGTGATTGTCAACTCGTTCGGCGCCACGACGGCTTCGCTCGTGAGTAACTTGATCGGCGAGGGGAAAGGGAATCAACTTTTTCCGCTCTGCCGCAAGATACTGAAACTGGGGTACGCCATCGGGTTGCCCTTGATTGTGCTTGCCCTGCTTTTCAGCCGGCAAATCATGGGATGCTACACCGACAACACGCGCTTGATTGAAATCGCATCCACCCCGTTTATCGTCATGTTGCTGAATTACCTGTTTGCCGTACCCGGGTTCGTCTACATCAGTGCCTTGACCGGCACGGGAGATACCCGGACTGCGTTCATCTTTCAAGTGACGACGATAATCGTTTACCTGATATACCTGTACGTGTTGAGCTATTGCTTCACGACACCGCTGGCGGTATACTTGACGGCTGAATACCTGTTTGTTGCCATGTTGGGAATACAATCCTACATCTACTTGAAAAGGAAACAAATATATTAGTCCGTAAGGTTCATAAAGTCCGTAAGGTCTATAAAGTCCATTAAACTCTGCTCTAAGAACTCCCGTGACCTTATGGACTTTACTGACCTTATGGACCTTATAGACCTTACGGACTTTTAACTATTTCTCCTTGTACACCCCGAAGCGATTCCCCTCGCTATCCGTGCACACGGCGAAATATCCCCCGCATTCCGCCTCTATTCTGGTCTTCGGGATAACGACATCGCCGCCTTTTTTCCGAACCCTCCGGATGGCTTCCTCTATATTGTTGCAACGGAAGTGTACAAGCACTCCTCCCGCCGACGGTTTAAATTCGGGAGCCCAAGCGACGGCGCCGACAGTTTGTCCGTCCTCGATAAAGCACGCCATTTTCTCGTGTTCGCATTCAAAAACGGCGAGTTGCAGGTCAAGCACGGTTTCATAGAAATCAACAGCCCGTTTGAAATCGACAGCCGGAATCTCGAAAAATGCAATTAAGTTTTTCATCTTGTTCTTTTTTATTGGTTACTACTATGCCTCTATAAAGACAAGGCAAAAATAAGAACACCGCCTCTCCCCGGATAGAAAAAAACGGACATCCTTACATATGGGAAAAATAATCGGAATAAGGTGCACAAATAGTCAAATATTCCGCCGGGGTATACCCGGAAAAGAGTTTAAACTCTTTGATCATGTGGGACTGATCCGAAAAACCGCAAGCGTACGCGACTTGAGCGAAGGGGGTAGCCCCGTCCTGTTGCAACATAAACAAAGCCCGCTGCATCCGCACGATACGTATAAACTCCTTGGGTGTCGTACCCATGTAATCCATAAACACCCGACGAAATTGTTTATCTCCCAGACAAGCGACATCCGCCAAACGAGGGATATCGACACTCGGGCAAACATTTATCTCGTGCAAGGCAGCAACAACACGTTTCAAGTTATATTCCGGGAACGTATACAGGCGGCGAATCAAAAACCGCTCGATCAACCGGATACACTCGTCCTGATCGGTCGTGTCCGTTACTCGCGTTGTCAATAACTTGAAATCCTTATCCTCCACGTCCTCCATAGCCACGCTCTGCCCGTGAAACAAGCGTACCGGGATATGGAGAAAGGCTTTGGCGGCATAAGGCTGGAATACAACCGTGAGCATCTCTATCCGCCCCGTCGAGAGGACATCCGAGAAGCCGAACGTGTGACCGCAAATCATCGCGCGAGGTTGTAATTTTCCTTCTTTCAATAAAAACAGGGATTCTCCTTTATGAAATACCAATTGCACACAACCGACAGGCAACACCCGTTCGGAAACAGGCAGTACCGCGTCCTCTTCCAAAATCCAATAATGCCTCACGTATCGAGCCAACCCCGGGGCGGGCTTTATCATTCTGAATGACTGCATACTACCGATATATTCTTTTAAACAACATAACAAAGATAATGTTTTACGCGTTTGCTATATTGTAAAAAAGGGACATTTTCAGTCCCTTGATGTAATTTCTGCCAATAAAAGCGTTCGATCCGATTTCTCCTTCACGTTCACGATAATCTTGACTTGTTCAAAAAAACGCATAATCTTCTCGTCAATACCGGAAACGTAAATCATTTTAATTCCGCGGTCAACTAACCAAGAAACAAAATTATTAAAGTTACGGATCTTCACCTCGCTGTTTTTGATAGAAACAACTTTATCTTCCTCCGTGGTAATAGTTGAAACTCTGATTTCCTTCCTGCGGGTATTCTCGTCAAGATGGCAAAGTTGATCGTTTTCAAAAAACAAAGCTGTCTTCATAACTTTATTTTTAAGGGGTTATACATGGGTTACTGACAAAAACCGCACCACGAAACCCGTGTTATGAAAACATTAAGAATTTATTGTAAACTTTTAAAGATACATGACAAGTCACGGGTATCCTTCGGATGTCGTTTATCGGCAGCCCAAGCTGCCGTGAGCAAAGCGCCCCGCAGGGGGCCATTGACCTTATAAACTTTATAGACCTTACAGACTTGACAGACTTAATTATTTTTCGCATATTTGTAAACACCAACACGATTAAAATACAGAACATTATGAGATTAGCCATGATTATTATTACCACTACCATCGTATGCCATTCATGTAAAGACAAGACACCTGACAAAACGCTCGCGAACGGGTATGCCACGCCTGATATGGCAGAGATTACTGCCAACAAAAACACGAAAGAAACGACAATCACCTTACAAGTCGATGGAGATTGGGCACTATTCGAGGCTTCTTCCATCGATGCGCTCGACACGCTACAAACCCCGATTGGCAATGGTAATTCCAGTAGTACAACAACCAACAGCATAACCATCCCCTCCCCGGAGAAAAAATATTACCGGCTCGTCACCCCGCGAGAAACATTCACCTTCTCCGAGAGGCAACTCCCTATGGCGGGCGGGTATAACTTTCGTGACTTGGGCGGATTCCCGACTCAAGACGGGCGGCACGTCAAATGGGGTAAACTGTTCCGTTCCGACGATTTGCACAAACTGACGGAAGCCGATTTACATTACCTGTCAAGCATTCCCGTCACCTCCGTCGTGGACTTCAGAGGACCGAAGGAAATCGCCAATGCCCCGGACAAACTACCCGGCTCAACCCGCCATGCCTACAAGCTATCCATTGAACCCGGCAACGTGCTCACCCTCGTGAATTTCTCCGATCTCGGTCCCGAACAACTCGACAGCCTCATGACTCAAATATACGTGCATCTGGTCACCGAGGAACCATTTATTGAACGGTACAGAACATTCTTCCAATTATTGCAAGACAGCACGCGAGTCCCCCTGCTCTTCCATTGTTCCGCCGGGAAAGACCGCACGGGTACGGCTGCCGCGCTCATCCTGTACGCCTTGGGGGTGGACGAGGCGATCATCATGGAAGATTATCTCGCCTCCAACCATTACCTCGGCGACAAATACGCCAAGGAACTGGAACAGAACCCCGGTCTTAAACCCGTGCTCACGGTGAAACGGGGATTCCTGCAAGCCGCGATCGACCGGATAAAACAAGATCACGGCAGCGTGGAGAACTTCCTCGTGAAGGTATTACATGTAGACATCCCCAAATTCAAAGCACGCTACCTGTATTAATATACGCTGATTTTGACTATATTTGCCGCCCGATAAAAAGATACGATGAAACACGAGCGGGCAAACAAACGGGTGAACTTCTATTCCGGTATTCGCTACCGGTACATACTCTTGTACATCCTTTTGCTGCTTGTCGGTTGCCGGACAAAAACGGCGGAAAAGGAAATCGTCATCATCTCCACCAACGACATTCACGGGCATATCGACCAATTCCCCAAGTTGGCGACATTCGTGGAACGCGTGAAAGCCGAACACCCGAACGTGATTCTCGTTGACGCGGGCGACCGTTTCACGGGCAATCCTTACGTGGACTACGCCGAGGAACGGGGCAAACCCATTATCACGCTCATGGACGCGTTGGGGTATGCGGTCGCCACACTGGGAAATCACGAGTGCGACTACGGGCAGGAAACTCTACGCCGAAGAATAAATGACGCCTCCTTCCCCATCATTTGCGCTAACATCAACTCCTCCCGTGCCGCATTGGACACGATAGCACCCTACCATTCCATGACGGTCGACGGGCTTGAACTATGCTTCATCGGGCTGACGCAAACCACGAACGGGCTTCCCGACGCCAATCCCGATCATTTCACCGGAATCACTTTCGACGACTACCGACAGACTGCTGCCCGGTACAAATACTTGAAACAAAACGGCGATGCCCTCGTCGCCATCACCCACTTGGGGGTAGACGCCGATTCCGTGCTCGCAATGTCCATGCCCGAACTGGACGTCATCATCGGCGGTCACACGCACACCTTGCTGGACACAGCCAAGTTCATAAACGACGTCATGATAGGACAGTCTGGAATCGCGCTGAAATATGCCGGAGTCACGATACTGAAATTCTCCGGCAAGAAGCTGATTCACCGTTCATACCGCTCCGTCAACATCGACACGATTACCCGTCCCGAGCCCCGAATCCTCGATCTGGTAAACCAATTTTACGACAGACCGGAATTTAAAAAGATAGTGGGGCATACATCCCGCCCGTTGTCCCAAGAGATGACAGGACACATCGTGACAACCGCCACGCGGGAAGCCACTCGCGGCGACTTCGCTTTCTACAATCTCGGGGGCATCCGCAAAACCCTTATCCCGCCGGGCGACATCACGCTGGAAACCTTACTCGAGATAGAACCTTTCGGCAACCATATCGTCATTCAGGAGATGACCGCCGAAGATATAAAACTCCTCCTGCTGAACCGCTTCAACGAACTTCGAAAATACCCGTTCACGGACTTACTCATGGCGGGAGGTACTTTTTCCATCACCCGCGACAGCACGGGCAAAGGCATCGACGTCCTCTTGAAAGACCATTCCGGCACCCCGCTCGCAAACGGAAAGCGTTACCGTGTCGCCTTGAATAATTACATCAACGCCGAGTACTCCTTCCCGGGCAAAGGCAAGGGGATACACTCGGGCATTTCCGTCATGGAAGCCCTGCTCGCCTACCTCAAGAAACACCCTTCTCTATAAACACCTCCCCGTTTCCCGGCGTAATACAACACTTATCCCCGCGTCGAGCTACCCGCAAGCCTCCCGCTACCCCCTGTACAAGGCAGGAATTACCCGAAATAGCCAAGATATCACGTGTGTTAAATTTACTTATTTACCACTAAAACGTGGGCGATGAGTGGGCGAACATCAGGCGAACATCGGGCGAAGCCTTTAGACAACCACCCAAAAGCTGCCCAACCCCCACCCATCGAGCCAGCTTATCCCTTGTCCCGGGGTTATAAATGTATAGCTATAACTTTTTTTTACCCCATCCCGCGCAAGTTTTTCCAACCGAGGTTGTCCAAACCCGTGACGAACAAGAGAAAAACTAACAGCATAAACCATGAAAAAAACCCGTATTATTATTTTAGGGATTATATCCATCCTCCTTATTCCCTTTATATCCGGCGCACAGGATCAGTTCACCGACTTTCTGAGAACAGAACTCCGCGCCCAAATGGACGAACTGAAGAAACAAGAGTTCCCCCCGTATTACATGAACTACCGGGTAGTGGACGAGCAATTTGCCCGCGTGATTACCTCCTTCGGGGTATTGACCGCGAAAGAGAGCAACCGGGAGCGTACGCTGGTGCCGCAAATCCGAATCGGGAATCCCGAATTTGATAATTTCAAGATCAAACAAATGGGTTCCCCCATCTCCCGTTTTCACGGACCGTCATACGCCGTACTCCCTATCGACGACACGAACGGGGACAACGCCACGCGGCAAGCCATCTGGAACGAGGTGAACAACCGTTACAAGTTTGCCATCGACGCCTACCAGACCGCGAGAGCCGAAACCACGATCAACGTGGCGGAAGAAGACAAGGCACCCTGTTTCTCGCAAGCACCCGCGGAAAAATACTACGAGGCACCGCTCCCCGCCAACCGGACAGCGGTAGACCTTGACGCGTGGGAAAAACGACTGAAGGAAATCTCTGCCGTGTTCAAGAAACATCCCAAAATACTACGGGGAGATGCCTCTTTCCGCTACACGGTGAAACGTATCTACGTGCTAGACTCGGAAGGAACGGAAGTCGTGCAGAACCTCACTTACGCCCGCATCATGGTACAAGGTGCCGCGAAAGCGGACGACGGCATGGAATTACCGCTCGTGCTTTCCTATTTTGCCCATTCGCCGGAATCCCTTCCCTCGAACGAACAAATCGTGAAAGACGCCAACCTCATGGCGGACAAACTGATCGCCTTACGGGACGCGCCGATTGTCGACCCGTACACGGGTCCCGCCATCCTGTCGGGGAGTGCCAGCGGGGTATTCTTCCACGAAATATTCGGTCACCGCATCGAGGGGCAACGCATGAAAAGCGATAAAGACGCCCAGACATTCAAGAAAATGATCGGGGAATACGTGTTGCCCCCTCACCTCCAAGTGTTTTCCGACCCGACACTCAAGAACTACGCCGACCAAGACATGAACGGCTACTACAAATATGACGACCAAGGCGTGAAAGCCGAGAGAGTGGATGTCGTGATCGACGGGAAACTAAACGATTTTCTGATGACAAGAACACCGCTCGACGCGCATCCCCGCAGCAACGGCCACGCCCGTGCCGACATCGGTTACGACCCCGTGTCCCGCCAGTCCAATCTCGTGGTGGAAAGTTCCGACCCGAAAACGGAAGAAGAACTGCGCCAACTATTAATCGCCGAGATCAAAAAACAAGGGAAAGACCGGGGATACTTCTTCAAAAGCGTGACGGGCGGCTTCACCATGACCAACCGTCGGGGAGCGAATGCCTTCAACGTAACGCCCCTCGAAGTGTACGAGGTGTATGCCGACGGTCGCCCCGACAAACTGGTGCGGGGAGTAGACCTCATCGGGACACCCCTCTCCATGTTCTCGAACATCATATACGCCGGTAAAGCACCCGAAATATTTACCGGGACGTGTGGCGCAGAATCGGGCGGCATACCGGTAACCGCCACCTCCCCGACCATTCTCGTACAGAAAGTAGAAATGCAGCGCAAAGCGAAAGCCTCCGACCTGCCCCCTATTCTGGAAAAACCATGAAAGTCTATAAGGTCTATAAGGTCCGTAAAGTCCATAACACTGGAGTCCTTCGGACTATATTTATCAGCAGCAACGCTACCGTAGGAGAAGCACCCCGCAAGGGTCAATGACCTTATGAACCTTACAGACCTTATAGACTTTATGAACTTTATAAACCTTATAAACTTTATGAACTTTAACCCTTGATGTCATGAAAAGATTTATCCTCTACATATTATTTCTCTTCCTCATCGGAAGCCTGTCACCCGTTTCCGCCCAGACGGCCAAAGACGACGTTATCATCCAAGCCATGCAGGACGAATTGCAGCGCAACATGGAGCAATTGAGCCTGTCCAAGGTGCAGAAGCCGTTCTTTATCTCGTACGCCACGGGAGTATCCCGCAACTTCGAGATCTCGGCTACCTTAGGTGCGGTTACACGCTCGACGGAAAAACCGGAACACATGGTCGGCTCGGTCAAACTACTACTGGGCGATTACAGGGAAAACAGTGACAGCCGCTACCTCGGCAGGCACACGAGGGTAATCCTGTCCATGGAACCGGATTACGACCTGCTTCGCCAAGATTACTGGCTCGCGACGGATAACGCCTACAAGAACGCCTCCCGCGAGTGGATCACGAAACGAAGTATGCAGAAAAGAAACGTCCAGTCCGGAGAAGAAACACAACTCCCCGATTTACAACAAATACAACCGCAAGAAAAAATCATCACCCCCCAAATCCCGTTTGTATTCAACCGGGAGCAATGGGAAGAAAACCTTCGGGAATTATCGGCAATCTTTGCCGACTACCCCGAATTGTACAATTCTTCCGTTCAACTGTCGGGCATGGACATGGAAGTCTACCTGACTACCTCCGAGGGAACGGTGGTAAAACAACCCGTGCGGGTGGTTACCCTTCGGGCTGAAGCCACAACCCGCACGGACGACGGGATGCAAATCAAGGACGCTTTCGGAATAACGGCACGCGTACCGAACGAATTGCCCGCGTTGGCGGAATTGAAAACCCGAATCGGGAATTTCGCAGAACAACTCGCGGCACTGAAAAAGGCGGAAACTATCGACCCGTATTACTGCGGTCCCGTGTTATTCGAAGGAAGTGCCGCCGCATCCATTTTGAGAGAGAATCTATTGAGTCAGGAAGGACTGTTCGCCTACCGGATGCCCCAAGATCCCAGAACAGCGTCCCAGAACAAGGTCAATTCCATAGCCCCCCGCATGGGACTAAAAATCATAGACAACCGCCTGACCGTTAAGAATTACAGCACGTTGAGCAAATACAACAACACCCCGTTACACGGAGCCTACGAGATAGATGCCGAAGGCGTGGTACCCCCTCAGGAAGTCACACTGGTTGAAAACGGGATACTGAAAAACCTGTTGAACGGCAGAGTTCCCACGCTCAACTGCGAGAACACTACCGGAAGTTCGCGTTACATCGCTTCCGACCGGGAAATCGCGTACAAAACGGCACCGGGAACCATACACGTGTCGGCAAAAAACGCCGTGAAACCGGAAACACTGAAAAAGAACCTGTTGAAAATAGCCAAGTCGGAAGGTCTGTCACACGCTTACATCGTGCGGAAAATAGCCGGAAACGCCACCCGTATCTACCGGGTGAATGTAAAAGACGGCAGCGAAACACTGGTACGCACGGGAGAAATCATGCCCATCACCTTGTCCCATTTAAGAAGATTAAACGCTATTTCCAACAAAGAAAATGTCAGCAACTATCTCTTGGACGGAGAAGTCATATCATCAATGATCTACCCGTCGGCACTGTTGCTGGAAGACATCGAGATCAAAAAGGCGGAAGTGAAAAAAGAAAGCGAGCCGGCACTCCGGTTCCCGTTGATATCGGGCGAAAGCGTAAAAACGCTTTGCCCTTGGAGTCAAAAGTCCATAAAGTCTATAAGGTCCATAAGGTCACAGGCGTCCTTCGGACAAGGTTTACCGGCAGCTACGCTGCCGTAGAAAAAGCGCCCCGCAGGGGTCCATGGACCTTATAGACTTTACGGACTTTATGGACCTTCGACTAAAAAGATTATCCACTTCAAATAATTCAACTAAATTTGCACCATATGCATACACCAATACCCTAATACACAAAACGATACAACAGACAGCTAAAAAGCCGCAAAGACAAAAGATATCGCATCCGGCGATATACCCGATTGACAGTTTTTGACCCAAAAGTTGTACATGTGTGAAACATTGAGAATAAAAGCAATCCTTGAAGGAGATCAACGAGCCTTCAAGGATCTGGTTGACGATTATAAAGTGATAATCGTCAACACCTGCTACGCTTTCGTTCACGACAAAGACGATGCCGAGGATCTGGCGCAGGAAGTTTTTATCCAAGCCTACGAATCCCTCGACAAATTCCGGGGAGAATGTAAACTCTCCACGTGGCTGTACCGCATTGCCGTGAATAAAGCGATCAATTACAAGAAATCCGTCCGGTACAGGATGAAAAGAATACGTCTTGAAGGGGACAACCCGATATCCATTCCCTCGAAAGACGAATTGGCACAGGAAAAAATAGAAAAAGAAGAAATCATATCACATCTCCACCAAGCGATCAACAACCTGCCCGAAAGGCAACGCACCGCTCTGGTTTTAAATAAATATGAAGAACGCCCGTACAAAGAGGTCGCCGAAATCATGGGTATTTCCCTCGCTTCCGTCGAATCCCTCCTGTTTAGGGCAAAAAGCTATTTGGAAAAATATTTCAGTAACTATAAAAACGATTTGACATGACAACGGGTAACAAGAACAAGCTATTTTACTGGTTCAACATCATCTTCCTCATGATAAACACCTCCCTTGTGGTCTTCTTGTGGTCGAACACGAGCCAAGAGCAACCGACCGAGAACACGAGCCAAGAACTGAACATGGAGTTTTTAAGAGAGGAACTCGAACTGACCGACGAGCAATACGAGCAACTCATGGAAATGGATCGCCAAGTGCTCAAAAGACACGAAACCGTTCTGAAATTACTGTGCCAGAACCGCTACCGTCTTCTGCACGAACTCGCGAAACCCGAGCCCTCCATGGAAGAACTGAACAACACGGCGAGGTCTGTCGGTTTCCTGCACCGGGCATTGAAGAAGCAAACCATCTATCATTTGCTGAACGTGAAGAAGATATGCACCCCGGAGCAATCCAAGAAACTGAACAAAATCTTTATCGACATTTTAGAGATCGACAAACACTGCCCGGAGTGTAAAACCAAATGCAGCAAAAGCGAGAAAAAAGAAAAATGCCGTCGTTGCACGAAAACTTATCCCTATGACAATCAAGCCGAAGACCGACTCCGACAGCAAGAAAAAGATTCTTTACTATAAAAAAACGGGCATCTAACGCAAGTTATCCCGTACCCCGTTGTCAAATACACAAATACCTAAATCTCAAGCGTCATGAAGTGGGAAAATATAATTCAAGAAGATAGAATCAAATCCGTGTCACCCGATTTCACGGAACAAGTGATGAGCCGCCTTGCCGGGTTACGCAAGTACGAGTTCCGATTCAGAAAACGTTACCTCGGGATGAGCATAGCGGCAGGCATCATTATGGGGATGATCATGCTCGGGCTGCAACACCACTTGGGGGAATCACGAGATCGCGACACGATGCTCAAAGAATGGATCGGTCAATACCATCTCGACGACATGAACCTTGAAAAAATGGACATCAATCTGTTTTAACGGAAACCTAATACCAACTTAACCTACAAATACAATTAACTATGAGTCTTTATCGTTTCATTTTTCTATGCTTGTGTATCTTCTTCACAAGCCAACTTCCTGTAACAGCGCAGGAAGCGGAAAAAAAGGTAATATTCGAGGGAACTATCCTCGATTCTAAAACCGGAGAAACCCTTCCGGTCGTGGTTATCCATATCAAAGAACTGAACATGTGGACGACTTCAAACCTCGAAGGCGCCTTCAGTTTCAAGAATATCAAACCGGGAACCTACACGGTTACCGCCTCGTGCCTCGGGTACAAGGATTACGAGATGAAAATGGTGCTCACGAAAGACGTGACCAATTACAAGCTCCGGCTAGAAGAAGTATCCCTCGCCATCTCGGAAGTGACGGTAACCGCCAAATCCGGCGGTAAACTGAACAGTTCCTACTCGATCAACAAAACGGCAATCGAGCACTTGCAAGCCACCAGTTTGACGGACATCATGCAATTGCTGCCGGGAGTATTGACCTTCAATCCCTCGCTGACAAAGATCAACCAGATCACCATCCGCGACTTGCCCCCTATCACCAACGGAACGGCTGTCCCGAACACGACCAACGCGCTGGGTACCGCCATTATCATCGACGGGGCACAACTAACCAACGACGTCAACATGCAAACCCGCTCATCGGACAACAACGCATTCTCCACGAGCAGCGAAGGGGGTATCGATACCCGCCAGATCCCGATCAACAATGTCGAATCGATAGAAGTCATCAGCGGTGTAGCCTCCGCCGAATACGGCGATTTGACTTCCGGAGCCGTTATCGTGAGGACGAAAGCGGGACGGGCACCCCTTGAAGTCGGTTTCAAAACCGACCCGAACATCAAGCAAGTGAGCGCCACGAAAGGATTCGCCCTCGGCGGCAACAAAGGATTTTTCAACGCTAACATGGACTATTCCTACTCCAACAAAGACAACCGTTCCCCCTCCACCACGTTCAACCGGATCACGCTGGGGTTAGGCTATTCCAACACGTTCAACAAAGAACGGACACCCCTCAGCTTCAACGCCAAATTCAACGGTCACATGACTCTCGACAAGCAAAAAGAAGATCCCGACATGAAACAGGAAAGGCTGTACAAGGCGGAAGACAAACAAGCTAGCCTCAACCTGTACGGGAACTGGATGTTGAACAAATCATGGATCACGAACTTGAAATACACGGTAGCCGGATCATACGGGAAACAATACAACTACGAGAAAAAATGGAATTCAGGAAGCATGCAACCCACGACATCCGCCACCGAATCGGGACCCAACGTGGGGACATTCCTGCCTGCACAATACTTCAGCACCTTCTGGGTGGAAGGAAAACCCTACACGGCACAGGCGAAATTGGTTGCCAACCTGTCCGGTAAATACGGTGCCGTCTACAACAGTGCCCTCGTCGGAGCCGAATGGAGAGTAAAGGGAAACAACGGTGACGGCAAACAATACGGGCAATATCAACCCGCATCCGGACTGCGCCCCCGTTCATTTAAAGACATTCCCGCCATCCACGAGTATTCGTTCTTCGCGGAGAACAAGCTGACCATTCCCTTGAGCAAACAACAATCTTTCGAACTCTCCACCGGGGTCCGCCTGTCGAACATCAGCACGGACGCCGCGGATTACGACGTGATGGTCGATCCCCGTTTCAACGGACGACTGGTACTCTACGACCAGAAATGGAAAAAGAGCGGTTTGCAGCACCTCAGCATCCGAGGCGGCTGGGGTATCCAACACAAGATGCCGACCATGTACTACCTCTACCCCGACCCGAGATACACCGACAGAATCGCGTTCCAATACATAAACGGCGATACGACACTGGCAGTGTATCACACGCAGGTCACCCCGACCGATAACCCCGATCTGAAAACCCCGATCAGCCGGAACACGGAATTTGGCGTGGATGTCAACCTTTTCGGCATCAGGGCAAGCATGGTATACTACCGCGAGAACTTGAAAGACGCTTTCAGCACCAGCAAACAAGTGATCCCGTTCCACTGGACACGCTTCAAGAATCTCGACATCGTAACCAAACCGGAATACATCAACGGTGAAATCGTCTATGACGGCGGAAAAACCGTCGAGTCCTATCAAGACTCTATATTCATTTCCTACGACAGTCCCAGCAACGGAAACCGCATCAAGAAATGGGGAATCGAGTACACGCTTGACTTCGGTATGATTCCCGCCATCCGTACCTCGCTGATTGCCAACGGAGCCTACCGCTACGAAAAAAGAACAGACCAGAGTCCGCTGATGCGCGATAAATCCACCACCTACTACGACTACGCCGGAATCTACGCGGGCACGGACAACGGGGTGGATAACGGAAGGATAGCACAACGCTTCAATACCAATTTGCAGATTATCACGCACATACCCAAGTTACGTTTCATCGTGAGCCTCACCATGCAATGCGTGTGGGTAGACAACAGTAAACGTACCTTCAGTTACAACGGGAAAAACATGATTTACATGAAAGACGAAGCCGGCAACATCGTCCCCGGTAACCCGAACAAGGATTCACAACATTACAAGTACATCAACCCAACCCATTACATGGATTTGGCGGGTAATATCCGCGAGTTCACGGACGAACACGCCAAGATGCCCGAATTTCAGAACCTAATCCTCAGCTCCAAGCCGAAATACTTGTTGCAGGATAACTTAGACCCCTATTTCATGATGAATTTGCACTTGACGAAAGAAATCGGGAAACACACCACGTTCTCGTTCTACGTGAACAACTTGACGAACTCATCCCCGAAACGTTATTACCGTTCCACGGGACAATACCAGAGAATGAACTCCGACATCAGCTTCGGCGCAGAACTCAAGTTAAAATTCTAAACTCCGAATACCATGAAAAAATACATATACTCCCTTCTGGCACTGTTCTTCATGACAGGCTGCCTTAAAGACGAAAAGATACACACGAGTCTACAACTTAGTCTGGACTTCCCGGAAGAATTTGCCGACATGGACAGGACTCCTATCGTGGTGACTTTACGAAACACGTCGAACGGCGTGCAATACAAGAGCAATTGCGACGCGAACGGTATCGCCTCGTTTAGCGCGGAATACGGTTTCTATGAAGCGAGTTTCCAACACAAACACATTGATAATGAAAGTGGAGTCATCCACATTTTTAACGGGCGTTTCGAGAATATCGTTCTTTCACAAGAAATGGAATCCCAAAACGCCACTCCTTACCCGATGGAGATCATCGCGGCCACTTCGGCTCAATTGATTATCAAAGAATTTTATCACTACGGATGCATCGGCAACGACGGGAAGAATTACACGTATGACACGTACCTGTGCATCTACAACAATTCGAACCAAGTGGCTTACCTCGACAGCATCTGTATCGGAATGGTTACCCCGATGGTAAGCAACTCCCCGAGCAGATTCATGGTAAACGGCAGCCTGCCCGATTTCTTACCCTTAGACCAAATGGCTTGGCAATTCCCCGGAACCGGCAAGGATTATCCCCTGCAACCCGGCGAAGAATGTGTCGTCGCTTACTCGGCAATCAATCATAAAGCCCTTCATCCCAATTCCATCGACCTGTCGAAAGCCGACTACGCCTTCTGGACAGAAGAATTTGACATGAGTTCCAGCCAAGTACAAAAACCCGCCATCGGGGTAAAACACATGGAGTGCATTTGGAGAACAAAGAATACGACTAAAGCATTCCCAATCGCCAATACCGCCAAAGCCATGATATTGTTCCGCATAGAAGGACAAAGTGCCGCGGCATACGTGGCAAATCCTGATAATATCACGAAAGCCCCGGATCAACCGACCGGATTGGACTATCTGAAAGTGCCGCAAGAATGGGTACTTGACGGCATCGAATGCGTTACCAGCGCGGAAAGAAACAACAAACGCATACCGACCAGCGTGGACGCCGGCTTCTTCTTTATCGAAGGCGGGGCTGCCGGATGCGGATTGGCTGCCATCCGGAAAGTGGAAGAAATCGCGGACGGAAGAATAGTCTATCAAGACACCAACAATTCTTCCTTGGATTTGGAATCCGGAACACCGACATGGAAAAACAGATAAGGTCATAACCCTAAAACGCAAGCATTATGAAATTCAATAAAATATATACCTTAGGTTTAAGCCTTCTCTTAGGCAGCACACTATCGCTCTCTGCCCAGAAAGAGGATAAAAACATCTACAACATGGAGCGTTTGAAAGCTGACAATCCATGGATTAGCTCGTACAATGCCGCCGGATTGACATTCAACCGATTCTCAGACTTCTCGTTAGCCGAAATCGGTTTCCAATACGACAAAGGGGATTTCAGAAACGTGATAGACCCGACGTCAGCCTTCGGCACGAAAATATTGGCAGAATCTTACCGGAAAATCGACAAAGTCTACTTTTACGGGAAATTCGCTTTCGATTATATTCATCGGCAAAACAAATCGTGGTCGAGCGTACTCGATCCCTACGCGACCCCGTTCTTTCTTGCCGACTCCGTACCGGGACGCCAGACTCTCGAATCTTATATTCTGGACGCGGGAGTGGGAACCACGTTTGGCGAACATTGGGCTGTAGGCGGATACGTTCATTATCAAGTAGCTTCCAACTCCAAGAAAAAAGACGTGCGCAACACCAACACGTACATGGAATTTGAAATCTATCCCGGTGTCATGTATAAATCGAAATATTTCAACTTGGGAGCCAACTTCCTCTACCAACGCTCGACAGAGAAAGTGACAAACAAACTTTTCGGGGAAGGAATCAATCACGAAGTATTCTACTTCGAAGGCATGTGGTTCTACACCTCTGTCACCACGACAAACAACTACTCGGAAGACCGTAACTACACGACCAACATTTACGGGGGCGCAGCCCAAGTCGAACTGGCAACCGGGAAAGTGAGATTCTTGAACCAATTCACGGGGAAGAAAGCCGACCAAACCATCTGGATCAATCATGTACAGGGGCAAAGAGGCGGACAAATGGAAAGAACCACTTACTCGTACAACGGACACCTCGATATTGACGGGGATAAATTCCACCACGTGATCAAAGGAGAAGCCCATTTCAACGAAACGCAAGGCTTTGAAAATATGCAGAAATCCGAAATCGTGGACGGGTACACCACTTGGACCCAATACGGGAAGAAAAACAAAAACACGCAAGACGCCACCACTTACGACGTGAGCTACACGCTCTACCGGGATCGGGCGATGCTCGATAACTCGTGGAACGCCAGCGCGGGAGTAAAAGGTTTCAACGTGGAAAACACATACCGCCTTTACCCCGTGGAATATTCCCAGAAATGGGAAAACACGGAAGTGTACGCCGCCTTCAACAAGAACTTCCAATTCAAGAAAGGGATGTTCGACTGCGGTATCGGACTTGCCTACACGGCGGGCGACGGCACGATGCTGAAAGTAAAGAGCGTGTCGGACGAAATCACGGGAGAAGACCTTTACAAACAGCGCACCGACCTGCTGCAACGTGAATTTGATTACATCACGGCAGACAAATTCACGGGCCAACTGAAAGCCCGCTATACCTACTTCCTGAACAAAGAAAAAGGCATGAACCTCTACGCGGACGCCCATGCCACGTGGAAGAGGGCTTTAAGCGGCAGTTTCAAAGACGACGACCGGACAGCGGTCAAAATAATGTTGGGATTTTCATTCTAATAATATAAAACTAAAGAAAAGTCATGAGCAAAATTAAAAAGAATTTATGGAGGCATGTATTACAAATAGGTGTGATTGCCCTCATTGTCGGATTTATCGTGAAAGTATTTTTCGGGGGGAAGCCGGCGGATGTTGAAGCCTACTGCCCGCTAGGCGGACTGGAATCTCTCGCCACCTTCCTGAATTCAAGCACTCTCGCCTGTAGTATGTCTATCGTGCAAATCATGATAGGTATCGTATTGGCTGTCGGAGTCATTCTATTCAGCAAACTGTTTTGCGGGTACGTGTGTCCCCTCGGCACCATCACGGAATGGCTGGGCGTACTGCGCAAGAAAATGAAGATTAAATACGAGATACCCATGGGTTCGGTAGCGGACAAAGTACTGCGGGTATTCAAGTATATCATCCTCTTCTGGATATTCTACATGACTATCACCACAAGCGAACTCTTCTGCAAGAACTTCGACCCCTACTATGCCATGGCAACCGGATTCAGGGGAGAAATCACGGCTTGGATGACCGTTATCTCCATGCTCCTGCTCTTCCTCGGCAGCCTGTTTATCAATATGTTCTGGTGTAAATACATTTGCCCGCTGGGAGCGTTGAGCAATATTTTCAAATTTACCCTCACCTTCGCCGTGTTGGTCGTACTTTCCCTTATTGCCGGGGCTATCGGGTTATCCATGCCGTGGGTATGGTTGCTGGGAGTTGCCTGCGTGATATGCTACATCTACGAGATCGTGTACTACGAGAGCAAGGTATTCCCCTTGTTGCGCATCACGAAAGACGAAACGACGTGTACCAATTGCGGCGCTTGCAGCCGGAAATGCCCGCAACAAATTGACGTGAAGAACATGAAAGTGGTCAAACACGTGGATTGCACCCTGTGCGGGGAATGTATCGCTTCCTGCCCGGAGAAATCACTGAATATCAATCGCCGTTCCGGCTTGCGTTGGGTTCCGGCAATTCTGGTTGTCGTCTTGTTCTTCCTCGCCTTGTGGATGTCCCAACATTGGGAATTACCGACCATCGACGAGCGTTGGGGAGATGAAGCAAAAATCGAACGCCTCGAATCCTTCGAACGGGACGGAATGCGCACGGTGAAATGTTTCGGAAGTTCGAAAGCATTCGCGAACAAAATGCGCACCGTGCCGGGAGTTTACGGGGTAACCACATACGTGAACCGCTTCGCCGTCGTGATTCATTACGACCCGACCGAAACCACGAAAGAGAAAGTCGAGGAAAGCATGTTCACCCCGACAAAACGCAAACTGAACACGCCCCCGGCAAACGTGCAGCAATTGAAAGTTGTCACCATGGAAGTGGATAAACTTTTCGACCGGATGGATATAACTTTCTTGGGCAACATCATCAAAGAAAAAGAAGGATTCTACGGTATCGTATCCGAATACGGCTGTCCGGTGAAAGTGATATTGTACATGGACGTGAACAAACCCGTTGATAAAAAAGAACTGCAAGGAATCGTGGAAACCCGCAAATTCGAAATGCCGGTTCACGGGGGCGGGGTCAAAGAAATCACTTGTAACTACGAGTTGACTAGCGTATCCGATCAAGTAGACACGATAGGACGCCAAGAATTTTTGGATTACATGTTCCCAAAAACATCTTCCGCATTCAAAGGCAACAAGGATAAATATGACGCGAACGTAGCCACCGCCGTTTACGAAATGGACTACCCCGGCATCGACAAACCGTTGATTCAACGGCAACTCCCT
The DNA here is from genome assembly GCF_046365375.1 of Butyricimonas muris. NCBI lineage: Bacteria > Pseudomonadati > Bacteroidota > Bacteroidia > Bacteroidales > Odoribacteraceae > Butyricimonas > Butyricimonas muris. Next base: position 483,192 of record NZ_JBKEIT010000002.1, on the reverse strand, counting down.
TACTTGGGCAGCTTCCTTTCCAACAACCCCGGTATCCTTGCTTACGAAACAGCACTCCGCGGCGATATGTCCGTCATCCGGATTACCTACGTGAAAGATGTCCTTGACGACGAAAAGATATGGGAATATCTCCAATCTCCCCAATGGACAATTCACTTTAAAGACGGCACCGTGAAAGATATGGATCCTACCCTCAGTTTCAAACAACAGGGAAAGACCGTAGAATGATTCTGTGATTGTCGATTAAATAGAGGTGTGTCAAAACACACCTCTAGTCCATAAAGTTCATAAAGTCGAGCCTCCGGCTCTTAAAGTTTATAAAGTCCGTGATTAATAACGTGATGGTATCCAATATGTATTCATGGATTACTTGTACATTTGACCTTACGACCTTATGGACTTTCAGACTTTATGGACGAGAGGGTGTGTCAAAACACACCTCCTATTACATTTTTCTCAAACCATTAAAATTATCACCATGTCACCAATACGTCAGATTAAAAGTCTGTTACTCGTCTTATGCCTTGCCTTCCCCACTCTTTCGTTCGCGGACGAGGGGATGTGGCTCGTGCAACTCATGGCACAGACCAACTACAAGGCAATGAAATCCCACGGGCTGAAACTGAAAGCCTCGCAGATATACAACGAGGAACAACCCTCGATAAAAGACGCCATCGTCGCCATCGACTACGGCACCTGCACGGGAAGCATGATCTCCCGACAGGGACTGATGATTACCAATCATCATTGCGCCTACAACGATATTCAAAAACTAAGTTCCCTCGAACACGATTACCTGCGGAACGGTTTTTGGGCAAAGAGCCAATCGGAAGAAATCCCCCTGCCCGGCAAAGTGGTTTTATTCCTCGACCGGGTGATTGACGTCACTGACGAGTACCGGGAAGAACTGAAAAAACACGCGCCGGAAAGAGAATACCCCATCTATTCCATGCGAAAAGTAAACTTCATGCTTGAGAAACGTTATGCCAAAGAAGGCTACGAGGTATCCTGCAATGCGATCATGAAAGGCGATAAATATTACCTCTACTTCTACCGCATATTCAAAGATGTACGTCTGGTATTCGCTCCCCCCACGTGCTTCGGGGCTTTCGGGAAAGACACGGACAACTGGACATGGCCCCAGCACAAGGGTGATTTCACCATGTACCGCGTGTACGGGGACAAAGACGGCAACCCGGCAGAGTATTCCCCGGCAAACACCCCCATCACCCCCCGTTATGTACTGCCCGTATCCATGAAAGGAGTGAAAGAAGGGGATTACGCCATGATCATGGGATACCCGTACACCACCTCCCGCTACACGCCCTCGTGGGGAGTTAGCGAAAAAATCGGACGTTCCAATCCCGCCATGATTAAGGTAAGAACCAAAAAACTCGACATCCTTAACGAGGCGATGAACGCCGATCCGGAAGTCAATATCAAGTACGCCTACAAAGCATTCTCCATCAGCAACCCGTGGAAATTCACCATCGGGGAAAGCGAATATGTGAAACGCTACCAAGTGGCAGCCTTGAAAGCGGAAGAGGAACAACGCCTTGACCGCTGGATAAAAGCCGATCCCGACCGTCTGGCACGCTACGGCAACCTGCTGGAAGAACTGAAAAACACGTACGACATCACCGCCCCCTACATCTCGTCGGACGTCTACTACAAGGAAGCCATTGTCAACGGTGCCGACATCATGCGTCTTGCTATGCGGGTACGGGGGTTGGAGTCTTCCATGCTCCGGGAGAAGGTCACCACACTCGACCCGAAAAGCACACAATGCGACGGTTTCCGGGATTACTGCGAGAAATACTTCAAAGACTACGACGAGGCGACGGACAAAAAAGTATTTGCCGCCCTCTTCCCGCTCTACGTGAAGAACGTGAACCCGGAACATTTACCCGCGGAAGTCACGAACCTCGTGCGGGAATACAACGGCGACTACACCCGGCTGACGGATTCACTTTACGCCCGCTCTTTCTTGGCAAACCAAGAGCGCCTGTACGCGGCATTGGAGAACTTCAATCTCGAACTGTTGGCAAACGATCCGGTATACTCGCTCTCCCGAATCACGCGGGAAACGAATCAAAATCTACGGGACGGCATCCGGGACAACGAGAAAAAAAATGCTTACTTACGCACACTCTACACGAGAGCCCTGCTCGAAATGAACCGGGATAAAACTCTTCCCCCGGATGCCAACTCGACCATGCGTATCACGTACGGCAACATCGGCGGCTATTCTCCAAAAGACGGAGTCACCTATTCTTACCGTGCCTCTATCGACGGCTACAATGAAAAATACGTGAAAGACGATCCGGAATTTGACCTGACACCCGAAGCCTTGGCAGCCATCCGCACGGGGAATTGGGGACGTTACGCCGATAAAGACGGCAAACTATACACGAGTTTCGCCTGCAACTTGGACATCACGGGAGGCAACTCCGGCAGCCCCGTCCTGAACGCGAAAGGCGAAATCATCGGTCTTGCCTACGACGGCAATTGGGAATCCATGGCAGGCGACCTGTATTTTCATCCCGACTACAATAAAAGTATCTGCGTGGATATCCGCTTCGTTCTCTGGATTTTAGACAATTATGCCGGGGCAACAAATATACTGAAAGAAATTTCCATTGTTGAATAATAAAAAATTACTATATTTGTATTTGTCAAGGAGTGAGTAATCTTGATACGAAAAGCACACTACGATTATTTAATGTTTTTAATCAATCGGTCACTGAAGCACGCACCAAAAAAAGTGATCTTAGTTTGATTCCTTGACATAGCGACCTCGCAACGAGGTCGCTTTCTTTTTACTAACAAAACAATATCAATCATCAAAAAAGGAGGTTATCCCGAAAGGGACAACCTCCTCATCTTATAAAATAAACGAGAAATTACCAATTACTTTTTCTTCATTTCTTCCAACACGAATATCAAACCTTCGTAATGCACTCTATCATCACGGTTCGCTGATGCTAACTTACCCTTCAACAAAGTAACAACCCGTTTCAACATGGCCTGATTATACCCGAAGCTATTGTCAATAGCATTGATTTTCACCTCATCTTGGAAAGGCGAAGCACCTTGTCCGAACTCCACGGGCAATCCTTCACGTGCCAAAACGTTCATTCCGAGTTCTTCCTCAATATTTTGGACATGACTATGTAGCACCTCCATCAATCCTTTAGGACACAACTCGTAAGCCTCAATTTCTACCAAAGAAGGATTCAAACTTTGAATTGCGTCCCCCTTCATATGCTTACTAGAAACGGAAATCATATTATTGAAAATATTTTCCTGCATGATTCTATCTGCCGCAGTTAATTTTCTTCCCTGAATCGTGGGAGCAAATACACCAGCATACAAATCATCGTAGAATTCACCAATTGTATAAGGATTTTTCTCTTTTGAAACATGAGAAGACAAAATTACATGTCCTCCTTTAGCAACGATAGCCTTACTGATTCCGGCAACAATCTTTGCAGACGGATATACAGCCAATCCCGTTTGATTGATTAATTCGGGAAGATTAATCCAGTCGCTATTTCTCAATTCTTTAATCACCCATGCCAACGCTTCCTTTTGTTTTGCACGCGGCACAGATACCACAGCCTCACCAGCCGTACCATCTTTCACTTGTGTCAAATGCACACCACCAACCTGATACAGCACATTCAACAAATAACGCATATACTGCGACTGAATAGCACTGTAAAGTTGCATTCTATGAGTGTAATCCACATCATCTTCAATCCACTCGTTCAAATGGCTCAAGATATATTTCAAATTCTTGATCCCGTAGGTACTTGCTTTCAACGGATCATCACCCAAATCTTCTTCCAATGCACTCGGGTCGATACGAAGCATTAATTGCTGACGACCGTAACGATAAAGAGGATCTCCTGCCTTCTCGTCAATCCATTTTTGTGCAATCTCGGCTTCCTCCCACATATCCTTAGCTTCCGGAATAGGAGAATACAACCACTTAATCACGTAATAATCATACACACCAAGTTCGGGAGGAGTCAATTTCACCCCTTTATCTCCCGGTTGCGCTACATAATTGAAACGAGCGTAATCCATGATAGAAGGAGTTGTCCCGTATTTTTGAGTGAAAGAAGCGGAACGCAACGAATCCACCGGAATAGAAGCTGAAGCAGACATATTGTGCAGCAAACCCAAGGTATGTCCGATCTCGTGAGAAATGACATAAACGATAGACTCATCAAGAACATCTTTCGGCATCTTAGATGCACGAACACGAGGATCAAGTTGTGCGGTTTGAACAAAACGCCAATTATTAATCAACTCTACAATATTGTTATATACAATCACAGAAGCATTGATAATCTCTCCGGTTGTCGGGTCTACCCACGACGGTCCCATGGCATTTGCCTCTGCATTCGGGCTGTAACGGACACATGTGTATTTCAAGTTATCCGGATCGAAATTAGGATCATCTTTCGGGAAATCTTTTGCAACCATCACGTTTTTGAAACCAATCTTCTCGAAAGCCTTATTCCAAATCAAAATTCCCTCTTTGATCGGACCTCTCCACTCGTCAGGGAAAGCATCATCCACGTACCACACGATCGGCTTCACGGGTTCAACAAGCTCTCCGCGCTTCCAAGCCTCCATATCTTTGGGTTCCAAACGCCAACGGTTCGACAAAATATAAGAATCAAATCCGTCTTTCTCTTGAGATATTTTCCGAATAGGCAACTGCATCCTATCGCTTGCCGAATTCACCGTGAAAAAAATTCCGACACGGGAATCCTGTATGCGAGGACGCATTTTAGCTTCCGGCAACAAAAGAAAAGTTATCACGGAACGCGTTGCCACTTGTCCCAAATTTATTTTAGAGAATAACACCGAAACACTAGCCTCCACAGGTTGAGAAACTTCCACCGATGCATTATCTTCAAACGCTTTTACCCCTTCAAAAGAAAATTTACCTGAAACCGGAGAAGAAGAAATACTACCGGCACTAATTTTCGGAGCCAAACTCTTATTATCTTTTATAAAGGAAGTCACGTCAATGACTACAGCAGAACTATCCGCATTATACGAATGAATCGAGAACGAGTTTGCCTGCATATCCATGTAATTCTTTTCCATGGCTCTCTTCACCCAAGGTTTATCTTCTCCCGCGGTAGCCGCCAGATTGGGTTTATTGAAAACAATAGCAGAATCTTTCTTAACCACGCGATAAAGAATAGGATCATTGTATTTATATCCCACATTAAGCAACATAGGCTCCGAAGTGGCAGACACGGTTCCTCCCACCAATATTTCACGATCCATGTATTTCAAAGGATACTCCAGATAAATCTTCTGTCCCACTTTATGAATCGTCAAAAAATCACCTTTCGCGGTAACGATTCCCGGGCTTTTCATCAAAGTTTCGTATTTATTTTTCTTCTTGACAACAGGCCGTTTCACCTCCTCAATTGTTTCTTTTTTCTTCTTTTTTTTGAACAACTCCCCTGCATAACTCTCTCCCGCAGAAGGAATAAGCAAGGATAGTAACATTACTAAAACAAAACAATTTTTCATTTTTTAGAATTTAAAATTAAACATTGTGATAACATAAAAAACAAACATTTATCATTAAAATAACATCCTATATTCCAACTCGTTTGTAGAACCAAAGATTTTTCACGAACACCTGTTTAAACAACGACTGATTAACAGGAGAAATAAACCACCCGGAGCGCAATACACCATCTATTTCCACGAAAATATAACGCGGAAGAGCCTCTATCAGGTAATCTTTCACGAAAGCACTTTTCGTCTTGTCGCAAAACAAGTTTATCATCCATTCCGTTTGCTTTTTCTCCGTCAATATTTTTCTCCATTTGTCCATATCTTCACTTGCACCCATGGCAATATTCACGAACTCGATACCGCCCTCTCCCCATTTTTCATTCACTTTTTTTGCTTCAGCAAAGGTATCCAACTCATCAGCACCATTCACGCTATCCAACGCCCACACGCAAATAAACACACATTTTTCCTGAAAATCGGTCAATCGAAACGTATTTCCCTTGTCATCCGGCAACACGATTTCGGGCGCAATCGCATTTTCCCGAACAGGAGTGTACATCTTCTCCAATTCATTCACCCGCTCCACAATTTCCCGGTTTTTCATACAACACCTGAAAACTTCAAATACAGGCTCCAGATCTTTGCTCATCCCATTCACTTGCAACTCTCGCTCCAACAACCCGAACGCGTAAGCCTGACGCACTTTTTCACTCTTGATACCATACAAACACTCCTTCATCCGCGTATAACTTGTACTCCCCTTATTCACCCGGAAATACCAATCCAACACGTTTTTCAAATCCTCCGGCGACAACAACTCCAACTCGGGAACATCCGGATCCGTACTCAATTGACAAGGACGCAATTTTTGCAAATCTGCAGGTCGCCCACCTATCGCCTTCCAATATTGAAAAATATTTTCCCGCTGATACGCGTGCCACAACAACGTGGCTCGCCCTCTCTCTTGGGTATCATCAATCCCACGCACAAGTTCGTTAGCCCGGGCATCCATCCCTTTCAACGCCTGCATATAATTGTCTATTGAAAGCGTCCCGTCCACATTCTCGTAAATCTTTTTTAATTCCGGGTAAGACGTTTGGGCATGCAACTCCCCTTGTAGTAGCACAAAACACGCTACAATACAGCATACAACACTTCTCATACTCATTATTTTAACATCTCCAATAATTTATTCCGCAAAACTTCCTGCCGTAAAGATTTCCCCGCGACAGTTCCATCTTTATCCAATACCACGATAAAAGGAATACTTCTAATATCCAAAGCTTTGCATATTCCTTGTTCCAAATCAAACCCGTACCGGTTACGAACACTTAACCACTCCAACTTCTCTTCCGCATTGGCACGAGCCCAAGCCTTCGGCGAATTATCCAACGACACACTCACGAACTTCACGCCTTTCCCCTCCAATTCTTTATACAACTTCTTCAAATATTGAAGCTCCGCCCGACAAGGCCCGCACCAAGATGCCCAAAAATCAATCACGTACACGCTTCCGCTCCAATCCTTCAATGTCAACGAATCTCCCGCTATCGAACACACTTCTATTTCGGGAAATTTCTTCCCGTTAGCCACGCTTTCCACTTGCTCCAATTTCCGTTTCAACGCCTTGCCTATCTCCAACCGCTTCACTCTCTCCGACAACAATTCATACATCTTTATACCCTTATCGTAATCGTTCTTCATCTCCGTCAGGGCAATATGGGCAGAAGCTATATTATCCGGATTCTTCTCTATAAAAATACAAGTTTCCTTAAACCTCAACTGTTGAAGTTCATCTTCAGCTGCAAACGAAAATATATTTTCCACATCAACATTCTTTTCCGACATCTCGCTTACTTTTTTTCCCATCTCCATTTCATATTTCTTGAAACAGTCTTGGGCGGGCGAACCCTTCAAATTCTTCAAATGAGCTCCTTCAAGAAATTCTGCAACCAACTCTTGTCCATCCAATAGAACCGTCATTTTCTTGTCATTTACCTGCAAAACATAACATCCCGGTTCCTCCAACTCCCCCTTCAAAATGAACTCATAATTATCCAAATCCGCGGAAGCCAAAACACGTGATTCGGAATCATTCGTGCGAATAAACACCGTCCCATACTTCATGTCCGGCACACGCCCTTTCATGGTAAAACAATATCCACCGGCTTCAGAGCATCCCCACGCGCAACACAACAATATAGCTATTATCACCAATCTCATAACCAAACAATTTCTATTTTACTTCAACATATCGAACAGATTCATAGGAACTTTATCTCCAAATTGATAAGAAAACTCAGGCATCCCCGGAGCTATATACCAAGCATCTCTCAAAGACCCCTCCTTGTTGACAAATATGTAACGAGGCAACCGGGATATACGATAATCCCGCACGAAAGAGCACCTTTCCACGTCACAGAAAAGGAAGTCTACTTTACCCGCCTTATCACCCACCTGTTTTCTCCACGCCTCCCGTGCATCCGCTTTCCCCAAACAAACACAGAGATACACGAACCGATCGGTATTATTATATTCATCGGGTAAATCCACGAACCGACTTATTGCCTCGTTCTCATCCATTTCTGCCGAAAAGACTCCCATAAATACATGTTTACCCTTGAAACCAGAGAGTTTCACGCTCTCCCCCTTTCGGTTTTCCAACACGAATTCTGGAGCTGCAGCCCCTGCCTGAAGCGGACGGTATTGCTCCACCAATGCTTCCACCTCTTTCACGGTTTCCGGGGTCTTGGAACACCAGCGCACATTCTCGCAAACCTCAGCCAATTCCTTCCCGTATCCCCTTTGCTCGAATGCACTCCTCACGTAAGGTAACACGTAAGCATTACGCACTTTCTCGCTTTTCACGTTAAACAACACGTATGAATACTTGCTCACGTTCATTCGCACCACATCATACACCTTGAAATAATCCTCAATCAACTCCACCATCATCTCTTGCGGCAACAACTCCATATCCGGGCAATCCAAATCAAATCCCGGGTACAAACGCTCCAACACCCCCTGCAAACTATCCCGTTTCGCGTTTCTCTCTTTTTCCATTAAATGACCGACATTCGCGAAAACCGCCTTTATCTCTCTAATCCGCACGCTCCGGGCAGAATCTTTGGGAAGAGCATCCAGTGACCGCCCCTCTTCTTGAGCGAAAAGGGCGAGTGGCATCAACCAACAAGAAACCAATAATATACAACCAATAAAATATACTCTCATCTCGTACTATTCTTGTAACAACTCCATGATTTTCTTTTTCAAATGCCCCCTTCTCAAATTGCGAGCAACAATACGACCGTCTTTTACCAAAACAATGTAAGGTATACTATTAAATTTTAACTGCCCACAAATACCCGCATCACTCTTAAAGCCGTATTTATTCCGCACGCTTTTCCAAGGAATCTGTTCCTCCGCGTTCCCTTTCTTCCAAGCCGCCACCTTATCATCCATGGAAATACTAATCATATTCACACCGAGTTTATGCACCTCCGGGTACATCTCTTTCAAGTAAACCATTTCCTGACGACAAGGTCCGCACCAAGATGCCCAAAAATCGAGCACCCATATCCCCGGGAAATGCTCTATCACCTCAGCCTTTCCCTCTTCCGTTTCCACCTCGATCGGGGGAACTTCACGCCCCAAGGCTGAAGCTGCAAACACTTGAGTTTCTGCATACAATCGTTTTCCCAACGCAGACTGCTGCATTTTCGGCGAAAGCAACGCGTACATTTCCATTCCTCGCTCGTAATCCCTATCCAGCATTTCCAACGCCTGATACACCGAGAATACACCATCGGGATACGCCTGTATAAAATCACGAACAACACCGTATTTCAATTTTTTCAAACCAAAATACTCGAATGTCTTTTTATCCAAATCAGCTTTATCTTCCGGCTGTTGCTGCGCCTTCCAATACTCCCGCCCGATTCGTTCCTGTAACGGTTTATACTTCTCCTCCATCCATTTCTCGAACAACTGTTCCATCTCCATCACCTTCCCCTCGGTCAACTTCACCCTATCACTCGTGATGTCAAGAGCGACCTTCGTCCTCCCCTCTTCCAAGAGTAAAAGATATTCCAAGTGATTTATTTTCAATATATACTCTCCCGGTTCCGGCAAATCTCCTTTCAACGAGATTATTCCGCCATCTATCTCGGAAGAAAAAAGAATATTCCGGGCGGAATCGGCACTCACTAGAAGTGCCGTTCCGTATTTACAACCTTCAATCTCACCTGTCAATTCCACCCGACAAGTATCCGGTGCAGTACATCCCGCCCAAAATATAATCCAAAAGATTATTCCAAATCTCATCATTGATTCTACCGTTTTCCAAGTGTTTCCTGCAATTCCGCTACAATCGATTTCATCACTTTGTATTTCTCCATACACCGTTTAAATTCCCCATTCTCCTCTTCAAAAGCCTTATCGCCCAACAACACAGCTTTCACGTAATCGGTAATATCCTGAATTTGTGTAGGACAATAATATCTATAATCCTTTGTATATGTTCTGTCAATGTTATACGACAAAAAACCGAATGTCCGCCAATCCGGGTCCCACTCCGATTTACTATCCAATCTACTCAACTGCTGGTTATACAACGGCATATCCATTTTATTATTTACTTTTCCCACGGAAAAAGAATAAAAAACAGCTAGTTTATCGGGAGTCGTCCTAAATATATAAGCCGCATACTCCCCCGCCAATACAGCCACGCTCAAACTCTTTTCATCTATTGTCTCCTCCTCCTCGTACAAAGCGACACAAGTTGTTCTTCTCGCTTTAAATACATCCCTCAAACGAGTGTTCTTGGGAACTTGAGAATTTGCATGTACCAACGAATCAACCAACAAGAAACTGCAAGGAGAAGCTCCATTCAGCAATCCCGGTATCACTTCATCACGTAAAAATTCCATTCCTTTCTTTATTCTATCCCGATCTGTAAGTAACGGGTACAAGTATTCATAGTGAGTGGTCACATCATAATTAACCCCCAAAACCTCGTAGCGATACATCGGTTCTCCCGCTGAATTTACCCCACGCTGAACTTTGGCTATTGTATCGTTATAAAAAATAGTAACACCTGTTTCCTTGTAAATTTCATAAGCCAAATGCCCCAATTCGTCATCCGAATCTTCCAAGGCAAACCAATTCGTTTCTCCCGTGGGAGATAAATTCTTATCATCATCACCATTGCATGCCACAAAACACAATGCAACACCTAATAATAAATAATGTAATATCTTCATAACCTAATATTAATTCAATTTTACCGCTTTTCTTTCTTCACGTTCTTCATTAAGTTCCAATCGACTATTCAAACGATGTTCTTCAGCCGGAATAGGAAATACCCAAGCCGGATCTTCTCCATAAGGAGCTAAAACATAAGTCTCCTCTCCCGCAGGAATTCCTAAGTCCGCATTTCCTCCCCAAAGCCAAACATGAGTTATTTCCTTCTTTTGCGGATACTTGCTATTCACGGCATATCGACGTAAATCCAACCACCGGAATCCTTCAAAATTAAATTCCAACCTACGCTCCGCGCGAATAGCCGTCATCAAATTCTCCCCATGCAGCGCAACAGCTTCCGGTTCCGCTATTCTATACCGACGTAATTCCTGCCACAATTGGTTAGCCTCATCCTCGCGTCCCACGGCTGCCAACGCCTCCGCTTTATTCAGATAAGCTTCTGCCAAACGTAATGTAAAAACATCGGATACCCCACCATCATTCCATGTTTTTAGCTTGGCTGGTAACAAATGTGGTACTTTTACAGGAAACCAACCACCACCAGCCGCATAGTCGAGTAGAATCACCGCAGCTATCCCCACGTTATAACGAGAATCATTTTCCTGTGACTGATCCGGTACTAAACTATTGTCATTAAAAGCATCCATCAAATCATCGGAAACACCATAAAATGGAACTATTAAATTATTATCATCATCACTCCAGTTGATTTCCCCTCCTCTAAGCATACCACCGGAACCCAAAAAATACCGTAACCGATAACCTCCTTGAGAAAATATTACTTCCGGCGAATGACTCGTTATCAGACTTTGTGAAGTATTCGCGATTAAAGTATAATCATCCAACCGATAAATATTATTTTGCAATAACGTATCACACTCGTTAATCACACCCTCGTAATTCTCCATGTGCAAATAAACTCGGCTTAAAAACAAGCGGGCTGCCTCCATTGACGCACGATAAACAGACTTTCTCTCGTATCCGGAAAGCAATTGAACGGCATTTTCCAAATCGGCAACAATCTGCCCATACACCTTTGCCACGCTAGCTCTGGAAAATCCGCCCTCCTCCTCGTAATCCTCCACGTAGGGAGTCAATTTTAAAGGCACTCCCGGGTCGTTATCTGCTGTTTTCACGTCATAAGCTTTCGAATAGATATTGAGCAACCACCAGTAATACGTGGCACGCAAAAACATTGCCTCTCCTTTAATTCGATTATAATCAGGCTCATTCTTGAACTCTTCCGCCTCATACAGTATAATATTCAACGCATTGATATACCGATACAATTCACTCCATGCATCATTAGCCGTGGAACTAGGACTATCATCTGTCAAACCACCTTTCCAAGGGTCCCTTTGCCAACCGTAAATTGCAGAACATGAGCGACCATCACCTTCTCCTGCCGCTCCCGCTCCACGATATTGCAGGTCATCATCCAAAAGATGCATCCAAGCAGGTACCGAACCATTCCAATTGCTGCACTCCTCAAAAGATGCTATCACATACCCTTCTCCAATCAATAACTGATCCAAATCATCGATCGAATTCACATAAGTCAAATTTTGTGCATCCTCCTCCAGAAAGTCACTACAAGACCATCCGAATGTCAGAAATACAAGTAAATATAAAATCTTCTTCATAATCATCAACTAAAATGAAACATTCAAATTAAACGAGAACGTCGGACGCAATGACATATTCAACTCAGGAGCATTTCCCGACTGAGTGGCAGGATCCTGTCCTTTCAGCTTCTTATCACAAATCATAAACAGATTCGTACAAGCAAAACCGATATAAGCCGATTTCATAAAGAATTTCCGACAAAAATCATCCGTAAACTGGTAACGTAAAGAAAGCGATTGCATCTTCAAGAAATTTCCACTTGCAACCCGAATATTCGAATTGTCATACATTTCCCAGATATTATTGGCAAACTTGTAATCATTATTATTACACCAAGGCTCTAACAACGATTTAGTAAACTGAGTCCCAGATAATACCCCGGGAATATTCGTGTATCTCTCGTCACCGGGCTGACGCCAACGATTCGCGAATTCTTTGCGTACATTCTCGGTTGGAAGCGGGGCTATCGACCCATTGAGTTTATTCACATTAGGATACATTTGCAACAAGCGAACCTTCGATCCCAAGCTATACGCCAAGTTAAATGATAACGTGACCCCTTTATAAGAAAAAGTATTACTGATTCCACCTTGAATTGTCGGTACGCGAGTTCCTGAATGTTCCATCACTTCCATAAACACTTCTTCCCGATCCATATCACGATACTTTTCCCTTAAATCCACCGCGTTCTTTTTCGTTTCGTCGTTAATATCAAACAAGGGCAGACCATTAGCATCTACATAAAAACCTTCTGCCGAATCCACCATCGAACCGGTATTATAGAACATCGGTCGACCATCCCGTTCACTCAAACCGGCAAAACGATAAGAATAAAACGTATTCACCGGACGCCCCACGATAAGCACACTTCCTTTCAAATATTTATCGTAAGTCGGCGTATCCTGCAAGGGATTATCTTTCACTTTCCTTTTATTAAGCAACTGATTCAACACCGAGCCGAGTTGAGGATCAATCGACCAATGAAATCCCCGAACGTTTCCGGCAGAACGGAAATCAAGCGGCACAATTTTCAAGGAAATTTCCGTACCCTTGTTCTCCACGGTTCCCTTGTTCATCGTGTATGACGACCGTCCGTTCACGGTTGAAATAGTCTTCGATAGGAAAGCATCTCTGGTCTTTTTATAGAAATAAGACACCGTACCGTTCAATTTCTTTTTAAAGAACGAAAATGTCAATGACACGTTGGTAGAAGAAGTTTTTTCCCATTTCAAATCGGGATTCGGATAAGTCACAATTTTGGCATAAAGTTCCCCCCCGGCATTAACCGAGCCCTCTTTCGAAACAACTAGCCTTGAACTCTCCGTATCCAACATATTCCCTTGATAACCATAAGAAGCCAAGAGAGAAAGTTCATTGATCCAATCCGCTCTTTCCAAAATATTTTCCTTAACATTCCACCGACCGGAGAACGACCAGATCGGGGCAAGTTTTTCGTTAGCCCTGCTACCGAATTGATTGGATTGATCGAAACGAATATTGGCATTCAACACGTACCACATTTTATATGCGTAAGACACGCTCCCGTATCCGGACAACAAATTCGATTTCGACAACTTGCGAGTGGAAGGATTACTATTCATCCATCTTACAAAGGCGGAATATTTTGCTATATCATCAAGTTTGGCAACAATCCCTCCCCGATCACGCATATACCCTCGCTGGATATGCTTGAATTGGTCCGATTCCGACGAAGAAACTTCAAACCCCGCCATAGCACTTAAATTGTGGTTCTCTTGAAAAGTTTGAGCATAACTCAACTGCAAACGCAACATATAGTTGTGTTTCTGATCGCTCTGCTTCTCAATTTCACCACCCATTGGGCAAAGACTATTTGTGCTAACATCCCCTGTAGCCCCCTCTGTTTCTTGACGCAAATTCCCTATATAAAAAGATTTTTCACCATACCACGTTTCTTGATTGGAATTCGAAAAACCATAAGCCAGCGTTGCGCTCAACTTCAAAGGATCAATAATCTGATAACCCACTGTCGTGTTAAAATTAAACGAATACTGATCAATATCGTACGAGCTATTCTCTACCTCGTTCAAGATATTATAATAAGAACCGACATATTCACCTCTTTTATAAAACCAATAAGAACCATCCGGGTTCGTGGCAGGTACTGCACGGCTAGTATGATAAGCATAATTCATCACATTCACTTTTGGAGGCGTATATTCCCTTTCCAGCGCACTAGCGTCCATGCCTGCCTGAACCGAGAATCGATTAAAATGAGCCGACAAATTCATATTAGCCGTATAGCTTTTATTCGCCTCCCGCTTCGTGGTCCCTCTGGAATCATTGTAACCGATAGAAGCATAATAGGTCACGTTTTCACCACCACCGGATATGCCGATCGTGTGCTTGTGAGAGAAAGAATTTTGTCCCAATAAACCGAACCAGTCCGTGTTCAATTGTTCCAAAGCACCAATCTGTCGGTTCATTTCATTGAAATCGATACGATTCTGGTAATAATCCCGCATAACACCTTCATAACCTACCCAACTCTTGAAAGAAGGGAACTCCAACAAAGCCGCGTCCATCTCCCGACTATAAGCAATTCGCTCCTTGGAATTCATCATATACACGTTTCGGTCGCCATAGTGCGGACGTCTTGTAAAAGTTCCAGACAAAGCATAAGATACCGACGGGGGACCTTTCCGACCTTTTTTCGTCGTGATCACAATAACTCCATTCGCGGCACGAGCCCCGTAAATAGCAGTAGCCGAAGCATCCTTCAACACATCAATCTGTTCGATACTCTCCGGGTCCAACCCTGAAATCGCATTACCTAACAAGTTCACGAAGTCCAAATCGTTCAACTTTGCCGGATCCACGTTCACCGGATCGGTACGGACTATTCCGTCAACCACCCACAACGGTTCCTGATTTCCCAACAGCGTGGAAGTTCCCCGGATTCTCAACCGCGGCGCGGCTCCCAACTGTCCGGAATTCTGCATAAACATCATACCCGGCACGTGTCCTTCCAACATCATATCAATCGTGTTCAACCCGGGAACCCGAATATCATCTGCTTTAATAGAGGTAATAGCACTCGTCAATTTACGCTTGTCCACCTGCTCGTACCCCGTGTTCACCACGACAACTTCATCCAATTGATTCGACGACTCTTTCATTACCACATTGATCGTATCCTTCCCGGTGTACGCCACGGTCTGCGTTTCCATTCCTAAAAAAGAGAATATCACCTCGATAACATCCGCTTTCGGCACAGGCAGAGTATATCTTCCCTCCATGTCCGTTGCGGTTCCCCGGCTCGTTCCCTTCAACACTACCGTCACCCCGGGAAGCGGAGCTTTTTTCTCGTCCGTGACCTTTCCCCTGATGATGAGCATCTTCTTCTCGTCCTTGGGCTCCTCTTTAACCTTAATAACAACAATATTGTTGTCATAAGAATACATCAGACCGTAACGAGGTAACAGATCGTTCAGAAAAACCAAAAACTCCTTGTCCTTCACGTCCAAATTCTTCACGACTTTCCCTTCCATTAAATTCAAATCATAAAGAAAATCGCAAGCAACT
Source organism: Butyricimonas muris (assembly GCF_046365375.1). Taxonomy (NCBI): domain Bacteria; kingdom Pseudomonadati; phylum Bacteroidota; class Bacteroidia; order Bacteroidales; family Odoribacteraceae; genus Butyricimonas; species Butyricimonas muris. The sequence continues at coordinate 467,184 of NZ_JBKEIT010000002.1, read as the reverse complement.
TGTTTACTCACTTCTTGTAACACATCGTTCAAAGAGGCTTCTTCCACATGTAAAGAGACCTTTGCCTCCTGTGACAAGGTTGTTGCATGAACCGTCATACAAAAACCAAACATCAATACACTCAACAATTTCATGTTAATTAACATTTTACGATACAAAATCAATCGCCTAAGATTGACACACATTCGATTTTTCTCCATATTTTTGCTTGTTAGTAAGTAAAAATATACTTTTTGACCGTTCCAAAATCAAGAAAGTATATGGTTATCAGGTTGGAACCTTTATTTCCAACCTGTTTTTCTTTTTACCGTGATTACTTTATCCTTTATTATAAATTCAACATTTCCGGTTTCTTCAAACTTATCCAATAAATAAAGAAAATCATCATACCGCTTCAATCGTCCCGAAAACTTATTGTTCTTCAATGCTTCATCCAAATAAAACACCTCCAAACCATACCACTTCGCCAGCACGTCCATGATATTTTCCAAAACCTCCCCGTTAAAGCAATAGAATCCATCTTTCCACGAGGTATAATACATCGTCGTCACACTCTTTTTCTCCGCATTCCCAGTCACCTTGCTAAACACTACCTGATACCCCGCCTGCAACTCAAAACGTTGATCATGGTCACAATCCACTTGCAACCGTCCTTCTTCCAACGTAGCGATAATATCATCCTGCTCCGGGTAAGCCTTAATATTAAAAGAAGTCCCCAACACCGTCGCATCCATGTTCAACGCGTGCACGATAAACCGCTTTGCCGAATCTTTAGCCACCTCGAAATAACCTTCCCCCTTCAAATACACTTCCCGATTTTCCCCAGAAAACACCTCCGGGAAACGAAATTCCGAATCCGCATTCAAATGAACCGTTGTCCCATCCGCCAAAAGCACCCGGTACTCCGCTCCCACGGGAACCGTGATCGTGTGATACGCCACCTCCTCATTCTTCTCCTTGACTCCATCATTCGTGTAGATCAACGTACTATTATCATTTTCTATACGCTTGAAACTATCCTCCACGATCACCTCATTTGTTCGGTCCGCACGCAACGGAAGAACCTTCCCGTTATCCAGCTTCAACGTCACCAAAGTACAATCATCGGCAAAGGTATTCGCCCTCTCCTCCACCACGGGACTTTTAAACAAGAACATCAAACCGAGCAGGAGCAACGCCACGGCAGCCACAGCCCCGCCATACCACAAATTACGCCGCCGATTTCTCCTTCTCCACCTACGTCGGATAGCCTCCATTCCCGCCTCGGCATCCCGCTCCAACTCTTCCTGCAACGTTTTTCCTACACGCATTCCGTCCAATACTTGAACAATCCTCGCATCATCCCCTTCCTGAAGCCACTTCTCTAGCTTCACCGAATCACTCGCGGACAATTTCTCACCCCCGAAATAATCAACCAATATATCTTCAATTTCTCTCATTCACGTTCGCTTTTTATATATAATCTACAAAAAAAGACAAAAGGGTGACAGCAGAGCAAATATTTTTTTCAGAAAAAACAGGAATCAAGTTATATCATCGAAAAAATGTATCTTTGCTGGAAGAATAACACTATTACTAACACAAGGGAATAGAAATGGAACGAAAAATCATAGCCAAACTCAAAGCATGAAACTCAATCCAAAATCGTAAATCATAAATCTAAAATCTATCAAGAATCACTTGGCAAAGAATTATAAACCGCCAATCCTTTTACCGTTAACAGATATCTTTGTCTTGGATGTTTAGGATTATTAGGGTAGAGCATCACAACAAAACCCTCTTTCATGGCAGGATTCAGATAATTTGCTATAAAGTTCTCTCGGTCTTTTAAATTCATGGCCGCAAGCATTTCTTTAATTGATAGTTGCCGCTCAGCCAATACACGAATCAAAGTTTGTATTGCAACAGAACTTGTCGGGTACTTGTCGGGTACTTGTCGGGTATTGTTCCTCAATCCATTCTGATGGAGGCTCCACAACCATATACAGCCAGAAGCCCAATAAAGGTCTTCTGGCTGATATTCAATAAAGAAGTCTTATTATTTTGTATATGGACAAGAAAGAAAAAACGAGATCCATTTTATTGAATCTCGTTTTTGTATTTAGAATTGTTCCATGAAAAAATTATTCTCCCGCCATACGTTCGGCAATCTTCACTGCCTGCAATGCATTCAAAACGCCCCCCGTAACACACAATTCTTCGAAATTCACCACTTTTGCCACGCTCTTCCTTCCTCCAAAAGCACGAGGCAAATCAACACGACGCCCTTTCCACGACTCCACACCTTGCAAAATCGCCTGTTTTACTTGTTCCGCAGTCAATTCCGGGAAATAATTCCATATTAAAGCCGCCACCCCGGTAACCACGGGAGCCGCCATACTGGTTCCGGAAAACTCTTTATACTGATTATTCAATACGGTAGAATATATATGTTCACCGGGTGCGAAAAGATCAACACTGATTTTCCCGTAATTACTGAAACGGGAAACCTCCCCGTATGGACCTATCGAACCGACACAAATAAAATTCCGTAACGTTTTCTTCCGGCTTAAAAATTTATTCGGATAACCAGGATATTCATCTAACGGAAAACTATCATTCCCGGCAGCTTTCACTATCAATACCCCTTTACTCTCGGCATAACGCATAGCTTTATACACCAGCTTCTTGTTCGGGGAAAAGAATTTATTAATACTCATATTAATCACCCGAGCTCCATTATCCACGGCATAATAAATAGCCGATGCCACATCCTTATCCTGCTCGTCACCTTTCCCGAGCATTCGTACGAACATCAACTCTACATCCGCTATCCCATTCGCACCCGACTCATCGGTCGGTTTCGCTCCCACGATTCCACCTACATGCGTCCCGTGCACAGCATTTGCTCCAAGCAAATTATTATTCCCGTAACAACGTATTTTCAAACTATTCAAATCATCACCCACGGATTCGCGCATTTTCTGCCTCTCGTGCATAACCTCAACCTTCTTTCGATAAATTTTCGATGAATCAGGATACAAACGCAAAGTAGAAAAAGGCCAAACCACATCAACAAAATAACGATACTCCGCCTTTTCCTTCCTCGAAAGCTTCATTGTATCAACATTCGCAAACTTATCGCATAAACGCAAAAATTCCCAATCCGCCGCCACGGTTCCGGGGATATCACTTCCATCGGGTAAACCCAAAAAATTCCAACCATGAACGTCATCCACGAACCCGTTATTGTCATCATCAATACCGTTCCCAGGTATTTCTTTCCGATTCACCCAAAGCCGATCTTTCAAATCCCGATGCGTCACATCTCCCCCGGCATCGATAATGGCCACAACAGTTTTCGCCTTGGGTTCCCGTCCTTTCAGGTAATCATAAGCTCTATATATATCCGCCCCGGAAACCGTATCGACCTCCATACATCCCCAATGCCAATCGCGGGGTAACTCCCGAGGCCTTAATATCGCAACTTCGCTAGATTGCCCTTTCTTCATCTCCTCTTGTGCAATAAGCCCTAAAGGCAATAAAAATATCAATAACTCCAAAAAAACTATTGCTTTCATTTCTCTCTTTTTACTATTATACATTTACATACGTGGAAATGCCATCACGCATCCCTCATCCATATTAAAATCTATAAAAAGTACCTAAAGGGTGACAAGCAACAAATTATTTTTTTACCAGAAAAATAAAAAGGAAAGATATATCATTATCTTTCATCTCCTTGCGAAGAAATTTCAACGCCCTCGCCAATTGGGTCTTCACTGTATTCTTAGAGATTTCCAACCGTTCCGCCACCTCTTGGTAAGACATACCATCAACAAAAACCATCATAAAGATTTGGCGCCGCTCTGCGGGTAACAAATCGATCATTTGATAAACGACCTTGATAATATCTACCTGCTCCTCCAGTTGTATCGTGTCTTCTTCAGACATCATTTCCCGAGAAAAAGAGTGGTAAGAATCCTCTTTTCGCCGCGCTTCTTTCAAATAAGTTATAGCCGAGAATTTAACCGCTTGAAAAATATACTTATCCAAACCGGATTTCAATGTTTTGTAAGGCTTCGTAACCCAGAATTTAGCCAAATAATCCTGCACGATATCTTTCGCCACCTCCTTATCATTCACCACTTGATTCGCGAAAAGCACCAACGTTTTATAATACGTATCGTATAGCAACCGAAAAGCTTTCTCTTCTGTTTCACCAAACATACGAAGTATTTTCTCTGCTATCATCATTTTCGCATAACGTTTAAATACGCCAAAAAAGTTGCACAAACTAGCAACATTGACGGCTTCAAAAATATAAAAAATATGCAAAATATCAAAATCAACGAATCATTCTAAAATAAAACCTCTCCCCACCCCCCTTGTACTCCCCTTCCCCTCCCCCTTCGTAACCTCATGAACGTATCATGAACGTACCATAAACGTATCATAGACGTAAATCTGCGTTCATGATAGGTTTATGCCTCGAAAGAGCAACACTTGTAAGGTTGGGGAAGGGGATGTCAAAGAGGGGGATGACTCGGAACAATGTTCCTCGTGAACGCGTTACGAACCCCGCCGTCCCTTCGTTCGAATCCCTCGAAAAAAAGAGAGTCAGACACTTGTTCCAACTCTCATTCATCTCAATTTCAGCGGAAAGAGGGAGATTCGAACCCCCGAAACCCTTTAGAGGTTTACACGCTTTCCAGGCGTGCCAGTTCAGCCACTCCTGCACCTTCATAACTAATTGTACTTATGATGTTTACAATCAAATATTATAATTTGCATTCTGTTTGGTTTAACTGGCGGTTTAACTCAAAGCTAAATCAAGAAGGATTAATACTATTAATGAACTCTCTCTTATTGAATCTCAAATATAAGTAACATATAGCTTATACACAAGCAACTTACCACTAAATTATGGTGGTTGGAATATGATTTTTATACACATACTTTCTGTATTAATTGGTGATGTAATAGGAATCAAATTTTATGCACATCTCTAATTGAAACACGTAAGTTGGTGTAAAATTATCAACTTCTATATACAATCCAATTTTTTCAAATTTTCCACCACGATATAAAAAGGGATGATAAGCCGAAACTTACCACCCCTCACACCATGTGTCAAACACACGCTAACTTACGATTTAATTAACGTACTTTCCAATTCTTTTTTTCTGCGATTGTTTTATCTCCTTCTTCATGATAAGCCTCTATAATTCCTGCTTCTTTCCCTGTTCTATCGGGCAAACCATTGTAAATAGAGTTTATTGCATTTTCGTCAAAGTAATTGGCATAACAATCTAAATAACGTAGTTTAGTACATCCTTTAATATTCAATGACGTTAATTCAATGACGTTAATTCACTCTCGTAACATACCAATTCCACAAGTTCCGTACATTTGCTCACATCTAATGACTTTAATTTATTGTCATTACAGGATAAATAAATTAATGTGGGGCATTTGCTTACATCTAGTGATTTTATCGTATCGCAATCTAAATTTAAGTACGTTAATTTCCCCTCACCTTTTATTGTTATCGTGTATGAGCCTTTTTTAGCATAAGTGTGTTCAAATTCACGTCCATCAAGGTCTTCATCCGCATCAAAATTTTCATCATATTCTTCATATAATGGCAATTCCAAATCTTTACTTATTGTCCCATCTCCCCAATCAATTTCCATTTTACCACTTCCCGCACACATAAGATAGGCTTCTTTATCCTCTTCATATTTGTCATTTATTATTCGATTCATCGTAACAACCCAACCTTTTTCATTTCCATTACCATCATCTTTGTCGTCATCATCTGAACAAGCAACAAAAATAGAAGTACATAACATGATTAATAACAATATGTTTTTCATTTGATATAGTTTTTAAATATGATTATTCTTTATATGTAATAGTTTGTGTTTCACCACTTTTTATTTCACTGATTTGAGTTACATATCCGTCTTTGTCAAATGTATACTCGTATTGACATAGTCGGGTATGCCATTGAGATTTAGTCGTTAAGAGTAATTTCTTATTTCTATTACCAAAGTATCCACTTCTAAAAAGAATATCATTAAATTCAGCATCTTCTGTAAAGTTAATAGAGGTGATGTCAATATTACTCTTATTTTCGTATTCAGTATAGGTAAATGACATATCATCGCCTATTTTCAGAAGATTTCCGTTACTCCATGTAAGAATTTCTGAATAACCTTCTTTCTCAGCTTTCACCAAGTACTTGTCACTATTGTATAAGAATTTAACGGGTTTTCCATTATAATCATCAGAACTTTCAACGATTACACCGTTTTCTAACGTGTAGGTTATTGTATTGTACAATTCATCATCTTCATAGTCTTTCATTGTGATTGTCTTATCTCCATATGCATATTCTTGCATACAACTATAAGCCTCATCAATATTGTAATATCTGTATTTTGTAACTCTTTTCTGAGAATCATACTCGAATGTTTCTTCGATTTCCTTTATTCCTTTAGAATTTGAAGTAACAATTTTACTAACTAACTTTTGTTTTGTGGTTGGTTTGTCCTTTTCGTCATCGTCATCATCAGAACAAGCTACAAACACAGTAGCGAATAACGCTAATAATAAAAAAATCTTTTTCATTTTGAATTGCAATTAAAATTTACTCCCAACCACCCAAGAAGTAATTAATATAAACAAGAAAGCGTGGTAGTTGTTAGCTTATCTTACAAGAGGGAACGACCAAGAACCCGACTGAAAATAAACAGCAACCCCACGCTAAACCATGTATATAGTAGGTATATATACGGCAAGCATGAACGTTTGTATCTGCTTATCCCTTCAGTCTAAAATTGGTCGTTTTTCTTGTAAAGGATAAAACTAAACGCTTCCATTAATTCAATATGTCTGCCATCCAGTAAACCGAATGACACCACAAAAGTAAATAAATTTCAGCATCTAACAAACGCAATTTAGGGTTGCTGTGTGACAAAATTAGGCTAATCAATGGAATAAAAAGAATTTATTTCCAACGGTTTTCATTCAATAAACCATTTATAGGTATTATCTCCATGTAACGCCCTATCTATTCCTTCCGTTAATTGCGTGGCGTTTAATGACCTATCGAGGAAATTATCTATGTAAGAAGATTTGTTCGCACCTGTAAGCATATTATAGAATTTCCATAAATTAATCTCGTTCTCTCCATGCTCCCTCTTGAAATTGTCATCGTTGTAATATGCCTTCGCCACCATGTTAATCTGGCTATCCGTCAATTCCATGTATGGTAAATGTTTCTTCTCTCTGGCAGGTAAGCATTGATACAACCTACTTTTACCCAAGAATTGTGCGAATTGATGTTGCGTGAGGTAAGAACTAGTGAAACTCTTCATCAACCTTAAATGCTTGTCCGCATCATACTGTTGGAATAACTTCATCACACCTCTAAATAAATCATGGTAACTCATCGCTCTTAAATCAGTCTGGAAACCATCAGTAAATGTACACAAGTTACAACACACCTTGTTCTTGAATCCAATAGCAACACTGAACCTTTCTGATGTCTTCTTTGAATAGAGGTTCTCCCTGTTATACGCCCTAACGCCAGTAATACATAGATTAATCCTGTTACCGTTTATAGATTCATAAATAGTAGGTATTTCAAAAGCGAACGCCATTCTTTCATAATAGATGGTCTTGTCACTTTCCAGTAATTCAGATACTGGTTTATGTATGGCTTCTGGAATCCTACCTTTTATAACGTGGCTAACCATTATATCAGGTTCATCCATGCTTTCCCCTCTAAACAATTCACTCGCCACCTTGTACACCGTTTCAATAAATGCTGGATGGGATATTGTCATCTCGTTATCCTTGCTGAACACTGGCACGATACAATCATTCTTTAAATGTAGCATATCTACTGGTGAAGTGTTAGCTTCAATGAAATGTTTTCTCCTTTTATCTTTTTTAATTGGTTCATTTACCACTTCACAAGGAGTGTAGGTAGGTTCTTCTCGCTTGACGTTATCACTGCCAAATAAAACTGGCAACAATCCTTCATTCTGGCTTGGAATTAATATTGCTGTACTCATAATCTAGTCTATTTAACGGTGGTGGAAATATTTGAAATTTCAGTTTATATATACAATTCAGAAATTCTCCACCAACCTTGATTTATAAAGTTCATTATCACTTTTACTTGTTTTATTTATTCTCTAGCGTTATGCCAGTAAAAAAATAACAATGGAAATATATTTATAGTTTAATTGCCAATGGTGGTGAGAATTATTGTCCTTATTGACTATATATACCAATCCAGACAAAAATTCACCAACTCCAATTTCTAAAGTTTACCGTTAGCTGAATAACTGTAATAACCCTCTTCATAGTAAAGAACGTAATCCAGTAACTCTACATCTATGTATGAAAGTGCAATCTTTACCTGTTGTACCAGTTCATCATCCTGTTTAGTTGGTTCAATATCACCAGAAGGCTGATTTATACAAACTATTAAGCTTTTACAATTAGAGAGTGCAGCCAGTTGTACTATAAACCTTATATCCGTGATGTTGTAAGATAACGCACCTTCACTAATTGTGGATACACCCAGTACTTGATTCCTCCCATTTAACAGGATAACTCTGGTAGAGATATGGTGTTCGATGGTGTCTTTAAATGGAGAAACCAGTAACTCGTGGACATCTTTAGCGGTTACTATTTTATACCTTTTAGAAGGTTTGGTATTGTTCCTGTACACCAGTTCCACTACTGGTACTTTCATTAATTCTTCATTCATGATATTGTATTACTTGATTTTTAATTTGAATACGTTAATGGTAATGAAATTTAGAGTGTCGTAAGTTTATCAGGTTTGGCAATGGAGAGGAAAGATTTTTGTTTATACTACTTGCTAAGAAAGGTGATACTTCCTTCACTTTGGTATAACAATATCTTCCCCCTTCCCACTGCTCTCTCTGTCCCTGTTCCTTCTCCACTAAAGGATTATTTTAGTAGAATAATGCTTTTACAAAAAAAAGAAGTAGAGATTACTCTCTACTCTTCATCAAACAGTATGGCGAATTTCCATACAGTTAGCGTGTACTCGTTCCCGTTGTAACTGGCTGGTGTTTCCATGCTACCACAGCAAATAATAGTTTGCCCGTCTAGGATAGAAAACAAATCCTCGTAACTGGTATTCACTGCCAAGGGGTAAATGTATTGTAGCCTGTCTTTATACTGTTCCTCTATAACTGGATCACACGGGACATCATCGGGTGTTATCCCTGTTTGCTTGGAACCTTTCACCATGTTACGGATTCTAATATCTACCCTTTCATCCCCTTTCATGCAGGAGAGGGAAATACTTGTTGGGTCTTCACCCTTGAACCCGATAACTTTTAGAATATCACCCACTTTTGGAGGTGCTGGTAACGTGACCAGTTTGCCCGCCAGTTTAGATTTACTAATGTCTGAAAAACATTTGGGCATGGTAACCTTGTTCACTTCAAAATCTTTTTTTAACATGATAATTTGATTTCAATTAATTGATTTTTTTCCAGAGATGGGTGGGGGATGTAAATGGTACACTACTCTAGCGTGTAACACTCTTCAATATATAATGCCAACCTGAAATTAAAGGGGGAGGGGTATTTTATAGAGGATTCTCTATTTTAACCACTCTAATTCTCCCTGTATTTAGAATATATTCTTAACTTTGTATAGTTATATCAATCAAAGGAGAAGCATGGAGATACGTTTTGAAACTAAAGCGGAAAGTCAAGCCAGACGAGAGAGGGAGGCTCTGGAAAGAACCCCCAACGAGAGATTTATATTCTTTTTGCGTCTGGTCGCCGAAATCGGCAAGTTTCAAACTTTGAAGGAGAGAACAAGTAACAACTTTATTCTTGAACGGAAAAGATGAGCCTTAATTTCGAAGAAGATGTATGGATGTTTATATCCTTGGCACAAAAGTATCAGGTCAGGATGTTAATGGTAGGTGGTGGCGCTGTCAATTTTTACGGCTACCAGCGTCACTCTGCCGATGTCGATTTCTGGATTGATACCACCCCCTCTAACTTGCTAGCTTTAAGAAATGCCTTGAATGAACTTGGTTACGAGTTCGATGATTTTCCAGAAGACGTGAAAAACGGTCAACAAAATATATCCATAAAGATAAGTCCCGTTATAGACATAGAATTAATCACCTCCTTTAATCCAGGCAGGAGTTTTGATGAATGTTTCGAGCAAAGATACTCTGCCACGAACACTGTAAACGGTCAAACTTTCTCTTATGACGTGATAGCCTTTAACGATTTAATTAATAGCAAAATAAAGGCTGGACGTCCTAAAGATTTATATGACGTGATAGAACTCAGGAAGATTCAAGAGAAGAGTAAGTAACTATTTATATACATGCAGCACAGGCAACTCCACTTTTTTTTGATTGGGCAACTCTCTCCTGTAGGCTTTGATGTTTATCAATGAAGTAAGGGTTGGTGGAAAATTTTTAAAATGTATATACCGACCAGAATTTTATATTTTTCCACCAGATATAAACAGTGATAATTTCTTACCTTTGTAATCAACTAAAAATATGGCAACATGAATAGTAAGTTGGTTGATTTATTAAGAGAGGTAGATTCATTGAAAGTGCGGTTATCCTCTTTGCGTCCTTTACCTATCGAGGCATTAAAGAAAATTCAGGATGCTTTAGATATCGAGTACACTTACGAGAGTAACCGTATAGAAGGGAACACGCTTACCCTGCAGGAAACGGCACTTGTTGTCAACGAGGGAATCACTATTTCTGGTAAATCCATGCGTGAACACTTGGAGGCAATCAATCATGCGGAAGCTATTGACTATATAAAGGAGGTTGCCAAACAGGATATTGAAATAAGTCAAAGAACTATCAAGGAGATTCATGCACTCGTGTTACACGGCATAGATAGGGAGAACGCTGGAAGTTACAGAACCGTACCCGTGATGATTTCGGGTAGCACTCATGTACCGCCTCAACCTTATTTGTTGGAGAAGCTAATGGAAGATTTCATGCTGACATTTCAACGCATGGAAAAAGAAAACGTTCATCCTGTTATTATTGCCGCTTACTTGCATGATGAACTGGTGAGGATTCATCCGTTTATAGATGGTAACGGGCGCACTTCTCGACTTCTGATGAACCTCTACCTGTTGCAAAAAGGTTATACCATTGTTACCCTGAAAAGTGATAACGACATGAAGTTACGTTATTATAAAGCTTTGGAGTCTTCTCACACGGAACAACAACATGATGATTTCTACTTGTTGGTTGCCGAAGCTGAAAAAGCATCTCTAGAGAGGTATATTTCTATTCTAGGATAAAAGTAATTTTATGAACCTATAAATGGTGAATTGGAATAGAAAGTTTAGAGATATTCGTGAGTTCAATTTCCTTGTGTGGTAAAGCTGGAAATAGAATGTCAAATCAATATGTTCTCATTGATATAAATATTTGATATTCTGATATATTTACTTTGTCATACCCAATTCAATAAGTATTTTTGCATATGTAAATGATTGGCCTGATGTTCTTTCCTGAACTAGATACTCTTTTGTTTGTTAGAAAAATTTATTCCTATGAAATTACGTAAAAAAGGAAAAACCACCAATTCAGAATGGTTTGGTGTAGAACACTATCACATTCTCCATGAAATGGATTTATTCAGGCATGTAAACATGGAGAGATTAAAAATGTTATATCCTGATATTTTTGGAAGTTCCAAACCGAAGCTTCTCAAGAAAAGACAGCACAACTAAATGATTGAAGCCAGTACCTCATATGTCCTTAGGGTGCTGGCTTTTTTATGTTACTATTCTTTACTTTCAGCTTCCCAGATTGTATTTAAAACCTGTTGAAAGTTAGCAAGTGGATATCTCTATTGATAAAGATTGTCCCGCACTAGTATCCTTTACATGATAGCAGGGGCTATTTTGCTGGTAAGGATTAAACATATCACCGCTGAAATTTATTTCCGTTAGCTCGTACTTGTCGAATCGTATCGAGTTCACTGGGTCGAGTTTATCGTTAAAGAATCCCAACGTGACCGACCTAGTGTTCATGTAAGTAAAGTTCTGCCATTTATACATTCCAACTAGAATGAAGTAGGACACGTCTGTCATGTCCCACGTGGTAAGGTTTGATCTTACCACGCATTTTTTTAGGTCTTTACTTATATAAATACAATAACATAGAGGGAGAAATGAATCACTAATTGTCATTTTTAACTCTCTAACGGTTTGAAAAAATTCAGCATACTTCATAATCATGTATTGTTTAAAATTTATACTTGGTGATAAATTTGAAAATTTCATTCTCTTGTACCTTTTGCAATTTTTTCCACCAACTCTGGTTTCATGGCGACAAGTTTATACGCCCCTCCATTGGCGTTGGAAACCTTGAACTCGGGGTAATAATCTTCTATCGTTTTATCGGTTAAAGTGAAATACACCTTCTCTAGTCCAGCCTTTACCCCGTACTCTTTAAAAGGAATACCGTGAGCCATGAATATCACTCTTAGCCTCTCTCGAATGGTTTTACTCGGTATATAATCACCATTATTCATTTCTTGCTCGAACGCCTTGAATATATCATGCACTACATCAGGAGAGAATCGCCGCTCTTTAGCCATTTGTTCATGGAACGCTTTCATCATTTTATCTATTTCTCCTTTCTTGTAGTCGGCTTGTTCTATGGCAGCTTTGCCGATAGTATCATAGGCGTTCATTATATACTCGGCATCCTTGAACTCTTTCAACATCTCAACGTCGGGTGTGATATCGTGGTCGGGATTTTGTAATACCATTTGTCGTAACCTGTCGAGGTGATTGACAACCTTTTTCCAGAGTTGTTTCTTGTTAGTCTTTCTCATGGCTATTTTATCATCTTCTCCAATTCTCTTGGTGTCATCGATGAAATTAATATTGAAATGTCCCGTTCCCTCGTACGCCTCGTGCAAGCTTCGGGCGGAGGTGTAATATCCCTTCACTCTTTCCTCGTTGTAAAGGTTATCAACGGAGAAGTAGTTTATCTCTCCTTCCTTGTCCAGTAATTCTTTATACTTGATTTTTTCCAAATCTTCAAGTATGGCGGTTCTATCCGCCTTGGTGGTGGCTTCCTCCAAACGTTGGTTTAGATTCTGGTACGTGGTTTCAAATTGTCGTGTCATGGCGGTAACCTCTTCCTCTGTCATCACTTCCATTTCTTCATCAATGTTACTGATAATAGTAAGAGAATTGTATGTATTTCCATCGGCATACTTGTTCCTGAACCTTCCTTGTGCCTGTATCACCTCTGTGTACGGGTCAACAATAGAGTGTGGGATACTACAATCTGACAATATTAAAATATCAGGCTTCTTGATGGTATAAATATCAACGGCAGAAAAGAACCGACAAGTGAAGAAATTTATCTTGGCTAGCGGTAAATCCAGATTCTCGTGGCTGTTCTTGAAATTGCACTCTCTCAACTTCTTCACGCTCTCGTTAGAACAAAACACTTTATAATCTTCCTCTTTTATCAAGTTATTATTTAAAAGGTAGGTTATCACTTTATTTATTCCCGTGGTGGAATTGAAGAAGACGCATAAACATGGGCTGTTCTGGACTAACTCTCTTAACTGTCCCGTCATGGTGCGGTTGAAACTTCTCGTTACTATTAATGTCATGTTCTTCCTGTAATCGAAATTTGGAGCCACTTTCCAAATCTTGAAATCCTGTCTTTCCAGTTCGGGGTGACGCATTTCTAGTGGAGTGGCAGACACCATCGCTTTCCTCTCGAACTTGAAGAAGTCATTTATCGGTTGTGATATTCTGGGACGGTAATCAACGTCTTGAGTTATCTTCTCGCACTCGTCAAACAGGCAGAAGAACTCTTTATAGATGTCTATTCCCAGTTCCCGTGCCGCTAGCCTGATTTTCTCGAATCCCTCTGGTGTGGTTAATAGCTTTTTGTTGGTGATAGACTTGTTCTTTAAAAAATTCTTTACCAGTGTTTTATTGCATAAAGCGTACACCGCTAAAGAGTTGTCAACCTTTTCAGCTTTACCGATAATAACAGGCACGTTGGGTTCTATAATAATAGAGGGACGTTTAGCCAAGTGTAATTCCCAGTAGGTTGCCCCGATACCTGTTATAGTTTTGTCAAGTATAACGTTACTCCCTATCTCGTGAATACCTTTATTTTTGAACGCTTCTACTAGAGTTTCGTTACTTTCAAGTGTGAAATACTCTGTTCTCATGATATTATCTGTTTACAAGTTACAGGAATCCCGTCTGGTGGTAATTTTGAAAATTTCATGTTGTATATGGTTTTCAAAAATTTTCCACCAACCATGAAAAGGGGACTAGAGCGTTATCTCCAGTTACTTTCCAGATTCCAACCTTTGCCTTCAACACTGCTGAAGACTTGCAGACAATCTAATGAGGTGCGCACCGTTAAGATTGATTTGTCACAAAAGTAGAGTTCAGGGAGAAGGTGTGCCATAAAGAATAATAGCCATTTCGAACGCTATTCTTTAGACTTTCCATTTCCTTCAAGAACTCTATTTTCACGTGGCAAACTAACTTCAAATCGAGAGGTTAAACCATAAAGAATGGAGGTCATTTAGAGGTCTATTCTTTAGATGTTCTCTCTTTATCAATTCGTTCGCCAAGACAAAAATGCGGCAAAAAAGGGAGGTAGGTTATAAAGAAATATAGCCAGTTCAAGGGGTATTCTTTAGCTGGCTATTAATCAGGTATGTACGTGGTAATACTACCAGAAATAAAGTTTGGAAGGATTGTTAGGGGAGGTTCTATAATTACCTTGTGAGGCTGGTATCCATTCTGGTTTGTAACCATGCTTGTCCAGATAAGCTATTTTAGAGTTTATATAGTTCTCGTCGATTTGTTTATCTTCATCCTTTACCAGTCCTATCAATTCCATGTAATCGAGGATAAATTTATATATATCACTTTTTCTCTCCATGCCAGAACGGTTTACCAGTAAACGGTATATCCCTACCATCACGAGATTCTGTGCTGGATTATCCGCCTTACGCCCTTTCCTCGGTGAATAGACTTCTTTCAATTCTTCTTCCGCTTCTTCAATGGAATTTACTCCCAAGTATACATGAAGGTAAGAATCTAGGAGATTGGTAAACCAGCTCTCCATGGCGTTGTTAATGGTAATCTTTTCTTGATTATTACTTAAAGTGATTGATTTATCTTTCTTCCTTTTATCTCTTTCAAGGAACAGGTAGAGTTGTAACATTTCAGGTCTTACTTGCTGGAAATAGGTATCCATGTTATACGTTTCTTCCAGTAATTCAGGGTCGAGGATAGGCTTGAACGCTTCATGCTTCTTGTAGATAATGGCTAGCATCCAGAGAGTGTGAAATATGGCATCCCTATTTTTATCTGGCAATTTACTTGTCAACTCCTCTATTTTCTTTTTCAATCCATCATCTTCCAAAAGGATACCTTTTATGTTGTCTGTCATGTAAGCCAAGGTATCAACCACTTTTATCATCTTTTGCTCTCTAGGAGCGTAACGTTGCCAATCAAACGGGTTATCACTTGTTGCCAGTTCATCTAGCGTATCAGGCACTTCTATCATGTATTTATCCTCTACCTTACCCATGAATCCCCACGTGGCTAGATACATTCTTTCTATTTCTGGATATAACATTGTCCTGTTATAGGCGAAATACTCTACTAGAAATGGTTCTACTTGTAGTAAGGTTGCGACTGGATAGATAATATTGTTTGCCATGGTATGTATACTTTAAACAGGTATAAAGGTAAAAAAAATACCACCTCCCCAGAAAGAGGAAGTGGTATAAAATTTCAAAGTTTTAATCTCTATATGGAAGTGAAAATATTTCCACCAAATCAAAGTAAATTGCTCATTGCTTCATCTATCTGGTCATTCTCGAAACTATCCAGATATATTTGAGTTGTTTTCAAATCGGTATGTCCCAAGGATTCAGAGATTATTCCTACATTTACACCAGAGCGTCGTAATACCGTGGCAAATGAATGACGGGCGACATAGGTTGTAATATCAACATTAAGATTTATTAATTGGGCAATTTCTTTTAACCTTTGATTTGTCTTCTCTAACACATAGTGAATTCTCGTTTGCTTTTTCTTCTTTGTTGGATAAGCTTCATCATTTAGTATCGGAAATAGGTAATCATTAGACCGTTTATACTTGTTTATTATATCCAATGCTTCTGGCAGTATTTTCAATTTAATTTGTTTTCCAGTTTTTTGACGAAGATATATCAATTGCTCTTCAACTATATTACTGTCTTTTAAATGAGCAATATCAACGAAATTAATGCCTCCGCACAAATAGCTAAATACAAATATATCTCTAGCAAAATTCAATTCATTTCCTTTCAAAGCAATATTCATGATTTTCTGAATATCTTTTTTGGATATAGCACGTTTATTTGTTGAGGTATCAAATTTACTGACCTTATATTTCTTAAAAGGGTAATAGCTTTCATTTACAATTCCTTCGTCTATTGCTTTATTATAGGCAGCACGTAACGTTCTAAATTGAATGCTCAAAGTTGTATCTTTATTCTCTCTCTTCCTTAACCATTTCTCGTAATTATTTAACCAAGTAACATCTATATCGGAAAAATAAATATCTAACTTCTTTTTTGTAAACTTCAACAAAGAATTGTATGAACTCACGTATATACGCCAATTTCCTAATTGTTCATCATTTTCCATACTTGTAAGCAATTGTTCATAAAATTCTTTTACAGTCTTTTTTGTAACTTGTCTATGATTAAAAGTTATCAGAGATTGGGCAGAGTAATCTTTATCCTCCACTTGAAAAGTTAGTATTTGTTGTTGATATTTCTTGAGATGCGTTGAAATAACATTTTCTATCTTTTCTCGTTCAGGACAATTACGCTTGGGACGCCCTTTTTCAAAATCCCAATATTTAGGGTTGACGGATATGCCAATACTTATATATTTCTTTTTACCGTCTTTACATACTCTAAGCATTAGGGGATGCTCTCCATTGGCTAGCGTTTTAGATTTGTAACACAACACATTAACCGTTGCATTCATGTCAATTTTCGGTTTAACTCTTGGTTTAACTTTCCATCCAAAAACCACCTAAAATTGTTCTTGTAAGCAAAAAGAAAAGGAGCTACATTTTATCTTGTAACTCCTTGATTTCTTGCGGAAAGAGGGGGATTCGAACCCCCGAAACCCTTTAGAGGTTTACACGCTTTCCAGGCGTGCCAGTTCAGCCACTCCTGCACCTTTCCGGATGCGGGGACAAATATAGAAATTATTTTTGTATCATCACGTATATTCTTATCTATTTTTAACTGGAAATCGAACCGAGGAAGTAATCTATTGAGGAATAACAAATTATAAGAACTCTTTTCTTGTTTGTACAGAAATCATACAAAATACCGCTGGTTAAACGTTATTTTGTCAATACAAAAATAAGAAGAAAACCGAGAATAAAAGCATATAGAGCAAAAAAACATACAAGCAATATGTACAAAAATAAGAAGGTGCCCTCCCGTACGAGTACGGATACTATATATATATTTTGACCATATTTACAAATCTGGTTTAGAGAAAAAGAGACAATAGAATAAATAATCAAAGTGATGCTTTTATATACAATCTAACATCATCTCATTGTGGCGAAAATAAAAGCCGCCAGCATATTCTACTGACGGCTAACCCACTATTTCAGTGGTGACAAAACAACGCTTTTTTAACTGATTATTTTGATATGAAAAGCGCAATATATATCGTCCCTTGGATCACAAGATAAAACGATTTGTTTCCATCCTAAACGTTTAATCAGTTCTAATATCAACTGTTTAGCTTTCCAACGTGACTCATCAATATAAGTCTCGTAAGGAATCGTTATATCCCAACTCCCCAAAGGTACGTACAAATTAAGAAGATCAACGCAATGATCATCGCAATAACTTTTTATCTCGTCAAATGTTTCTAAGGCATCAAGTTCATAAGATTGTAATTCATTTCGCATAACGATTATTTTTTAGTGATAAATTAATTTGATAATGTAACAAACGTACAAGTTAGCAGCACTCTGGCGCAGTATGGCTGCGACAGAGCCACAAAGGGGTATAAGTATTACTATACAAACAGTAATAAATACTCCTTTCCATGAAGAAATAAGTCTCCAGAGTGGTTGCTGCCACGTGCGCTTTCCGATAACAAAGTGTGCAAAATATCGGCAGGGTGCATAGCGTCGTTTTCACTATGTTGAAGTGTGAATCGCAGAATCAGACGTCTACTGTATAGAATAGGGGAAAAACGGAAGCAAATGTTTATTTTACCTAATTGCGAAAGGTCTGGAAGAGAGAATAATCTCCTCCAGTATTCACAAAAACATCCACCTATCTGACTGTAAAACATATACATCGTTGATATTTATTTAACATCAATATCATGATACTCCTAGATGCTGGAAAGTTTCCCGTAGGTTATACCCATCCAGATTTAAATAATTAGAAGTCATCGCTAGGGATGAATGTCCTAACGCTTTTGATATCATTGCTAAACTCACCTCTTTTCTTAATAGCTGCGTAGCATACGAGTGTCTTGCAACATACGTGGTTAAAGGAATTGGTAATTTCAATTGTTTCCCGATCACCTTAAGATTATAATTCAGATTCTGTAATTTATTCCGGATGTGATCATACAATTCTACATATCCCAAATTTTCCATCTCCTTAGGTATAACTGGAAAAATATATTTACTCCCAGTATTACGTCGTTTATATTTTTCTATAATCTGGATGGCACGCTCCACTAAAGGTATAAAAATAGGTCGATTAGTTTTGCGTCTTACATAAGATAAGTTTCCATCAATAATATTCTCTTCGGTCAAATAAGCTAAATCTTTAAAGTTTATACCTGCGGTACAATACGTGAATAAAAACATATCCATGGCAAACTCTTGGTTACACTTCGTAGGCTTATAATTCAACAACTGATGAAGTTCAGCCTCTGATAATCCCCGTTTAGCCGTTACAATTGGTGCTGTTTTAAATGATATATCCCTAGCAACCTTTATACCCTGCTTTCCGGCACGTTCCACTAATGCTTTAAGCTTAGCTATCTTAGCCTTAATAGAAGCTTTTTTATTACCTTTCCGGGTACACCAATCACAATATTTATTAATAAAATCTTGATTAACATTCCGAATTGACAAGTCCTTACCTTCAATAAATCGATGCAGGTCTGCTTTAAGCGTTTCATAGGTTTTAAAATTACCCGTTCCTTTCAGTTTCTCTGATCTTATTATACGGTCAAAGAAAGCCATTAAAGAGCCTTTCGCTTGTTCTTTGCAGGATGATTCCTTGTCATAGTTGATGAGGTCTTGAGCCGTGAAAGAACGTTTTTGCAACTCCCACTCTAAACCGACTTGATCGTAAACATTTATCGTACTTTTGATAAGTTGATTCAATTCGTCAACATGTACACACCCTTTTTTAACGATTCCTCTGTCTTGATCCCAGTGTTGCAATTCCAGTTTCCCTTTAATCTTGTAGCTTTTAAAAGATGTCTTTCCATTCTTGTAAACAGCTAAATTCAATTCAATCAATGTTGTATCTAGTGCGCTCTCTTTCTTTAAACGAGAGTATTCACGGCACACGGTACGTATGGTAAATGCCATATCTATTAGAATTGTGCGGCAAAGTTGTACAAAATTCGTACAAAAAACTAGGGAAAAAGCCTTTATTTTTAGCATTTGCTTTGAATTATTTACTTTTGTTTCACAAAATTACATTCATCAAAACACTATATTTCAACAACTTACCCCCAAATAGGTATTACACTATTTTTTTGTCGATTTTTAACTGGAAATCTAAAACGATTTTTCTCACGGGGCGTATCAATAGTACAATTTCACCGGAGGGAACGTGAGATGAAACGGTGAAACTAAAGAGATTGCTAGCATTAGGAGAGAGGGAATTCCCGGTGTCACAACTAGGAAAAAGTGAATGTAGATTGTTGCTAGTCTCGGTGCGGTTACTTCGCTAATGGACGTAACCGCACTTTCTTTACATGGAAAATTTACCATAATTACCAAAAACTTGTCTGCTTTTTACGTATAGTCTAAGATATTTGGTAATTTCGCGGTAGAAAATAAAAAACGTTATGGACGATTTACAACACGTGGGATACAGCAAGGAGGTCATTGAATTTGTGGCCGTGGCAAAGGAATTTTGCGGGTATTTAGAATCCGCGCAAGAGGAAGAAAGAAATGATTTTCTCTCCAAAGTGCAGAAATTTATCCCGTTAATCTATTTGAAGGGGAGTTTGTTGCCGAATTGCGAGAGTGACGAAATGGGTATGCTAGATGAAGCGGTAACGGAAGAGGATTATAATATGCTGCTCGCATCCCTGCACGGGATACTCGGGGAACATGACGAGTATCTTGAAGTTTTTGACGATAATATGCAATACAGCGAAACTCCCGTCGTGAACTCGATATCGGAGAAGCTCTGTGATATATACCAAGATCTAAAGAATTTTATTTCCTCTTATCGCAGCGGCATGGTCGACGTGATAGCGGAAGCCCTGTGGCAGTTAAATAACAGTTTTGAATTATACTGGGGTAAATCCTGTGCCAGCGTGTTAAGAGCGATTCATCTGGCGATTTTCAAAGTGACCGACACGAGCGAACCCCAATAAAATCCAAGATACTAAACATGGAATACCAGACAAAGATAAGTGAGGAGGAGATAGAGGAGTTACCGCTCTTCACGTTTGACGGAGAAATCGTCGTGATAGATCACGAGAATAAGGTTCAAGCGGCCGTGGAAGATTTGCTCTCGTATCCCTACATCGGTTTCGACACGGAGACGAAACCGGCATTCAAAAAAGGAGTGACGCACCAAGTCGGCTTGCTCCAGTTGGCAACAGATAAGCGGGTGTATCTATTCCGCTTGAACAAGTGCGGATTCCCAAAAGAATTGCAAGCACTTCTGGCAAACGAGGAGGTCACGAAAGTAGGCGTGGGCATACGGGACGACATCCGTGGGTTGAGAAAATTGGGGAACTTTACTCCTGCCAGTTTTCTGGACTTACAGATTTTCGCCAAAGCGTTCAAGATCGAGGAAATGTCTTTCTCGAAACTCATGTCTATCATATTTCATGTAAAGATTTCAAAACGACAACGCACGTCCAACTGGGAAGCCCCGAAACTTACACCCGCCCAAGTTCATTACGCCGCGACAGACGCGTGGGGTGCGCTCAAAATGTATAAAGCGTTGAAATCCGGGAAGAGTCAACTTCAACAAGTGTCCTAATTCGGGACTTTATCGGACACGGGAATGGAAAAATAAAATGTTGTTCCTTTACCCTCCTTCGAGTTAAACCATATCTTCCCGTGGTTCATTTTCACGAAATCCTTGCAAAGTTGCAGTCCTAACCCGCTACCCTTCTCTTTTTGAGTCCCGTAAGAAATGAAATGCAAGCCGTCCGCGAACAGATCCCGTTGATGCTCTTCACTTATTCCTTGCCCTTTATCTCGCACGGACACGATCAGATACCCGTCCTTTTCCTCCCCGTCAATGTTTATTTCCCCGCCCGTGTAACTGAATTTTATCGCGTTTGACAGTAAATTGCGCAACACGGTTTTCATCATGTTTAGATCGGCATGAACCGGAAAAGCTTTATCCAAGTGATTGTATACTTTGATCCCTTTGGCCTCGGCGATATTTTCCTGCAATATCACGACATCTTTGGCTGCCTCGGAAAAAGAGAACGTCTGCAAAACAGGTTTCAATACCCCGTTCCGGCTATTGCTCCACAGCAACAGGTTTTCCAGCAACAAATACGCCTCGTCCGTTGTTTCCTGCAACATCTTGATCAGATGCTTGATATTGGAATCCGGAATTTTCTCTTTCTGGTGATCTATCGCCTCAAGAATCATTTTCAACGTCCCGATCGGGGCGCGCAAATCATGCGCGATAACCGAATACAATTTCTCTTTGGAACGTACCACATTTTGAATTTTCTCGTTCTGACAAGCAATAATTCGTTGAGATTCCAGTAAAAGCAACTGATTGTTTATACGCAGCATCAACTCTTTTTTACTCAGCGGACGGGAAATAAATTCCACTTCCTCGTAATCCGCCACTTTTCGAAAATCCTCGTGCCGGTTGGGAAGCGTCATGTAAAGTATCGGGATATGCTTGGTTAAAGTACTCTCTTTCAATTGACGCACGACAACAATACCTTTGCCGTCTTCCAACCCGAGGCGGACAATGATCAAGTCCGGCATCCTCAATTTAGCGAGTAAAAATACCTCGTCCGCCTCCAGAGTGGTTATCAACTTGAAATTCTCCCCGGCAAGCAGACTCTTCATTTTCTCCAGATTCGAGATGGAATCATCCGCCAAAAGTATCGTGTATTCGCTATGATCTATATGCATGCGCCGCAAATTTATAACCAATTTTTGACAAAAGCTCCTTGTAGAGCCGATTAAATGTCTCCGCCTTACCCGTCAACTCATCCTTTTCATCCGCGTTGGACGTAATCCCCTCATGGATAGATTTCCACATGGGAAACATGGATTCGGAAAAAGTTTGCAACTCCGTCTTCAATAAATTCAACTCGTTCTCCGCCTCCCTGTATTTGGTCACGTTATGCCCGATCAAATGAATCTCGATGTGCTCCCGTCCCAATCGCACGGGATAAGCGTACCACTCGATAAACACCACCTCGTCACGTCGCGCCAATTGGGCATGGAAGGTCAACAAGGTATCGGTATGTTTTGTCACCGCCTCCAACTGCTTGGAAGAGATATCCATTTCCGTCATCAAATCCCCTATCCTGCACCCGATAACATCGTCCGGGCTGTCACCGAATAACGAGTAAAAGGTCTTGTTGGAAAAACTGATATGCAGATGCCTGTTAAGCCTCAAAATGTAGTCCACCCGGTTCTCGATAAAATCCTGATAAAGAGCGTGATGTTTCACCAGCTTGCGCAATATCAACTCTTTCTCCAACGCACCCGACAGTACAGATGCCACCTGAATCAAAAAATCAATCTCCTCCTTTATCCACGGCTCCTCGTCATGGCAGCGGCTCAAGCATAAAAACGAGAAAAGATGACTCGATATATATAACGGTAAAAATATCGCGCACCGTACCTGCATGGCATGCATGATATTCTTTAACCCCTCGTTTGTCACCTCGTTTACATCCCGTATATATATATAATTATCCCTTTCCAACTCCCGCTCGAGTTTCCGGTCATAGTAGAAACTTCTCTTTTCGTCCGTTTCCGGGAACACGGATTCACCGTTTTTCGTCCACTCCTCCGATATCGTGAAAGTCATATCATGGTTAATACTCACGATATACACCTGATCGGCTCTCTCGTGTTCACCCAATCTCCTTAAAGCTTGTTTCACGTTTTTGTTTAATCCCACGTTAGTGGATAATAATACATTCAAATCCGAGAGAAACTCCGCCCCTGTCATGTTATTTTCTGTTTGCATACGTTCGTTTGGATCGTTTAGTCCTTAATAAATGCTTTCAATTGTCACTATTTATACCCGAATTTCACACTTTAGGTTACATAAATCCCTATTTTTATATAACAACAATAAAATACATCTCCAAATAATCAACTATTAGCCAATATATTAAATTCTCCTTCATATTTTCCTGTACAAAAAAGGTAGAAAACATTTGGTAACTGAGAAGATTTTTGTACTTTTGTGCCCGGGTAAGTCCTATGCGACCAGCTCCTGTCGAACTCCCCCAGGGTCGGAAGGCAGCAAGGGTAGATGGTTGTAGCGGTGCGACATAGTCAGCTTACCCTTTTTGGAGACGCCTCTTTAGCTCAGCTGGCCAGAGCACGTGATTTGTAATCTCGGGGTCGTTGGTTCGAATCCGACAAGAGGCTCAAGAAAGTAAAGTTCTTTCAGTTGCTGTTGTAGCTCAGGGGTAGAGCACTTCCTTGGTAAGGAAGAGGTCTCGGGTTCAAATCCCGATAACAGCTCAGGGATAGCAGTCAATTTCTTGGCTGCTTTTTTGTTTTATAGAATTATTGTTCAAATAAGATGCAACATAATGGTTTTCTCGGAACAACTGGAAAATCTGTTTTTTTTCATGTTAAGCGTAAATTTTGCACAGTCGAAACAAGAAAAATTTAATATCTCTAATACCCCTGAATACCCTCCTGAACTCTTTAATTTTGGCATTAAACGATTCGGCGGCCGCGTTTGTACTCCTGTTGTCAAAATAATTCAAAATAGTTTTCTCCTCAACATTCACTATTTTTGCAAAAAGAGCATATATGAAACAAGCTATTGTCAATAAATTAAGAGAATTTTTCATGCTACAACCTGTGGAAAAAGCATGGGAGTTTGGTTCTTACTCGCGTGGAGAAGAATCAAGGGAAAGTGATATTGATATACTTGTACGCTTTGATAAAAATGCAAATGTTACTCTTTTCAAGTATATTAGTATAGTGAACACTTTACAATCTCTTTTGCACAAGAAAATTGATTTGGTGGAAGAGGGACAGTTGAAAGATTTCGCCAAAGAATCAGCAGAACAAGATAAAATATTGATTTATGAGAGAGAAGCCTAAAGATATTAACCGCTTATCCCATATAGTAGAGGCTATTGATAACTTGTTTGAATTTACCCAAGGTATCAATTTTGAAGAGTACAAGGGTAACAAAATATTACGTTTTGCCATTATCAAGAATTTAGAGATAAATTGGAGAGGCAGCATATTTACTAACGAATGAATTTAAAGAAAAGCATCCGGAAGTTGAATGGAAAGTTATAATTGGTATGCGTCATGTTTTGGTACATGGTTATTATCAAATCAGTGATGAAATGGTATGGGCTACCATTCAAACAGAACTACTACCATTAAGGGAGAAGGTTGAACAATACAAACAAGAACTAGAATAAAACACCAGCATGAATAAAATTTACAGGCAATGGACTATCTCCGTTGCTTTTACTGATTATATTTGCAATAATCTAAAGACACCTTTTATATAAAGTTCAAATTCAACCACACACAACAAAAAGATATTAGATAATTTATATACCAATAAAGAAGCATTTAACTATCATTGCAGTACCGCTCATTTCCAAACCTTCGTAGAAAATGTAAAACCATTGCTTGCCGCAGAGATTGATATTCAAGTCTTTTAGAATAAAGAGGGACTGCCGTTTCCGGTCAGTCCCGCGCAGTAATGCGTGCATGTTATTCGTGTAGAGTAACACGCTTTTTACTATCTTAGGCAAGATGTAAAATCCTTTATTATTTCAACGAGCAATTATTATCTACCGTGATTCAAAAGCCGAAAAATGGGGGTACAGTAGTATCACACCTCGCGTTAACCTGCCCTTAACCTGCCCATAAGTTGGTCTTAAGTTGGTCTTAACCCGACAGGGCTATTTAATTACACCCGCTTACCCGTTAGCGTGCCACCTTTAGGCAGGTTTTACACGATTAGTTTTTCAATAACCGCTCTTGGATAATCTTCTCGTATCTCTCCGGTAAAGCACCTGTTTCTACAATCGGTTTACCCCCGACAGGGATAAAAAACAAGGTAGGAAGGGCTACCACGTTAAACTTACCGCACAATTCTTTTTCCTTGTCGGCGTTGACCTTCAAGAAAATGACTTGATCCTTGTATTTCTCCGCCATCTTTTCCAGCTCGGGAATCAGACGCATACAGGGACCACACCATGTCGCCCAGAAATCAATCACGACGGGCTTATCCCCCTTGAAGACAAATTCTTTGTCTTTCCGGTAGTCGTAGACCTGTTCGAGAAAATAATCCCGGGTGATCGGGGTCAGTTTCCCCGCTTCCACGGTAACAGTCGTTCCCTCCCGTGCGTCGTCCTTCACTTCCGCAAGGTCAAAAGATTGGAAATACACTTTCCGTTTCTGGTAATCGATGGAGATAATCCCTTCCCGCAAAATGCCCGTTCCCACCACGGAACGGGGTAATTCATTGTTAAGCACCACGGCAATAATGGAAAAACTGTTTTTCACGAAATCACACTTACCCGCGGTTTTCACGTCTGCTGTCATCACGGGTTTCCCGTAGCCGTTGTACAATGAAGTTTCAGTGCCGACCGAACCGCTCAATTTATCGAAATCCGAGGGAGTCAATGTCACCATACCCCCGTTCCAAGTATCGAAGACCAGAGAAAACGCCGTACCGTCGAGCGTCACGGGCAAAGCGACCGCCGAGCCGGGCAACACGTTCATATCCGCACGATGATCCAACTTCATGTATGACGGGCGGTAAGGCACGGTGGTGGTAATCTTCCGGCGGCGACTGTCGATAGTCAGTACCACGTCACGGAACAATGCGCCGCCAACAATACCGGCAACTCCCAGTTCACGCAAATAAGGCTCGTCTTCCAACACGAAAGCGGCAACCTCGTTACCGAACACGTTGTTCCCGAACGCCATCGTACTGACGGAAACACTACCGGACACGGGCACTTTTTTGTACTGGAACGTATCGTAACGGAAATCCCCCTCGCTCGCGGGATCAATATTAAGCTTCTCCACGTATTCGGGGAGAATGGCGGTATGCCCCGCCAAATCCAGCACGAAGTCGGCAGTCACGCCGTTTACTATCATCTCGATGATCATCTTCCCGTCCGTTTCCCGGTAATCTTTTACTTCCGTCGCCGTGTTCTTTACTTGAGCCGACGTCAATAGCGGCAACAGCAGGACGTATGCCAATAGATATAATTTGTTCATTTCCTTCACGTGTTTAATCTTTAAATCACCATTTATTAATCTCTACCCTCTTTTCCTTCCCGTCTTTCAGAATCACGATATACGCGGTATCCCCCTCGATCGCATCCATCATCGCGTCTATTTCCAACTGGCTTTGCTTCACGCCCGAAAGGTCGTTCCCGTTGATATTGACCACCCGGTCACCCAATTCCAATTTACCTTTCGCGCTATCCCACAGGGTGGTTATCTCGAAATGCCCTTTCACGGGCAATATCCCGACCTCCCATATCCGCGGAGCCCCGCCCATGTCCCGGACGGTATCGTCATAAGGGAAGAAATAAAAACGGTCGCGCATATAGTCGATAATCACCTTGCCGTGTTGCAACATATCCACCCCGATGATGGACGTTCCCATGTTGATCGTGACGCTCCCGATACCCGTGAACTTCTTGCCGAGAAAATCCATCTCGCCGATACTTACCTTGTCGAGTTCTATCGGCTTGTCAAGATTCAGCCCCCCGATCCCAACGCTGCCGACACCAAAAGCGTGTCCCGCTTTCTCGTTTTTCACCCGGTCTTTCAGATCGGCATAATCCCCGGAAGAGAGCAAAAGGAAACCGGAAGCCCCCGTGTCGAACAACACCCGTTTGGTCACGCCCCCGAAATCGACATCAACAATAGAATGGTGTGCCTGTCCCGGGTATATGGCTGTTCCTTCCGTGATTTTCAACCCCAAGGGTCGATAGGGATAATTGATTATCATGATCCGGGCACGGGCATCAAAAGTGATTACCGATTCGGCGAAGGCGTCACCCCCGAGGATTCCCGCCACCCCTAAATCGGCAAAGAACCCGTTCGCCGGGAAGATCATGGTTTCCAGTTTTGCCAGCTTGTAATTCGGGCTCAACTCGATGTCACGCAATATCCCGGTTTCAAACGTCTGCCCCAAGCTATTGACATCGGACACGCTTCTCGCCGCACCGGTACTTGTCGCCCCCATGCCTACCGCTACATTCCGCACGGTTCCGGTCTGCCCGCCCGTGTCAATGATATATTTCACTCGGACACCGTTAACGGTCACCGGGATAATGATCTTGTCATGCACAAATTCGTAAGGGATCGTGTCACAAACACGGCGGGTTGCCTGTTGCGCCCGAACACCGGGTAAGGTAAACAAAACGACAAGAAATGCCCCTACTGATTTTATCTTCCACATACGTTATTATTTTCCTGCCTGTTCGGCTGCCACAATCGCTTGATAAGCATTCAGTATTCCCCCAGACAAGCATAGATCATCGAAAAGGAATAAATCCTGTGTTTGTTTTCCTCCCACCAGAATACCTTTTTCGACTTCAACTCCTTTCCGGGAAGTGACGTTATCCAATAAAATTTCCCGTATTTGCGCTCCTGTCAGATTCGGGTAATAGGCTTTTATCAAAGCCGCCACCCCGGCAACGGAAGCCGTTGCCAGCCCCACGCCGGAACCGGTCTGGTAAGTATCGCCCGTGTACGCGGCATACACGTTGATGCCGGGAGCGTACAAATCCAGCTCTTCCGCCCCGTAATTCGAATTCATGGACGGGTTACCATTTTTATCGGAAGCACTCACGACGATCAAATTCGTCAATTCTTTCGCGCCATCCATCCAACGATTCGGGTAAAATGTCACTTTTGCCAAATCATACGACAATTCCCACGCTGGAACGATGACCAGCACCCCTTTACTCTCGGCATAGCGTAAAGCCTCGCTCATCCATTTCTTTTGAGCCTCCGGGTACAAAGAGTTCTGTTGCGGCAGCACGATGATATCCGCTTTATGCTCCACGGCATACCGGATAGCTAACGCCATATCTTTCAAGTAAGGTTCACCGCCGCTTCCTGCCACGCGCAAAGTCATGATCTCCGCCTCGTCCATAATGCCGTCACCTCCCAAGCCGTTTCCCCGCTTGGCACCGATCACCCCTGCCTGCATCGTCGCGAATGCCGCATCGGAAGTCAGTAGCACGTTATTACCGTATTTGTTGTCTTTTATATTCAAGTAATCGTCACCCGTGATTTCTTCACGCTTGTCGTGACCGTTCTTTTTCAATTCCTGTTCATATTTTTCTTTTCCACTCTCCGTGACGCTCTCCACGAAATTCTTGTATATCACATCGTAATCATCGACCTTATATATTTGAAAACCAAGAGCTATCATCGTGAAAGCGACATCTCTCAAAGAATCTTGAGGGGCTTTCGGGTCATAACACGTTTGAAATTCTTTCAAGGTTATCTTCTGACCGGGGAATTTCGCGTCCAGTTCTTTTTTAAACAAATCCCCGTATTCCCGAATAACATACCCGATCTGCCAACCGCCGTATGCCTTGGCAATTGAAGATTCCGACAACACGCTATTCTTGTAATAGGAGTATTCCGACAGATTCGCCAGTGCGGACACTTTCGTCCGCTTGCCATCTATAATTTTGAAGAATTCGCCGTTACTCGTGATATAATCCGCGTATTTGTCTTTCAATCTCAAAAATTCCCGATTTCCCTCGCTCGTGATGTTTTCCACGACCTTACCATCTTTACCGCCAAGGAAGTTCCAGCCGTTAATATCGTCAATCAACCCGTTTTTGTCGTTATCTTTCCCGTCCGCTTTTTCTCTCGGGTTTATCCAGATCGCCCGCTTCAAATCTTCATGCTCGACGTCGATTCCCGTCCCGACGAGAGCCACGACCGGTCGTTTCATTAATTTCTTTCCTTTCAGAAATTCATAAGCCTTGTTCACTTCCGCCCCGTACACCCCGTCCTCGCTGAAAGAACAATTATACCAATCCAAATCCGATTGTTGTTTCCGGGTTTGACTATCCTGCTTGATCAACTGTGCATTCGCCACGCTCACGCACGCGCTTAACACGAGTAATAATAAATACTTTTTCATCATTTACAGTTATAATATTATACAATACGAAACCTTATTATCCAGTGATTGCCGATTCAATGATTCCGTGATTATATAATCATGAAATCACAGAATTTATAAATCCAGAATTATTCCCGTCTGGCTTTTAAGATCGCCTTTTTCACCTGCTCTCCCCGCAAGCCTCGTTCCACGATACGCCCCTCCTTATCAATTAACACGATAAAAGGAATACTGTAAAAACCATAGGCTTGCTGTATCGTGTTCGGCTTATCGCCCGCCGTGAATCCTTCCTTGTTCCAAAGCATGACCCAAGGCAGATTTTCTTCTTCCAACATTTTCCGCCAATCCTTTTCCCGCTTATCCAACGACACGCTGATGAACTCCAAATCATCCCCTTTCAATTCATTATAAATCGGCAGTAAACTTTTCATCTCTTGCCTGCAAGGTCCACACCAAGACGCCCAAAAATCAACCAGCACGAGTTTCCCCCTGAAATCGCTCAAGCTAACCTCCTTCCCGTCAGAATCAACATAAGTGAAATTATACGCCTCGGCACCAATCGCCCATTTTTTCAAACTATCCACACGTTGCCGCAACCATTGACCGGAATAAGACGCTTTCGCGTCTTCGGGCATACACTCCCACAATATTTTATTCGGTTCATAAACTTGAATATTTGCCAGATAAGCCAACGCGCTGTACATCGAACCGTTCAGTTTCTCTTTTATGCCCGGGAATGTTGCGCCCGCCTTATCGCTTTTCTCTTTGGGCAACCAATTCAGAATCTCGTAATATTCATCAATACCAGCGAAATCAATGGAACTGTTTGAAATATTCTTACTGTCATAGAATCCCTTCACGGTAATCTCCCTGTTGGTTAAATAAACCGGTTGCGTTGTTTTTCCCAAACGTAAAATATACACGTCCGGGGTAATTTCCTTGGGACCCATTGAAAACACTTGATCTTTATTGATTTCCGCGCTCAGGATTACTTTTCCCGTTATCGTTTCTATTTTTATCGTCGTCGGTTCCAACACCCTCAATTTCCCGGATACTTTCAGTCCGGATTGGGCAAAAGCCGACACGTTCGTTACTAATAGTAACAAAACAGTCCATTTCAATTTCAACATGGTGTCTTTATTAAATTAATCCCGGAAAAGGAGTTGCCCGAAAAGCCTCTTCGCCCGATATGACACGTCAAGACTTTTCGAACAACCCATTTTATTTATTGCGCTACTTCCGGTCCCTCGGCAATAGCTTCAAGGTCAACATTGTAATTCTCTTTCACGTAGTCCACAACTTGTTGACGGGTTTCCGCCAGCACGGGGAACTTCGCAGCAAATTGAGTATCAAACTGTTCCTTCGTGTAAAATAAACACATATGGATATAGCATATAAAACACTCCCGCGGATTCATGTCATTAATACTCGTCAAAGCACTTAAACGAAAACCGATAAATCCCATCTTTCCGGGAAAACCTCTCTTCATGTAATAATTCGGATCGTCTTCATTGACAGAACCTGTCACAACGGGAGTCTTATAGTCAAAGTTTCTCCCGAAACCGTTAGGCATCACTATATTACCTCTCTCGACAGCATTCCGAAGAATGATCTGCATAAATTCACCCCTGTACAATCTGAATCTATCGGCAGTCGAAGGCGGTGCAACCTCTCCCACGGGGTTTCCCATTACTTCCTGCACGTACCCCCAGCCAAATGCCCAGTAGTCCAACCCGGAAACACTTAAATTCGGGGTTGACTTCGTGACATATCCCGGCATCAACTCCATGCGAAGAGCCAGATCATACGCCATATACAAGTATGGCGGCATAGCCTGCTGGATGACATCCCGGTTGAGGTAAGCGAATATATGGTTTTTCACGAAATCGACAGCGGCAGCTTCTTGCCCTTCCTGCACATCCTGTCCTTCATAATGTGCCTGCGCACCCCCGCCTCCACCTGTCCATGAACGATCGAAATCATCCACGGTGAAATTTTTATAAATCACGTAAATCCCGAAATCGTCATATATCTTCTGAATATCTTTATCCCAACTCTCGTCTCCCTGCGGGAATTCAAAACGGGATTCAATAACCCGGTCACCGGGAGTCAGGCTGTCTTCATCGTAACATGAAGATAATAGTGCCACTCCCATTATTCCGTATAGTAATTTCTTTAGAATCATAGTATTCATCTTTATTATAAATTATCTAGGATTTGCCAATTTGTTCTGCTCCAATTTCCGGTTTTGCTCGATCACCGCTTGCGGGACCGGTAAGGTGTACGAGGGATCATTCTTCTCCAAGGTGTACTGTTTCACGAGTACCCCGTTATCCCACCATTCGCGAGAGAAAGAAGGCATCCCGTAACGACGCAGGTCAAACCAGCGATGTCCCTCGAAACACAACTCCAAACGACGCTCCCGACGAATCTGCTCGACTAGCTCGTCCCCCGTCAGTCTACTTTCGTCCTGATAGTTAGCGATACGGTTGCGTCTTAACTCGTTCAATGCGGACAAGGCTGTCGCCTCATCGTTGTCCATAGCGGCAGCTTCCGCCAGATTCAGATAAGCCTCCGCCACCCGGAATGCCATACCGAAGACGTTTTCACCGATAGGCTCATGCATATAGTTGAACTTCATCTTACCATACGGCAAGTAACGGCTCTGATCCGCGTATTCCTTCACGATATAACGGTCTTTTCTCAAATCACCTTGCCCGAAACCGTTCAACAGACCTCCGGAGGCATTGAATTTCTTTCTTGTTATAACTTCCGTACCATTCGTCTGACTTATATAAACAGAGGTGTATGTCAGAATATCATTCGTACTGCCAAAGTTCCAAATCACCTCGGGCGAATCCATCGTGAGGAAATTATAATAGGGCTCCTGAGCAGTCGGGGCTTTCAAGGTGTTCAAATTCAACAACCCGAAATTCCAATCATTAATTACCTTACCTGCGTAAGTAGCGGCATCTTTCCAGTTTTCCATGTACAGGTAAACCCGCGATTTCAATAATTGCACCATAGGCAGACTCGTTCTGTAATCCCGTCTGAAACGCACTTCTTCCGGCAAAGCCTCGTAAAAAGCCTCCGCCTTATCCAAATCATCAAGAATCAAATTATAAACTTCTTCCACCGTGTTTCGGGGTAACTCCATGGCCTCCATGGCACTGGTCGTTTTCAGAGGAACGCCCAAAGCTTTTTTATTGTAGTTATACGGCTCTCCCCAAAGGTTCACCAACTGGAAATAGTAGAAAGCACGCAAAGCATGCGCTTGAGCCCGAACAACAGCCTTTTCGTCAGCGGAACCGGTCACGTCGTCCAAGTAGTCCAAGGCGGCATTCGCCCCGCGTATCCGAATATATAATCCCTTCCATGAATTATTATTGTAAAAAACTCCCATGTTATCCATCGTGACGAACATGTCCGGTTGCCACGAATACAACGCGTGATAAGCGGTAAAACTCATCGCACTGTTCGCGTTGGCAGTTCCGGCAAAATCGGAACAAGTGAGATCGTCATCAAACAGCGGCAACATGGCAAATACAGCCTGACCGTCTACCGATCTCGGGTAAGCCTCTCCCAGCAACATCTCGTTCAACGATGTCGCAGTTTTCGGTACAAACTCCGTTTGTGAACTCGGCTCAAGGAAACTGCTGCAAGACGAGCTTCCTAATAAAACCAGCATAAAGAATATAATATTTTTTCTCATCATCTTATCTATTAAAATCCGACATTAATTCCAAATGAATACATCTTCGGCATGACACTATCACCCAACTCGGGATCAAACCCGTTGAAGCGTTTGCTCGCAATCACGAAGAGATTGTTCACGCTCGCATCCAATGACAAACTCTTCAAACCGATACGTTGGCACATTGCCGGAGTCATATTCCAACTCAACGATAACTGACGGCAACGGAAGAATGAAGCATCCACCACCCGCGCGTCGGATTGATTCCATGCCTCGATCCAAGTCGGATTCGTGCCGTCCGGTGTTTGCAGGGTATTAATGGCAGAAGTCACCAATGCCGGAATATTCGTGTGTTTCTCGTCGCCCGGTTTTTTCCAGCGTTTCAGCAAGTCACGGCTCAGGTTTATATCCGGCTCCGGGATTCTGACAGAATAAGGGAAATTCGCGTAAGGCGAGAGTAAACGTTTCTTCCCTCCCACCAGCAAGGCGAAACTGGAAGACAAGTTAAACGATTTATAGCGCAAACCCAAGTTGATACCACCCGTGAACGTCGGTTCACTTGTACCGGAATACACGAGGAACGACGTCGGATCAATGTCCGGATCCGCCCCACCCTCTGGGATGTCCAACAAGTTAAACAAAGGACGTCCGTTCTCCTCGCTCAACCCGGCAAACGAATACGACCAGAAACCGCCCAACGGGTAACCTTTTTTCAATATCTGAGTTCCCGAACCGCCCAAGAACTGACCTAACTTGGCTTGAATTTCTGACTTCCCGGTTTCGTTCCAGTTCTTCGACGAGTTCAACGAAACACTCAATGCCCAATCATCCGTCCTTACCGGGGTAAAACGAACGGTAAATTCCAATCCGCGGTTATGCACGATACCACCATTCAGATTCGTGGTTGAAGTTCCGTATTCAAAAGGCAACTCGTTAGAAACAATCGCATTTGTCCGCTTCGTGTAATAATCAATCTCGAAACTGACCATCCTGAACAGTTCAAAATCGACACCGATATCCCAAGTTTTGGTACGTTCCCATGAAAGATTCGGGTTCGGGATAGAAGATATGGTCGAGTAATATTGATTATATATACTAGCCACACCCATCTGTTTCAACAACAAATCCGGGCTTAAATTGGTCAAGGCATTCC
The DNA here is from genome assembly GCF_046365375.1 of Butyricimonas muris. Taxonomy (NCBI): domain Bacteria; kingdom Pseudomonadati; phylum Bacteroidota; class Bacteroidia; order Bacteroidales; family Odoribacteraceae; genus Butyricimonas; species Butyricimonas muris. Next base: position 432,668 of record NZ_JBKEIT010000002.1, on the reverse strand, counting down.
CTTGAATACCATAAGTCACGTCGATATTCAACGTTGAAAGCCAAGGCAAATATTCCTTCATGAAATTCTCCTCGGCGGCGTGCCACGACAAACCGAACGAATAAGTAGGATCGAAACGGTTGTTTTTATCCTGCGCAAAACGGTTGGAAGCATCATTACGAACCGTCACGTTAGCGACATAGCGATTCCTGAACGTGTAGGCGAACGTCCCGAAGAAAGACACGAAATTATCCGTTTTCAACTCTTTTTTCCACCTTCCCTTGTAGATATTATCCAAGATACCCCAACCGGTAGAGGCACCGGAAATAGGCTCAAGGTCTTCTATCGGGGTAGGCTGCACGAGGGCGCCCCCGCGATCCGGGGAATAACCATACACGGTATTGGAATTATTCGATGTCCGGGTGGAACGGATTTCCATCGCGAGCATCACGTTCAGACGATTGTCCGGGTTGAAGCCCTTCGATACGATCAACTTGTTTTGTATATTGTATCCGCTTTGCAAAGCGTCCGAGGTAAATAACTCACCCCCGAAAGGCAATATCGCGGCTTTAAATTCCCGGCTATCCGGATCCACGGAGTTAAAGTCATATCCCCGGTAATCGGAAGCGATCCCGAAAGTTCTCTCCGTGCGGTAAGATTCGTTGTTCTTGTTATCCCGCGTGTATCCTCCCGTAAATTGATATTTCAACCAATCCGTGATATCCCAGCTAAAGTCCAATGCTGCGTTAAAACGGCTGGTTTCTACCGAGGAACCGCTATTATCACGCTCGTTGATAAAGTTATATCCCAAATCCGTCAAGGTATTGTTAAGCGAATAGGAAGCACTTTTCCGGTAGAATAGCAAATCCCCGTTTTCGTCATAAGCCGGCAAGGCTCTTGAAGTCGTGGTAGCGTAAGACATCGGATTTACATCTCGTCCGAAACCTTTCGTTTTGGAAGTCACCGCATTGAACGTGGTGTACAATCGGACATTCTCGCGAAGCCGCATATCTACCGCCACACGACCGGTTAATTTCTCGTCCGAGTTCCCGATTTCCTGCCCTTCGGCGTTACTGTAACCCGCGGAAACATTGTATGTTACTTTCTCCGTTCCTCCCGACACGCTCACGTTGTGATTGTGGCTCACGGCAGAGTGTGTCAATAATTTGAACCAATCGGTATTCATCGTTTCCAATTGCCCTTTACGGTCAAAATACTCGTCTTGCGACAGTTCGCCCGCGAGGTACATTTTCATGATACCCTCGTAGGTATGATACTGCTTGATAGGCTCCTTCAAATATATCGCCTTGTTCGCAAAAGCATCTTCCGAGAACTGCACTCTTTCCTTGGAATTCATCAAGTTGAACATCCCGTAATTCGGCCTCGTATTCACGGTCATGTTGCCTGAATAATTAATCGTCATACGATCTGTTTTACCTTTTTTCGTCGTCACCACGATAACACCGTTAGATGCCCTCGAACCGTAAACAGCCGTGGCGGAAGCATCTTTCAACACGGTAATAGTTTCGATATCCCGCGGGTTCAACCATGAAATCTGACTACCGAGGATATTGGACAAATCCTGCGTCATATACGTGGTAGCGTTCATCTTGATAGGATCTTCTTGGATGATACCATCCACCACCCATAACGGGTCTTGGTTACCCAGAATAGTCGATGTACCCCGTATCTTGATCTTGGGACTTGCCCCGACGCGGGAACTTGTGTTAATCACCATCAATCCGGCCACTTGTCCCTGCAACATCTGGTCTATCGAAGAATAGGCAGGCATCATGATATCCGAAGCCTTCACCGTGGTGTACGACCCCACCATATCTCTCCGGTTGATAGACTGGTAACCCGTCACGACCACCTCGTCCATCTCTTGGGCATCTTCTTCCAATACCACGTTCAACTCTTTCTGCCCGTTCCATTTCACGTCTTTCGTCTTCATCCCGATAAAAGAGAATACAAGCGTCAGACTATCTTTTTGTACCGTCGTGAAGGTAAACTCCCCGTTTATCCCGGTTGCCACGCCCGTGCTAGTACCTTTCTCGATAATGGTCACGCCGGGTAACAGTTCTCCTTTCGAATCTCTTACCGTTCCCTTGATGATGACCATCTTCTTCTTATCTTCATCCTCACGCTTGATAATCACGGCGTTTCCCGAAATCTCGTAAACCAGCCCCGTGCCGCTCAAACATTGATTCAATATCTCGTTTACCGTTTTGTCAGTCACGTCAATGGTCAACTTGTTCACCTTCGCGATGTCCCGAGTCCCGTACATGAACACGAAATCGGTCTGCTTCTGAATCTCCCAGATCACTTGTTCCAGTGATACATCTTCCATTTTCAGCGTCAAGCCGTTACCCTGCGAGTACACCGCAGCGGATAACTGGAAACTGCTGATTAAAATCAATACAAGTTTCAATTTCATTACAAATAAAATTTTTTTCCATTTTCTTCGTCCGAAGAAAACGGTTTCTTGTTTTTTTTTCATAATTTTGAATGATTAAAAGTGTAACAAACTTTAATTTAACAAGATGCGTTTCGTGTATCCAGCACAGAACGCATCTTTTCTTCTATTCCGTACTTGATATATACAACATATCGTCTACTTGTGTAATATTTACTAATCCTGTTTTCCGCAACATCTCGATGATAGGATTCATGTTATCGTACCGTTCCAGCCGCGCACCAATCCGTACCTGCTTCGCCCGGTCGTCAACAAACCGATACTTGAACCCGTACCAGCGGGATAAATAAGACAGCATCTCATCCAACGTCTCGTTCTTGAAAATAAATTTCCCGGTATGCCACGCCGTGTAGAGAGAAACATCCACGTCCTTGATCTCCATCTTTCCCGTTTCCTTGATGTATACTGCCTGTTCACCGGGTTTTATCTCCTTGCTTTCCTTTCCGTCCGACACGGCGACTTTGCCCGATACCAGAGTCGTCGCTATATTATTCTCGCCACTGTAAGAGCGCACGTTAAAGGATGTACCCAGAACCGCAATCTCCACGGTTCCCGTCTTCACGATAAAGGGATGAGCCTCGTCCTTTTTCACCTCGAAATAAGCCTCCCCATCCAACTCCACCGCTCGCTGTTTATCCGTGAACCGTGTCGGGAATCTCAATTTCGTTTCCGCGTTCAGGAACACTCTCGTTCCGTCCGACAACGTCAACATATATTCCATTCCCGTGAGTGTCTGTACCGTGTTTATCACCTCTCGCGCGTTTTCAGTCACTTTAGCCGAATAATCTATTCCCGCGGAATCCGTCACGATTCTTGTTCCGTCCACTTCCTGCAACTCCATCGTCCGGTCTTTCATCACATCCACGGTACTCCCGTCAGCCAGAGTCAGTCTGGCGCCCGTCGTTCCTGCCGCGATCCGGTACATGGCAGGCATTTTCTGTTGTTCTTTCTCCCCCGTGCCATTCCACCAGAAATAGGTACCGACAGCAAGCACCACCGCTGCCGCAGCACTTGCCATCCATCTCCGGAGAGCAATCTTTCTCGCTTTTGCCCCTAATTTTTTATCTATTTTATTCCACGCCTCCTCCACTTGGAATTTCGACAGCGCCTCCCGGTTCCCCTCGAATCTCTCCACGTCCAACAACCGATCGGCAAAAGCCTTGCGCCTATCATTCCCCTCTACCCACGCCTCGAAATCCCGTTCATCCTGTTCGTCTCGCGAACCGGTAAACAGAGCGGCTAATGTCTCGGCTATTTTAAAATGTTTCTTTGTTAATCCCATAGTTACTTTTTATCTCTTTCACGTTAGTATAACAATCTCGTTTCAAAACAGGGGTAGTCCGGGAATTGAAAATTGAGAATTAAAAATTGAAAACTATCATTACATCTCTATATTTCAATGTGTTATTGCAGTATTTTTTCTAAACTTTTTTTCTCGATATCGTTATCCGGCGTAACATGGAATACGATCCATGTATCATACCAACAGTAAAAGATAAAAATGCTCTTTCAACTGTTCCCGCAATTTACGGTAAGCGGTTTTCTTCAGCGCGTGCACCGTACCTTCGGCGATACCCATCTCGACGGCTATCCGGGGATTCTTCATTCCTTCCATCGCGTATTTAATAATCGTACGCATTTGTTGGGGCAGAGCATCAACTGCCTCCTGTACCAACCTGTAAGTTTCCTGTTCTATTACTTCCTCGTGAAAATACTCCTCCGATTCCAAGTTAGCCTCATTCACGTATGCCCGGTTTACTTGTTCCCGTTTCAAGTAATTCAGACACCGGTTACGAGCCACCATATAAAGAAAACCTTTCACTTTATATATATCCTCGAAATCTTTCCGTTTTTCCCAATAACTCAGCAAGGCTTCCTGCGCGATGTCTTTGCATTGCTCGTCGTCCTTCACGTATTTGGATGCAAACACGCATAAGATAGGGTAATAGTCCTCGAAGAACTCTTTGAAAGAGTTCTTGTTACCTCCTCTTATATCTGCTACAATATCCTGCATATTACACTTGCTCTAGACCTTATCCAATTCCATGCGACTCGCGTTGAGTTGTTTTATCCAATAGACAAAAATACGTAATATATTTCAGATACAAAATAAACATTTTCTTTTACGCCTTCCTATTTTCGACATATTTACCTCTCGCCATCTTTATTATAACACTAATATACAATATATTATCAATCACACAACGACATTTTCCTCTCCTAGGGATTACCCCGACCTTTTCGAAATTATAAAAACAATAAGCCGGAAAAGACCGTCCAAAGAGGCAAGTACGCACATCTGTTTCAGTAATCGAAAATATTTGGATTATTCCGGGAAGTAGAAACATAAAACAAGATTGAGGCTGCTGAACAACCTCAATCCCATAAAACTATCACTCCAAACCTTTTCTTCACAACAACGTTTCAATTTTATCACGTAGCATATTCCGACGAAGCCCTTTTGCCACAATTTTGCCCTCTTTATCAATAACCACAATAAACGGGATGGCACGAATCCCCAACATCTTCACGAGTCCTGTCTTTTTAAATCCTTGTGGATTATGCAAACTAATCCAAGGAATCTGCTCTTCCTGACAGGCTTTTTGCCAAGCATCAAGTGAATTATCCAAGGAGATACTGACAATTTCAACCCCTTTATCCCTCCAATCCGGGTAAAATCTTTTCAAACTTGCCATCTCTTCCCGACACGGGGCACACCAAGATGCCCAAAAATCAATAACGGTCACCCGACCCGTCCAAGAAGAGATAACAACAGTATCACCAGCTTCATTTATCCCTGTCACCCGGGGAAAGGATTTACCGACCGCCGATTCCGAAATATCCTCCAACGCTTTTCTCATTCGTTGCCCTTGCGCCGTTTCCTGCATCATCGGGGATAAAGCCCTGTACATTTCTATTCCGATTTCATAATGAAATTTTCGTTCTTTATCAGCTAAATACACAGAATAAACATTATCGGGATGTTTTTGGATAAAACGTAATGCCAGTTTCAGGCGTAACGAATCGTGTTTCATACTTTCTGTCATCATTTCATCCAATAATACTTGATCTTTGGCTTCCATGATCTTGAAATAATTATATTTCTCGTACACTTCCATCAACTTGGATTCATATTCTTCATATAAAATCCGTTCAAATTCCAGACGTAATTCATTTGCAGGAGAGCCTGTCAAACTATCCGCGGAAAGATGTTCGTAATCCGAAACCAACTCCATTTTCTTACCATCCAACAACAAGAATAATTTCTTATCCCCTATCTGCAAGCAAAAGTTACCCGGTTCCGCAGCCTCTCCTTTCAACTTGAATTTTCCCTGTTTCAATTCGCCTGTCGCACTCGTTGTCATTTCCGGTGTAAATAACACCACTTGCCCTGTATCTTTCCCCGCGATATTACCGGAAAGGTAAAAACGGTACCCCTCGGGAGGGGTACACTTCAAAAATAAAACAATAAATATAATCCATATCAAAATTCGTACTTGCATCACGCTATCACTTTAATAATCGGTTCAACGTAAACAAAAGAGACTGGTAATGACGTTTCGCATCACCTGTTGAAGAAGGTAATGTTTCCTCCAATAATTGTTTTACTCTCAACGCCATATCATAAATATAGACCTTTGAATTATCTATTACCTGCCAATTCACTTCATGCTGCCAGCCATAACCATTCCCGAAGCTGTTTAAAGATAACTCCTTCTTTAAATTCAAATCTACAGATTCCGTTTCCAATCTCTCGAACTTTCCGATATACTTTTCAATCATTTCGTTTTCGTCCAATCCATAAGCAATCAGATCATCCGGTGAAGGAGCATAAGCATTTTGACTTGAAGCCAAACTGAAAAGTCCTTTCTCTTTCTTCTCCTGCAAAGTTTCACTTAACAAATCAAGCGCCGTCGTTTGTAAAATCTTATCACCTTCCGTCAAAGCCCTGCCTGTAAGAATATTTTCAAACACTCCTTTATAATAATCATCAAAGAACTCTTCCACCGTATAAGGCTCTTCTTTAGCAACATGAGCGGACAGAATCACACCTTCATAACTCTTTTTTAAAACTTCCGCTATCCGTTTACGAACAACAATACTGGAATTGACTTTCAACGGAAGTTTCTTTTTCAACGTTTCGTTATCCAGCCAATCACAAGTACGGAATTGATTCATCACCCAAGCCAACGAAGCCTTTTGCACCTCCCGGGGTACAGATTGGTAAATATTTCCCGGTGTCCCCTCTTTCACTGAAGTCAAGTAAATACCTCCGATATTATAAAGTACATTACGGATATAACGATAATATTGTCCCGTCAACTCCGAATACAAATCAGCTTTCTGTTTCCCGTTCTCGTCATCCACGATCCATTCATCCATATTCTTCAAGATATACTGCAAATTCTTAACGCCATAATCACCTGCTTTTACAGGATCGTCCCCCAAATCTTCCTCGAGGGCACTCGGGTCATAACGACTGTATATTTGCTGCCGCCCGTAACGATACCTAGGATCTCCGGCTTTCTCGTCCACCCATTTTTCTAAAATCTTACTTTCCTCCTCGGCGTCTTTCGCTTTTGGAAAATACTGGTAAGCCCACTTGATTAAAAATTCATCATATACCCCCAAATCCGGCGGAGTCAACTTCACCCCTTTATCTCCCGGTTGGGCAACATAATTAAATCGGGCATAATCCATGATGGAAGGCGTCGTCCCATACTTTTTCGTGAAAGAAGCCGAACGTAACGAATCCACCGGATAAGCGGCGGATGCCGCCATATTGTGCATAAATCCCAGTGAATGACCTACCTCATGAGCCACCACATAAGCTATCGACTCGGCAATAATCTTATCCGGCATCTTCTTGGTTCGCACGCTAGGATCGAGTTGTGCGGTCTGAACAAAACGCCAACCATTGATAACCTTCACTACATCATTATAGATCAATACGGTAGCAGCTATAATCTCACCCGTGGAAGGATCCATAAAAGAAAGCCCCATCGCATTTTCCGTGGAAGACGGGATATAGCGGATACAAGAATATTTCAAATTATCAGGATCGAACGACGCATCATTCTTCGGGTAATCCTTCACTTGAATAACATTTTTAAAACCGATTTTTTCAAAAGCCTTATTCCAACGTAAAGTCCCTTCTTTTATCGGTTTTTTCCATGCTTCCGGGAATGCATCATCCAAATAAAACACGATAGGTTTCACAGGCTCTACCAATTGACCTTTCGCGTATGCTTTCACGTCTTTCGGTTCTACCCTCCAGCGATGAGCCACGGAATAACTTTGTAATTGATCTTCCTCGGTCGATACATTCAATTTATTGTACAAGAATATTCCCACCCGGGAATCGCTAAATCGGGGGCGCATCTTTTCTTCCGGCAAGAGCATTAACGAGCGGGCAGCGACAACCGTAACATCATTCCGATAAACAGTAAACATGAAATATTTTAATAAAACGGAAAAAGACATCGTCGTCCTAATCGTCAAATTATCGTCAAAAGACTTCATTTCAGACACAAATGGTTCACTATTTCCCATTCTGGAAGAAACGGAATATTGTCCGACCTGTTCTGGCAGAATCGGCAACATTTCATTTTCCTTCAAAAACATACCGGAAACATCAAAAACTACGGCAGTACTATCCGGGTTATAAGCCAATATCTTGTAGGATGCAACTATCGGATCCAGATTATTCCGGGCTACAGCTTTTTTCATCGCTTCCTCCCGTTGCGTGCAGGTCGTTGTAGAATTAACTTTCCGCAAGCAAATCAATGTATCATCTTTCGTGAATTTAACATGATTCGTACTTTTCACCCCGATTTCACACACGAAATTATTGCTCGCGGCAGCCGGTGATGAAGCAAGTAACATTTCTCTCTTTAAATATTTCAACGGAAATTCAAAATAAACTTTGTCCTCTATTTTGTGAATCGTGATAAACGTACTTTTCACGCTCTTACAAGACTTATCTTGAAACAATTTCTCGTAAGCCGTCGGCTTTTTCACTTCATCCTTTTTTTCCTTTACCGTATCCGCTTTGACAACGGTTTCAACCTTTTTACTTTGCAGCGCGGCTTGTACTTCCCGATAAAAAGGAAATACCAACAATAATACCGCACTTACCATTTTCCACTTTTTCATAACATACTTTTATTTATTACATACAAAACCTACTCCCTCCACTTCCCCCTTAAGGAAAGCACAGGATACAAGGAACAATTTTCCGGACTCTACTTCCGTTTATATCAAGGAAGAAGCAGAAGGAGTAGTATATTCAGACATCACTATTTCAATTTCAAACCGGAAAGAGCTTCCAGATCGATACCGTAAATACGCTTCATCTCGTCGACTAGGATTCCGCATTTTTTCTTAATCATACCTTTGGAATCAACACCCCAATCATCCGGACTCGCGAACCAGAAATAATCAAACATAAACTGGTCTTCCGTGAAAATCAACTCGATGAAACCCAACATATCCTCCTTGGCTCCAATACCGGAACTCCATTTCACGATACCCCAGTCCTCGGCATTCTTGGACGTCACTTTAGAGTAATCCACTTCCGCGTAAAAAGCTTCCGGCACGTCCATCTTCTGATAATCGATACAATATGAAATATAAGCAAAATTCAACATCGCCTTGTATTTCTTCTTCCGGGATGAACTCGTAATCAAGTTAATACTCTCGTTCACGTTCCCGATACAAATATTATCAACCGTGTACGTGTAATCGACCAAAGCACCTTCATCCGTCAGACTTTTCTTCCGCAAAACAGTATCCGCCAGTAAAATCTTTTTCGGCAAAGTTGCTTTTAATGTCTCGGGGGAGTACAACCCCAGCCATTCGGAAAATAGCAAACTAACCGCCTTTTCCAGATACTCCTCTTTCGGGAGAGTCACTTTCAACGGGTACGCATTATTGGGATACAAACTTGTCACGTTCCAAACAGCATCAATCAGATCGTAACGATACAACAAAAAAGTACCCGTCGACTGATAAAAATCCACAATCTGGTCATCAAACTCATGTTCGCCTTGCGGCACACTGTATTTTTCCTCGAGTCCCTCCGCGTCAATCTTATCGTCCTCATAACTACACCCGCACAACAAAAAACACAAGGACAAGATTCCTAATCCGATAATTATAGTTATTCTATTCATATCTTTCATTTTAATTCGATTTATAACGGCATTCTTTGAGGTTCCGAGGCTCCCGGATTCTGTTCCAATTTTCCGTTCCGGTCAATGGCTTCGGAAGGAATAGAAAGTACATACATCGGATCACCCTCTCTCAACACGTAAGTTTCATTCTGTTGTTCATTCAACTGCCAGATTTTCTTTATTTCAGGCATACCGAAACGTCGCAAGTCAAACCAACGCTGTCCCTCGAAGCAAAGTTCGCGTTGACGCTCTTCACGATAAATTTTCAACAAATCATCAGCTTCCTGCATCGGAATTTCATCCAGAACTTCACCGTCTCCCGGAAATATTCGCTTAGCCCGCAAGGCATTCAATAAATCCAATCCCTCTTGCCCGGCTTGTGCATCCCCAGTTTTCTTGTATTTCTGCAGTAAAGCCTCACACCCGTTCAGCCAAGCCTCGGCAACCCGGAATGCCTGACCGAAAGTGACGGACTTAGCCGCCCACTTATCCACCTTCTGACCAACCACCTCGCCTGTTATCCAATCCGTAATATCCGAAAAATAATATTCCAAACGGCAATCTTTTGCCGGAGCCGTTTGTTCAAATAACTTCATCAACTCGTTGGAAGGACAGTAGCTATCCGTAGCAGAACCACCCACATTATACCAGTTCTGTTTAGCCCCGTACATCCAGATAATCTCTTTATTTCCATTCTCCAGAACCTTCAATGTTGGTAACTCACCCGTTAAGTCTACCAAATCCTTACGCTCCATCACGTAACGGGAATGCATCAAAGCTGCATCCCAATTTTCCATGTACAAATAAACACGGGAAGCAAGCAAATGAGCGGACAACGCGTTCAAACGGTAAACAGCAGATTCCCTTCCTCTCATTTCCAACAAACGGATACCTTCATTCAAGTCCGACAAAATTTGCCTGTACACTTCGGATACCGTATTCCTCGGCGAACCGGTTTCTACAATATCCGGACTCAAGACAATCGGTACTCCCGGATTCGTCAACGAATCTTTATTGCTGTAAGGCAGTGCGTAATAATTCACCAACTGGAAATAATAGAAAGCCCTTAACACAAGAGCTTCACCTTTTAAACGCTCCTTGTCCTCGTCCGTCCCGATTGAGCCATCCGCGTATTTCAAAGCAATATTACATCCCAGTACCCGTTTATAATAATTCTCCCAACAATTCATCCCGCCAGTCATGCCATATCCGCCTTGTTCTTCCGCATCCAAAGCAATTTCATAAGCCAACGGTTGCCAAGTGTAAAAATTCTGGTATAGCAAAGCCTCATCCGATCTGCCGGAAGAATACAAACTGGTATACTCATCACTCAAATAGGAACAAACCACATCCATGGCTCTTCCCTCTGCCGGATACCCTTCCCCCCACAACAATTCATTGAAAGAGGTCGTCGTTTCCGGAATCATTTCATCCTGAGGTGTCTTCTCCAAAAAACTATCACAAGCAGAGAAACACCCCGCACATAAAATCAATATATATAATTGCTTCATCGTTCTCATAATCATCATAAGCTAATATTAATAGTAAAATTATAAGAAGGTTGTCTCGGTACGGCCGAACTCGATGTTTCCGGATCTTGGTTGCGCAACCGTTTGTTAGCTATCACGAATAAATCATTTCCCGAAAGCTCCATTGTCAACCCGTTTAATCCCAAACGAGAAGCGACACTTTTCGGGAACGAATAATTCAATCCGATACTGCGGCAACGCAAGAAATCTCCACTCACCACCCGGTGATTTCCCTCGTCCCACATCGTGTACATACTTTCCGTGCCCGCCGGGTGCACGTACATATAGGTACGTCCCGGTTTCAAGAACCCCGGGTTATCGGTAAATTCCTCGTCCCCCGGCTTACGCCAATGTGTCACGAATTCCGCCGGAACATTCTCGTAGTGGCTTGGAGCATCCAGCGCCATACGGGAATCATACACGGGACGCAACCGGATTTTAGCTCCCAGATTATAAGCAAAAGAAGCCCTCAACGTGAAATTATAAAAAACGAAACGAGTGGAAAGCCCTCCGGTCACGACCGGGTTACGACGCCCCGAGTATTCAAGAAATTTCGTCGGGTCCTCTTTCATCTCCGTGTTCGTGTACCCGTTTCCACTATCATACTCGAAAACAGGAAAGCCATCCTCATGTGTCAATCCCTTGTATTTCCATGACCAAAACGAACTCACCGCATAATCATTCAACACAACTGTCCCCGACAAATACTCGCCATAAGACCTGTTCTCCGTTTTACGACGAATCTTATCTCTGTTCCATGAAAGCACGGGAGAAAGCGTCCACCTAAAATTCTGTGTTTTCAACGGTACAAAAGTTAAAGAAACATCTATCCCCTCGTTCCGGATATTCGCCCCGTTCTGGTAAGCCGCATCCACACCTTGTTCAACGGGCACGTTCAACGTGTACAATAATTCTTTGCCCCTCTTCTGGTAATATTCCACGGAACCGCTGAAACGACTATCGAACATAGAGAATTCGAGTCCCAAATTGACAGTTTGAGTCTTCTCCCACCGCAGATCGGGATAAGGCAAACTTTTTAAATTCAGAACATATTCACCGATATACTCGTCTATGGGCTTCAAGGGATATTTCGCTATTAAATCCGGTCCCACTGTTGAAATCACATTTCCCTGCAAACCGTAAGATACTTTAAGTGACAAATCGTTAAACCATTTCTGCTTTTCCATCCATCTCTCCGAAACCACGTTCCAACGAGCGGCAATACTCCAGATCGGCAAAAAACGATTGTTCGTCTTCTTACCGAAACGACTGGATGCATCCACCCGGAAATTCGTATTTAAAATATAACGATTCTTATAGCTATAAGCCAAGGTCGCCAACAAAGACATTTTATTATTAATCTGGTCGGTCAAGGACACAGGATGCTTGCTGGCGGAAGTACCGTAGAAATCGTACAAATTCCCGGCATCTGCCTGATTATATTCATAATAAATCACTTTACCTCTATCGGGGAAGTAACCGTATTCCGCCGTTTCAAACCCCGTTTGTTTATGTGAAGTCATCTCTCCCCCGACCATCACGTTCAATGAATGCACGTCATCCCACGTCTTCATATAATTCAACCGGGCATTCACCATCCACAAATCACTATTCTCCTCGTCCCGCTCGTACCTGCCCCCGTAAGGATACATTGACAATTTCTCGTTGATACTTCCCGGCTCCACGCTCCCGTAATCATAACCTCTCAAATTAGCCATATAATAAGAACGGTCGGTAGCCCACTTTTCCGTTAACCCGCGAGTGGCAGAATAAGAAACCAACACATCACCTTTCAATCCTGCCAGAATATTCGCCCTTAAAGAAAGTGCTGTCGAGAATGATTGGTTTTCTCCCTCGGAACCTGATTCCCTTAACTCATCCAGCACGTTATAAGTCAAATCATACGTGAATTTATGCACTCCTTGATACTGTCCCTCTTTAATCTCCTGCGACACGTAATTCGTCGATCTCACGTATCTCTCGTCTGCTGCTAAGGTACGGGCAGTTCTCAACGCGTAATTCATCGGATTCACGTCGTAAAAAGAAGAGACCTGCCGATTGGAATATTCCATTTTAAAATCGGCATCCAACCATTTGAACACGGGTAATTCCACTCTGGAATTCAACGTATAACGCTTCACATCATCCCCGTTCGCCGTTCCTTTGTCACTGGCAAAACTTGCCGAGATATAATAAGATATTCTATCCTTTCCCCCCGAAATAGAAAGCGAGTGGGAATGGGAGAAGGCATTAGAAAACAGCACGTCAAACCAATCCGTGTTCATAACCTCCCGTCTTGAATACTCTTGTTCTACATCGCTAAAAGGTATCCTATTCTCCAAATAATCAAGCATCGCTTTCTCATAACCGTAACGAGGCGTGGATGCCAGTATCAACCCATCCTCGAAAAACTCTTTCGATAATTTCATTCTCTCTTGGGAATTCATCACATCAGCCGATTTCCGGTAAGAAGGACGCTGTTTCACGGTATAAGTTCCCGAATAATTCACTGCCGTCCTCCCCGAACGCCCCTTCTTCGTCGTCACGACAATCACACCGTTTGCCGCCCTTGTCCCGTAAATCGCAGTGGCGGAAGCATCCTTCAAAAAAGTGATACTTTCTATATCCATCGGGTTTAAACCCGATATAGCGTTACCAAACATTAAATAATTCGGGTTCGTCATTTCCATCGCGGCAGCAACGTCTTCATTAGCGATATTCACAGGATCTTCCCGGATTACTCCATCAATCACCCAAACGGGAGCCGCATTTCCCAATAATGTTGCCGTTCCCCTCATTCGTATCTTCGGAAGAGCTGAAGGACTCCCCGAGGTATTCACAATCATCAATCCCGGGATTTCGCCCTGCAACATATCATCGATCGAATTCATTCCCGATTTCATAATATCGGCGGCTTTCACCGTGTAAGTGGAACTGGCAGACAATCGCTTGTCAATCCTTTGATACCCGGTCACCACCACTTCTTCCATTTCCTGAGCGTCTTCTTCCATCACGATCACCCAAGGATTCATCTCTTTAAAGCGCAAGCAGGACAATGTCTGTGTTTTCATCCCAATAAAGGACACAACAATTGTCGCCTTTGATAAATCGGGAACCATCAAAACAAATTTCCCGTTCTTATCCGTCGAGACACCGACAGTTGTCCCCTTCAACAACACGGAAACCCCGGGTAACGGCAAACCTCCCTCATCCTTCACGTACCCTGTCACCCGCGCATTCGTTAAAGAATCGGTCTTCGATTCTATCAAACGTTTTACGACCACAACCTTATCATTCATCTGATAATAAAGCCCCGTACCTTCCAGTACCTTACCTAAAATTTCCTCTAAAGACGTATCTTTAAAAACTGCATCCAGCCCTTTGATTCCGGCAACATCTGCCACGTTATAAAAAAAGGTAATCTCACTTTTCTTCTCCAACGTCCAAATAATCTCTTCCAAGGTAGCCCCCCTCATCTCTATACTCACCTTCATCTGTTGAGCCCGCACACTGGCAGACAGGGACATAACAGAACAAAATAACACACACATACATAATTTCATAATCCTAAAAATTTTTCCATACTTCCCTTTACAGGGGAAATACTCTTTCCACTTTTTTTTCATAACTTTGTTTTTCAAAATTTTTAAAACACTTATCTCATGAAAGTGAGATATTGACAGGCGATGTTCGCAGCATCGCTTGTTTTTATTTCACTCCTAAAACAATACGTTTCCCATTCACTTCTACTGTCAACTTATCCGTGGCACGCAGTACATTCAATATCGGCGTGATATCCTCGCTCCTGTCCAATTTCCCGGCAAAAGCCATATCTTTTATAGATTCATCAAGATAAACGACTTCCACGTCATACCAGCGTGCCAACGTCCGCATGATATCTTCCAACCTGTCCTGCCGGAAAATAAACTGCCCGTTTCGCCATGCCGTAAATAAAGCCGGATCGACCTCACGCACTTCCAACGCCGCTTTCTTCCGGTTCCATTGCGCTTGTTGGGCGGGTATGATTCCCACCTCCTCTTTTTTCCCGAATCCCGTGAAAACAGACACGTTCCCCTTCAACAATGTGGTTTGCACATTCAACTCGTCGGGATACGCCTTCACGTTGAACTCCGTCCCGGTCACCAACACATCCATATCTTTCGTCTTCACGATAAACGGGTGTTTCTTGGATGCCGCCACTTGAAAATACGCCTCTCCTTCCAACGTGACCACCCTCTCCTTGCCCGAAAATTTCACGGGAAACTCTATTTTACTCTCGGCATTCAAATAAACCGTTGTCCCGTCACTCAATATCAGATTATACTCTCCCCCGGTCGGAACAATAACTTTATTCGTCAATCCCGTTCCCTGTTCTCCCACCTCCCGGTTATAGTTAATTCCCGCGGAATCGTTCATGATGATCTTCCCGTCTTTCTCGACGATTTCATTCATACTTCGAGTATCCAGCTCGACCTGCCTCCCGTCGTCCAACACCAACACCGCCTTCGCTTGCCCCGGCACGATCGCGGCATCCGCCAAACACGGCTCCCCCGCATCCTTTACCGTCAACACCCAAAACACGATTCCGACAGCGACCAATGCCGCAACTGCCGCCGCATACGCGCACCATTTCCCGATCCTTCTGTCGTGCTTCATATCTATTTCCTTCCCGAAGGCATTCGCGTATTTCTCCACGTCAATAGAAGCCCATTTCTGGATTCTCGACCTCACGTGGCTTTTCTCCGTCATCTTCTCGTAGAGAATCCGGTTCTCCGGCTCCTTTAGCCACTCCTCCAATTCCCGCCTCTCTTTTTCGTCCACCCCTTCCAAAAGTTGTTTGGCTATCAATTGGTGTATTCTTTTGTCTTGTATCATCGCTTTCGACTGTTTTATCGCATTGTATATTCATATAACAACTGAAAAAAAGAAATCGATGAATCCCTTTTCAAAAAAACAATGTTAAATATTGAAAATACAATATCAAGGCAAGCGAGTCCAGTCCACCAAGAAAAGAAGATAAAAATAGTCTTTCAATAAGCCCCGCAGTTTCTTGTAAGCATTCTGTTTCAACGTCCTAACCGAATTGATTGAAATATTCAATTGCTCGGCGATCTCCCCGTTCGAGAGTTCCTGAAGTGACATTAGTATCACTTTGCGGGACTGTGGTGCCAATTCGTCGATAGCCTTGTAAACCAAAGCGTATACTTCCTCCTCGATTATATTATCCCGCGTATATTCTTCGGATTCCAGCATTCCTTTCTGCACGTAACGGGTAACAATCGCACCGTGTTTCAATTCGTTCAAGGCAAGATTTCTCGCCGTGGTGTACAAAAATCCCTTGATCTTATCCTCCGACTCGAAAGTTAAATCCTCACGCCATAATCGGATAAAACATTCTTGCGCAATATCGGCCGCAATCTCCATATCATCAATATATTTATTGGCAAACATTACCACAGACGAGAAGTTCTTCTCGAAAAAGACCTTGAAAATCCGACGATCCTTGTTATTTATTCCGATAACCGTATCCATAATACACCACTGTTACAGAACAAATATAGGCAATAATCGAAATTTCGCACAAAAAACGACTAAATATTTTCCGTTCTTACCAACAAGGCACGTTCCACATCCCACACTTTCCTCCTGCCAACTACCCCGGCAAATAGTATCAATCAACATGTCAAAGAACTTTTCCTATACAAATATACTTCCCGCTTTACCCTTTTCCTACCATTTTTCATAAAGAGCCCACGTGTTTTCACGAACACCCCTATTTAAGACATGAACACGTCTTTAAGCAACCGATATCCCGTGCCAAATCCGCTCGAATCAGTGTACACGACTGCATCACTTTTAAATCACTCCCGTATCAAAAACGCACCCAAGCGCCTTTGATACGGGAGTGATTCGAAGGTAATACGTGTTTGACTCAGGACTTCAACGGGTTCTCTTCAAATTCTGTCCGAATTCTGATAAAAAGAAGAATCCCAAACATAAAGGTCATCTTTCTCTTAAAGTAAGCACCTTCACCCAGTGTTCTATCGTTATTGCTCCGTTGTAGATATACCCCGAAGCGTTTCTACTCTGTATCTATAACAAACGTACGACCACATTACTCCTCAAGTATTGCCCGTTCGAATACTTAAAACAGGGGAAAACGGGACTCAATTAAAAAAGAGGGCGTGTCTAAACATGCCCTCTTGTCCATAAGATCTGAAAATCCATAATGTCGTAAGGTCAAATGTACAGGTTGTTAGCATATTATAACACTGAACATCATTGCGTTTTAAAACACTGACTTTATAAACTTTAGGAGCCGAAGGCTCGACTTTATGAACTTTATAAACTAGAGGTGTGTTTTGACACACCTCCAATCCATCCAAAATTCACACGCACAAAGCTAGCGCGAACAACTATTTTTGTCCGGCGAAAAGTTCTTCCATCTTTTGGGCTAATGCCTCTCCCCGCAAATCCTGCGCGACGATTTTCCCTTCCTTGTCGATAATGTACATCCGCGGGATTCCGGTTACACGGAAGCGTTGCGCTATGGGACAATCGAATTTATTCAAGGTTGACAGGTGTTTCCAATTCAACTCGTTCTTCTCGATGGCAGCAACCCAAGGTTCTTTTTTCGAATCCAGAGAAACTCCCAGTATTTCCAATCCCCGGTCGTGATACTTTTTGTAAATCTCTTTCACGTTAGGCATTTCAGCCATACACGGACCACACCACGAAGCCCAGAAATCGAGCAACACGACGTGTCCCCGCAAACTGTACAGGGAGAGTTCCTGCCCGTCAGGAGTCGCAGCCCTAAAGTTCGGGGCTATTCCCCCGACACTTACCATACCCATTTCATCGATATTCTGCCTTAATTTCACGCCCGGTGCCGATTGTTTCACCCGATCGGTCAGATGATTATAAAAATCCTGCACTTCCTCGAACGTGTAGTTATCCATCAAGTAACTCTCGAAAAAATAAGTCGAAGCGTAAGCATCACGGGTTGAATCCATGTAATTCCGAATCGAAGCGGTAAGCGCACTATCCAGAACGTGGAACATGTGCTTGAGGGAATCGACGGCAGCTTGATCGCTGTAATCCACTTTACCGGCAGCCATCATCTTTCCCAGTTGCATGAACGACACTGTCGTTTTAAGACTGCTCCCTTTTTCAAGCAGTTCCTGCTCTTTATTGCCTTCACACGTGACCGTTATCGAGGTCGTCTGTTTGCCCTTCCATTCTTTGGTAGTTTCCTTGAAGGTGATCGTCATCGGTTCGCCGTCCACTATGATTTCTTTCTTTTTGTCTTTGCCATAGGTCAATACCATTTTCTGTACCTCATCTACATTTCCTTTTAAAGAAAAGGTGAAATCAGGAGCCACACTGACCGAATCTATCACCCGTTGATTTTTGCCATCAACGATTCCATTCAAGTACAATTTGTTACCTGCCCCGTTTTCCCACGTGCCGGTAATCCGGTAGGCGACACCTCGTGAACAGGAGAACGCGAACACAGCACACGCGAGGATTATTACCCCGTTTGTCAATATCTTTATCATATACAGTTTATTATTTTATTCTTGAAAAAGTTCATCCATTTTATCGCGCAATTCTTCGCCGCGCAAATCTTTGGCAATAATTTTCCCGTCTTTCCCTATGATATACAGTTTCGGGATAGCTACCACTTGGTATAATTTCGCTATCGGGCATCGGTTCATTCCCTTCAGGGATGAAACGTGATGCCACGTCAATCCGGCTCTCCCGATTGCCTTTTCCCAATTCGCTTTGTTATTATCCATAGATACACCCACTATCTCCAGTCCGCAGTCGCGGTATTTCTCGTACAAGGCTTTCACGTTAGGCATCTCGTCCATGCAAGGACCGCACCATGATGCCCAAAAATCAATCAGTACGATACGCCCCCGCAAATCTTTCAGAGCGAGTTTTTTCCCGTCGGGAGTCGTCAATTCAAATTCCGGGGCAGGACTCCCGGGAGCCAGTTTTTTCAATTGGGCGATACGTTCCCCCATTTCTTTTCCTTTACCCGTTTGCTTGACACGCTCGGACAGACGGTTGTAAAAAGAAGCGATATCATCGAGTGACATCATTCTCAACATATTCATCTCGATAAAGAAAGGAGCGACGTCGCTATCATTGTAATGTTGAAGAAAGTGTTCTATCTGATCGTGTTGCTGTTTTTTGACTTCGGCTATCTGTATGGCGACAGAATCCCGTTTCGCTTTTGTTTCAGCCCGCTTCAAAGTCAGTCCCAAACCACCGAGAGAAAAATTACGGACGTAGTCATCTCCCCAAAATCGTACCATATCTTGTGCTGCCGCATGTTCCCGCGTCTCTTTCTCCAGCACGAAGGCTGCCGACGGGTCTTTGTACGAGTACTCCACGTCCTTGATTTCCAACTTGACGGGGGTCCCGTCCAGAAAAACGGCACGATAGCCCTGTTTCACGCACGCGATCATGGCACATTGTTTCCGGTCGAGCTCCCCCCGCAGCGCAAAGGTTCCGTCGCTAGCCACAACCACGGAATCCACGAACACGCCCTCGATGTTCCCGTTTTCCAAACTACGCAGGCTGAGCGTTTTCCCGGCACCGCTTTTCCAAACGCCCGTGATGTCATAGGCGACTTGGGAATATGCTGCCTCACACGCGAGGCAACATACTATAAAACTCAAAAATCTTTTGAACATTATCTTTTGTTTTTACTTTAATCAAAATAACCGACAGGAAGAGGATCGTTAGGACAGAACGAGTTCTGCAACGCTATCGGGTCCATCTCCATCTGTTTCACGATAAATTTGGCAATCAGGAAGGCTCTCTGTTTCACGATATCGAAACGGGCGAAAATGCGATCCATTTCCGTCTTGGGGGTCGACATGAGAAACGACAGGTAGTCCCCCAGATCGGCACCATCCTTGTGCGGCATGAAATACCCGTAATCCGGATAATGATCGGAACCAACCAGCCCGTGTGAATAGAGCACATAGTGGTAGGCATCAAATTCTCCTTCCGGGTCGGCGTCCTCTTCCTCATCATACTGGTAAATAAACTGGTATGAAACCAACGAGAAAAATTCGGCGGGCACATCCATCGAGTCGTAGATTGTCCCCATGATACCCGTAACGATGCCGGAACGGACTTTTTCCCAGTCGCTGTCACCGAATTGATCCATACCGCTCCCGACGTGCGAAACCGCCATGCCGTGGTTGTTCAAGTTCAGCGTGGTGACCAGATTAGACCGATTGTAAGTGGAAGAGTTGCAAACGGAATCGACCAGATAGATTTTCTTCGGCAGGAACTTGGCAATAAACGCTTCCGGGTAACTGGCGAAGACATCTTCCAGCATGAAGGTGACCATTTGCCCGACGTAGTTTTTATTCGCTTCTTTCACGGGAGCGTACCAGTAGACAGTCCTACTGTTCCATGTCGTGTAGAACTCAGTCCGGTCGAAATCATAAAGCACGAACGAGCCGTATTTCTCGTAAACGGAATAAATTTGTTCTTCCACGGAACCTGCCTCTCCACGCGGCAGTTCAAAAGGCGGATTACCCAATTCCGGCAGCGGTTTAAGCGAATCTTCTGAAGTACAGGCAAACACGAGCGGTACAAACAGAATCACAAGGCTATATATTAATTTTTTCATCATACTCGTTTTGAATTATTGTTCATGTTCTTACTGTCCCACGACGGTCACCCGCGGATTGTCGGTTACCCCGTCGTTGTATTCTGTCTCGGAAAGCGGGATGGGCAACAGGTAGTTCGGGCTGCCCGCCTCTAACACGAATGTTTTGTAAGTATTCATCGAGGAATAGAATTTATGCTCGATTCGCGGCATCCCTTGCCTGCGCATGTCCCAGAAGCGCATCGCCTCTTCGAAACAAAGTTCCCGACGGCGTTCTTTCCAGATGAACCGGATTAACTCGTCCCGCGAGGCGAAGTCTGAAACGGTTTTCGGGGTATAGGACGCGGCTAGAAATTTCTTTTCCCTCAACTCGTTCAACAGGTCTATTGCCTTTTGGCTGATGTTATTATCTTTACGGGCATAGGCTTCTGCCATATTCAGGTACACTTCCGGGCTTCTCCAACATTCGCGCGCCTGCCCCACTCTTGAAAACCGATCGGCTTTCAACGGGTAAGCCTGTCCCGCGAAGTATTCCGGTCTTAATCTCGTACCGCCTAACTTGAACAATCGGGCGAAATAGACTTCCTCACGCAGGTCGCCTTCCTCGTAAAGGTTCAGCAATGCGTTGTCACCCGTCCACGAGGTATGGAATCCCCAACCGTAATATGTATAATAACTGGCGGGTGACATAAATTTGTATTCCTTGTCATCTTTACTAAAAAGGAATACCGTTTCGCTATTACCTACTTGATTAATAAAGAAGTAGTCGCTACCGGACAACCCGCAGGAATCCCGGTTAACGTTATTCAGGTCATAAAGCGGATTTCCTTCCAACGCCATAAACTCTTCGGAAGCCCGGATGACCTCATTCCAGTCCTCCCGGAACAAAGCCACGCGAGAGGCAAGGAAATAGACCGCCGCCGGGGTAATTTCCCACTTGGAATAATCGGAACTCGCGTCCGGCAGGTATTCCTGTGCTTTGGTCAAGTCCCCGTTAATGAGCGTGTAGATATCTTCTACCGATGCCCGTTCGACCGCATCCACGTCGACCACGGGAGAGGTTCGTTTGATTACACCCAATTTACTTTTGTTTTCCTCCGACCAAGGGGCGGCATAGGTATTAACAAGGCAGAAGTAATGATACGCGCGCAGCGTGTAAGCCTGTGCCGCCAGTTTACAATAAGTTCCCCGCTCGTTCTCGGCATATTTCATATCGGGTAAAGCGTCGATAACGAGATTGCACGCCAGTATATTCTTGTAACGGCTGTCCCAGAACTTGTCCGTGATGTATTGCGAATAATCTTCCCACCATGTATAAAGTACCTCGCCGTCACCCGCATCCCGATCGACAGCATCTATCATGTCCACTTTGCTGTTGTTGTACATGGATTCGTCGTAATAGAGCGGTCCCATTTCCACGTCATCGGTCATCAAGGCTGTCCACCCGATTAGAGAGGCAAATTGATCGGGATAGGCTTCCCCCAACAACAGCGGGACAAAGTCATTCACGTCCGTCGGAATCAAAAGATCGGCGGAATCTCCCTTTAAATAATCATTACAAGCCATTGCCAGCCACGGAATGAATAACAAGAGAATGTATTTATTTATCGTTTTCATAACAGTCTGTTTTTAGAAAGATACATTAACACCAAAACTATACGTGGGCAGAGAAGGGATATTCGCCCCGTTGGTTTCAGGGTCTAATCCTTTCCATTTTTTATCGGCTATCGTGAACAGGTTCGTGACTTGGAAGCGCAACACCATGTTGGAAATATGCAAATAATCGAGTACTTCCCGGGGCATATTATAGCTGAGTGCCACCATTTTCAATTTCAAGAAATCGGCTTTCGCCACCCTTATGTCACTGTAATTGTACAAGACGTAAGGGTCGGGACTTCCCGTGAGTCCGGTTGAAATATCATACGCTGCCCCGGCTTCCGTTGCCAGATAATTTCTGAAATCCGTGTAATTGTAGGGCGCCGGGTAAATGGTGTTGTCCCCTGCCTGCTTCCAGCATTTCAGCCATTCGTCGGAAAGATTGGTCAACGGGTCTATGGTGGACGAATCGTAGAATTTCGGCAAGCGGGATACACTTCCCACGCTATACGAGAAGTTCATGGATAAAGAGAATGACTTCATGAATGTAACCTGCGTGTCGAATCCCCCGGTAAGTTTCGGAAATATAGAACCTCGATGGACTAATTCCAGATCCTGCCGCAATGCTTTATGCACGATTTCCCCGCTCTTTGCATAAAACAAGGGATAGCCATTATCTTGATTCAACCCCGCAAAACGGTAAGCGTACATGGAGCCAATCGGTTTTCCCTCTATCGCAAGGGTTCCCGCCAACATCTGATCGACAACGCTCGCGTCGCTCAAGTCATTCCGGTTCGCCAGAGTGATCTCGTTTACATTGCGCCCGAAATTGAACCCGAAACGCCAGTCCCAATCACGAGTTTCCACCAATCCCACGTTGAGGAATCCCTCGAAACCTTTGTTTATCATTTTACCGGCATTGTAATACAGGATATTTTGTCCCGTCGATGCCGCCACTTGTTTCGACATGATTAGATCAGAGGTGTTTTTGCGATAAATATCAAAACCGCCTTTCACTCTTCCGTTAAACAAGGCGAAGTCAACCGCCGCGTTCCATGATTTCGTTTTCTCCCAACGCAGGTCGGGATTGGGCAGTTTGCTTATCTTTGAAACCGGCAGTCCGGTAATGTCATGCCGGTCACCGACTTTAACAATCAAATAAGGCGTGGCATCCTCGTGGATATTCCCCTGTATCCCGTAAGACCCGCGTACGGCAAGATTGCTGATCCATTTCACGTCTTTCAGGAATTTCTCGTTGGATACATTCCATTTCAACGCGAATGAATAAGTGGGCAACCAACGATATTTCGGATCGCTACCGAATTTGTTGGAACCGTCGGAACGAATATTGGCATTGAACACGTAGCGATTGTCGTAACAATAGCTGACGATACCAAAGAACGACGCCACTTGAGTAAAGGAATTCGTGTTTGTCGGTTTATTGTCCGAGTAGTTAGCCACGTAACTGTCGGTTTGAACCGGGCTGAACATTTCCCCGAATTCGGGCACCCAACCGTAACCGGTTTGTGACACCCCTTTGTATTCATTCCGGCGAGCCTCTGTTCCGGCGGAAGCGGAAATATCATGTACATCAACCCGATAAGAGTAGGACAACATATTCCGTATCGTGTAGCCGCTTTTTCTTGTATATCCTTGGGTAAGCATACCCCCGTAAGGTAGTTTTGATTCAGAAAACTCCGGGTCGTATTCCGTGTAAGCGCCGTACTCGTATCCGCGGATATCGGTTACCTTGTAGGATTGAGCGGTAGCCCAATCGCGGGTAGAGGTATTTCCCGTGTGCCACGAGAATGTACCCTCGTATTTTAATCCCTCCCACAAATTCAATCTTATGGCGAGCAAAGCGTTGAAGTCATCCATTTGGGAAGATTTTCCCGTGTTCTCCAACTCTTTGAGGATGTTATACCCGATATATTCCCTGCCGCTTACCCCTTTTCCCCGGTAACTCATGTAGTAGGAACCGTCCTCGTTGTAAGCCGGCATGGTGCGGGTGGTAGAATACGCATAATCAAAAGGGTTTACCACGGCCGAATATCCCTCGTTCGAGGTGGATGCAAAGTCTATTTTAGCCGTGAAACCCAAGTATTTATTGTAATTGACGTCCACCTTTGCCAAGGCACTGTATTTCTCGGAATTAGAACCGCGGGCAGCCCCCTCGATATTGGAATAACCTGCCGACACGTAATATTTCACGTCTTCGGAACCACCGCTCACGTTCAACGCATGAGTATGAGTCACGTCCGAACGAAACAGAAGGTCAAACCAATCCGTGTTTCTCGTTTGCAATTTATCCACTTTCTGTTCAAATTCCGTTTGAGAAATTTTCTTGCTCATTAATTCCTCGTAAGCCGCCTCGTAGGTTTCGCCGACAGGGATACGACCGAAATTCATATTCGACTCGACCAGTTGCCGCGAAAACAATACGCGTTCCCGCGAGTTCATACGGTGATAGTTGTTGTAGGAAGGACGGGTGTTGATCGTTACGTTTCCGCTGTAACTAATCCTCGGGCTACCTATCTCGCCTTTTTTAGTGGTAATGACAATCACCCCGTTCGCCGCCTTTACCCCATAAATGGCTGTCGCCGAAGCATCTTTCAGAACGGTGATGGTTTCAATATCTTGCGGGTTCAACCCGGCAATAGCATTACCAATTAGATATTCGGCGTCTTCACTATTAATATCCGATGCGGTGAAAGGTACATCCTGTTCAAGAATTACCCCGTCGACAACCCACACCGGGGATTTATTCCCGTTAATGGTCGCATTACCCCGAATCCTGATTTTCGGCGTGGCACTCGGCTCCCCGGAAGTATTCAATACCATCATGCCCGGAATACGCCCTTGCAACATCTGGTCGATAGACCCGACTCCCTGTACCATGATATCTTTTGCTTTGATGGTCGAAACGGCACTTGCCGATTCGCGTCGGCTGACGGTCTGATATCCCGTGATAACGACCTCGTCTATATCCTGCGTGTCTTCTTCCAAAACGATATTCAACGTTTTTTGTCCCGTCCATCTTACCTCTTTTGTTTTCATCCCTATAAATGAAAACAGAAGCGTCAACGAATCCTGCTTCACTGTCTCCAATGTAAACTCTCCCTTGGCGTCCGTGGCTACGCCGACACTCGTTCCCTTTATCAAAACGGTTACGCCGGGCAGCACGTGTCCTCTCTCGTCTTTCACTATACCTTTTACCGTGAGCTTTTCCGGTTTTTCGTCTTTCTGCATCTTCTGCAAGATGATTACTCCCGCATCATACAAGCATGTTATGCCTTTGTCGGCAAAGATTTCATTCAGCAGATCCATGACTTCCCGTTTCTTTACCTGCACGTCAAAACGAGGGATAGCCTGCACGTATTCACTCTTGTACATGAAGCGGATTCCCGTCTGATTTTTCACCTCCCGCAGGAATTCTTCCACGTTGCAATTTTTCAAATCTATGCTGACCAGCTGATTCTGGGCAACCACGTCCCCCCGAACCTGCATCAGCAACACGAACATTAGAAAACACATCATTTTCATGACTCTAAAAACTTTTTGAGTCGAGCGTAAATTTCCTTTACATTCTCCACTTTTTTCCATACTTTTGTTACCTTAAATTATTACTTGCCAGGTTTCTGGCGCTCTCTATGACGGAAGGATCTGCCAATCCTTCCGTTTTTATTTTGCACTCACAAAAATTGCCTTTCCCCGCACTTCGAATTTAGCTCCCGTACTTATCTCCAAGAATCTCAAAAATTCCTCCACCTGCCCGTAACGTTTCATGTCACCGGACAGACGCACTTCTTTCAACTTGGCATCCAGATAGAATACCTCACAATCATACCACAAGGAGAGTTTGTCCATCACGTCTTCCAACCGATCGTCACTAAAGATAAAATCTCCGCTTTTCCAGTCGATGTATTTTCGTACATCCACGTCTTTTACCTCAATCTGACCGGATTCAGCGTCATAAATCGCCAATTGATTCGGTCTCAACATTGCCCGTGTCTGACCTTTCCGTATATTTATTTTCCCCTCCACCAATACCGATTCGACTTTATTTTTTTTCCGGGTATTCACATTAAACTCCGTGCCGACGGCTGTTACTTCTACTCCGTTTACCTCCACCGCAAAAGGGCGTTCCGCATCTGCACGCACCTTGAAGTAAGCCTCTCCTTGAAGTTTCACTACCCGTTTTTTCCCGACAAAACGAATCGGGTATACCAGTTCCGAAGCTGAATTTACCCAGACTTCCGAACTATCGGACAACACGATCTTGTACTCACCTCCCTTGTTCACTGCCAGACGGTTATAGGCAACAGTAGACATTGCGCCAGAAGCTGAGGTATCTTGATAAGCGATAATTCCTCCCGTGTTGACTTTTATGGATACATCCTGTTGCTCGAAAATATCCATGTTCTCCCGTTCAAGTTCGACAGTCTTTCCCGTGGATAAATATAATTTCGCTTTTGCCGATCCGGCTTTAATCTCTCCTTTCGCAATAACGGGAACAGGTTCCGGTTGAGGACGGGAACCATAATATCCCACACCTAACGCAAGCAGCACGGAAGCGGCAAAAGTGGTAATCACCCGGATCATCTTTCTCTTTTTTGCCATTTTCCGGTATCGTCTTTCGTCTTTCCTTCCGATCAGACGCTCCCGCATCGCCCAACGCTGCCGCAGGTAATCCCGTTTCAACATTTCGTAATATTGACGGTGTTCCTCACTTTCCTCCAACCATAGCAGGACTTCCGCCTTCTCCTCCTTCGAAAGTGTTTCCCCTTGCCAATAGTCAAGTAATTGTATATCTAATTTCTCCTTATCCATGATTTATATCTTGTTTCTACTTATAGTAGACAAGAACGTCAAAAACGGTTGACAAGAAAAACAGTTTTTTTTAAACTTTTCGAATTTAAATGTCTTTCCCCCTGCAAATCAAGACATACACGAGGAATGCCGAACCGGAAACAGATTCTCTTAGCGTCTTCAAACTCCGCACTAAAAGAGTCTTCACGGTCGCAACTGAAAGTCCCAGATATGCCGCAGCTTCAGCATATTTCATGTTTTTCAAATGCACACATTCAAGCACTTCACGACTTCTCGGCGGTAATTTATCCAACTCTTGCAATACTCGGTTCACTATTTCTTCACGAGAAAAATCCGTATCCTCCCAAATCCTTTCCGCCTCAATCACGTCCGACAACGGCGTCATTCGCTTTTGTTCCTTCAGTCTTCTGACCGCCATATTCCGGACAGACACGTATAAATAAGACCGAAGTCCCTCTTCTTTCAAGTTTTCGTTCAATTTTTTCTCCCACAAACGCACAAAGAAATCCTGCACGAGATCTTCAGCCTCATCCATATTATTCAATATGGAATCAGCCCATAATACCAACTCGTTGTAGTAATGATCATAAAGATCATCCACGGTAAACGTTTGATTTTGCGCATTATCCCTTTGCTTCTCTCTCTTCACGGTGATGAAAACTTCAATTAATAATCTTCAAAAATAAACAATTTTCAATCACCTGCTAGCGAAGTATTTTATTTTTATGCCAAAGTCTCTTTTTTTGTAAAAAAATAAGAGGCTGTCAAAAATCATTTTAAACTCCCTCCCCCCTTCGGGTATTGAGCCCGAAACGGTCTCGAATCGGCTCTCGCTCGATAGACAACGAGCAAGTTCTCTGTCTGTTCTCGCTTACTCGCCGATTTCCCTCTATAAACAGAGGGAGAGCTTAGTTACTCACCGTCTTTGGCGAGAGTCACCAGCTCCTCCTCTGTTTATAGAGAAGGTGGATGCGAAGCAGACGGAGGAGTTTTTAGAAGAAAATGACTTTTGACCCTCCTTATTCTCTTTCACAATGAAATCACCTACTTCAATAACTGTTCTTGAATAATCTTTTCGTATTTTTCCGGTAAAGCGCCTGTTTCTATAATCGGTTTACCCCCGACAGGAATAAAAAACAAAGTCGGCAGTGCCACCACGTTGAATATACTGCACAATTCCTTCTCTTGATCGGCGTTCACTTTCAAGAATATAACTTTATCCTTGTATTTCTCCGCCATCTTTTCCAATTCGGGAATCAATCGCATACAAGGCCCACACCACGTCGCCCAGAAATCAATCACGACAGGTTTGTCGCCCTTGAAAACGAACTCTTTACCTGCACGGTAATCATACACGTGTTCGAGAAAATAATCACGGGTAATCGGGTTCAGTTTACCCGCTTCTACCGTTACTTCCACCCCGGATTGCACCTCATCCTTCACTTCTGCCAAATCAAAAGATTGGAAATATACTTTCTGTTTTTGAAAATCAATAGAAATAATTCCCTCGTTCAATATCCCGGTCCCCAGCACGGAACAGGGTAAATCCTTATTTTCCGACACGAGTACATCGGACAAATCATTTTTCACGAAAGTACATTTCCCCGCCAACTTCGTGTCATTCGTGGTCACGGCTTCCGCATAACCGTTGAACAATTCGGTAGAACTTCCGGTCGTACCGTTTATTTTGGTATAATCGGCGGGAGTCAACGTGAACATTCCGTTGTTCCAAGTATCAAATACTAACGACAAAGCAGTACTGTCAAGAGTTACGGGGAATATAGCCACACTTCCCGGCAGCGTGTTCATATCCGCCCGATGATCCAATTTCATGTACGAGGGACGATAAGGTACGGAGGTCGTGATCTTCTTCCGCTTGCTGTCGATTGTCAGCACGACATTTTGGAACAACGCACCCCCGATTATTCCCGCCACTCCAAGTTTCCGCAAATAAGGTTGCTCTTCCAACACGAAAGCCGATACATTGTTCCCGAACACGTTGTTCCCGAAAGCCATCGTGCCGATGGAAACGCTTCCGGCAGTGGGGACTTTTTTGTACAAAAATGTATCGTAACGGAAATCACCTTTCGAGGCGGTATCTATATGGAATTTTTCGGCATATTCCGGTAAGATGGCATTATGACCGGACAAGTCCAGCACAAAATCCGCCCGCTCACCGTTGACGACCATTTCGATAATGATTTTACCGTCCGTTTCCCGATAATCCCTTACCTCAGTTGCGGTATTTTTGGATTGGGCAAACGTCAATAACGGGAGTAACACGATTGCCAACGACATAAATATTTTACTTTTCATAGGTCTTAGAATTTTCTAATTTCAACTTTCTTTTCTTTACCGTCCTTCAAGATTACAATTTCGGTTCTGTCCCCTTCAATAGCATCGAGCAAAGCATCTATTTCAAACTGACTTTGTTTCAACCCGGACAAATCTTTCCCGTCTACCCGAATAACATGATCTCCCAACGCAACCTGTTCCCGCACGCTGTTCCATACCGTCGTAATCTCGAAATGGCCTCCCACGGGCAATATCCCCACGTTCCAAGTTTTTAACCTGCCGGACAAATCTTCGATCGTATCTTCATAAGGGAAAAAGTAAAAACGGTCACGGGCATAATCTATCACCACTTTGCCATATTGCAACATCTCCACTCCCAACAAAGACATTCCCATTTTGATCGTGACGCTCTCCATGTTCGTGAATTTCTTTCCCGTAAAGTTGACCTCGTTGATTCTGACCTTACTCATTTCCGCGGTATTCTTCAAGTCAAAGCCGCCTATACCGACGTTTTTTATCCCGTTAGCCGTTCCCAACAAACAGTTGCCCGCACTGTCTTTTAACCCGGTGTAATCATCGGCGGAAAGCGATAACAATCCGCTGGCACCGGTATCGAATAACACACGGCGGGTGATTCCCCCGAAATCAACATCCACGATCGGGTGATTGGCACCACCCGGGTAAAACGGCACACCGTCCGTAATCTTCAACCCCGCGGGACGGTATGGGTAGTTGATGATCATTATCTTGTTCCGGGCATCAAAGGTGACAACCGCTTGCGCGAAAGCGTCGCTCCCGAGTATGCCAGCAACCCCGAGTTCACGAAAGAAACCGTTCGGCGGGAAAATGATACTCTTCATCTGAGCCAATTTATAATTCGGGCTTAACTGCACGTCCTTTAAAACGGCTTCCTCGTAAGAAAGGCTCATCCCGTTCACGTCTGAAACCCCGCGGACACCCATCCCTTGCATCGCTTTCATTTCCGCAGCGTACTCTCTCACCGTGCCTGTCTGCCCGCCCGTGTCCACGATATATTTCACGGTCACCCCGTTTACCGTCACGGGAATAATGATTTTCTCGCGGATGAACTCGTAATGAATCGTGTCACATACCCGTTTCGTATTTTGCTGCGCGTTCCCATTTAAATATAAACACGCGATGCTGAGAAACACAAGTAATATTTTAATATTCCGCATACGCTATTCCTTTTGATAAACGATTATTCTCTCCCCTTGTCGGGTCTGTATCGCCAGCTTGGTTTTCTTTTTCGTTTTTAACTCGGGAATCCCGTTAATAATACTCTCGCAGAAATCGTATTTCCCCACGGGCTTCCCGTTGATCTTCGCGACTTTGTCACCGACCTCGACCACGCCTTTCATATCGCCCCACACGACAGACACGATCAACTCGCCCTCTTTTACCCGCAACGCCACGTTATAATGTTTGCTCTCCAGATCGTTTTCCGGCTCATAAGCTTCAAAATAAAAGCGGGCACGCGGATAATCGAGCGTGACGTTACCGTAATCCAACAATTTAATACCTAACAAAGTAAAGGGCGGCGTAGATGTTTCGGCACTCACGTTTCTAAATTTCGTACCTCCCACGGACAACAGAGGAAAACATACACGACGGGATACATTAGCGGCAGCCATTCCGGCAACCCCGATGGAACCTTCCCCGTATCCTTCCGCCAGAATATCAAACGCAGCAGCGGATTGCAATGCCTCGAAATCCGTGTCTTTCAACGAAAAAAAGCCGGGACATCCGGTATCAAACAAACAGACGATGTTATTTCCCGCACCTGCCTGCAACGCTATAACCGGTATACCCGACCGCGTGAAAGGAATCATTTTCCGCAATGATATCGCAGAAGCCCGCTCGGCAGAAGTGAGCGTGACCGTTTTCGCCTTCCCGTCAATCTCGACAATCATACGCCCGAGCAAATCGCTACCGATTAACCCGTCGGCACGGAAACACTCGAAGGGCGAGGGTTCCGGCAATTTCATCGCCGGCACGTTTCTGAAATTGATTTTCTCGTCGGAAGTGAGCAAACTTTCGATTGCCACAATCGGATAGGCTGCCACGTTACTGTTCACGTCCGTTACCTGTAAAGAATCTACCACGACCAATCCCAATTCCTCGCATATCTCTCCGGTCAAAGCCGTACGCCCGCCCGTATCAAAAATAAAAGAGCGAGGCGTTCCGTTCATTACCATATCCACGATCATTTTACCCCCGATTACCCGGTAGGGCAGCACAGCCTTATATTGCTGTGCCGCCACCGGATATATGATCATAAAAAACAGCCATGAAAAGATTATCTTATTTCTTATCCTCATATTGAAATCATAAATTATTTACCCCATTTATCGGCAGCCACAAGGGCACGGTAAGCGTTCAGTACTCCGCCCGACAAGCACAAATCATCGAAAAGGAATAAATCCTGTGCCTGTTTCCCACCGACTTGAATCCCTTTCTCTACCTCTGCCCCCTTTCTGGATGTTACGTTTTGTAACAATATATCACGTACTTGAGAGCCCGACAATTCCGGGTAATAAGCCTTAATCAAAGCTGCCACCCCCGCCACGGACGCTGACGCCAGACCGCCACCGCTTCCCGTTTGGTATGTATCACCTGTATAGGTAGAGTATATATTGATACCCGGGGCAAATAAATCCAGTTCCTTTGCCCCGTAGTTCGCGTTCAACGACGGGTTCCCCTCCTTGTCCGAGGAGCTGACGATCATGAGGTTTGTCAATTCCTTGTCGCCGGTCATCCGACGGTTCGGGTAAAACATCTGTTTTGCCAGATCCTGAGATAATTCCCACGCGGGTACAATCACTAATACCCCCTTGCTTTCGGCATAACGCAAAGCCTCGCTCATCCACTCCTTCTGCCCGTCGGGATACAACGTGTTTTGTTGAGGCAACACGACCACGTCAGCACCGTGATCCACCGCATAACGGATGGCTAACACCATATCTTTGATGTACGGCTCTCCGCCAGAAGCCAATACGCGCAATGTCATGATTTCCGCCTCATCCATGATACCGTCACCGCCTAAGCCATTACCTCTCTTTCCCCCGATAATCCCAGCCTGCATCGTTCCCAACCCCGCATCGGATGTCAACAACACGCTGTTGCCGTATTTATTGTCATTTATATTCAAATAATCGTCACCGACAATATCCTCCCGGCCATCATAACCGTATTGTTTCAACACCTCCTCGTAGGCCTCTTTACCGCGGGCAACACTGGTTTCCACGAAAGTTTTGTACACGAAGTCCATGTCATCGGTTTTATATAACTGGAAACTCATCGCGATAAACGAGAATACCACCTCACTCAAAGTATCTTGAGGGGCATTCAGGTCGTAACAAGTCTGAAATTCCTGCAACGTGATCTTCTGTCCGGGAAATCTCGCGTTCAATTCCTCCTTAAACTTTTGTCCGTATTCCTCAATAACATAAGCCAAATTCCACCCGCCATAGATTCGAGCAAGCTGGGATTCGGGCATAACCACATTCTTGTAATAAGAATACTCGGACAAGTTCTCCGGTGCCTGCACCTTAACCCTTTTCCCGTCTATTATCTTGAAAAATTCCCCGTTGCTCGTGATATAATCAGCGTATTTATCTTTCAGACGCAGAAATTCCCGATCGCCCTCCCGCATCAGCCATTCCATAACCTGTCCCTCCTTACCGCCCAAAAAGTTCCAACCGTTAATATCATCCACCAAACCGTTCTTGTCGTTATCCTTACCGTCCGCCTTTTCTTTCGGGTTTACCCAGATAGCCTGCCGCAAGTCCTCATGCTCCACATCCAACCCGCTTCCGATCAATGCGACAATCGGTCTTTTCTTTATTTTCTTTCCTTTCAGAAATTCATAAGCCTTATTTATCTCTGCCCCATACACCCCGTCTTCCTCGAAAGAACAATTGTACCAATCCAGATCCGCTTGTTTCTTTTGGGACTGGCTTTCCTGTTTAATCAATTGTGCACTCGCCACGCAAGCATACAACCCGATCACAAGTAATAAAAAATACTTTTTCATCATCTACAGAATTTATCATGTTATACAATACGAAAAAACTAAAAATATAAAGTTACTCGTGCGGCTGGAATCAAAAATCTAAAATCATAAATCTAAAATTATTCCCGTCTGGCTTTTAAAATCGCCTCTCTCACTTGCTCTCCCCGTAAGCCGCGTTCAAGGATTTTACCCTCTTCGTCTACCAGAAGGATAAAAGGTATACCGTAGAAGCCATAGGCTTTTTGAATCTCGTTCGGGGTATCGCCGATCGTGAATCCCTCTTTATTCCAAAGCATTACCCAAGGCAAATTCTCCGTTTCCAACATTTTCCGCCAATCTTTTTCCCGTTTATCGAGCGAGATACTGATAAATACCAGATCATCCCCTTTCAAATCGTTATAGATCGGCAAAAGGCTTTTCATCTCATGCCTGCAAGGACCGCACCATGAAGCCCAAAAATCAATTAACACCAGTTTCCCCCGGAAGTCACTTAAACGAACCATATTACCTTCCGGATCTACATAATTGAAATTAAAAGCCTGTGTCCCTACCGCGAATCGAGCCAGACTATCCACCCGATTAGCCAACCATTGCACGGTCAAAGCATCCCGTTCTTCTTCCGCAATTTGTTCCAGCAACATTTTGTTCGGTTCATACGCCTCGATTTCAGACAGATATGCCAATGCACTGTACATCGTTCCCCGTAAACGCCCTTTCACCCCCGGATCGATCGTTTTCTTTTTTTGACTTTGCTCCGCGGGCATCCATTTTAACAATTCCAAGAAATCGTCAATCCCGGAAAAACTCAAAGAACTGTTCTCCGGTTTCACCTCATCGTAATACCCTTTAATGGTAACTTCGGTATTCGTCAGGTACACCGCCTGTCGCGTAGTCCCGATCCATAGGATATACAAATCCGGCTCGATTTCCCTGCTCCCGGAGGAAAACGTTCCCCCGCTAGGGACTTGAACCGATAACAAGGATTCTCCGTTTATGGTTTCCACGCGAATCTCCGTGGGATTCAACACGCGCAATTTACCCGACAATTTGAATCCAGTTTGAGCAAAAACGGATACTGTACTTCCCAAAAACAGAAGCATGATTCCAAATCTTAACATACGTCAGTTTTATTATTTGCAGGTTGTCCGAAGTATCGGACAGCCTGCAATTAAATTCAATTGATAGCGGTATCGCCTATCCTCTGCAAATCAATTCCATAGCTCTTGAAATGATTTATGATTGCCGTGTATTTCTTTTTGATTAATCCATACGTGTCCTTACGGTCATTCAGTATACCGTGGAAGGAATCGTCGTCCTCGTCCACTTCACGCGTCAAATCATCGTATGACGTGGAAAGTATCGCTTCCAGATAATGTTGCCAGTCCGTGTTCGTTTTATCATTATTATCATACATGACAAAACCGCGTTCATAATAGTTATAGCGCGACATATCCGAGCCATAATCACTGTAACTATAAAACTCCGTGGATAGCGGTATTTTAGCGTTACTATTCAACCTTGCCAAAAAGGTCAAATTTATATCTAACCTTATTTCAGTCTTCTCCTCCGGCGACAAAGACAGTATTCGCTCCGAACCCCAGTTAAACGCCAAAAGATCAAAGCTACTGAATATATTTACATCCCAACGTTCCCCGGCACGGTCTACTTGCTCTAACTCTTTGCACAACAACATCTTTAAAGGCAAACACCGTTGCAAGGTGGAATCCGGATAGAAGGACAAGAATAATTTCTCTATCAAATCCAACTGCTGCCCCACGTACTCCTCGTCCGCCTGTTCCCCGTAATATCCGGCAACCCATGGATAAGCATTCGCATCGGTATCCTCTTGCGCCTCATTCCACTTCGTCGGTGACCAATACAAATCTCTCGGACTCCACTTATACAAAGCGAAAATGTTGTAACGATTCTTCCAGTCAACAATCTTGTCATCATAGTCATGTTCACCCTGCGGTACGAAATACCCATATATATCCCCCTCGGAAGGGCTCAACTTATGCTCGTCATTACAAGCGAGCATACTTATAGTAAAACTTAAAAGTAAATATCCTATTATTTTATTCATAACACGCTCTGTTTAAAATTCGACAATTAACGAGGATTTTGTTGCAAATAAGGATTACGGTCGCTTGCCTCCTTCGGTATAGGTAATACATACCACGGGGAATTAGCTTCCAGCACGAAAACCTGAGCATCATTTTCAGAATCGACGAAGAACTTATGTTCGATACGAGGCATTCCCATCCGGCGCAAATCGAACCAGCGATGATCCTCGAAATCCAACTCCCGACGTCTTTCTTCCTGATAAAATTTATACAAACTTTCCGGTGTTGAAACATCTATATCCGCCCGCTCTTCAATATTGACATACACCTCTTCCAAAATGTTATAGCGACTCGCTCGCAAAGTATTCAAATCGGCTAAAGCTACCGTACGGTAACTGTTGTCCCGCGTTTCCATGTACTTCTGAATATTTGCTTCCGCCCGATTCAAATACACTTCACCCGTGCGGATCCCTTTCGAACCCTTACCCGTAGCTGTACCCTTGTAACCGAAACAATAGTAAGTCTGATAAGTCGTGAAATCCATTCCTCTTTCATGACCGGAAATTAGCCTCAGATCATCCTCCTCAAACGAATCAATCAAATCATCCGACATACTGAAAACCGGACGATGATCATAACCACCGTAAGAGAAGAAAGCATTAACAGTTTCCCGACTCTCGTAAATCCACAATACCTCGGTACTAACATCCAAGTCGTACAATCGCGTAAAAGTATAATAATCCCAATCCGCCCCTTGCGCCAAAACGGTAAGCACGGGTTTCTCGTTCAGAACTTCCGTCGCGTATGCGGCCGCTTCATCCCATTTCCCCATGTACAAATACACGCGGGATAAAAGAGCTTTTGCCATTAACGGGGAAGCCTTATATAAAGTCACGTTCAGCCGGTTCTCATCCATCAGTTTAATTCCCGTCAACAAATCATTTTCAATCTGTTCGTACACATCGAACACGGAAGCACGGGTAAAATAACTGTCATCTACTCCCATGTTCAACTTCAAGGGAACTCCCGGATTTTCTCTAGGATCACCCACCGTGTAAGGCAAGCCATGAAGATTTACCAGAAAGAAATAACTCCATGCCCTCATCGTCAACGCCTGTCCCCGCACATTCTCTTTCGTTGCCTGCTCTCCCTTTACGCGTTCCAGATATTCCAACACGGTATTACAACCCATGATTCTCGTGTAGAATTTCGCCCACGAGTTCATCCCTTGCAGACCGATCAGATCTTCATACATTCTCTCATCCCATGAAAATATCAAACGACCGTTTTCCAACATACTCCTGTATTGCTCCTGATTCTGTAGCCCGTTGCATTTGGCGTTATCCGTCAATAACTCCAAGTAAGGACATTCATACGAATTCATCGGGTAAACCTCGCCTGCCATCAATTGGATCAAATCATCCACCGTTGTCGGACGAACCTCGTCCTGACTTGTTTCTTCCAAGAAATCGCTACAAGCGCTTAAACCAAACACGAGTAGCACACCCCATATAATTATTTTATACTTCATACTCTCTTTTCATTTATTAAAAACTCATTCTTACACTAAACGTATAGTTCTGACTTATAGGCTGTGAACCCGTGGCTACTTCCGGGTCTTTTCCCTTGAAATCCTTGCTCACAATAATGAACGGATTGGAAACGGAAAAAGACAAACCTACATTCTGGGCAAACTTCGAAACCAGCGATGAGGGGAGATTGTAATCCAGCGAAATATTATTACATCTCAGGAAAGAAGCCTTGGCAACCCGGATATCCGAGAAATTGTACATCCGATAAAGTAAATCCGAACCGGAAGGTAATTCTATCGAGGCTCTTCTATACTCCGGCAATGAAGGAATATTCGTGTTTTTCTCGTCACCCGGCTTTCTCCACCTCTTCACGAGGTCTTTCGGCAGGTTATTATATTCATTCGGCGTCGTGTTGGTCATATCCGAATCAAACATCGGCGCTAAAAATTTCTTCCCTCCCAACTGTACGTTAAACGATGCAGACAACGTCAACGTTTTGTAACGGAAAGAGGTCGATAATCCTGCCGTTAAATCCGGATCCAGTTTACCCATATATTTCATGTATTGCGTCGCATCCGTTTCTGCCAGAATATTGTTTTCCATTCCACTCAGGTTAAATTTGGGATTCCCGTTCTCCGCCGAAAGTCCGGCAAATTCAAAAGCCCAAAAGCCGGAAACCGGATACCCTTTCTTATGCAACGTCCCGGACTTTGCCACCTGCCAACTTTCGTTTGAAGCCAACTCGCTCGTCAACTTATTGTAGTTCTTCGACGTGTTGAAACTCACTGACCACACGAAATCCTTCGTCCGCACGGGTGCGAAACTCAAGCTAATTTCCCAACCGGAATTTTTCATCGTTCCCCCGTTCATCGGCATGTTAGCAACTCCATTTTCCAACGGAACTTCCTTCATCACGATAATATCTTCTCCTCTTTTCCAGTAATACTCGAAAGAACCGGAAATCTTATTCTTCCAGAACACGAAATCCACCCCTAAATCCGTCGTTTTATTCTTCTCCCACTTCAATTTCGGGTTCGGCAAACTCTTGATTTTAAGCAAATATTCACCCGTCGCATCACTGATTCCTTGTGAACCGTCCGGGATATAAGCTATCAAATCCGGTCCCGCACCTTCACTCACGTTTCCTTGGAAACCATAAGAAGCACGGATGCTGAACTCGTTGAGTATATCCTGTCCTTCTAGGAAACGCTCGCGTCCCATATTCCATCTCAAACCAACAGACCATACCGGTTGATAACGGGCACTTTTATCCTGCCCGAAACGATTGGACGCATCCGTACGGATACTGGCATTCAACACGTAACGTTCATCATACGTGTACGTGAAAGCGCTATAAAAAGAAAGCGTGTTTATTTTGCTATCCGAGATTTTCGTGGATATTTGGTTGTAAAGTGTATTCTCCCGTAAATCTCCCATAGTATTCTGTGTCGTCAGAGGAGGATTGACCACAATCTTACCGCGTCCCGGTATATAGCCGTAAAGTGTTTGCGACAAACCGTCGTATTTTGCGCTCGTCACCTCTTGACCAGCCATAGCGGTAATTAAATGAGTACCAAAATTCTTCACGTATGAAAACTGATTCCTCCACGTGTAGTTTGACTTTCTATTCTCTGTAATAGACAATTCACCGCCATGAGGCAAACTCGACATCTTATAACCCAGATCCGAAGACAAGTATTCGCCGAACTCGTACCCACGGATATTAGCGATATAATTCGAGTATTCGGTAGCGTGCGCCTCCCCGTAAGAAGACGAATAACTGTACCCGAAGGTAGACTCGAACTTCAATCCTTTCAAGATTTCTAACGTCATTTGCAAATTCGCGTTAATGGAATTTGTCGTGTTTTCATTCCCGGTATTTTCCAACTCGTTCAGTACATTATATTTGCCACCGTTACGAGCCGTGTAGTAAAAATATTCACCCTCATCATCATAAGCCGCGATCACCCGGCTCGTGGTCGACGCGTAATTGTAAGGCGACACCTTATTGAAACCGGTTGTTTTAGAAACATTTCCCGCCATTCCGGCATTTATTTGAAGTTTATCCCACAACATCGTGTTCAAACTCACGTTTCCGGAATAACTTTCGGAATCATTTCCCTTGGCGGTTCCGTTATTTTTCGTGATACCGAAAGAAGCGTAATACGAGGTATTTTCACTTCCCCCCGAAATACTCAGGTTATGCTTATGGCTAAACGGGTTCTCGAATAAAAGATCGAACCAATCCGTATTTGTAACCTCTAATTTTTTTACCCCCTCGTTAAACTGGGCATAAGTGATTTTCTCCTGCAAATAAAGCTGCATAAGCCCCTCGAATCCCACGGGTGTCAATGCTTGACTTCCCACCAAACCTCTTTCGAAAATTTCTTTCGACACGTCCATACGCTCCTTGGAATTCATCAGATTCATCTTATCATAGGTTACTTTGGAGCCGACTGAAAAATTTCCGCTATAACTGAGCGACAATCGTCCTTTCTGCCCTTTCTTCGTGGTAATCACGATTACCCCGTTCGCCGCTTTCACGCCATAAATAGCCGTTGCCGAAGCATCTTTCAACACGGTTATATCCTGAATATCGGACGGGTTCAACCAAGCAATGGCACTCCCCACGAAATTACGGATCACATCAATATTATCCTGATTATTCCCGAACAAAGTAAACTCCTCTGTCTTGAACGGAAGCGGGTCTTGTTGAATAATTCCGTCAACCACCCAAACCGGTTCCTGACTTCCCAATAAAGTGGAAGTACCGCGAACACGCACTTTCTGGCGGGTTCCCACCAAACCGTCTTGATTGGTGATTACCAATCCCGGTAGCTTTCCCTGTAATGCCTGTTCCAATGACTGTGTTCCGTTCAATACCAATTCGTCCGCACTAATCGTACTCACGGAACCTGCCATATTGGATTTCTTGACAGTTTGGTAACCAGTTACCACGACTTCGTCCATTTCACGGGCATCCTCTTCCAACACCACGTTCAACTCTTTCTGCCCGTGCCATACCACTTGTTCCGTTTTCATTCCCACGAACGAGAATAAAAGAGTGACGCTATCTCTTCTTACCGTCGTGAAAGTAAATTCTCCCTTCACGTTGGAAGCCACCCCGACACTCGTTCCCTTTTCGATAATTGTCACGCCGGGTAAGGGCTCTCCGTTTTTATCTTTCACGCTACCCTTAATGACTAACATTTTATCTTCCGGCTCCTCGTCCTTCGCCCGAATCACGATCAGACGTCCGTTAATCTCGTAAGTCAATTTCGTTTTAGCCAGACAGATATCCAACACTTCTCTCAAATCTGCTTGCTTCACGTTAATATCAATAGCTGAAATATGATCCACATCCTCGATAGAGTACAGAAAAGTAAATTCCCCCTTCTGTTCTATCATTTTGAATACACTCTCCAACTTTCCCCCCGTCACGGAAATATCATATTTCGCTGTCTGGGAATACGCTCCTGCCATACTTTGCAGAACGCTCATCAAAAGTAATAACACTGTCACTCTCATTTTCAAAAAAGTAATTTGCATTTTTCTCCTGCCGAGAAAACTCGATTCTCGCTTTTTTTTCATAGTTTTGTACTAATTATTAAGGTTAAACCCGATTGCAAGCTTGTTGGCGCAAGCAAACAATCATGAAACTTTAAGCAAGGACGTGTTGGCGCACGTCTTTGTTTTTTATCTAATTCTCACAATAATTTTCTGTTCATCCACTGTAAATGATACTTTACCTGTTTTTTCCAACATCCTCAAAGTTTCCGCGATATCGGAATATCTTTCCATTGTACCGGAGAACAAAATATCCTTCGTCCGGCTCTGCTCGTAGAACACAGTCACGTTATACCACCGCGCGACATCGTCCAGAATAGACTCCAAACGCTCGCGACGGAAGACAAACTGTCCTTTCGTCCATGCCCGATACGCCTCGGCATCCACTTCCCGTACTTCCAGTTTATTCTCCCCGACAATCAAATCCGCCTGTTGGTTCGGTTCAAGTATCACGCTCTCCGATAGTGTTTTTACCTCCACCTTTCCACTAAGCAAGGTAGCGGTCGTCCGCTCGTCGGAAGGGAACGATTTCAAGTTAAAGGAAGTACCCAACACCGTTACCTGCATCCCGTTTACTTCTACACGGAAGGGTTTCGTGTCATCTTTTTTTACTTCAAAATACCCCTCACCCCAAAGTATTACCTGCCGTTCATTCCCCACGAAAGCAACCGGATAAGTCAACTTCGACCCGGCATTCAGCCACACCCTCGTTCCATCAGCCAAGGTCACGTTAAACTCTCCCCCTTTCGGGACTTCCAGCACATTCAACCTTTCCGCCTGCACATCGGTTTCCGCTTGATAAACCAAAGTATTGTCTATTTGCTCTATTTTCCCGGATAGGCTATCGTTCACAATCACACCGCTATTTTTTCCCAAGACAACTTGTTTGCCCGTCTCCAGATGCAAAATAGCTTTCCGCTCTCCCGGTACTATCGCCACCACCTTCTTCACCTCCTTTTGCTCATCTACCCGTCCCGTCATCATAA
Source organism: Butyricimonas muris (assembly GCF_046365375.1). Classification (NCBI taxonomy): domain Bacteria; kingdom Pseudomonadati; phylum Bacteroidota; class Bacteroidia; order Bacteroidales; family Odoribacteraceae; genus Butyricimonas; species Butyricimonas muris. The sequence continues at coordinate 390,970 of NZ_JBKEIT010000002.1, read as the reverse complement.
CGGCGAACCATCCCGCCGCAACCAGCACAATCACGGAAGCCGCGTAACCGATCCATCGCCACGACAAGTTCCGGCGACGGGGCGCAATTTGTTGCTCCAGCCGACGCCACACCTCTTCCCGGTGAATCGCACGATACTCGTCATAACTCCTGCTCAACGCACTTCCCTCGGACAACTCGTCAAATAGCTGACGATTAAAATCAGACTCATCCACCCAAGCGAACAACTCCCGTTTTTCCTCATCGGTAGCAATCCCTATTTTTACTTTGTAGATTAAATCCGCTATCTGAATATATCTTTTTGTCATATATTTATTGCATTTACATTACTAAAACAACCGAGAAGAAAAAACGGGTAGTGAAAATGAGAAAAAAATTTGGAACGTCTTAAATAAAAAACAGAAGGTAGAAGTTATCCCTTAATTTCTCACGCAACAATTTATAAGCATTCTTTTTATGAAATTTCACCGTGTTCAACGAGATCTTCAGTTCCTCGGCAATCTCCTGATTATCCATTCCCTCCATATACAACAAACATACTTTCCTGCTGTGTTCGGGCAAAGAATCAATCGCCGTGAATATCAACCGTCGGGTTTCCTCCTCTATCACCGACTTCATGTAATAAAGTTCGGAGTCCTCCTCCCGTAGCATATCATTCACGTATTCCCGCTCCACTTTACGATGCTTCAACACATTCAACGCCTTGTTGCGCACCGTGGTATAAAGATAAGCCTTCACCGAAACCTCATCCGGAAATTCCCGTCTATTCTCCCACAAAGCCAGAAAAGTATCCTGCACCAATGACTCACATTCTTCTCTCTCTCCCAAATAACGATCAGCAAAAAGAACTAACGTATTGAAATATTGATTGAACACGTTCTTGAAATCAAGACGTGTACCGTTACCCAATATAATACTGTAATTCCTATTCATAACTGCATCTTTACTCACCTCAGAGCGTAGCAAATATGCGAATAAATTTTGAGTATCCATCCGTTTGAAACAGAAATTCATTTTTCCCGTATTATAAAAAAATACAAATCATTTACAATTATGAAACATAAACTACAAATCTTACTGGCACTCTTTATCGCCATAAACTTGCAACCGCGATACCTAAAAGCCTGCACCGGAATATCTTTTACCGCTAAAGACGGTTCCCGTGTCGTGGCTCGTACCATCGAATGGGGCGGCAGCAACCTCAACAGCCAATACGTTATCGTACCGCGAGGCTTCAAACAACAATCTTACACGCCCGACGGGATTGACGGAATGCCATTCACCGCCCGGTACGGCTACGTCGGTCTAGCCGTAGAACAAAAAGAGTTTGTAGCAGAAGGTCTTAACGAAGCCGGGCTTTCTGCCGGGTTATTCTACTTCCCGCATTACGGGAAATACGAAGCGTTCGAGCCGAACCAAAAAGCGACAAGTATCTCCGACCTACAACTCGTTTCCTGGATACTAGGCAGTTGCAAAAACATCGACGAAGTAAAAGAGGCCATTAAAAAAGTACATGTTATTGGCATCGTCCCGCAAGCCTCCACCGTACACTGGCGTTTTGCCGATCCTTCCGGACACCAAGTAGTTCTCGAAATCATTAACGAGAAACCTACCTTTTACGAGAATAAATTAGGAGTACTAACCAACGCTCCGGGATTCGAATGGCAAATAACCAATCTTAATAATTACGTCAATCTCTTCCCCGGTATGGCTTCTCCACAACAACTGAACGATATAAAACTTTCCTCCTTCGGCAACGGTAGCGGATTTTTAGGAATACCGGGAGATATCACTCCCCCCTCCCGTTTCGTGCGTGCCGCTTTTTACCAAGCCACCGCACCCCAACAAGAGTCAGGCTTAAAAACCGTTCTTCAATGTTTCCAGATTCTAAATAATTTTGACATTCCTATCGGGATTGAATATTCTCCGAACACAAACCCCATCGACATACCTAGCGCAACGCAATGGACTTCGGCAACCGACATGACACACCGGGTAATCTACTACCGCACGATGCACGACAGTGCAATCCGTAGTATCGATTTAAACAAGATCAATTTTGCCCGTGTCAAATACAGAGCCATTCCTCTTGACACAGTACAACAACAACCTATTATCCAGATAGATATTAAATAATTAAAACGAGGAGGAGTGTTAAACACTCCTCCTCGTTTTAATTATTTTTCTTCAATTGAATAATCTTCTCCCACCGAGCCTTTTGAGCGGGAGTAGCCGAAGCTAAAGGGCAACCTTGATATTGCAAAAATGGACCAGCTAAACGAAAAAGCACCCAAAGTGCTAATTGAGAGTCACCTTGTAAAATAGGTATCTCTTTTTCACACACATCCAACAATTCGTCAATATCACCACCCTCCACCACCTTAGCAATTTCCAAAGAAGCTAATAAACTTTTCTCGTTCACCAATTTCATTTTTTTGAGCTCTTTCTCTATCGCCTTCAAACGCTTACTTCCGACATTCACCATCTCCCCTCCCATTATAGCCAAAATTTCATTACAAAGATCTTCTCCCAATCGTTTATCCACCTCTTCACGACCAATCGCTACGTAAAATCTTTCTCGTTTATCTCTTAAAAATTTAAAAGCTTTGGAATCGGAAGGACTCAATTGCGAATTACCAAAAATAAACCAATAATCTTTGGATACCTTTTCTTCATCACTTGCCACTTTCAACAACTCATCTACCACCACCACCGCTTTTGACCATTCATTAAACTTGTTCAATTTCTGAAGATATTGAAACAAAAATGCCTTATCTCGATCTCCGGTACGAAATTTCTCCTCCCAATTTCCTAATGATTCTGTACCCTCTATGCCTTCTTTTACCAATCGGATAAATTCATCTGCCTCGTATGCGCCAGAAATCTTATGTTGTATAGAACCATCAGGCAAGATAAGGAAAAACGTGGGATAGGCCGCAACATTATATTTTTGACCGAATTTCTTCCCCTCTTCTTTTTCCATATCAAACTTCACGGCAACAAACCTCGGATTTAAAAACTCGCCCACTTTTGCATCAGGAAATACCTTTTCAGACATCAACTTACAAGGTCCGCACCAAGTCGTATAACAATCCACGAAAAGCAATTTATTCTCCGCTTTCGCTTTCGTTAAAGCCTCCTCAAAAGTAAGAGTTTCAAAATTCACCCCCCCCTGCCCCCGAACTGCGATACAAGCCGCAAAAAAAACAATAAATAGTATAAACCTTCTCATCACGAATAACTCTAAAATATTAATTTTTTTAATCCACCAACAAGACCAATTTATACGTCTTTCCCGGCTCGAACCAAGTATCATACACCAACAACATATCATCAGACAATGCCACTCGCCAATCCTGCTCGGGTGCTAAACGAGGATTTTTCAAACGCTCCGGAAAAATAACAGCAAACGGTATTTTACCAACCGTGGCAGGCTCTCCCGGTATTTGGTTATCAAACATTCTCATATAAATTCCATCCAATCGATCCACAGAAAAATTTTCTTTCGTTTTCAATGTAATCACATACTTTTTACCCTTACGAACCGTCTTCACGGTATAAGTTTCTTCCTCCGGTCGGAATCGCACATCCCATTTCGGATCCCCGAAATAAGCCAATAAATCCCGCTCCTGCCAAAAACCAAGAATATCCCCAACAGCTTCTTTACCCATCACCTTCGCCATCCGCTCATATATACCGGATATATCATTCATAACATCCCAATTGAAATCAAAACTTGCTTCCAACAAACTCGGAGAAAAATTTTGTAACGTATATAATATATGCTGCTGTCCTAAAAAATAAGCCTCTGCCATCGTGTAACGCCCGGGCGTTACATGCCAGAATTTCAAACCACCCCACACGGCTTGCCCCAACATCACTTGGTTTACCGGGTATCCCACCATTGAAGTTACATTCGGACGTCCCATCCATGCCAACGCACAACTCTTTTCGGGCTTATCCACATCACAACCGTAAGATCCCGCGGCAATATATACTTTCCGCTCACCCGCCCAATTCATCTCGTTATCCGACGTGTCTTGACGAGATATCTGATTATCTTCAATTTTAACCTCCTGCATCACGTGATGAAAAATACCATCCCGGGCATAAATTCTCTCGTGTACGCTGAAGTTATCAGGCATGGACAAATGGTAATTAGGAGCATAAGACTCACTCAACACGAAATCAGGCTTCACTCTTCGATAAAGATCATTAAATTTTTCAACCTGTTTCACGGCTGGCCAATATTCCATTGCCAACGTATCTCCTCGTTCCATTTTCATCCCTGATTTTCCCCAACTCACATACCCAAACCGCTCCCAGTCCGCCTCAGTCAATTCCACTCTATTCTGTGATATCAACCCGTTGCGAATCTCGAGTGGCTCTTTAGCATTATTCACCATCTTCATCGCCATATCCGCATCAAGCCCCGTGATAATTCCCCACATGAAATCGGCATATATCGAAGAAGTTACTTTACGCGACAAAATATGCATCCCAATAATATAATCCCGGGTAATCTGCTCCGGTTTCTCTACCACCGCAACATAACGAGGGCGCATACGTCGCAATGCCTCCAATGTCTCAGCAGGCTTCTCCGCGTAATATACCACCTCCGCACCGTGTAATCTCTGTAAAGCCTCTACAACCCCATTCCAAGCTTTATCCTGTTCTACCGATCTACTAGCCAACACAACATATTCGCATCCATCCACTTTCATTGACCGACGATTACTGGCAAATACACTACCAACAATCAACAAAAACAACACAACAATACTTTTTCTCATCTCCTTAAATTCCTTTCAATTCTAATAATCGTTTCAACGTTTCTGGATCAGAAGGACGCGTCATATCAGCATCCACAATTTTCCCTTTCTTATCTAACAAAATAAAACGAGGTATTCCATTTATGTGATAGGCTTTCATAAACTCCTCTTTCCCCTCTGCATTTAATTGTACGCCCCCCATCTTGTTATCTTTCACGTATTTCAACCATGCCTTCCGACTCTCGTCCACTGACATACTCACGAAAACGATCTTTTTACCACGCATCTTCCGCTCCAATTCTTTCAAATGGGGAATCTCAGCACAACAAGGTCCGCACCACATCGCCCACACATCAATATACACGTATTTTCCCCTCAAACTTTTTAATGTCACGATTTTACCGTTCACATCCCGGTAACGAAAATCCGGTGACGCCATCCCGGCTTTCAGCGTATCCGCCACATTCTTCTCCACGCACCCCGAGGTAGAGGCAATGGCTTGTCCCCCGGAGAAACCGAGGAGGACAAGCACGAAAAACATATAAATCTTTGTCATTTGTTTTTATTTTGTATCCTTATAAAATAATTTCAACGGTTTATCAGCCACACCGACAAAACTGTTCACCAATTGCAGGTTTTCCGTTTTATAAATATAAACGCTTCCCTTCAATCCGGTTGCCGCAGGGTCGTAAGTTCCAACGTACAAATACTCTTCATCAGGACTTTGCGCCATACAGGTGATTTCTCCGGGCACGGTGGTAACCAACTCCACCTCAGAAATATCGGAGCCATGCCTCCAACGATATATGGAGTTACCGCTATTGTAGAATATGCTATTACTATACTTCGTGTTATACAACATATCGGATTCCTCGGTCAAAGTCAACGGAGCAGAAAGTTCGTAAGACTTATCACTCCATTTCTCTTCCCCACTTTCATGCCCGAAAATTACCTCCATATTCCACAATGCCTCAATCCCCGAAACATAATTCGTTACCCACACCTTCCCGGGGTCATTTTTCGATTGGCTTACCACGAGCAAACTCTTTTTCAAATTTGTATTCCCCACTATCAAAAAATTGACAATCCGACGTCCTTCAAAATCAGTGCCGGAGTCAAGTGATGCCTTTCCCAAAAGATTTGTATAGCATACCAATTTTTCATCTTCCGCTACTACAGGCATCGATTGCGTCACTTCATCATAGTCATTCCAAATCACCGCCTGATACATCTTCGTTCCTTTCATCTTTGCCCCCCAAGCATCGCTCATCAATCCGTTCGACGTCAATTGAGATCCTACCACGATACCATTCTCGGACAGCACCACCAATTCATCTCTACACGGAGACAATGCCACCGGTTGTATATTCAATTCCGACACCAAAAGAGTCAAATCTATCTTGCGCAACACGAGTAGCGTATTGGGCTCCAATTCATACACACACCGATTGAACTTGGAAATCACAAACACGGAGTTTTTATACTTCCCAAAATCCATTAAACTCATGTCCAAAGCATCCACTAACTCATAGTCTGGATTTATTCTGCTCCACACCTCCCAGTCAAAGTCTTCTTTCTTTGCCTTCAACAATTCATTCGCATCTTCCAGCACAGAACAGAAAGACAACCGACCTTTCCCCGCATCATCAGAACTTAACACCAGCAATCCCCTTTCCATTCCAGCCTTGATTTCCACCATCATGTAGTAGAAAGCACTACTAAACCCATCAGACACCCGCAAACGTACCAAGAACTCCCCTACTCGATTAAAAGAATGTTCCAACACCGGTTTCTCCGAAACCAAATACAACGAATCCATCACCGGCTTTCCGTCTTTCCATTCGTTTACGTATCCCACCTTCCACTCATACACCACCTCATTTTCGGAATGATTCACCTCCGCTTCAAAATGCACTGGCATCATAAATTCTGCGTACGCCTTCTTTCCCTCTTCGTTGACGCCCTCTCCCTTCACTTTGACAATCGAAAGCTCGGGGATTTCGTTCACAAATCCGGTTGTGTCGTCATGAATACAGGAAACCATTCCCGCAGACACTACAAACAACCACAACAACAATCGTATATATATCTTTTTCATATTATGTTTTATTTAATTAAAGATAAGGATCAGGCATGCTTGTATAGTCTCCGTCTTCCGGATGCTCTTTCAAATAATCATACAAAGGACGGGCCACATATTTCCGAAGCAAGGTCCCATAAGGCTCATACCATGTCTTACGAAACCACCCATAATAATGCGTTCCAGACCAAACCTTTTCACAATCCTTACCCAACTCCGGTTCAAAATACGACGTCCACACATAAGGTTCTTTCTGTTCCACCGCATGATAGAACCGCATAAACAACTCGTGCAAGCGAGGTGTCCACGGCGCCCCAAACATATTACTGTTTGCAGACCACCAATCGGGTTCTGTCAGTTTATTCGGAAGCAAAAGGAAACACTCCTGCGAAACCATCACGGGACGGAAGTTGTCATTTTCCACAATTCTCAACCCAAGCGAAAAAGTGTCCGTTTCGGAATAGGCATAAGAAAAATTCAAAAAACCGAAAGTTTCGCCAGCCGTGATATTACACGTGTCCTTGAAAGAGAAACAGTCGGCAGGTATCGTGGTCAAGGAATCGACCACCTCCACCTTGAAACGCCGGTCGACATCCCGGGTAAATCCGAGGATATCCACCCTCTCACCGTACACTATCCATTTTTCTCCTCCCGATGCCCTTGTAACCACATAAACAGTATCTTTCCCTCCCAGAAAATACACCCCGTCCTTTGCCTCGGCGTCGTACCACAAATATTCTCGTTCGCAGCCCCCAAAAGCGAAAACCGCCAAAAGGGAGCAACAAAGTCCCAAAAATCGATTCAATATCGTATTTACTTTCATATTCTGCTCTATTTACATAGTGAAATCTTCTCTAAACTCAAACTCATCGTCCGGAATAAGCAATTGCCACATCTCTTCGGTCATGGTGATGACGTTCCTATCCACCGCTTCCACGGTTTCCGGGTGACGATGTTTCATCCTGAACCACACCTGCCCCTCCTGTGCCAACTCTCTCCGCCACTCCTTATCAATGTTCTCCAACGTCACCTCACCCTCAAACCGTTCCAAACCGCGCGAAGAGACTAAATCCTCCAAATATTTCCGTGCTGTTTCCGGGTGACTCTCCAACGCCGCCTCCGCTGCTATCAAATACATTTCCGTCACGCGGATCTGATTCACCCCTTCCACGCCCGCTGGCATCAAGGAAGAAATACCCGCCTCCACAGGATCGATTATTTTGACCCATCGGGTAGAACCTCCGGTACCTGGAGGTGCGATAAGCCACTCCTTACGCCAATCGTTTCCCGCCTTAGATTCGTAGAGACTCATATCACTATCGGAAGGTTTATACGCACTGTAATCGGAAGTCGTCAGAAAACACTCTGCCATCGGATCGTACAAATTCTTGTTGGATAGCCCCCAAACGGCTTCCGTTTCAGCCACCACTCCCGCCACGACAAAACGGGCATCTTTCGGATCACTGATCAAAGGAAACTTCTCGGAATCAATGACCGCCCGAGCATATTCCCCCGCCTTTTCCAAATCACCCGGTTCCCCGCGCATGTAATAAACCCGTGCCAGAGTAGCCTGCACGGCATACCAATTAAAATGCACCTCACGATTTCGGCAGATCACAAACTCATGCGAACGCACCCGCGGCAACATCAAGAGCGTGTCGTCCTGCCGCAACAGTTTCTCAGCTTCCAACAAATCGTCGATGATCAAATTGTAACACTCCTTTACTGTCGAGAACGAGGTCACCGAAGAACCAAACCGGGTAATATAAGGAATGCCCCGCTCTCCCAATTTTACCGGAGCATACATCCGGAGCAAATCAAAATGCAGGTAAGCCCGCAATCCCAACGCTTCTCCCCGGTAAAGATCTCCGAACATGAGGCTCTCTCCCTCGTAAGCATCCAAATTCGCCAAAAAACTATTGATGTCGCTAATCGAACGGTACATCGTTTTCCAAATCGAATTGCACACCTCCCTTCCCGCCGGTTTCAAAAAATCATAATGCAGCACATCATACAACGCAGTATTTCCAGGTTTGTAAAACTGTGCTAACAAATCCATCCGGCAAGGCACATAAAAACCGTATAATTCCGGTTTTGCCAATCCGCTATATATCCCATACAGCGCATCTTCCACACCTTCTCGGTCTGCAAACAACGTCTTTTCCAACACTTGCGTATTATCTCGCGAAGTCAGAAAATCATCGCACCCTCCCCACAAGAGAGCCACGAAAACCCATAATATCGTTAATCTTTTCATCGTATCGTCAATTTTTAGAATGTCGGACTAATGGTAAAATTGTATCCTCTCATATAGGGATAACCGGTACCCCGTTCATACTTCACCGTACTCAACCGGGCAATGTCGCTGAAACCGATCCCCAACCCTAACCGCCTCAATCCGATTTTTTTCAACCAATCACCTTCCAAATTATAAGAAATGTTGATGGAGGAAAGATACAATTCGTTATTGCGCTCCACGAAACGTTCCGTGTGACCGGTTGACGGCTCTTTTACATTCGGATACATCACGTAATCGTTCACGCTCTTCCAACGTTCGGTGAACGCCCGACGGTCCACGTTGTTTTCGATGGTGATATTCTCAATTTTTCCTGCCCGCGTGGTATTATAGATATCTCCTCCGAACGTATAGGTCAAGCCGGCAAACAGCGTGAGGTTTTTCCACCGGACACCGGTCGAAATTCCCCCCTGCATAATAGGGATTTTGTTCCCGACCGCCACCTTGTCCTTCGGATCATAAATAAAAGTGTAAGTACCATCCTTTTTGATAAAAATCTCTTTTCCCGTTGCCGGGTCTATACCGGCGGAACGCACGGCATAAATTGCGGTGGAGGATTCCCCCTCCTCCAACTGGATTCTCGGTGAAGAGGTGTTTTCGTCCCGATTTTCCGAATTTATATTTTTCAGTGAATTACTGATCTTTTTGATTTTGTTCTCCGTGTGGCTCGTCGTGAAATTCAATGTCCAGCTCCAATCCTGCGTACGAATAACCGTTCCAGCAATAGCAAGTTCATACCCCCAGTTGGCACTTTCGCCCAAGTTGTATTTAACCTTGTCATATCCTATGGAAGGCGGCAACGAAACATCCATCAACAAATCCTTAGAAATCTCCTTATAGAAATCCAACTTCACTCCTAAACGGTCATTGAATAAGTTGACATCCATGCCGACATCCAATTTCAACGTACGTTGCGATTTCAGTTTGTCATTTCCCATCGCCGACGGCAAAGCCCCGAGATTGTCGTCATACGCATTATCACTATAACTATATATAGTTTGTGCTAGAACTCCCCCGAAATTGTTGCTTCCCACATATCCCGCACTTCCCCGAATCCGGAAACTCTGTACCCATGCCAAATCAGCAATGAATTTCTCGTTATGCAGGTTCCACCCCAAACCAACTGACCAAAAAGGCGCCCAACGCCGGTCTTTAGAAATCGTGGCATTACCAGAAGTTCGATACGAAAAATCCACGAAATAACGGTCTTTCAATATAAAATTGACATTACCGAAATAAGCCACCGTTGCACTATAGGATTCACTCCCGGTAGGATTCCCCTCTTCAGGATAACGCTGCGCAAAGTTCAAGTTATTCAAACGATCTTTCGTAAATCCCACCCCCGAAAAAGCAAACGAACTTCTTTTGTCCTGCGATATGTCCAATCCGCCATGAAAACTCAACATAGTCCCATGCTCGTCCAAAGCAAGATTGTAATTTAACACACCTGAAAAAGCCCAAGAATAATTCTTGTCCCCGCTCAAGTTATAAGAACCTTTTTCATCTTCCTTAATGCCATCTATCAAGAAACGAGAATCCTCCGGAGAAACAAAAGCATCCGTCTGACCGTCTCCCATAGTATAATTGGCATTAGCGGTAAAATATACTCCTTTCACGATATCCCATCTCACACTTAAGTTATTGGAAAAACGCTTGCTCTCCGCTTTACTGAAACTGCTCAACGTGGCATTGTAAATCGGATTAATCTTGTCGTATGACAACACTTTTACCCATTCCCCGTTTTCATCCACAGGCGAATCATAAGGATTGATTTCCACCCACGAATTATAGCTACCATAAGGCGAATCCTTGGAATTCAATTTATTGAAATCGGAACGGAAACTCACCGTCAGTTTGTTGTTCCAAAAATAAGAGAAATAGAATCCCAAATCAAAACTGCGGCGATAGTCCCCTTTCATAACACCCCGATCATCCGAATAATGAGCGGAAATACCGTAGTCCATGCCGCTTCCCCGTCCGGTGATGCTCAAAGAATGGTTATGCGACCAGGAATTGCGCAACGGAATAGATTTCCAGTCGGTATTCACACCGGCATTCACCCGTTTCAATTTCTCGTAATAAAGTTCATCGTATTCACCTATGTTACTATCGTATTTTCCAAACAATCGTTCCAACTCCAATTTCTCCCACGGCGAACAAAGATTAAAAGAAGAAACATCAGGAAATCCAATGTTAGGCACAAAATTATAACGTACCCTCAATTTACTTTCCGTCACCTTCTTTCTCATGACCACGATAACACCGTTGGCAGCTTTTTCCCCATACATTGCCGTGGCGGAAGCATCTTTCAGAACATCCACTCGATCAATGTCAAACATATCCAAGTCATACAATTGCTGCAGGCTGATTTCCACCCCATCCATGATAATCAAAGGACGATTCAATCCTTGTTCCATCTTTTCACTATCAAGCGAATTCATACCCCGGAGGATAATTTCCGGCACCTTATTAGGATTCGAACCGTTGACATTGTCATCCACGATACGCAAACCGGGAACAACAAAAGACAACGCCTTGAGCATATTCGTCTTCGATATTTCCAACAATTGTTCACCCTTTACAGACGTCACCGCTCCCGTATAACTGTTACGGTTTTGCGTGAAATAACCGTTCACCACGACCTCGTCTATCGACTCCACCTCCTCTTTCATCACGATACTCACCTCTTTGCCCGGGGTAACCTTCACTTCAACATTCCGCATTCCCACGAAAGAAGCCACCAGAACGATGGATTCTTGCTCAGGTAACTCCAACCGGAATTTTCCATCCACATCCGTGGAAACTCCGATAGAGGTACCCTTTAACACGATCGTTACCCCCGGTAAAAGTTCCCCGGCCTCATCCTTCACGACACCATTAACAACAATCTTCTTTTTCTCCTGCTTGTCATCCTTTACACGATAGATCACAACCGTTTCCTCGTTAATCTCATACCTCAACCTCGTGTTGCGCAAGCAATAATCCAAAATCTCCTTCATCGATTTTTGCTGCATGTTCAAAGACACTTTAACATCCTTGATCTCGGTCGTCCAATACATAAACGTGAAATCGGTCTTTTTTTCCAATTCCCAAATCACTTGTTCCAGAGAAGCATTTTCCAAACGCACATCCAAAAGCTTATTCTGGGAATGCACCGCAGCTGTCACCTGAAAACAAGTAAGCATAAGCAAACACATTTTCAATGTCATAACTAGTAAAATTTTTTGCCAGATTCCTCGAAAAAAGGTCCCTGAATCTCGTTTTTTCTTCATAATTTTGAAAGATTAATAAATGAACTACTATTTATTAGTTGTCCATGCGTTTGTGTCACCAGCACAAACGCATGTTTTGTCTTATTCGCTTGATATATAAAACACACCATCCTTCCGGGATATAGAAATACTCGGATTTTTCTTCAACATCTCGATAATCGGATTCATGTTATTGTACCTATTTAACTTGGCTCCCACCCGCATATTTTTCGCATCTTCATTCATAAATTCGTAACGCACATTATACCAACGAGCCAAATACTTCATCACATCCTCCAAACGCTCGTTCCGGAACACGAACTTCCCCTCTCGCCAAGCCATGTAACGCCAGACTTCTACTTTATTAACCTCCATAGTCCTTGCAGCCTTTTCGTAAACCACTTGCTCCCCGGGAACAATATCCTTGAATTGCCGACCGTCAAAGACCTGTACTTTTCCCGCCGTTAATGTCGTCGTCACCACCTCTTCATCTTCATAAGCTCGCAGATTAAAAGAAGTCCCCAATACTTTGACCGAAATATCGCGAGTCTTTATCACGAACGGATGCGCGGCATCTTCGGCGACTTCAAAATAAGCTTCACCGGACAACTCCACCACTCTCTGCGCCCCTTTGAAACACACGGGAAAACATAATTTCGATTCCGCGTTCAAATAGACTTTCGTGCCGTCTGACAAGGTCAACGTGTACTCCATTCCCGTCAACGTACTTATCGTGTTTCGGATTTCCTCCTCATCCTTTACATCATGCGCGACATAATCTATTCCCATCGAATCCGTCACGAGCAGAGTCCCATCCGTTTCCTTCATCATGAATGTTTGGTCTTTCACGATATCCACCGTTTTCCCGTCAGCCAATATCAGACGTGCCCCGGTAGTCCCCGCTTCTATCTGGTAAGCAAAAACAGGTTGTTTCGGCTCTTCTTCCCGAGAACGATTCAACCAAAAGAATAACCCGCAAGCGATTAGTATTATCCCCACCGCCGCGTATCTGGAAACGAACTTGAACCGATTTACCCGACCACCTTGCTTCTCTCCCGAAAGCACCTTTATTTTTCGATTCTCCTCGAAAACCTGCCATCCCTCCTGACAATCAAATCGCTCCGCGACACGCACAAATTCGTCATAATTCTCTCTGTTGAAAATCTCCTTAGCCAAACGACCGTTTTCTCTTTCCCAAAGCTCATACTTTTCCCTCTCCTCCCCCGAGTGAGTATTCATGAAAATAGCTGCTAGAATTTCCGCTATCTTAAAATGTTTTTTCGACAAACTCATAATATTTACTATTGCTATTTTATACTATAACACGCAAAGTGCAAAATAGGAATAGTCGAAAACCGAAAAAAATTACAAAAAAATAATCCCAACCCACGAAATTAACCCCATCCCCCCAAGAAATCGCCCTTATTTCACTCAAATTCCACTGTAAATCCGAAGAAGAGTAACCGTAATAATACCTCACCTACCGTACTCTCTCCGTTCCCGCTCTTATGTTGCTACAAAAAAGATTATAGCAACATAAAAGCGGAAACATCCCATAAACGAACAAGGGAGATTATTACTCCGGATTTACTGCGGCTTCAAGGCGGCTTTACCACTACTCTACCAAGATTGAAATCAGCAAAACAATAACAACAAATAAAAATGTTCTTTCAATTGCTCTCTCAATTTACGATAGGCAGTTTGTTTCAGAGATTTCACGGAACCTTCACCAATCCCCATTTCTTTTGCAATCTGGGGATTTGTCAATCCGTCAAGAGAATAACGAATGATAGTCCGCATCTGCGGCGGTAACGCATTTACAGCCTTCCACACTAAAAGATAAGTTTCCTGCGCCACAACCCAATCCTCGAAAACACCCTCGGATTCCAACTCCCGCCCGTATTTCTCCAAATACCCTTGGTTTACTTTCTCGTGCCGCAAGATATTTAAACAACGGTTGCGGGTGATCGTGTAAAGATACGCTTTCACTTTATAAATATCGCCAAAACGTTCTCGTCTTTCCCAATAATCGGCTAAAGCTTCCTGAGCAACATCCTTACATTGCTCGTCATCTTTCAAGTATTTAGCGGCAAAAACACATAACATGATATAGCAATCATCAAAGAATTCCTTGAATGCCTTCAAATCCCCCAATTTTATAGCCGATATAATATCTTGCATTACCCCGATGTTATGTTTATTCAAAACACAAAAATAAATAATATTCAGATACTGAACAAATTTAAATAATCCAAACACCGGAAGGTAAATTCAACATCCCAATGCAACTTCTCATTTCAATATTAACGGTATTCGCTTCCGGCAAATAATTCCATTTGTCGTGATTCCCTCCACGGTAACGATATATTTCCCGTAAGTATCAGCGGTATAGAACGACAGCTTTGCCGGATTTTCCTTGTCTATCGTCACAACCGGCTTCCAGTAAATCGTGGAACGTTCGTCATAGCGGTTGTCCTTGCGTACGGAATCCACGTCATATTTCGGTACATAGAATTCGTCCGGTACTTGATAACCCAGTAGTTTAAACGGTAATACGTTCGGACGTCCCAAGGGTTTCGGAGTCCATCCCGGTTCCGCTGAAATAATCAACACCCCGTTCGCTCCCCGTTCGCCAAAAAAGATCTGTCCCTGCATACGGTCTAACAAAGAAATATTCCGTAACGCACCCACCGGAATCAACCGGATTTGATCCATCGGCTCCTCGAAATCATTCACCAGTACATAAAGTTTACGCCCGAACTGCTTGAAACAATCTTCCCCCTCGTCATCCTTCTCGAAAGTGACACCGGGCAACAATTGGATAATCTGGGTGATATCGAACATTCCGTTCTCGGCAATTTGGGCGGAATCCAACTGGTGGTTCGCCAGATTATCATAGAACGAGTAAGACTTCTTGATTTTCCGCCGGACGACTTGCACCTCGTCCAACACGTATATTTTCTCGCCATTCTCGTAATAGTAATTCAACCCGTGTTTCTTGTAAAATTCCTCTTCTTTCTTTTTCTCCTGCATATTATAGGGTAAGTCATAAACGGCAGGCAGAAATTCATCCTCATCCACTCTCACGGTAACCCCCCGACGCCCTTTCGCGCTCAATGCCTGCACCAGAAAACTCGTGCTGTCATGGAATGCTATTCCATCCACGACAAAATTTCCCGTTTCGTCCGTTTCCACCATACGGCAAAGCCCGTAATTGGAAATCAACACGATATTCGCTCCTTTTGACTTCTTCCCCCAGAAATTATTTACCCGTCCGGACACGATTTGTCCGATTTCCAACGGGAATTTCATTTCAGAGAACTCTCCTTTAGCAATCTTGGAAATGTCAAACCGGGTCCACCCGTGAGTCATCATCACGAGGTCAAGATGCGCAGCAACCTCCGGGGTTGTATCGTTAAAGTAATACGCGGGATGATCTATATACCCCTTTATATCGGAAGTCATCAGCAGATTGGACAAAATATTATCCTCCAGCGAATCCTGCACCACCTTATCATTGTCCGTGACAGAAATAGAAAAAGAGCCGTCCAGATATCCCTTGAAAGGTTCATCGAAATCAATTTCCATCTCCACCAATTCCCGACTGACATAAGTCGGTTTATTCGTGGTGATCTTCAATTCGGGACGTTGTTTGAGCTTCCTGAAAAACAAACGCTGGCTATACACGTTAGCATCCCCGTCCATCAACACGATATGTGAAATTCCTTCCGGAATAACACTCATATCGATACTTCCTTTCATTAATCCGTTTACCCGGTTGGACCCCAGAAGCATACCGCGGCAATGTACCAGAACATACAACTCTTTCGGTAATTTCGCATTCACTGCCTTAATTACCCGATAATGTAACATGGAGTCCTGCCCGATAAGCGAAATACCCCACCCGTCGTCAGAAACCTTGGGCAAATCAAATCGCTTTTCTACCCCTTCTTCCGTTCTCATGACGGCATAAAATTCCTTACCCGGATTCACCGGTAACTTGAAACATCCCATCCCGTCATGTACTGTTTCTATCGTGGCAATCACCACGGAATCCTGATATACTTCTCCGCAGGCATGAACGGCACGCCCATCCGCCCCGATAGCCTTGAACGCCACTTTCTGCCAATTATTGGACAACAACGAACCGCCTTCCGGGAAAAACTGCACGTCAAAATCCCGCAAATGGGCTGGTATATGAATATATCGTTTGAAAGGAAACGGACGTCCCTCCGGAAACTCCACCTCGATAGTTTTCATCGTGGTGTCAATCTTCACCTCGAATTTCCCCTCCTTATCCGTCCGGGCGTTTTTCTTGGAATACTGATCCTTTTTAATTCCGGCAATATAGGTCAGTAAAACCCTATCATAAGGCTCTCCCTCGCTGTCCAGCAACCGAATCGTCGCCGTGTAATTATTCTCCCGGTTTTTCGTGTAAGTCACATCCGTCCACACCTTGGAATCTTCCGGATTTATAACCCGTATTTTCTTCTTGAACAGGAAATTCTCCCCTTGATTCTGCATATAGTAAGTATATCCCCGCAAACAATAATCCCCTTGTTGCAAATCCTTCGGGATATTCACCTGACCGTAAAAAGAAGAATCCCGTGACACAACCTTGATACGCTGCACGATAGAATCCCGTCGGTCTACCAAATCAACATACACGAATCGACTGTACACGATAGGCTGCAAGCCCGCCGCATGAACAAGATACGCCCGAAACCAGACTTTTTCCCCCACGTTATAGACACTTTTATCCGTGTGCAGATAAAGTTTTTCCTGCTGCAATTCCCGAATCTGTGCCGTGAGGTTACTCAATAACTTTTTCTCGAACGGGGACATTTCCTTAAACGCATAAGCCAGTAAAATAATCCCTAAAATGACAACGACTTTTTTCATACACCTACCACATAAAATTATTTATTCCTTTTAAACAGACTCCTCATCACGTCCGCCAAATCATCCAGACTATCATGTGAATCCGCATGCGGTATACTCTTTAGCGCTCCAAGTTCCTGTTCACCTATACCTATTTGCATCGGGTAAATCAAAATACAACTATGCCTATTGAAATATTTGTTCAGATACGTCGGCACCAACGTCATATTTTTCACGTAAGACGGGTAATTCCGACGGCTCATCACGATCATCAAAGCATCGTTCTCCTTCACATCACGGGAAATAATCAGGAAATCATCCCAATCGGCAAATTCATTAAATTCGACTTCAACAGCATGTTTCGCATTCACTTCCTGCAAGACCGACAACACCGAGGCATCAGCATAAAATATAATTTTACTACTCGAATTTTTAGCAATATTCCATATCCGTATAACCCAATACGGAAAACCGATTTCCCGTTCGGCACGAGGGGGAACCACCACGATATATCGTTTGATTGTCGATAAGGGTTGCGACGGACGGTACACCAAAGTAGTCGTCGCACATTTCGACAAAACCCGGTCTGTCAGATTACCTAGGAAAGTATCCGATATCTCGCCCTCTTTACGGAGTCCCAACACGATATCCGTGATCTTATGTTCTTTCGTGGCATTTTTAATACCGTTCACCACGTCGTCGTCATAGCGCAAAGAAGTCACTAACTGGTTGTCCGTGGCGGCTGCCGCTTTCGTGGCTTTTTCCAATAACAGATTCGCTCTTTTTTCTGCCGTCGAATCACCCGTGTCCGCTTTAATCACGTTCAAAGCGGTCATAACCGCCTTCGCTTTCTTTGATTTTATAGTTACGGCAAGATTGACCAACTCTTCCACGTTCTCGATATTACTCAACGGGATCAATATCCGGTCTTCCGCATCCTCGTCACTTTCCATCTCTTCCTCGGCAAACTCCGCCAAGGCTACCTCTTGCGCCCCTTTCTGCGTGGCAAAGGAAGCGACAATACAAGTCACCAGAATCATCACGATCGTACCGTTCAACACGCTCTCGTTCAGCAAACGAATCGGTTCCCCGTTCGGTGTCGTCCCTAATATCACGTTATACCCGACCAACACTGCTGCCAAAGTTGCCGCGGCTTGCGCGTTACTCAACCCAAAAATCAACGTTCTCTCCGAACTCGTGAATTTAAAATTCCGTTGAGTCAACCATGCCGGAATAAACTTGGAAACCGTGGCTACCACCGTCATAACTACCGCTACCCATATCGAAGTCAGATCATTAAAAAACACGTGAAAATTAACCAGCATCCCGACTCCTATCAAAAAGAACGGGATAAAAAGAGCGTTTCCCACGAACTCGATCCGGTTCATCAAAGCGGAAGTATTCGGAATCAGACGATTCAATGCCAACCCCGCAAGGAATGCCCCGATAATTGCCTCCAACCCGGCGGCCTCCGCCAAGAAAGAAGCCAAGAAGACCAATCCCAGCACAAAAATAAATTGCCCTACCCGATCATCATAACGCTTGAGATACCAATGTCCCACGACAGGAAAAACCCACAAGACAATAAACGCGAACAATACCGTCGAAACTCCCAGTCTGATCCAAAAACCTTGAGTCAGTTCCCCCGTAGACATTCCGACAATCACCGCCAACACGAGCAGAGCGAGCAGGCAAGTAACAACAGTTCCCCCGATCGCAACATTGACCGCCCTGTTTTTCGTGATCCCGTATTTACTGACAATCGGATAAGTCACCAAAGTATGCGAAGCAAACATACTCGCCAACAATATGGAAGTCGGATAAGAAAAATCCAATAAATAGACTCCCGCAAACGTTCCCAGAATCATCGGAATAAAAAACGTGTACAAACCGAATATTAAACTTCTCTTGCTATTCTTTTTGAAATCCGCCATGTCTATTTCCAGACCGGCAACAAACATGATATACAATAATCCTACCGTCCCGAACAACACGATACTGCTATCCCGATCCATAACGTGCAGGCCGTAAGGACCTATCACGGCACCGGCTATGATCAAACCGACAATATCCGGAATCCGGAACCGATGTAACAAGAGAGGTGCAAACAGAATAATAAAAAGAATTACAGAGAATATCAACACCGGATTGGTCAAAGGTAATGTAACGCTTAGTATATTCAGATGCATCATAGGAGAAAATTTTAATTCTTTGCATTACAAATTTATTATTTTTTACCGAAGAAGAAATCTAAAAAGGATAATTTTGTCGGCAAAATCATTAAAACTTTAAAAATAATAAGCATCCATGAGAACTCTCAGTAGCCTATTCTTGTTAATATCACTACTTTACTCGTGTCAAGACACGAACGTAAAAAAGCAACCCGTTGATTGGGTAGACCCACAAATCGGTTCCGTGCATTGTCGTTGGTTCTTCTATACACCCGCGGCACTCCCCATGGGTATGGCAAAATTAGCCCCGACGACAAACGCCTATGGAAGTTACGGAAGCTGGACTCCCTGTGGATATGATGACCGTCATCATTCGCTCGAGGGCTTTGCCCATTTTCACGAGTTTCAAATCGGGGGAGTCGTGACAATCCCAACCACGGGTACATTGAAAACACTTCCCGGTTCTCTTGAAAACCCGGATGAAGGTTATCGTTCCCGCATCGACAAGAACACGGAATGCTCCACACCGGGGTATTATTCCGTGAATCTCACCGATTACAATATCAAAGCCGAACTCACGGCAACAACCCGCACGGGTTTTCACCGCTACACTTTCCCCGAATCATCGGAAGCAAGGATATTATTCGACATCGGACACAAACAAGGTGAAAGCGCAACCGTGACCGATGCGGAAGTAACCTATCATCCCGAAAGCAACGAGGTGACCGGTTGGGTGGAAAACTACCCGGTTTACGCTATTTTCTGTCAGCCGGAAGGAAAAGTAAAAATCTACTTTGCCGCCAAATTGGACAAGCAACCGGAATCCGTCGGTACATTTGTCAATGACAAGATTACCGAAAATTCTCATTCCGAACAAGGTCCCGGATGCGGATTATTCTTGAATTTCAAGACAAAAGAGCAGGAACAGATACAAATGCAGGTAGGACTATCCTACACGAGCATTGAAAACGCCCGCAACAATCGGGAAATAGAGTCAAAAGGCAAAACATTCGACAACGTGAGAAACAGCGCTCGCGAAACATGGAACGAAATGCTGGGACGCGTACAAGTCGAGGGTGGAACCGATGAAGATAAAACCAAATTCTACACCGGACTATACCATGCTCTACTCGGCAGAGGCATTGCCAACGACATAAACGGGCAATTTATTCAACATGACAAGACGATAGGTCAAATTCCTCTGGATGAACACGGGTTACCGCAATACGCCCATCACAACACGGACGGCATGTGGGGCGGCTTCTGGAACCTCACGCAAATATGGACTCTCGCCTACCCGGAAATCTATTCCAGCTACGTGAAATCCAATCTCGACTTCTACAAGAATTCCGGTTGGTTACATGACGGCGAAGCCGCAGGGGTCTACACGAATGGCGTGCAAACCAACTTTCAGGGGTTAGTGATTTGTGCCGCTTATCAGGCAGGCATCCGGGACTTCGATATCCACACGGCATGGAATGCCGTGCGTAAAAACGAATTGGAATACATCGGCAGGGACATGGGTAACGGGAAATACGATAACGAATACTTTATCAAGAGAGGCTACATACCCTTGAAAGATTACGTGTACCCGAACGAGTGGGTATGCAATTTCGGGGCATCCCACACGCTGGAATACGCGTTCAGTTGCTATGCCGCGGCACAATTGGCAAAGGCCTTGGGCAAAACAGCCGAGTATGACACGCTGCTATATTACTCGCATGCTTACAAAAACCTTTTTGACCCTGAAACAAAATACATGCGCCCGCGGGAAGAGGACGGCACATTCATGAAAGATTTCGACCCGATGAAAGGCTGGAAAGGATTCCAAGAAGGGAATGCCGCCCAATACACGTGGTACGTTCCGCATGACGTGAAAAATCTAATCTCCCTCATGGGAATAGATGTCTTCAACGAAAGATTGGAAAACACGTTCGCCGAGTCACGCAAGACTCTTTTCGGCGGCGGTAAAGAAATCGACAGTTTTTCGGGTGTCGAGAAACTATACAACCAAGGTAATCAACCTTGCCTGCACGACGCTTGGTTATTCAATTATTCCGGCAAACCTTGGCTGACACAACTATATACCCGTCTAATTTGTGACGAGTTTTACGGGCTCACCCCCGAACACGGCTATGGCTACGGGCAAGATGAAGACCAAGGACAACTGGGAGCATGGTACGTACTGGCTGCCATGGGGCTGTTCGACGTGCAAGGGGGAACAAACATCACCCCCTCCTACCAAATCGGTAGCCCGAAATTCAACAAGATTACAATCAAACTTGACCCGAAATATTATTCCGGAAAAGAATTTATCATTGAAACGGAAAATTGCTCCCCGACAAACTATTACGTTCAATCCGCCACGTTAAACGGCAAACCGTTGGACGACTGCTGGTTCTATCGTAAGGAAATTATAAACGGCGGACATTTAAAATTAAAAATGGATTCTATTCCCAATACCCAATGGGGTATCGCATCCATGCCCCACTCGAAATAAAAAATAGAGGCGTTTCATTGAAACGCCTCTATTTTTTTATTATCAAACAATTTATTTTACCTCCCAAACGTCACCGCTGTTCAATAAATCGTCAACACAATGAATCGGTGATTTTGCTTTCACGTCTTCAATCTGTCCTTCCAGTGCATCATTATAAGTAATGCCTTCCACATCACGGATAACTCCCAATGCCACGGGATATTCCGGAGCTTTCATATGCACCAGCATCCAATGTATAGAGGGATTCACACTATGAGCGTCATGTACCATGATATCGTCAAGAGTGATGCCATCTTTGCCAATCTCCACAACTTTCAACTTTCCGGCTTTCATATCGAACATGATACCTTTATCTTTGTTCTTTCCAAAAACCATCGGTTCGCCGTGCTTCAAAATCAACTGACGTTCCTCTTTCATTTCTTTATCGGTAATCGCAGCATGAGCACCATCGGCAAAAATCACGCAATTCTGAAGAATCTCCACAACTGCAGTCCCTTTATGACGCACACCCGCCTCAATCACCTCGGCAGTCAAATTAATATTCATATCCAATGAACGGGCAAAGAATTTTCCTTGTGCACCGATTACCAATTCTCCGGGATTAAACGGAGTCTCAATCGTACCGTAAGGAGAAGTTTTAGTCTTCGTACCCAATTTCGTGGTCGGAGAATACTGTCCTTTTGTCAGACCGTAAATCTCGTTATTGAACACTAAAGTGGTAATATCGATATTCCGACGGATAGCGTGAATAAAGTGATTACCCCCGATTGCCAACGCATCACCGTCACCGGAAACCTGAAGGATATTCAATTTCGGGTTAGCACTCTTTGCCCCGGATGCTATCGCGGCAGCACGCCCATGAATCGTGTGGAAACCATACGTGTTCATGTAGTAGGGGAAACGAGAAGAACACCCGATTCCGGAAATAACTGCCCACGATTCTTTCGGGTACCCCAATTCAGCCATGGCCTTTTGTACAGAGTTGATGATACCATGGTCACCGCAACCCGGACACCAACGAATCTCTTGGTTGCTCTTAAAATCTTTCGGTGTATATTGTTCTGCCATGATTATTTTCCTAATAATTCGGTTATTTTTTCTTTCAGCTCAACTACCGTGAAAGGTAATCCTGCTACTTTGTTATATTGATAATAAGTATATGCCGGGAATTTAGCTCTCAAATATTGAGCAAATTGTCCCAAGTTCAACTCGCAAACAATAATCTTTTTGAATTTCGCAAGCACTTCACCCGTGTTCTTCGGAAGCGGATTAATAAAATTAAAGTGAGCCAAACTAACATCCGCACCCTCTTCTCTCAGTTCCTTTACCACGGAATACAAGTGACCGTAAGTACCACCCCATCCGACAACAAGCACGTCGCCACCATCTTGGCTTCCGAACACTTCCTGTTCCGGGATATAATCGGCAATCTTAGCCACTTTCGCATCACGCAAGTCAGTCATCACCTGATGGTTTTCAGGAACATAACTAATCTCTCCGGTAACATTTACTTTTTCCAAACCACCGATGCGGTGTTCCAGACCTTTCGTTCCCGGCAAAGCCCACATTCTAGCCAAAGTTTCCGGATCACGAGCGTAAGGCTTGTAATCATCTCCCTCTTTAGCCACTCTCGGGGTTATCACCGGAAGATCTTTCATTGCCGGAATCCTCCACGGTTGCGCACCGTTTCCAAGATAACCGTCAGTTAACAGAACAACGGGAGTCATATGTTCAACAGCTATTTTAGCTGCCCAGAACGCGTAATCAAAACAGTTACCCGGGGTACTTGCTGCTACAACAGGCATAGGACTTTCACCGTTACGCCCGTAAAGAGCCTGCAACAAGTCGGATTGCTCCGTCTTCGTGGGAAGACCTGTTGAAGGACCACCGCGTTGAACGTCAACAATAACCAAAGGCAATTCAGCCATTACAGCCAATCCGGCAGCTTCGCTCTTCAATGCAAGACCGGGACCGGAAGTAGTAGTTATAGCCAGATTACCCACGTAACTTGCACCGATAGAAGTACAAATTCCGGCAATCTCATCCTCTGCCTGATAGGTTTTCACTCCTAAATCGCGTCTTAATGCTAATTCCTGTAAAATATCCGTTGCCGGAGTAATAGGATAAGAACCGCAGAACAAAGGTAAATTAGCCTTTTCAGCCGCTGCAAGGAATCCCCACGCAGTTGCCTTGTTTCCGGTAATCGTACGGTAGCGACCTTTTTCTATATGAGCGGGAGCCACATTGAAGTGTACAGCTAAAGCGTGTACGTTGGCAGCATAATTAAATCCGCTTTCCAAAACTTTCACGTTAGCTTTCGCGATCTCCGGTTTCTTACCGAATTTTTGGTTAATAAAATCTCTCGTGTGATCTACCGTACGGTCAAACATCCAGTATATCATACCAAGAGCAAACATATTCTTACATTTAACGATAGATTTTTGATCCAGACCGCTGTCTTTCAAAGCTTCTTCCGTCAAAGTTGTCACTTTTACCGGGACTACATTATAATCCTGCAAGACAACATCTTCCAATGGATTTGCCTTATACCCTGCTTTCTCGATGTTCTTATCATTAAATGCATCCAAATTCACGATAATCGTTGCACCCTTTTTAGCCCAACGCAAATTAGCTTTCAGAGCGGCAGGATTCATCGCCACAAGCACATCAGCAAAATCACCCGGGGTTTTCACCGGATTATCCCCAATATGTACCTGAAAACCGGAAACACCACCTACAGTTCCTTGCGGTGCGCGTATCTCCGCGGGATAATCCGGAAACGTTGATACTCCGTTTCCAAATAAAGCTGCAGCATCCGAGAACTGCGAACCCGTCAATTGCATACCGTCTCCCGAATCCCCCGAAAAACGGATTACAATATTTTTTTTGTCGATAACTTCTGTCTTTTCACTCATGACTTAGTTACTTGTTCTTTAATATTAAATTACAAAATGTATATTACAAAATCACACAATTTTTATGTTGTAAAACATGCGTAAAGGTAGCCAATACAAATATCTAAACAAGTTTGCATCATTATTTTTTTCTCTCGATATATACCATTGACAATCAAGCCTGAGCATGTTGAAAAACATGTTTTTCAACACAAATAAAATAAAACAGTTCTAAACAAGGCTCGTTTTTCCGCCTTTTTTTGTTACTTTCTTGTTACGGTTGAAAATTCCAATGAATAATTTCCCTTTCAAAATGGAACAAAAACCTACCCAAAATTGTATAGATAATAAGTTTTGTATAATTTTATCGAATATATCGTGTATAATAACATATTAAATATAAGACATATTACCATGAAACATTACTTGATTCTTCTCTGCTTGGTTATGGGGATCGCAAGTTGCGGAAAGAAATCAAAACTCTCCGATTTCATCGAAAATCCCGACGACCGAAACCCGTACACGATCAGCGCCAATCACGTGGGACCTATTCAAAGAGGCACGAATATCAACAAGTTATACTCGTTATACCCTAAAAAACAAATCAAACTGATTAAAAACAAAGAAGGATTCTTCAATCAAGAGTTTGACGACTACAACGTGTATGACCGGGAGGGGAAATTATTATTCACTGCCACCTCCGAAGTCGCGGGAGATACCAGTTCATACATCAACCGTATTATCATCCGGGATACCGTCTTCAAGACGGCAGAGGGCATCGGGCTCAACTCCACGCTGGGACAACTCCGGGATGCCTATCACAATATTCATTTCCTTCCCTCTTCGGGCGAGATCGTTGTTTCTGTTCCGAAAGTCAGCACAAACTTTCTAATTAACAAAGCTAACTTGGATGATTCTTGGTGGGATAACACGAACAATGAAGT
The DNA here is from genome assembly GCF_046365375.1 of Butyricimonas muris. Lineage (NCBI taxonomy): Bacteria > Pseudomonadati > Bacteroidota > Bacteroidia > Bacteroidales > Odoribacteraceae > Butyricimonas > Butyricimonas muris. The sequence goes on along the minus strand of NZ_JBKEIT010000002.1, from coordinate 365,182 downwards.
AATCGAGAAAAACATTCCGGACAGCACACAAATAGACGGGGTTATTGTTTTCTGGAACACGAAAGAGGCCGCATCACGGGTTCCGGCTGTATTCACGGCAAACTTCTGGAATGAAATGCTGACCAAATTAATCACTTGGTGCGTGATACAACTTCCCTCCATCGCGATATTAATCGTCCTTTTCGTTTCATTACTCCGGGCATTACGCTTCACAACCAAAAAAATGAAAAAAATTGCCGTATCAAAAGCCCACAAAGCCGCAGATATTGACGACATGGAAGCGGAAAAACGGATAAACACACTCACGGGTATTATATATGGTATCGGAAGAATCTTCTTATGGGTCATCTTCCTTTTGATTCTTCTCGGCAAATTCAATATCAACATCGCCCCCATCCTTGCCAGTGCCGGTATTGTCGGTCTGGCTGTCGGCTTCGGCGCACAGGAACTCGTTCGGGACTTTATTTCCGGTTTCTTTATCCTGCTGGAAGATCAATTGCGTACCGGGGACTGGGCTGTTATCAACGGCACGGAAGGTTTGGTCGAGAAAATAGAACTACGTACCGTTACCCTACGGGACAGTTCCGGCATAGTACACATTTTCCAAAACGGAAAAATTAATACCCTCTCGAACATGACAAAAGAATGGTCTGCCATCGTCCTGCAAATCGGTATAGCGTACAAAGAAGACACGGACAATGCCGTCATGCTCATGCAGCAAGTCGGTGATGAAATGTATAACGACCCAGTTTACAAGGAACTGATGCTTGAACCGATATCCATCAGCGGCGTCAATGACTTCGCGGACAGTGCCGTTGTTATCCGTCTTGTCCTCAAAACCAAACCCATGCAACAATGGGCTGTCGGAAGAGAATATCGCAGACGTTTGAAAAAAGTATTTGACGCGAAGAACGTCGAATTTCCGTTCCCATACAGGACTCTCACGTGGGGCGATAGTTCCAATCCCATCAAACTAAAAATAGAAAACTCCGATTCGGACACTTCCGATATTCCAAAATAACTTTTAATTTATATTGCATTATGGCTAGATTTCTGAAAGATCGGACAAAATCACAAGGAGCCGCTCCCGGTTCCCTTATCTTTATCGGGAAACAGAAAATGACTAAAAATTCGATCCATGTCATACAATACACCCCGGAAGGAGTCAAAGAATCCTTTCCGGAAACAGTCGACGGTATCAGTAATATGGTATCCAACGACCACATGACATGGATCAACATATCCGGTCTTCAGAACACAGGCCTGATTGCCGAAATAGGAAAAGCATTCGATATATCTTCCCTTTTTCTGGAAGACATTTTAAACACAGACCAGCGTCCCCGGTTCAGCGATGAATCCGACCACCTGTACATTATTGCCAAATCTTTCTATTTAGGCAAAGAAGATGATGTCGTGCACATGGAACAACTCTCTTTCATCGTCGGCTCACACTACCTGATTACGGTACAGGAAACCGACGCAGATTATTTCAAGGATGTAAAGAAACGCCTTTATGACGGGAAAACCCGTATCCGCACTTATGGCACGGACTATCTTTGCTATGCGCTGCTGGATACGATTGTAGACAGCTATATCATCAACTTGGAAATACTGGGTGCCGATATTGAGTCAAGAGGAAAAACAATTCTCGAATCCGACGTGAAAACAATAGAAGGTCTTTATCATTACAAAACGGAATTATCCTACATCCGGAAAAACGTCCGTCCTTTCAAAGAAGTCACCTCCCGTTTCACGAACTGTGATTCGCCCCTAATCAATGAACGCACGTACACCTATCTGCACGACTTGGACGACTTGGTTCTACAAGCACAGGAAGCCATCGAAATATACTACTCCATGGTATCCGACCAGATCAATCTTTACCAAACCAACACTAGCAACCGGATCAACGACGTCATGAAAGTATTGACAATTTTCTCCGCCATCTTCATCCCACTCACTTTCATCGCCGGCATCTACGGAATGAACTTCCAATACATGCCCGAACTAAATCACCGCTACGCTTACTTCATCCTATGGGGTATCATGATTCTCATCACCATCATCATGCTACTCTATTTTAAACGGAAAAAATGGCTTTAGTAATTTTAGATTTACGATTTCAGATTTATGATTCCAGTCGCACAAATCTGCGCTTTTGATTGCTAAATTACAAATTGAATAAGTACGTGGGAATCTAAAATCATAAATCTGAAATCGTAAATTACTAAGCCTGTCCCTTCGTTCCCAAATCCAACGGGAACATCGGGGTTCCGGGACCACCACCTTCGGGCAAGTTAATTTTACCGAAATTCATTTCAAATTTACGGATGTTATCTTGTAACGCCAACATCAAACGTTTGGCATGTTCCGGGGTCAGTATGATACGACTCTTCACGTCAGCCTTCGGCACACCCGGCATAATACGAATAAAATCCACGATAAACTCCGACGAGGAATGGGAAATTATAGCCAGATTAGCATAAGTCCCTTGTGCCACCTCATGACTTAATTCGATATCAAGTTGTTGTTTTTTCTCTTCCATAATGGTTCGGTTATAGTTATAAAACAATAGAGGCGCCTTTCGGCGCCTCTATCTTATCGTTATTTTTCCATCCTTTCGAGATCCGCCTTAGAGCCTACGATCATACCTCTAAACTCTTTCATACCTGTTCCCACTGGTATCAAGTGACCGCAAATCACGTTCTCTTTCAATCCTTCCAGAGGATCGACCTTACCGTAAATTGCAGCTTCGTTCAACACCTTCGTGGTCTCTTGGAATGAAGCAGCAGAGATAAAGCTTGCCGTCTGCAATGCAGCGCGGGTAATACCTTGTAATACCTGTGCCGAAGTTGCGGGCACCGCATCCCTAGCCTCTATCACCTTCAAGTCACGACGTTTCAATTGAGAGTTAATATCTCTCAACATACGTACCGTGATAATTTGTCCCGGTTTCACCCGATCCGAATCTCCGGCATCCAGTACAACTTTCTTACCGTAGATTGAATCGTTTTCTTCCATGAACTCACCTTTGTCAACGATTTGGTTTTCCAAGAACCTCGTGTCTCCGGCATCTTGAATCAATACCTTACGCATCATTTGATGTACGATAATCTCGAAGTGTTTATCGTTAATCTTCACACCCTGCATACGATACACATCCTGTACCTCGTTCACGATATATTCCTGTACTTTGATCGGTCCCTCGATATTCAGAATATCGATCGGGGTAATCGCACCGTCAGACAACGGGGTTCCGGCACGTACATAGTCGTTCTCCTGAACCAATATCTGTTTTGACAGAGATACCAGATACTTCTTCACCTCTCCGGCTTTAGAAGTTACGATGATCTCGCGGTTACCGCGCTTGATCTTACCATAAGTTACCTCCCCGTCAATTTCCGATACAACCGCGGGGTTCGACGGGTTACGAGCTTCAAACAACTCGGTAACACGAGGAAGACCTCCCGTGATATCGCCTGCCTTACCAACAGCCCTCGGAATCTTCGCAATCGTACTACCTGCCGTTACCTCTGCACCTTCTTTTACAACGATGTGAGCGCCTACCGGCAAGTTGTAACTCTTGATCATATTTCCTTCCGCATCATTGATACGCAAAGCGGGAGCTTTCATCTTATCACGGAACTCGATGATAATCATCTCTCTAAATCCGGTCGTTTCGTCAGATTCTTCCTTGTAGGTTTCACCCTCAATCAAGTTCTCCAACCCGACAGTTCCGGCAAATTCAGTAATGATCAACGCATTGAACGGGTCCCATTCACAAAGCAACTCACCTTTATTTACTTCATCACCATCCTTCACGAACAATTTAGCCCCATAAGGGATAGCGTGAGAAATCAATATAATATTCGTGTTTTTATCCAGAATGCGCAACTCCGTCAAACGTCCGACAACAACGTCACAAGTCGTTCCGTTATCCAACACATGCTCGACAGAACGCAATTCCTCATACTCGATATAACCGTCATATTTCGCTTTCAACGAGTTCTCGCTGGAAATATTTCCGGCAGTACCTCCCACGTGGAAAGTTCTCAATGTCAACTGGGTACCCGGCTCACCAATAGACTGTGCCGCAATAACTCCGACAGCCTCACCTTTCTCAACCATACGGCTGGTAGCAAGGTTACGTCCATAACATTTAGCACAAACTCCTTTCTTCGCCTCACAAGTCAGTACAGAACGTACTTCAACTCGCTCGATCGGTGATTTTTCAATAATATCGGCAATCACTTCCGTGATCTCGTCACCCGATGCCACGATCAATTCACCGGTATTCGGGTGATAAATATCATGCACGGACACGCGTCCCAATATTCTCTCGGACAAAGAAGATACGATCTCCTCGTTATTCTTGATAGCCGAAATGGTAACCCCTCTCAACGTACCGCAGTCTTCCTCGGTAATCGTGATGTCATTTGCCACGTCAACCAGACGACGAGTCAGGTATCCGGCGTCTGCCGTCTTCAATGCCGTATCCGCCAAACCTTTACGAGCACCGTGGGTTGAAATGAAGTACTCCAACACCGAAAGCCCTTCCTTGAAGTTTGCCAAAATCGGGTTCTCGATAATCTGACCACCGGTAGCTCCGGATTTTTGGGGTTTCGCCATCAATCCACGCATACCACCCAACTGACGAATCTGCTCGCGAGATCCGCGGGCTCCGGAATCCAACATCATGTAGATAGAATTGAATCCCTGATCGTCAGATGCCAACTGCTTCATCAAAGTTGAAGTCAAGTTAGCGTTCACGTGTGTCCAAATATCGATAATCTGGTTATATCTTTCATTATTGGTAATGAATCCCATGTTATAGTTCATCATCACCTCTTCCACTTGATCGTATCCCTCCTGCAACAAATCTTGCTTGTTCTCCGGCACGATAACGTCACCCAAGTTGAATGACAAACCACCCTCGAACGCCTTACGGTAACCCAAGTCTTTGATATCATCCAAGAACTTGGCGGTCACATCCACCCCGCAACGTTTGAACACGTCACCGATGATGTCACGCAAAGCTTTCTTCGTGATCAAGGTATTAATATACGGATAATTCTTCGGGGTAAACTGATTCAATATCACACGACCGACAGTAGTCTTAATCATGTGGTTGATCGCGTTCCCTTCATTATCTACATCATCAATTTTCACTTCAATCTCGGCATGCAAATCCACAGCCCGCTCGTTGAAAGCGATAATCACTTCCTCGGGAGCATAGAACTTCAAACCTTCACCTTTCACGCCTTTTCTCGGTTTCGTGATATAGTACAAACCGAGTACCATATCTTGAGAAGGTACCGTGATAGGCGCACCGTTAGCCGGATTCAAGATGTTATGCGAACACAACATCAAAATCTGCGCTTCCAGAACAGCCTCGTTACCTAACGGCAAATGCACAGCCATCTGGTCACCGTCAAAGTCGGCATTAAATCCGGTACAAGCCAAAGGATGCAAACGAATAGCCTTACCCTCGATCAATTTCGGCTGGAAAGCCTGAATACCCAAGCGGTGCAAAGTCGGCGCACGGTTCAACAAAACCGGATGCCCTCTCAACACATTTTCCAGAATGTCCCAAACAATCGGGTCACGACGATCCACGATCTTTTTCGCACTCTTCACCGTCTTCACGATACCGCGCTCGATCAACTTACGGATAATAAACGGCATGTACAATTCGGCTGCCATATCCTTCGGGATACCACATTCGTGCATCTTCAAGTCCGGCCCAACGACAATTACCGAACGCGCGGAATAGTCAACACGCTTACCCAACAAGTTCTGACGGAAACGTCCTTGTTTACCTTTCAAACTGTCGGACAAAGATTTCAACGGTCTGTTATTCTCGATCTTTACGGCGTTAGACTTACGAGAGTTATCGAACAATGAATCCACGGCCTCCTGCAACATACGTTTTTCATTACGTAAGATCACATCCGGAGCCTTGATCTCGATCAATCTCTTCAAACGATTGTTACGGATGATTACCCGTCTGTACAAATCGTTCAAATCGGAAGTCGCAAAACGACCACCATCCAACGGAACCAACGGACGCAACTCGGGCGGTATCACAGACAACACCTTCACGATCATCCATTCCGGTTTATTAATCTCTTTACTCTCGCGGAAAGCCTCTACAACCTGCAAACGTTTCAAAGCTTCGTTCTTTCTCTGTTGAGAAGTCTCCGTGTTCGCTTTATTTCTCAAATCATAGGACAAATCATCCAAGTCCAGACGCTCCAACAACATGGAGATCGCCTCGGCACCCATCTTAGCAATGAATTTATTCGGATCATCATCATCCAGATATTGATTATCCGTCGGAAGCTTATCCAGAATATCCAGATATTCCTCCTCCGTCAAAAAGTCCATTGTTTTGATACCGGTATCACCCATGATACCCGGGTTCACCACCACGTATCTCTCGTAGTAAATCACGGTATCCAGTTTCTTGGAAGGCAAACCTAACAAGTAACCGATTTTATTCGGTAATGATTTGAAATACCAGATATGAGCCACCGGAACCACCAATTGAATGTGCCCCATGCGCTCACGTCTTACCTTCTTCTCCGTCACCTCGACACCACAACGGTCGCAAACGATCCCTTTATAACGAATACGTTTGTACTTACCGCAATGACATTCGTAATCCTTCACCGGTCCGAAAATACGCTCGCAGAACAAACCGTCACGTTCAGGCTTGTAAGTACGATAGTTAATCGTCTCCGGTTTTAGTACAGCGCCACTGGATCGTTCCAGAATCTCTTCCGGCGAAGCCAACCCAATCGCTATTTTAGTAAAACTCTTTACTTTATTGTCTTTTCTGAAGGCCATATTTTATTTGTTAATTGAAAATTGAAAATTGAGAATTGAAAATTAATAGACTTTCTTTCCCCATTTTCAATTTTCCATTTTCAATTTTCCATTATATTAGGTTTACGCTCAATCCTAACCCGCGAAGCTCATGCAACAACACGTTGAAAGACTCTGGAATCCCGGGATTCGGCAGAGGTTCCCCTTTCACGATATGCTCGTAAGTCTTCGTTCTTCCCATCACGTCATCCGACTTCACTGTCAGGATTTCCTGAAGGATATGTGATGCACCGAATGCCTCGAGTGCCCAAACCTCCATCTCTCCGAAACGCTGACCTCCGAACTGAGCCTTACCTCCAAGAGGTTGTTGAGTAATCAACGAGTACGGACCGATAGAACGAGCATGCATCTTATCGTCAACCATGTGCCCCAACTTCAACATGTAGATCACCCCCACGGTTGCCGGCTGGTCGAAACGTTCTCCCGTTCCCCCGTCATACAAGTACGTGGTACCGAATCTGGGTACACCGGCTTCGTCCGTGTACTTATTGATATCTTCAAGAGTTGCACCATCGAAAATAGGAGTAGCGAACTTCACTCCCAAGTTCTTACCTGCCCAACCCAATACGGTTTCGAATACCTGTCCCAAGTTCATACGGGAAGGCACACCCAACGGGTTCAAACAAATATCAACCGGAGTTCCGTCAGCCAAGAACGGCATATCTTCCACTCTTACCACGCGGGATACGATACCCTTGTTACCGTGACGTCCTGCCATCTTATCACCGATTTGCAATTTACGTTTTTTAGCCACGTAAACTTTTGCCATCTTGATGATACCCGTGGGAAGTTCGTCCCCGACAGTAGCGTTGTATTTCTTACGCTTGATCTGTCCCTCGATCTCTTTGTACTTGATGATATAGTTATGCAACAAGTCGCGGATCATATCATTCTTCTGCTTGTCTGTCGTCCACTTGTTCGGGTTAATCTGCAAGAAATCCATATTCTGCAGCATCTTGTACGAGAACTTCACGCCTTTCGGAACAATATCCTCGTTCAAATAATTCTTCACGCCTTGTGAAGTCTTACCGTTCACCAGTTCGAACAACTTATCGATCAACAGAGAAGTAAGATCACCTACTTTACGTTGGAACTGCTCGTCTAACTCTGCCAGTATATTCTTTCCGGCAGCTTTAGTCTTGCGGTCGCTGATCGTGCGTTGGAACAGCTTCTTGTCGATAATCACACCCTTCAAAGACGGGGAAGCCTTCAAAGAAGCATCTTTCACGTCACCGGCTTTGTCACCGAAGATGGCTCTCAACAACTTTTCTTCCGGACTCGGGTCAGACTCACCTTTCGGGGTAATCTTACCGATCAAGATATCTCCCGGCTGTACACGAGCTCCGACACGAATGATTCCGTTTTCATCCAGATCTTTCGTTGCCTCTTCACTCACGTTCGGGATATCGGCCGTCAACTCCTCAAGACCGCGTTTCGTTTCACGCACTTCCAAAGAATACTCGTCCACGTGAACAGAAGTGAACACGTCATTCCGAACAATATTTTCGGAGATCACGATAGCATCCTCGTAGTTGTACCCCTTCCAAGGCATGAATGCCACTTTCAGGTTACGCCCGAGAGCCAACTCACCCTTCTGGGAAGAGTAACCTTCCGTCAGAATCTGTCCTTCTTCTACACGCTCGCCTTTTCTCACGATCGGCTTCAACGTGATTGTCGTACTTTGGTTAGTACGTTGATATTTCGGCAAATAATACTCTTTCGTATCCGGCTCGAAACTTACAAAAGCCTCTTCTTCCGTGCGGTCATACTTGATCACGATCTTGCGCCCGTCCACGAAACTAACCACACCCGGACCTTCAGCAACGATCTGTGTTCTGGAATCCTTGATCAAGTTAGCTTCCAAACCGGTACCCACGATCGGGGATTCCGGAGAAATGATCGGAACTGCCTGACGCATCATGTTAGATCCCATCAACGCGCGGTTAGCATCATCATGCTCCAAGAAGGGAATCAAAGAAGCCGCGATAGAAGCAATCTGGTTCGGGGCAACATCAATCATGTCCACCTCTTCACCCGCTGCCATCGGGAAATCGGCATCCTTTCTGGCTTTTACCCATTTATTGGTAAACTTCCCTTCTTCGTTGATCGGGGAACTAGCCTGAGCGATTACCTTTTCTTCTTCTTCTTCCGCCGAATAATATTTCACTCCTTCTTCGGACAAATCCACCACTCCGTCATTTACCTTACGGTAAGGAGTCTCGATAAACCCGAGGTCATTGATCTTGGCGTACACGCAGAGAGATGAAATCAAACCGATATTCGGTCCCTCGGGCGTTTCGATCGGACACAAACGACCATAGTGAGTGTAATGCACGTCACGCACCTCGAATCCGGCGCGATCTCTCGAAAGACCACCGGGTCCCAATGCGGACATACGTCTTTTGTGGGTTATCTCAGCCAGCGGATTCGTTTGATCCATGAACTGGGACAACGCATTCGTTCCGAAGAACGAGTTAATCACCGAAGACAAAATCTTCGAATTAATCAAGTCAACCGGGGTAAACACCTCGTTGTCGCGCACGTTCATTCTCTCGCGAATCGTACGTGCCATACGGGCCAACCCTACTCCGAATTGATTATATAATTGTTCGCCAACCGTACGTACGCGGCGGTTGCTCAAGTGGTCGATATCATCCACGTCCGTCTTGGCGTTCAACAAACGGATCAAATATTTGATGATCTCGATAATATCCTCTTTCGTCAGCACACGGATATCCGGGTCTGTCGCGAGATTCAACTTCTTGTTCAACTTGTAACGTCCCACGTCACCCAAATCGTAACGTTTGTCCGAGAAGAACAACTTATCGATCACATCGCGTGCAGTAGCCTCATCTGGCGGCTCCGAACTACGCAATTGCCTGTAAATATGCAACACGGCTTCTTTCTCTGAGTTACAGGGATCCTTTTGCAGCGTGTTATATATAATAGCATAATCAGCCAAGTTTTGCATTTCCTTGTGAAGAAGGATCGTTTTCGCGCCGGATTCGACAATTGCATCAATATGCTCAGGCTCCAGTACCGTTTCACGATCAACGATAATCTCGTTACGCTCGATAGAAACGACCTCACCGGTATCTTCATCAACGAAATCTTCAATCCAAGATTTCAAAACACGAGCAGCCAAACGTCTGCCAACGACTTTCTTCAACCCCGTACGGGAAACATTGACTTCATCTGCAAGACCGAATATCTCAAGGATATCCTTATCCGTTTCAAACCCGATCGCTCTCAAAAGAGTTGTCACGGGCAATTTTTTCTTCCGGTCGATATACGCGTACATCACGTTATTGATGTCCGTGGCGAACTCGATCCATGAACCCTTGAACGGAATAATTCTCGCGGAATAAAGCTTCGTACCATTCGCGTGGATACTTTGCCCGAAGAAAACGCCGGGAGACCTGTGTAACTGAGAAACTACCACTCGCTCTGCTCCATTGATCACGAAAGTACCCTTCGGAGTCATGTAAGGAACATTCCCTAAATATACATCCTCGATAACGGTATCAAAATCTTCATGTTCCGGGTCTGTACAGTACAACTTTAACTTCGCTTTCAAGGGTGCGCCGAAAGTCAATCCCTGACTCAGACACTCCTCGATCGTGTAGCGGGGCGGATCTATAAAATAGTCCAAAAATTCCAAAACAAAGTTGTTCCGTGTATCAGTTATAGGAAAATTTTCCTTGAAAACCGTGTAAAGGCCTTCATTCTTTCTGTTCTCAGGCGTGGTACCTAATTGAAAAAAGTCCTTGAAAGACTTCAACTGCACCTCAAGAAAATCAGGGTATTCCAGCTGATTTTTTATCGATGCAAAGCTTATTCTATTGTTTGAATTATATGAAGACATCTATTATTTTTTTTGAACCTAAACAATCATAACAACAAAATGGTTTAGAGTCCGCGTAAGACTCTAAACCTAAAAACCTACCGGTTTTATACCTTATTTAAGTTCAACTTCAGCTCCTGCTTCTTCTAATTGAGCTTTCAATGAGTTAGCTTCTTCTTTAGAAACTTTTTCTTTCAATGGAGCCGGAGCCTTGTCAACTACTTCTTTAGCTTCTTTCAAACCAAGACCGGTCAATTCTTTAACCAATTTAACTACGGCTAATTTAGCTGCACCTGCTGATTTCAAAATAACATCGAATTCAGTTTGTTCAGCTTCAGCGGCAGCACCACCGGCTGCAGGAGCAGCAACAGCCACAGCAGCAGCTGCAGGTTCAATTCCGTACTCTTCTTTTAAAATGTCAGCTAATTCTTTTACGTCTTTTACGGTAAGGTTTACTAGCTCTTCTGCAAGTTTTTTCAAATCTGCCATTTCTATTCTATTTAAAATTGTTTGTTTACTAAACTATAAAAATTATTCTTTTTCAGAAAGTGTTTTAACAACACCGGCGATCGTATTTTGTCCGGATTGCAATGCTGAAATAACATTCTGCATCGGTGATTGCAACATCGCGATGATGTCCGCGATCAACTCGTCTCTGGACTTGATACTGATCAGTGACTCAAGCTGGTCTTCACCAACATAAGTACATTCCTCTACGAAAGCACCTTTGAACAGCGGTTTGTCTTTGCCCTTGCGAAACTCTTTAATCAGTTTGGCAGGACCGTTCCCGGTATCGCTCAACATGATAGCGCTATCTCCTTTTAACACGGAGAAAAGCTCCTCGTAATTGTTGTTAGCGTTTTCCAAAGCCTTTCTCAACAAGGTATTCTTTACTTGCACCAACTTGATATTAGCGTTGAAACAAGCCCGACGTAAAGCCTGTGTGTCCACAGCGTCAAGTCCTGAAATATCACTAACATACAAATGCTTGTAAGTATTCACTTGCTCGGTTAAGGTCTCTATTACGACTTTTTTATCTTCTTTTTTCATACTACTGAAGTCCTTTTTAGATTACTACATTAATCAAGTAATGTCTTTGGTTCTACTTGAATACCGGGACTCATCGTACTTGACAGATACACGCTCTTGATATAAGTACCTTTCGCTGCAGTCGGTTTCAGTTTATTGATCACGCTCAAGAATTCTCTCGCGTTCTCCATAATCTTCTCCGGCTCGAATGTTACTTTACCAATAGAAGCGTGAATAATACCGAATTTGTCAACCTTAAAGTCGATCTTACCTGCTTTAACCTCAGTAACAGCTTTCCCGATTTCCGGGGTTACCGTACCACTCTTCGGGTTAGGCATCAATCCACGAGGACCCAAAATTCTACCAAGAGCTCCTACTTTACCCATTACAGAAGGCATCGTGATGATAATATCGATGTCGGTCCAGCCGCCTTTCAATTTCTCGATATAATCGTCCAAGCCCACGTAATCGGCTCCGGCTGCTTTAGCTTCTTCTTCCTTGTCAGGAGTACACAAAACCAAAACTCTTACTTGCTTTCCGGTACCGTGAGGTAAAGTACATACACCGCGCACCATTTGATTGGCCTTACGCGGGTCTACACCCAGTCGAACGTCCATGTCAACTGACGCATCAAACTTCGTGAAAGTTACTTCTTTCACAAGCTGTGCGGCCTCGTCGATAGAGTATACCTTTCCACCTTCGATCTTCGCTAAAGCTAACTTCTTATTTTTTGTCAGTTTACTCATTACGTTTGAAGTGTTACAAGTTCATTAAAAAGGTCTGTCACCGGTTACGGTAATACCCATACTTCTGGCGGTACCAGCTACCATACTCATTGCTTTTTCAATCTCGAAAGCGTTCAAATCTTTCATCTTGTCCGTGGCAATAGCTCTCACCTGTTCCCAAGTGATAGAAGCCACTTTCTTGCGATTGGGCTCCGCGGATCCGGATTTAAGTTTAGCAACTTCCAAAAGCTGAATAGCAACAGGAGGTTGTTTTGTAATAAAATCAAACGACTTATCACCATACACCTGTATAATTACCGGGATGATTTTGCCTGCCATCTCCTGTGTTCTAGCGTTGAATTGCTTGCAGAAGTCCATGATATTGACTCCCTTAGAACCTAACGCCGGTCCTACTGGAGGGGACGGGTTTGCAGCTCCGGCTTTAATTTGCAGCTTGATAATAGCTTCAACTTGTTTTGCCATGATTGTTTTTAATCAAATAATTGTTATTCTTTTTCTACCTGCATGAAACTCAATTCAAGTGGCGTTTTCCGTCCGAAAATCTTGACTATTACTTTCAAGCGTTTCTTGTCAGAATTCACCTCCTCTATCATGCCGGTAAAACCATTAAACGGTCCGTCAGTCACTTTAACCGACTCGCCAACGAAATAAGGAATGCTTATTTCTTCTGGTTGTTCCGCAAGTTCATCCACCGTACCGAGTATCCGGTTTACCTCCGCTTGACGCATCGGCACAGGATCTCCTCCTTTGGTTTCCCCCAGGAAGCCTATCACGTTCGTGATGTCACGAAGTATGTGGGGGATTTCTCCAACGAGCGCGGCTTCAATCAACACATAACCCGGGTAAAGGTTTCGCTCACTGCTATACTTTTTCCCGTTACGTACTTGATACACCTTCTCGGCAGGCACCAAAACCTGAGAAACGTATTCCTGAAGCCCTAAACTGGCGATTTCATTTTCGATGTACTCCTTTACCTTCTTCTCTTTACCTCCAATGGTTCGAAGTACATACCATCTTTTTTGTAGTTCAGCCATGTTAGACCCCCAAGATTATTAGTAAAACAAATTATATATACCGGTCACGATATGTCTGAACGAGAAATCCATCGCGAATATGCAAAGCGCTATGATGACGGAAGCTATCATCACGATCGTCGCACTACTTTGGAGCTCAGACCACGTAGGCCAAGTTACTTTATTCACCAGCTCATTATAAACATCTGATATATAACTCTTAACTTTCATTTGTTCTTTAATTTAGTTGCACGGGAGGAGAGGTTCGAACTCCCGACCCTCGGTTTTGGAGACCGATGCTCTACCAACTGAGCCACTCCCGTGTGTGAGTCGGCACAAGGCCGACTCGATTATTTTGGATTTATGATTTAGTGATTTCAGATTAAATCATCAATCTAAAATCGTAAATCTAAAATCTTATTAGTCTAAGATCTCAGTGATCTGACCAGCACCAACGGTTCTACCACCTTCACGGATAGCGAAACGCAAACCTACAGTACAAGCTACCGGAGTAATCAACTCAACTGTGATAGTCAAGTTATCACCGGGCATTACCATCTCGCGTCCTTCCGGAAGAGTGATTTCACCGGTAACGTCCAAAGTACGGATATAGAATTGCGGTCTGTATCTGTTATGGAACGGAGTGTGACGACCACCTTCTTCTTTCTTCAAGATGTAAACCTCAGCTTTGAATTTATCGTGCGGTTTAACAGAACCCGGTTTTGCCAATACCATACCACGTTTGATCTCGTCTTTATCAATACCGCGAAGCAACAAACCAACGTTGTCACCGGCCTGACCTTCGTCAAGAATCTTACGGAACATCTCAACACCGGTACATACGGTTTTCTTACCGTCAGCTCCCAAACCGATGATTTCCATCTCATCACCTGTGTGAATGATACCGGTTTCGATACGACCAGTAGCAACAGTTCCACGACCAGTGATAGAGAACACGTCCTCAACAGGCATCAAGAAAGGTTTATCAACGGCACGTTGCGGCAACTCGATCCAGTTGTCAACAGAGTCCATCAATTCCATTACTTTCTCTTCCCATTTAGCTTCTCCGTTCAATGCTCCAAGAGCAGAACCCAAGATCACCGGGGTATTGTCACCATCATATTGATAGAATGACAACAACTCGCGAACTTCCATCTCAACCAATTCCAACATTTCCGGGTCGTCAACCATATCCACTTTGTTCAAGAACACAACGATTCTCGGAACGTTTACCTGACGAGCCAAAAGGATGTGCTCACGCGTCTGAGGCATCGGACCATCGGTAGCGGCACAAACCAAGATAGCACCATCCATCTGAGCAGCACCGGTTACCATGTTCTTTACATAGTCGGCGTGTCCCGGACAGTCAACGTGCGCGTAGTGACGATTTGCTGTTGAATACTCTACGTGAGAAGTATTAATGGTGATACCTCTTTCTTTTTCTTCCGGAGCGTTATCGATAGAATCGAATGAACGTAATTCAGAAAGACCTTTTTTTGCTAATACCGTAGTGATAGCAGCCGTCAAAGTAGTTTTACCGTGGTCAACGTGACCGATAGTACCAATATTTACGTGTGGTTTGGACCTGTCAAAATGTTCTTTAGCCATAACTCTAAAACAATTTTATTATTAAACAATTTATCACAATAACTCTATATTCATGCAAGTAACTCGCTGTTTATCTGATTCTTGATCAAACAAGGCGAGAAATCCCATTTAATTTGGCTTGCAAATGTACAAATTAAAAATCATATCTCACAATAAATGAGATCATTTTTCTCAATTTTCTCTTTTTTCTTTCGCCTTAACTAACTGTCTCTTGAGCACATCATACAACTCATCGACAGTCTCCTCGAAAGTTTTCGCGTTCTTTTTGGCAAATACTTCCTGCCCTTTTATATCTACATGTACCTCGGTCAGTTTATTCTCGAGTTGATCATCCTTTTCCAATTTCAAGGTAACGTCAACTCCCATAATACCGTCGTGGTACTTTTCCAGCTTCGAGAATTTCTTGTTTATAAACTCTTCCAACACCGGATTAACTGAAAAACCTACAGGATTAATTCTAATTTCCATATCGTTTCCTCCTATAATTTATGCTCGCGGGTGAGCTTGTTTAAAAATCTTCAACATTTTCTCTACCGAATTATGCGTGTAAACTTGAGTGGCTGCCAGACTGGAGTGCCCCAACAATTCCTTGATACCTTGGATTGACGCCCCGTGTTCCAGCAAGTGAGTGGCAAACGAATGCCTCAACACGTGCGGACTGCGCTTTGACAATGAAGTATGTTCTGCCAACGCCGCCACCACCAAACGGTAAACGAATTGCGGGTAGATCGGCTTACCTTTATCAGTCACGAAGAACATCCCGTGTTCACGTTCCACGACTTCGGCACGCCCCTTGATATAACAAGCAATATCCTCCTCCAATTCTCTCAAGATCGGGACTTCCCGCTGTTTTCCGCCCTTACCGTGGACACGTATACAATGCCGCGACAAATCAACATCAACCAGCCGTAATCCGACAATTTCAGAACGCCTCATGCCCGTGTCGTAAGCCATCAGCAAAATCAGAAAATCTCTCAACCCATGAAAGCCTTCCTCTTTCTCCGCGTCATCCAGCGTGATCTCCATATCCTGCTCGTTCACGAAAACAGGCAATCTTTTCGGCAACTTCGGTCCCGAAATATCTTCGGCCGGATTCACCTCCATCACCCCTTCTTTCACGAGGAAACGGAAAAACGCTTTAACGCTGCTTAACTTACGCTTACCGGAAGCCGGATGCAACTTTTGTTTACCTCCTTTGTTCCTCAAAGCTCCTCTCATTTCCGCCACGACCCACTCTCTCACGAGCTTGGTCGTCATTCGGGAAAAATCCTCGTCTTCCTCGTCCATTCCACAAAAGTCGTAAAACTGACGCAAATCCGTTTTGTAAGCGACCACCGTATGAGCGGAGTAACGCTTCACGTCTTCCAAGTATTTCAAAAATAGTCCGATCTGTGTCATTTTTTATAAATAATAAGCCGTAAGCAAGTTACGCCTTTTGTTTGGAAAAACAAAGGAAGAATTCGAATTTTTATTCTTCAGCCTGTTGCAAAGATTGACGATAG
Organism: Butyricimonas muris; assembly: GCF_046365375.1. Lineage (NCBI taxonomy): Bacteria > Pseudomonadati > Bacteroidota > Bacteroidia > Bacteroidales > Odoribacteraceae > Butyricimonas > Butyricimonas muris. Next base: position 348,552 of record NZ_JBKEIT010000002.1, on the reverse strand, counting down.
GCAGCCTTCATACGAGCCACTCTGTTTCTCACAGACGGTTTCGTGAAAGCTTGACGATCTCTCAGTTCTTTAATAACACCGGTTTTCTCGAATTTTCTTTTAAATTTCTTCAACGCTCTCTCGATGTTTTCACCTTCTTTTAATGGTACAATTATCATGATTTTCTAGTATTTAAAATGAATATTTTTTTATATAACACAAAATTCGACAACACTTTATCGTGCTGTTCTCCACTAAATAATATGTATTCTTTTTAATCTCTCGATAATAATTGACCACCCCCTTTCAAGCGGATTGAAGTTTATATTTAACAATTCAAAAAACTGGCTGCAAAGATATATCAATTAATTAAGATATAAAACCCTTGCAGCCTATTTTTTTCTCGTACACAAAGAAATAATCATTCCCTTTCCTTGATTACAATACCATGAACAAGGGTAAAACTCCCATTGACCAACAGCAAAGCACCTCACCTGCTTTTCAGCAACCGGCCCCCAATACGGGATAATCGATATGCCGCCCGCGTTAAAAATACTTTTTTTATGCAAAAACGTGGGCGATAAGTGGGCAAACTGCGGGCGAAGTGTAGGCGATGCCGCCCAAAAGCCGCCTATAAGCCACCCAAAAACCGGGTAAAATCATAGAACATCCCTATCTATAGCATAGCATGACCTTACCCCCAGAATATTTATCCCTCGCTAACTCAAGGATTCAGCAAATCCTTGCAATAATAATTCAAGATGCCGTTAATCATATCCAGATAGGTCTTCGCCTTCGTGTTTTCCGGGTTTATCCGCACGACTTCATTAAAATGATTCAACGCTTGAGTGGTATCCCCCTTGGCATAATACACCACCCCCAACTCCAACAATACGGTTTCACGTTCTCCCGCACCATTCTCCAACATTTGCAAAAGCATCGCGATAGCTTCATCCCGCTGTCCGTTCTTCGCTAATTGTTTTGCCTCTTCTATATTCATCATATCGAAATTTACTTATATAATATGTATAAACTTAACAGGACTTTTTTGTCCATTTCAAAGATAGTAATTTTTGTTGAACTATTTTACATACACGTCGGTTTCAAAAATCGCTTCATTTTTCACGCCATCTTTCACGTTCAACACGAGCCGGTTTTTCCCTTTCACGAAGACCGGTTCGTTAAGACTTCCCTCGAGCAAGCGATTTTTGGCATCGTAAGTGAACAGACTCCACTTCCCGTTCACCTCCACCCGGTAAGAAGCAATTCCGGACAAATCGTCGAATACCCGGAATTGCACCCTTCGCCCTTTCACCCCCGTGTACAAAATCACCGGGGCAATCGTATCCTGCCGGATAGTGTATTCTCCCAACACACGGGTAGACGCCTCCAACCCTCCGGTGCGCCACTCGGTATTTAAAGGAGATAAACGTCCTTTTTCTTCCAACAGACAAAAGACGGATTTATCCGGAAAATCCCCTTCGACGGACAACCTTGCACTCTTCAACAAAGGATATACCCGTTCTGTCAAAGAAAAAACCTCTACCACCCCCATGCTATCCTTCTCCCTCGAGCAGACACGAGGCTTACAAATAACGGGATATGCCAATGCCCCCGCTTCCAAGCACAAAGAATAATTACCGTTCCGCAAATTATATTCCCGATCACATGTCAAAACCTCCGCCCCTTCCGGTATATCCAACCCGGCAGCCTCCTGCCGTCCCACCAATTGAAACAACACCTTGGAACGATTCCCGTTTATATCCAGCAATTCGATTGCCACGTCGACAACACTATCCTTTTGCACCCCGATAAAACCGCCTTGCCTGTTGCTCGCTCCCAGCAACCGGGACTGACAATCCCCGAAAGCCAGATACACGTATCTGCCCTCCCGGTACTGGTGAAAATCTTTTATCGTGTTTACCAGCGGGGACTGATCAAAAGACAGGCGATCCATTTTCAACTCGAAAATTTTCTCCCCGTTCGCCGATACTTCCATATCATACACCCCGAGTTTATTCCATGAATCTTTCATGAAATCATCCGCTTGCACGCCGACACCGACATTACCGGCAGGCACGCTGATTTTCCCTCCCCGGTACACCCGGCTTCCCGTGTTTTTCACTTCCACCCGACGGGTTCCGGCGTTCACTCCTTCACGAGAAAAAGTGTACACGTAAACACCCCGCACGTTAGGTCCCGTTTCATCCGCCACGGAAAGATAGTTCAAAGGATTCAGCGCATGCTCGCTTTCCGTTTCCCGCACCTCGAAATGCAAATGCGGTCCCATGGAGGAACCGGAATTACCGCTATAAGCGATCGTGTCACCCGCGCGAAAGAAAAGCTGCCGCCCCACGAGGTTCTCGTCAATGGCAAACGATTCCTTATTATATTGTATCTCCCGTACCACTTTCGCCACCCGGGGCACGAAACGGCTCAAATGCCCGTACACGGTAGTGATTCCTCCCTCGTGCTCGATATACAAGGCATTCCCGTATCCCGTGGGGGACACCTTGACACGGGCGACCATCCCGTCCTTCACGCAGATCACGGGCAGCCCTTCACGTCCCCCGGTCTTAAAATCGAGCCCCGAATGCAGGTGCGTGGCACGCAATTCTCCAAAATTTCCGCTCAATAGCGGGGTCCCGTGCAACGGGTACAACAACCGCTCCGACTGGGCGCAAATATTTGATGATAAAACGAGTAGCGTGATTCCCGACAACAGAATCCTTCTCCACAATCTTTTCCTTTTCATAAAAAAACGATTAATTTCACCGCAAATTTAATAACACTCTTGATATTTAAAAGAAATATTTCTATCTTTGTCGTGTAAAGAATATGTTATGACAGCAAAAGACAATGCCGTTATTAACGAGCTAAACGAGAAAATTGAACGACTGATAAAACTATATATATCCTCGCTGGACAAAAACAGAGAGAAGGATACGGAAATTAAAGAACTCCGTGACCGGATCGAGCGGATGAAAAGCGAGAACATAAAATTACATGAAGAAATCAAAACATTGAAGGTGGCGACAGCTATTTCAACCGGAGAAGGAAGTACCGAGGCGAAAAGTAGAATAAGCCAACTTGTGCGGGAGATTGATAAATGTATTGCTCTTTTGAATAATTAAATATGAATGATAAACTTACTGTTACTCTAAATATAGCCGGTAGGCCTTGCGTTCTGACCATAGAGAGAGAGGAAGAAGAGGCGATCAGAAAAGCCGCCCAGCTGATTAATAGTAAGATTGCAAAATATAGGGAAAAGTATGCGAATGCCGATCCCGTCGACTTTCTAGCAGTTACCGCATTACAATTCACGGTAAAAATGTTGGAAGCCGAGAAACAAAACGACGTCGAGCCCGTATTAGAGGAAGTGAGGAAGATCAGCAACAGGCTGGACGGAGTTCTGAAAGAGTAGAATAAACAAGAGTTCTTTGAAAAGGAAATAGATATACCCGCATTATTTCGTATTTAACTGGAAAACTCAACACTTAACCAATTAGAGTGAAGCTTTGTTAGCCAAGGACAGGCCTCGACCCTTCGGGGTTCCTTCGGGACGGTGGAAGTCTGAATCTAACGGCAGCTCTACCCGTGTCTAACAGGGGTTTTTTAAAGAGAAATAGTGCGGGTTTTTTGTTTTGACAAAAAACACCAAAATAATTATATATAACAACTATAAATTCAAGTTACAAATATGATAACAACAATAATTACCGGTGTTGTTGCTTTGGTCGTGGGGTTCGTTATCGGTTATATCCTGATAAACATCACCCTCAAATACAGAAGCAAAAACATCATCAAAGAAGCGGAAGCCGAGGCGGAAGTGATCAAGAAGGACAAGATCCTGCAAGCAAAAGAAAAGTTCTTACAAATCAAGGCTGAACACGAAAAGCAGGTAAACGCCCGAAACAGCAAAATTCTTCTCACCGAGAACAAGCTGAAACAAAAAGAAGCCGAGTTGGCACGCAAAATGGAAGAATGCCAACGGAAAATAAAGGAAACGGAAACTCAACAAGAGACGCTGGAAGTGCAGAAGGAATTGTGGGAAAAGAAACACGCGGAACTGGATAAATTCAAAAAACAACAGATCGAGCAACTGGAAGCCATTTCCGGAATGTCGGCAGAACAAGCGAAAGAAAAACTGATCCAGTCCTTGAAAGACGAAGCGGAAACGGAAGCCATGTCTTACGTGAACGAAATCATGGAAGAGGCGAAGATGACGGCAAACATGGAAGCGAAAAAGGTCGTGGTAAAAACGATTCAACGGGTTGCCACGGAAACCGCCACGGAAAATGCCGTATCCATATTCCACATTGATTCGGATGAAATCAAAGGACGTATCATCGGCCGCGAAGGACGTAATATCCGCGCGCTCGAAGCCGCAACCGGAGTAGAAATCATCGTGGACGACACCCCGGAAGCTATCGTTCTTTCCGGATTTGACCCGGTAAGACGTGAAATCGCTCGCCTGTCCTTGCACCAGTTGGTAACGGACGGACGTATTCACCCGGCACGTATCGAGGAAGTGGTGAACAAGGTAAAAAAACAGATAGAGGAAGAAATAGTGGAAACGGGTAAACGTACCACGATTGACCTCGGCATCCACGGTCTGCACCCGGAACTAATCCGTTTGGTAGGTAAAATGAAATACCGTTCCTCATACGGACAGAACCTATTGCAACATGCCCGCGAAACCGCGAATCTTTGCGCTATCATGGCTGCCGAACTCGGTTTGAACGTGAAGAAGGCAAAACGTGCCGGACTATTGCACGATATCGGTAAAGTACCCGACGACGAGCCGGAATTACCGCACGCGATTCTCGGTATGCGTCTGGCTGAAAAATACAAGGAGAAACCGGATATTTGCAACGCTATCGGGGCCCACCACGAGGAGATCGAAATGACTACACTCATCGCTCCCATCGTTCAAGCCTGCGACGCTATTTCCGGGGCAAGACCGGGAGCAAGACGGGAAGTTGTAGAATCCTACATCAAACGTCTGAAAGAAATGGAAGACTTGGCTCTCTCATATAATGGAGTGGTGAAAACATACGCTATCCAAGCAGGCCGCGAACTCCGGGTTGTCGTGGGAAGTGAAAAGATCTCCGACACGGAAGCAGAAAAAATCTCGTACGAGATCGCCAAGAAAATTCAGGATGAAATGACTTACCCCGGACAGGTGAAAGTTACGGTAATCCGTGAAACGAGAGCTATTAATTATGCGAAATAAAGACAATATCTATAAAAGAAAAAGGATCGATTTATCTCGATCCTTTTTTCTTTTATATCCTATCCGAATTTATACATACATAAGCAAGGATTATTTCTTTTGTGGTTGCCATTCTTCCACGAAAGCTAAATATTTATCCATGTATATATTAATTGAATAAACAAAAAGAACACTCTTTCCTACTTGCACGCATCGAAACGGAGGACCATAAATAGGAATATTCATTGGATACTTTTTACGAATCTCCTTCGCTTTTTCAAATACTTCTTTCGCTTCAGATTCTGTTTTAAAACCAACTTCAACAATTCCAAATCCTTCACACCAATCACTAGACCCATCATACATATCCCCACCCAAAAGTTCCACAATAAAAACGTGATTTCTAGTAAAATCTACTCCCCCGATTTGCATCTTTTTCTTAATTTTCTCGAACACATTGCGACCTGTATACTTAGGTTTTACTCCATCGTATAGACCTTTTGATTTCAAATAATTCTCCAATTCATAAGCGTATGGCTTACATTGTTCTTTTGAAATATTAAATTTTTCTGTCACGAACTTTGCTTCTTGAGCGAACAAACATGAACTTATCGTTATCAATGCAATAAATAGCAGTAATTTAATCTTTACATTTTTCATATTTCTTATTTTTAAATTATTAATCCTTACTACGCACGAGTGGAGGCTTTGAAGCTGCTTCTACGTGTATTTTAAATTTTCCTGATGCTGCCAATGCTTGCTCCGTTTTTGCATTCGAATATAATAAAAGTTTCTGATTCAATTCCCCCATCCTACCATTACAAATTCCTACACAACCATACATATTACACCCCAGTTTCATATTTTTGGGTCCTGCGTGCAACAAATGCCCGCCAAATATCCGCCAAGCATCTCCCGCAGGGCTTTCTCCACAATATGCAGAAACGAACTCACTCACCGTATAGGTCATTTCATCCTGCAATCCTTTAACAACTGCCACATCATTTTCGTCGATTTTCACACCAAAACGTATAGCCACATAATTCTCCACAACAGTATTTCCATTATCATCTGTTGCATTCAGTACCACATTATACAAGGGAACATCATATCGTTCTCCCATCATACCTGCACGAACAACAGCCATTTCTCCAGTTGTCGTACTTTTAACCGTTAATAAGATATCTCTTATACATTCGCAAGGATCTTTGTGACAAACAGGACATTTACAGGGTCCTTGACATATAGAACAACACGTACAAGGATTTCCAGAGCATTTTCCATACGGACAATGCTGGTTATCACTCCCCCCCCCACCACCACCTGGAGCATATTCATCACGCCACTCAAACTCCCAAACCATAGCAAATTCAACATTTTCTGTATAGCCAATACTTAATATATCTGTATAGAAATTTATTACTTTCTGCTGATATAATCCATGGGCTTCCACATAAGAAATTTCATCCGCAGGAAAAATTACACAACAATGCTTATCATTACTTCTAATTTCTGCACCAGCAGATTGCATTGACTGACGAAAGACATCAGCGTATGCAATAGCACGTTCCATGGTTTCAAAATAATGCTGAGGATAAATTGTACACCATAGCACAAAACAGAACACATGTTGATGAAATGGTACCCCATCGAACCGAGATAAAGATGGATAATTTACAATTATATCCTCTTTCTCGAATTTTACAGAATATCCTTTTTCCAACCACGAGTTCAATAATTTTGAACCTAAAAGGCTTTGAATGAATTCATTATTTTTAGATTCTTCTTCAGTAATAATATTGGGTGATGTCGTTGTTAGATTTTTCCCATTTTTAATACTTACGGGATATAATGCCACACTAACAATTTCTTTATCTTTTGTTATAGGTACAATACAATAACCACCCTGTAGAAGATTATATATTAAACTTGCTTCATTGAGCTGTGGAATCCCTATTTCTTTCATTTTATCAAAATCAGTTCGCCAATTTCCATAACTTGAAATCAATTCCATGAACTGTTCTCCGGTTGAATCCAAAGACGTCATCCCTTCCAATATATCCTTTTGACATGAAAAGAATAATAATTGGATTACAATTATACAAAGAATTTTTCTCATCGTAAATCACCTCCTTTTTTATATAAAAAAACGCCATTTTCACACTAGCAATGCATTTTCCACATTATAGATAAAACCCATATATAAACAATTGCATTAAAAGAAAATATTCACATAATAAAATTCACCTCCTTTCATAATAAATCAAATCTCCCCAAATTCATACATAACAAACATAATAATAAAATCTAATAATTCAAATTATTTTTAATAAAAACACATTTTCCCAAACATACCACAACTCTTTAATCAATAGAAACAAGCAATAACGCTTGAATTAATTTTAGAATTCCCCAGCGTCACCGGCACAATCCAAAAAACCTTTTCAATTTTAAATGAAGATTCACAATAGAAGTGCAATCTTCCCTTTAAAAACGTTTCAGAAATTTGCACTTGCTTGTTGACTCTACAAAATTTACTATTGCTTTTATGTTTTTTTCTCGTATCTTTGTAGTATATTCATGACATTAATGCTAGGAGGACGAAATGATATTTTCATCATCAGAAATCGATAAATTGGGCAACACGATTATTTATTTGACGTGTAAAATACCTGATTTGAGTAAAACAAAACTATTAAAGTTGTTGTATTTACTAGAGCATTGTTCCGTGAGATTAAACAAGGTTCCTTTTATGAATTTGGAGTTTGAGGTATGGCAAGCGGGACCAGTCTCAAAAGATGTGTTTGTTGATTTGTCCAATGACGAACAATCTCTATTGAAAGATTACGTGAAAATGGAGACGAAACCGGGGATGCCGGGAACATACGTGAAACCGTTGAGAGAGTTTTGTGATGACGAATTCTCTGATAACGATATGGAGTTAATGGATTCAATCATTAAGAAATTCGGTGAGAAAACAGCAACGGAGTTAGTTTCGATATGTCATAAGGAAAATATGCCATGGTATCAAATCGCCCAAGAAAAAGGTATTTTGAATGACTTTCAGTCAGGATGTTTAACTTCTTCAGATTACAAAATTGATCTGTCAGATTTGTTAGAAGGGTGTGATAAAGATTTCTACTTGGATGTAGTAGATTTTAATAATTTTGGAAGAACATTGAAAAGATAATGCTAGAAGCGGGTAATATCTTGTACGTGTATGATTTCCAATTTAAAAATGGGAACTCGAATCGAAATAAATATTTTATCGTACTAAAGGTTGTTGACGGCGATCTTTTGGTAGCTAGCTTGCCGACGAAAGTTGACCATGTGCCGACTCAGATTCTGAAGGAACACGGGTGTTTAAATGATGATAATCTACATTTCAATTGTTATTATTTTCCCAAAGGACACGTTATTACCTGTGACACGAATTTTGGATTTCCTTTAGATACTTATGTTTATGGAGAAGAGGTAGATAATTATAGTGTTCAGAAATTCAATGACACGTATACTTATCTTGTTGATTACAAATTTATAGGCAAGATAAAGGATTCGGAATTTATGAATCTTTTGGATTGTTTAAAAAGATCAGGACAAACAAAACGCCGTATCAAACGTTTGCTTTAGAAATAAGATTGCACGAATCTATCTTTACTTATCGAAATTAAATTAAGAAAGAGTTTCAATTTGAAGCGTATCACTTAAAATTATTCCCTTTATTTCGTTAGTATTATAAAAAAAATGTTGTACATTTGTGGTGTACGTCATATACGAGGAAGTGGTGAACCTGCTTCAATTTCAGTGGCAGGCATTTTTTTGCCTGCTGCTGTTGCCGATATTCGGTTCCGCACCCCCGTGGGGAGCATTAATGTGCCCCCGGCTTCCTCGAAGTGACGTACAACGGGTCAGGCGGGACCGTTCTTTTTGGAATTCCCGGCAAAATTAATACACGATTATTATGGATGAAAATGTAAACCATGTGTCCGTGGCTGAGTTTGGTGAAGCCGGACAGGTAGAGGGACAATTGTCAATTGGAGAAAGACAAAAATTGGCAGAACATTATTCGAGCCTACTCGGAATGATGTATCCGATCGCTGCCCCGGGAATGGCAGACGAGGCAGGACTTGTGTTTCTCCAAAAGAAAACTACACATTTGATTGAGATGTTGAGCTTATTCAATCGGTCGTGGGCGAATGAAATCACTGTCATTCAAAAAGCGGTTTTTCAATATTTGGCTACAGAGGGAATTGCCAAAAAAGAACGACAACGGATTATTGACGTATGGGGAGATTGGTCAACTTTTCTGATCGATATTTCCCGGTACCGGGGATTGCTTACCCAGCACCTGCAATATTATCAGCGTCAGGTAAGCGATCTGGATAAACTATTGAAACAAGATAATTCTTTATAAGATCATTATTATGAAGAATAAAGATAAAAAATTCTCTTCGATGACAGGTGTCACGGAAAGATTTACCAGTGGCGGGTATTTACCCGATTACCTGACTGAAGACCGGTACTATCGACAGGTGTCAGAGAGCCTTAAAGCATATAATGTCAATTTGGTTTCTGACAATCCGTTGGAAACGCTCTATAATCATATCGCTCATCTTAATAACATTTTCCGTGTTCTTCGTCGCCCGTGGGGTACGGATGCAGTGGGAATCCAAAAAGCCAGCGCTTATTATCTCGCCTACGCGAAATTATCGAAGGAGGAGAGTGATGACTTTACAGACAAAATAAATGATTTTATCTCTTCCGTGTGTTATCTGTCTGAATGGTACAATTTCATCTGCCAGATGCAACATTTTTTTTGCCGGCAGGAGAAAGAACTGAAGCAGGTGCTTGAAGACCAGAAGCAAAAGCCAGTACCGCCCGATAGACCTAAAACAGCAGAAACCACTTATTGTTTGACCGTGGGTAAAAGCGAACTTTATGGCGTGACGTATAAACAGATTGAAGAACTCTACAAAATGATAAGTCTTTTCATTGAAAGGGAAAAAGCCCCTTTTGAATGCAAAACCCAGATGTACAAAGAACACCCCCATTAGTATAAGTAAAAGTATAAATTTTTATACCGATAAAGATGATTTTTTTGTCGAGTATAGTCTTTATACTTTTGAATCTCAATTGAATTGCATGTCTGCCGATCAAATGAAAAGAATAACGGAGATTATTTCGAAATTCTTGGAAAAATATGGCGAGAATGGAAAGCGGGAAGTTCATTGGGAGGTCACGGATGCTTCTTCTGATATGCCCGATGAAGAAATTTATTTCAGCATAAAAGAGGACTCCCGAAAGCATCGTTTAATGACAGATCCATATATTCGGAAACGTGTTGACAAAGAAGAGGGGCGGGAAACAGAAATTACTTACGATATTGACATTAACGAGGAAGAATCACAAGGTCTGTCGTTTCATGATTTTATATCGGTTTATCGTAAACTGGGTAAGTTTTTGAATGTATAGTGATTATTTTTTCACATGTTTGAATTGAAAAGTCGCACAGGTGAAAGAATCCCCAAACCAAATAATACCGGGCAAATGTTTGTCCGGTATTATTTGTTTTACTAAATTTGGTTGCTCAAAAAAGTAAACAGATTATGGAGCCGATAAAATCATCTGAACTAATCACGAATGAAGACGGTAGCGTCTTTCATCTTCACCTGCACCCCGGAGATTTGGCAGACCAAATCATCCTCGTGGGCGACCCGTCAAGAGTCGAAATGATCACTTCTTATTTTGATCATATTGAAATCAAAAAAAGTGACCGGGAATTCCACACGACCACCGGGCTGTACAAGGGAAGGCGAATATCCGTTATCTCCACGGGAATCGGACCTGACAATATAGATATCGTGATGAACGAACTCGATGCCCTCGTGAATATTGATTTGCAAACCAAAGAAATCAAGCCGGAGAAAAAGCGATTGAATATCGTACGCATCGGAACTTCCGGTTCCGTGCAAGCCGATGTTCCGGTTCATTCTTTCGTGATATCCGAAATGAGTTTGGGCATTGACGGGGTATTACGCTTCTACCGGGACAATGAAACGGTATGTGATACCGCTTTCGAAGACGCTTTCATCAAAGAATGTCACTGGACTCCCCTTGCCGCACGCCCTTACGTTGTAAAGGCTTCACCGGAGCTGGTAAGTAAATTGCACACGGAAGGCGTGACGGTGAAAGGCGTGACGCTCACCGCGAACGGATTTTACGGCCCGCAAGGTCGGGTGCTCCGCCTGCCGATAGAGATGCCGACGGTCAATGACGAAATTGCCCGCTTCCATTTCAACGGTCATAAAATAGTGAACTACGAGATGGAAAGCGCCGCTATTGCCGGACTCTCCGCTCTCATGGGACATCATGCTACCACGATCTGTCTGATCATAGCGAACCGGGCAAACGGGGATGCGTCCTCCAATTACAAACCTTACATGAAAAAACTTGTCGAATACACGTTAGATTCACTCGCACGTTAATTTTTAATTTTAGATATGATACAAAGAATACAAACAGTTTACCTGCTTATCATTGCCATTGTCATGGCAATACCTTTATTTGCCCCGATCGCACAAGTACTTGTACCCAACGATGCAAGTTACAATTTTTTCACTTACGGGGTGGTCATGATCGGCCAACAAACAGTACTTCAAGCAAATTACTGGGCTTTACTTATCTTGAATATTTTCATGATCGGGTTGCCCTTCGTGACGATATTCCTCTACAAGAAGCGATTCCTGCAAATCCGCTTGTGCATAGCTGAAATTATTCTTCTGTTGGGCTCCATGATATTGATGTGGTACCATATCAATCAATTCCAAAGCAAAATAGATGCAGATATCATATATAAAATAAGTTTCATACTTCCCTTGGTATGTGTGGTACTCGCGTACATGGCTATGCGGGGAATATTCAAAGACATCAAATTACTGAAGTCTTTGGACCGGATTCGATAATGAATAAATAAATCATATATAAACCAATAACTTAAAATGAGAAAAGTAAACGCCTTAATTACATTAGCATTGGTTTGTTGCACCTCTTACACGATGGCATGCACGAACTTTCTGTTCACGAAAGGATCCACGAAAGACGGATCCACGATGGTTACCTACTCCGCGGACTCTCATGTGTTGTACGGAGAACTATATCATTGGCCTGCACGGGATTGGCCAGCCGGAAGTATGCTCGACGTTTACGAGTGGGATACCGGTAAATTCATGGGCAAAATCCCTCAAGTAGCACATACATATAATGTAGTCGGTAACATGAACGAACACCAGTTGGCTATTTCCGAAACGACTTACGGCGGAAGAAAAGAACTGGAAACTCAAACCGGAGCCATTATAGATTACGGTAGTGCAATCTATATCACGTTACAACGTGCCAAAACAGCCCGCGAGGCGATCGTTGTAATGACCGACTTGATTGAAAAATACGGTTGGGCAAGTAGTGGAGAATCCATCTCTATCATCGACCCCAACGAAGTATGGATCCTTGAAATTATCGGTAAAGGAGAAGGCGAGAAAGGTGCCGTGTGGGTTGCCCGCATGGTTCCGGACGGATACGTATCGGCACATGCCAATCAAGCCCGTATCACCACGTTCCCGTTGGAAGGCAAAACTTCTATCTCTTCCGACAACATGAACAAGATCTACGACACGAACATCACCACCGTGTATGCTAAAGACGTGATCTCTTTCGCGAAAGAAAAAGGATTCTATCCCCAAGACGGTAAAAATAAAGATTTCAGTTTCTCGGATACCTACGCACCGGTAGATTTCAGCGGAGCACGTGCTTGCGAAATCCGCGTGTGGGCTTTCTTCAATGCCGTGAACCCGGATATGGGAAAATATTTCAATTACGCGAACGGGAGAGATATCAAGCGCGATGCTAAAGGATACGCCACGAACCGTATGCCGTTGTGGATCAAACCGAGCGAGAAGATAGATGTTCTTCAAGTAATGGATTTCATGCGTGACCATCTGGAAGGAACTGAATTGGATATGAGCAAGGATATGGGTGCAGGACCTTACGAATGTCCTTACAGATGGCGCCCGATGAGCTTCAAGGTCGACGGCAAGGAATATGTACACGAGAGAGCAACCGCCACTCAACAAACAGGCTTCACTTTTGTCGCTCAATGTAGAAGCTGGCTACCGGACGAGATCGGCGGTATCCTTTGGTTCGGGGTTGACGATGCGGCAAGCTCGGTATATTTCCCGATGTACTCTGCATCAACGGAAGTTCCGTTCGCGTTTGCCGAAGGTAACGGCAGCATGATGGAATTCACTAACAAGGCAGCCTTCTGGGTTTTCAATCAAGTAACGAATTTTGCTTATACCCGCTATAACTTGATTCACCCGGAAATTCGGGAGAAACAGGTCGCGCTGGAAAAACAATACGTGAATTTCGTGCAGATGATTGACGCCGGGGCAAAGGAAATGTTAGCAAAAGACAGAAAAGCAACTATCGAATTTATCACCGATTTCTCTTGCCGTACCGGAAACCAGCTCGTGGATACGTGGAGAGATTTCTACGGCTATCTGTTCTGCAAATACATGGACGGAAACGTGAAAACCGCTATCCCGGGAGAAAAGAACCCGAAAGTAGAGCAACCCGCTTTACCGGAATGGTACTTGCGTATGATTATCGAACAGACAGGCAAGAAATTGGAAGTGGTAGAATAACTACTACTTCCAATTTCGGTTGCAGGTTGCAAGTTGAGCCTACGGCTCTGCAAGTTGCAAGTTCGAGAACCTGCAACCTGTAACTTGTGAACTCGTAACAAATAAATATTCCGGCGCTATTGCACCGGAATATTTATTTTTATATCTTTGCCACTCGATTTTAAAACGTACGCAGTCTCTTACATGAAAGACAAAAGTCGTAATACTGCGTTCGATAAGTGAATTTTTAAAATAAAGACAATGGACTTAATTAAAATTGCGGAACAGGCTTTTGCACAGGAAAACAGTGTTGAAATTCCCGAATTTTCTACCGGTGACACGATCAGTGTACACTACAAGATTGTTGAAGGAAACAAAGAACGTGTCCAAATTTTCAAAGGCGTAGTTATCCAAATTAAAGGTACCGGAACCACGAAAACCTTCACGGTTCGGAAAATGTCCGGTAACGTTGGTGTAGAACGTATCATTCCTTTCAGTTCTCCTTATATTAAAGCGATCGAGGTGAACAAGAGAGGTGCTGTTCGTCAAGCCAGAATTTACTATTTCCGTAAACTTACCGGAAAGAAAGCAAAAATTAAAGAGAGAAAATTTTAATTTAAGCTTTAGCCATATAAAAAAGCCTCGTTGCAGAACGAGGCTTTTTTATTGCATTTTTCTTCTTTGAAACGTAACAATTTAATCTCAAAATCCATATTATTCATTCAGGAAAATCCTACCTTTGCAAGAAGGTAAATAAAATGATAGCTTATGGAAAACAATGACATCATAAAAGTAGCCAGAGCCAAAGCCGAAAAATGGTTGGATAAGGCTTATGACGAAGAAACACGAGTTGAAGTACAACGTCTGTTAAATAACACGGATACAACCGAACTGGTGGAATCGTTCTACAACGATCTGGAATTCGGAACCGGGGGATTGCGCGGAATCATGGGAGTCGGCACAAACCGGATGAATATTTACACGGTAGGAGCCGCCACGCAAGGTTTCTCCAACTATATCAACCAAATGTTCCCGAACGAGAAAAAAGCCGTATGTATCGGACACGACTGCCGACACAATTCCCATCTTTTCTCGGAAACCGCCGCCAATATCTTCTCGGCTAACGGAATACATGTTTACCTGTTTGAAGACCTGCGCCCCACCCCGGAAATGTCGTACGCTATCCGGGAATTAGGTTGCAAAGGGGGAGTTATTCTCACCGCCTCGCATAACCCGAAAGAATATAACGGGTACAAAGCCTACTGGGACGACGGTTCGCAACTTGTTCCCCCGCACGACAAAAACGTGATCAACGAGGTGAAAAAAGTACAAGTCACGGATATCAAATTCAAGGGTGTTCCCGAAATGATCACCATTCTCGGGAAAGACTTCGACAAGAAATACCTCGACAAAGTGAAGACATTAAGCCTTTCACCGGAGGCCATCCAAAAAGAACATGATTTAAAAATCGTCTTTACCCCGCTGCACGGCACGACCTACGAACTCGTGCCGGAATCTTTGCGCAACTGGGGATTCACGAACATCCACACCGTACCCGAACAAAGCATCCCGGACGGGGATTTCCCGACTGTGGCTTCCGCCAACCCGGAAGAACCCGCCGCATTTAAAATGGCGTTGGATCTGGCTCGCAAAATAGATGCTGACCTTACCATGGCATGTGATCCCGACGGCGACCGAATCGGTATCGCAGTCAAGGATGACAAAGAAGAATGGACTTTATTGAATGGTAATCAAACCAACATTGTATTCACGGAATACATCATCCGTAGAAAAAAAGAACTCGGATTGCTTAAAGGTGGCGAATACACCGTGAAAACGATTGTTACCACGGAATTAATCAAGGATATAGCAGAGAAAAATAATATCATTTGTTACGACGTGTACACCGGGTTCAAGTGGATTGCCGACGTGATCCGCAAAGAAGGAGGAGAGAAATTCATCGGTGGCGGCGAAGAGTCGTTCGGTTTCATGCCGGGCGCTTTCACGCGTGATAAAGACGGGGTATCAGCCACTTCACTCATGGCAGAGATTGCCGCATGGGTGAAGATGCAAAACAAAACCATCTACACGTTCTTGAAAGAAATTTACGCGAAATACGGGTTCTCGCAGGAGAGAATGATTTACATCGTGCGCAAAGGCATCACCGGGGCAGAGGAAATCAAATCCATGATGAAAGAATTCCGTCACAATACCCCGAAGAGCATTAACCATAGCGACGTTGTCCTCAAAAAGGATTACTTAACACTGGAAGCGACCGATTTGCGCACGGGTGAAAAGAAACACCTTGATTTTGAAACGACCAGCGACGTACTGCAATTCTTCCTTGCCGACGGCAGCAAGATTTCCGTACGCCCCTCCGGCACGGAACCCAAGATTAAATTCTATTTTGAAGCCCGCACCCAGATGAAAGACGTGAATGATTACGAGCGGGCACAGAAAGAGGCGAATGACCGGATTGATGACATTATCAAAGATTTAAAGATTCAGTGATTTCGTGATTCGGTGATCGCCGATTATAAGTATTAGCCGACTAATTTTTATGAATTAGTCGGCTAATATATTTTAAATAATCATTGTTCCATTTCCAATTCAATAACCAAATTTACTTTAGCCTACAAAAAATTTATTCTACAAAAGACAATTTATTCTTAAAAATCATGATAAATATTTGCCAATAGTCTAGCATTTACTTATATTTACAACGATATACTAAAAATAAAACCCTTAAAGAACAAAATTATGAAAAAAACATTTTTGAAGCCATTCGTGTTTATCTGTCTAAGTTTAGTGATTGCAACAATTGCTGTTGCTAGCGTAGTTCTTGATCCGCCTAGTCCTCCAAGAATGGTTCAAGTCAGCGACAAAACGCCTAATTCATGTATAGTAACATACCAAAAACCCGTGAACGATGGTGGAACCCCAATAATATCCTATGATATTGAATGTATGTGTTTGGATGGCGGTTCTGGCAAATGGGAAAGTAAAGGTGTTTCTACTACTCTTGAACATGAAATAAATGGTTTACAACCAGGAAGTACAATCCTAGTCCGTGTTAGCGCCTCAAATAAAGTCGGGAAAAGTGAGCCTACCATGTTAGAAAAACCTGTAGCAATTCCTCTTAAATAACAACAAGACAGTAGATGCAAAAAATTGCACCATCTAAAGTAATAGCTATTAGTATTTATTGTTAAAACTAACAATATACTAAAACGATCAAATTATTCACGGAGAGGATTCCTTTTCCTTTCCGTGTTTTTTAAATTTACTTATTTACAATACAACATCTACATTTTCACACTATCGTACTAAAAATAAACCTGCAAACATGAAAATAACAGATCTAAAAACAGTTATAACTTATGAAAGTAAGTTGACAAGAAGGAATTGGCTATTTTACCTTTTCATCCTTGGGATTGCGTATATACTAGTTACCCGTATTATCCCGCATATTTGGAGTTTGGGATGGTGGATTTCGTGGCAAGATGTTGCATTAACTTCTTCCCTGCCTCTACGCAGCATCTATTTTCTGAACCTGTTTCAATCTCTCATTGTTACTTTCCTTGTTTGTGACATTCAAAGGAAACAGAAAAAAGCAGAAACGAGGGAAGTTCTCTTGACACGACCTATCAGCAACGGGCAAACCCTTCTCGGGGAGGTTATAGGGATTCTTGGACCATTCCTCACGATAGATATCATTTTCATGTTCATATCCATGATTATCAACATATTTATCCCAAATTCTCCTGTCAGTTTATGGATAAACCTTTTCTATCTTTTCACCTATACGGTTCCCACGCTAATTTTCATCACCGGCCTATCTATACTTATCAATAAACTGATTAAACACCCCATGTTTAGTTGGTTGATTCTAATGGCTTTTCTTTATTTCGAATACAATTACGCTGCAGCAGCTTTTTACGGCATACTGGACTTTCAAGGACGCTTGCTTCCCAACTCTTTTTCCTCTTTGATAGGATTCATGGATCTATCCTGTTTCCTACTTCACCGGGGTGTATTCTTGCTATTGGGAATTAGTTTTCTTTACTTTAGCGTTTTACTCGTGAAAAGACTCCCCGGATTCGCCGAGCGGCAACACTATTTAGCTATTCCAGCCACGTTGTTTTTAACATTTTCCCTGTGCCTCGGTTTCATCTACATTGAAAAATACCAATCCCGCCAAGAAAATAGAATTACCTGCCGCGAAGCCTTTCTTAAATATATCGAAACACCCAAGGCTCGTGTAATTACACATGACATCACGTATCGCCCCAAGGGAAACACATTCTCGGCAACAAGCCGGATGCAAATACAAAACCAGAAAAAAAAGAAAATGGACCAGCTCTTGTTATTCCTTAACCCAGGACTGAAAATTAACAAAATTGAATCCAACGGACAAAACCTTCCCTTTCATAGAGAGCTCCTAGCCGTTGTCATCGAACGTTCCCTGGCACCGAATGAATATATCAAATTAGATATCACGTACGAGGGATACATTGACGAAGATATTTACCAGATAAACATACCTGACGAGATTTTTTTCTCCCTAGAAGATAATCCTTTTTCTAAAGAGAATTATGGCAAACATCCCGCTTTTGTATCAAGTAAATTCACTTTCCTCAGACCGGAAGTGATGTGGTACCCGACAACAGTTCCCTCAATAGCATTGCAAGCATCTGCAGAAATGAATTTCACGAGTTACACGCTCCACGTCAAAAAAACGGGCGAACTGACTATTTTATCCCAAGGAGTACCCACGATAGAAGGAGAGTATGTCACGTTTAATAATCTGCAAAACTTGACGGGACTAACCCTCTGTATCGGGGAATACGAGAAAAGAACCCTCACTGTCGACTCGCTTACCGTGGAACTTTATACTTACCCGGGAAATGATTGCTACATGAAATATTTCGACGAATGGGAGCTCCTCAAAGAAAACAACCCGAACCGAGAGAAAGATTTAAAAAAAATGTTTTACCTGTGCAAAGATGAGCTCGAAAAAGATAAATCCAACCCTTATCCTTTCAAATATTTCAAACTGATTGAGGTGCCTTCATCTTCTTATTTTCTACGTTCAACGTTGTTTAACGACTGCATGCAACCGGAAATCGCACTTTTCCATGAACGATTATGCCGCATTGAAAATTGCAATCCTGCTGATTATACAAACAACAGCCACCACGACAAAAGCGTACAGGAATATATTCTGGACTCTCATATCCCCTCTTTATTAAATAACGACCTAAGAATTAAACATATTTTCACTAATTACAATAGCTGCATCACGTCCGACACCTATCAAGGCATAGAACTAATATTCAAACAAATGATAAATCCGGACGTATATAGAAGCCCCAATGATATCATGAGCTTGGAATTATTAAATCGCATCGCTGAAAAAGGCTTAAAAGGAATCATCGCCGAAGAGTATAGTCAAGAACAAAACATCGCAATCCGTTCGAAAGTTTCACATCTACTTGGGTATCTTACCACAATCACGACCTGGGATTCACTGAACCAGTTTATGCAAGAATTCAACACACATATTCCTTTCCATGAAGTTAACTTCGATTCATTCATCGAGGGATTCGAACAACGTTTCGGACAAAACATCAAGGCATACATGGACGAGTGGTACACAACTCACGAAGTTCCCTTGTTATCGATAAAAGACATATACCGGAAAAAAACGGAAGATACGCAAATCCTCGATTTTAAAGTTGGCAATCCCAGCGAAACAGACGGTATTATTTCAATTATTGCAAAGGACTACTCCAGAATCAGAAATCTTCAAAGTTACTTGATTAAACCCAGAGAATACAAACAAATCGTCGTTCGTGAAAACATAGAATATAAACTACAATTAACCACAAACTTTTCAGGATGTTTTCCCCAAGACATTAAAGTCAGCCAATCTCCAGTATCAAGCTCAGTACCTAACAAAGGTATCATGTTACTTGACAGAAATCAATTCTACCCCCCGGGAGAAATCATTGTGGATAACGAAGATGCTAATTTCCACCTCATCGATTCGGCAAACAATCGAAAACGACTGACTGATATAATCAAAAAAGAGAATAATGAAAAATACATTCCCTTCTATAAAGTTAAAGGCAACACATGGGAACTTACTCTTTCACAAGAGTTTCACGGAGAACATATTCGCAGTGCTTTTGTCAAAAAAGCCGGTACAGGAAAATCCAAAGCCGAATGGAAGGCAGATATTCCGGAAGCAGGGAAATACGAAATATTTGTCCATCGGCCTCATGTCTGCGAATGCCCCAACGGCATTTTCTATGCAGTCGATTACCCCGAGACGAAAAACTACTATACCGTCTATACCCCGGAAGGCGAAAAAGAAATAGTCATTGAAACTCAAGAAGCAGACTATTATGTAGCATGTACACTTCCTTTGCCAGCAGAAGAAGCATGGGTATCATTAGGCACATTTACCTTACCGGCAGGAGAATCACGTGTCGTATTGGACGACCGAGGAATAGCCTCCTTCAAGAATGAAAAATTCGGTCAAGAATACGCCCAACTTATCGCAGCCGATGCGGTCAAATGGGTAAAGAAAAAATAATAGCGGAAATTCTGTACGATAAAGCCCCCTAAAAGTTTGGTGTTTTTAGGGGGCTTCATTATTTATAAATTCCCCGAATCCCCAAACAGCTCATCTTTGAAATTAATCAGGTACAATTTCTTGCGGGCACGTGTAAATGCCGTGTAAAGCCAACGCCAATACTCGTCGTCCATCATCTCGTCCCCCATCCATCCCGGATCGATAAAAACGGCATCCCATTGCCCGCCTTGTGCCTTATGGCAAGTCACAGCGTAAGCGAATTTGATTTGTAGGGCGTTGAAATACTCGTCCTCTTGTATTTTTTTGTACCGCTTTTGTTTGGAAGGGATATCCATGTAATCCTCTTCCACTGCCGCAAACAACTTTCGATACTCGTCATAACTCAACGCGGGTTGTTCCGAGGTCAAAGTATCGAGCATCACCCAAGCCGAAATCTCTTCCTCGTACCCGTAAATACTGAGGCGGGCATGAACGAAATGAAAGCCGTACAAATCCTTGTATTTTCCCACTTTCTCTACGGTGGCAATATCGCCGTTGGCGATAAAATCAATCTTATCATATTCGGCACCCCAGAAATAATTATTCTTTACAACCATGATCTTATCTCCACCGCCAAATGCTTCTTCCCGGTAAAGCACACGGGCACGGATACCCTCGTTAAAACGGTTCGCCCGCTTGTTGGAACGGCAGATAACCATCGTTTCGTCCATGCCGAACCTACCGTAACAATGATCCAATTCATCCAACAGTTCTCCTCCCCCGACACGTACTATATCCGGGAAGGGTGCAACTTTCAACAACAATTTGGCATAAGGAGCCGCCCCGATCATCTCCCGCACGAGAGTCGCGTTGTACAAGATACCGGATTGTTCGGATTGACGCATAATATCCGTGAGGCTTGCCTCGTAAACCTCCATACCGTAACTCACTTGCAGAAATTCGGCATCCAATGCCGGACTGACATCCACTCCAACCGGGGGAAGCTGTGCCGTATCCCCGATCAGCACCAAACGATTGTTGCGCCCGTTATACACGAATTCAAACAAATCATCCAATAGAGAACCCGTTCCGAAATTAGAATCCTGAGAACTCATCGAAATCATGGATGCCTCGTCCACGAAAAACAACACGTTGGCTCCCGCGTTAAATCCCAAGTTAAAGACGCCAATTCCTTCCTGTGCATTTTTCTGGCGATAAATCTTCTTGTGTATCGTGTACGCCGATTGCCCCGAATAACCGGAAAACACTTTTGCCGCACGTCCCGTCGGGGCTAACAGCACGACATGATACTCGAATTGCAGCAATGTATTGACGATTGCCGCCACCAGAGAGGTCTTTCCCGTTCCCGCGAATCCTTTCAACAAGAACAAACTTTCGGGGTTTCGGTCAAAGAAAAAAGTCGTGAAACATCTCATCGCCTCCTGTTGAGAGGGAGAGAAATCAAACCCAAACTTCTCTTTTACAATACGTTCAAAATGTTCATGTATCATGATTAAAATAAATAGCCAAAACTGTGGTATAAACTTTTTTTTTCTTATATTTGCCGACACTGTAATCCAACGTGGATTCGTGCGAGGTGTTGAATAAACACCGTGTAAAGATATGAAAAAAACAGCTTGAAAACAGTAGAACTAACTTGTTTAATATATAACAAATATACAGACAGAAAAAATGAAACCAGTTAAGATCATTATCCAAATCGTTTTAGCACTTGCGGCTATCTACCTGGGTTATTTGTGTTATGCAAGCGTGCAGAACCCTATTCAATTTGAAAAATTGAGAAACCAAAGATACGATAGAATTATCCAAAGGTTAAAGGATATCAGAACTGCACAAGATGCTTACAAGAGTATCCACGGGGTATACACTAGTAGTTTCGATACTTTGATTCATTTCGTGAAATACGATTCGTTGAAAACAGTGCGTTCTATCGGAGAGCTTACCGATGACCAACTGGATCAAGGTATGACGGAACAAGAGGCATTGAAGAAAGGTCTTATCATCCGTGACACGATGCGTATATCCGCACTTGAGCAACTTTTCGGGAAAAACTACCCGATCGACGATCTTCGTTATGTACCGTTCACCAAACGGAAACATGAATTCCTCATGGGAACAAACATGATCTGGACGGAATCAGGTATCGAGGTTCCTGTGTTCGAGGCTCGTGTAAACAACATGGTTATCTTCGAAGATTTATTTGAAGAATACGAAGATGCCATTCTCGAATACAACGGTGAAAGAAAAAGATTACAAAAATACCCCGGTCTGAAAGTGGGTAGCGTGGCAGAGGCAAACAATAACGTGGGTAACTGGGAGTAACATTCCGGTTCGTAAACGAGGAATACATGCAGAGTATTTATTTTGTTGACTCGGATTTCACTTACGAATTATCTACACAATCGATATTATCCATCCGTTATGCAACGGATGGATTTTCGTTTTGCGTGCATGACGCCCGTGACAAATTAATGGTATTTGTTCACGAACCTTATGCCGCGGACTCTCGTGAAGCCGTGATTGCCCGATTGAAGAATTATCTCGTGAACGACGTGATTCTGAACCTGCGATTCAAAAAGGTATATCTTATGCCCTGTTTCAGCGAGAGAACCATTATCCCCGGGGCTCTCTTTAACAAGGCGAACGTGGCAACCCTCTATTCCGTGAATCAAGAGATTACCCCCGATGATACGCTTTTGTATCATCATATCGAGAAAATAGATGCCTACCTCGTGGAAACGATCAATACCACTCTCAACAATTTCGTTCGGGAACATTTCCCGGTGCTCCAAATCGTGAACGAGGCATACCCCTTTATACAAGGAGCGTTAACAAAAGCATTGCATGGTTCGGAACAAATATTCCTGAACATACAGGCTGATTTTTTCGATATCCTATTTATAAAAGATACAAGGGTGCAATTATTCAACTCGTTTAATCACAGGACGGCAACCGACATCGTTTATTTCCTGTTGAATTGCATCAAAGAATGTGACATTCAAAAAGAGAAACTACACGTTTCGGTGTTCGGTGCAGCAACAAATGACGAGAAACTGAAAGAATTGCTCTCGACCTATTTACCCACTCCTTATTTCGCGAAAGAACCTATATTAAACGGTATCTTGCCCGGCAAGGAGATCAATTCATCCTATTTCATTCACTTGTTAAATCTTCATCGATGCGGATTATAAGCGGCACACACAAGGGGAAAGTCATATTCCCGGACAAAAATTTCAGGGCTCGCCCGACAACGGACTTTGCTAAAGAAAACTTGTTTAACGTGCTCAACAACTACATCGATATAGAGGGAGCCGTCGTGCTGGACTTATTTTCCGGCACGGGAAGTATCAGCTACGAATTTGCCTCACGCGGTGCAGAACGAATCGTATCCGTGGAATTGAACTACAATCATTACTCTTTTATAAAAAAGACGATAGTCCAACTCGGTTTCAAGAATATCAATGTATTCAAAACCGATGTGTTTATCGCTTGCAAAAAACTGAAAGGCCAGTCCTTTGATATCATCTTCGCCGACCCTCCATACGATCTGGAAAAGATTATGGATATCCCGGCCGCTATATTTGACAATGAATTATTAGCCCCGGACGGGTTGGCTATTATTGAACATCCCGGCACGGTAGACTTCTCATCTGCCCCCTTCTTCTCCGAACACCGTCAATACGGCAGCGTGAATTTTTCTATTTTCAGAAAATAGAAAATGTAACATTGTTGTAATTAAAATGTATCTTTTTAGAAATCTTTTCAATCTACTTTAGCCGTCGAAAACAAGAGGTTTTCAATTATTTATTTAACGACTAAAATTTAGACAAATGAAAAAGATTTTAATGAGTGTGGTTTTGATTATCGCCTGCATGAGCAGTTTCGGACAAGAAGAAAAAAAGAAATTCCAGATTACCGGGAAACCTATCGTTACCGTTTTCGCTAACTATCATGCCGGATTGGGGGACGCGAACAAAGAGTCCGGATTCGCGTTGGATCGCGCTTACTTGGGTTATCAATTTTCACTAACCGAGAAACTTAGCGGGAAGGTAGTATTCGACATGGGCTCCACGAAAGTAGACGGCGCAGACCTTGAAAGAGTGGCTTATATCAAAAACGCCATGTTAAGCTGGAAGACAGGAGATTTTACCTTGGATTTCGGGTTGATCGGTTTGGAACAATTCAACGTGCAAGAAAAGTTCTGGGGATACCGTTACATCATGAAATCATTCCAAGACGAGTACAAGTTCGGTTCCAGCGCAGACATGGGTATTTTGGGCAGATACAAATTTACCAAATGGCTCTCTGCCGATATCACGATCAGCAACGGCGAAGGGTACAAAAAATTGAACGGAGACAACAAATACCGATATGCCGTCGGAGCCACTTTATTCCCGGTAAAAGGTCTGACTATCCGTGCCTACTATGACCTCGCCAGCAAAAGCAGTGATGCAGACGGATTGAAAGATCAACAGAACTTGGCTTTCTTCGCCGGATATAAACACAAACTTTTCTCTCTTGGCGGTGAATACGACCAAATGTTCAACACCAAATCCAAAGAAGATAAAGACCAAAACGGTTTCTCCGTTTACTCCACGGTGAAATTAGCCGAAAAATTCGACGCTTTCGGGAGATATGACAACTTGGCTTCCAAAGACGATTGGAGCAGCGCAGACGGGCAACGGGTCTTAATCGGTATCCAATACTCCCCGATCAAACAGTTGAAGATAGCCCCAAATTTCTCGACATGGAATCCAAGAGACGGAAAATCAAGTTCTTTCGCTTATTTGAACATCGAATTCAAGTTGTAACATTAATGTAACATTCGTGCAACATTCATGTAACAAGATTCATCTAAACTTGCATTGTAAAAAATGAATCAATAGATGTTGAAATTAATACAATCAAAAATGAAAAACTTATTTATTATTCTTCTAGCTATCGCAATTGCATCTTGCGGCAACTCAAAGAAAAACAAGGGTTCCGAAGACAAGAAAATGAATATCGCTGCCGCCGGAGCTACATTTCCTCTGCCATTCTACAATCTGGCCTTCAAAACCTACCAAGAGAAGACCGGCAACACGGTAACCTACGGGGGAATCGGTAGTGGCGGCGGAATCAGAAGCTTGAAAGATAAAATTGTTGACTTCGGGGGCTCGGACGCCTATCTTTCCGACTCCGAAATGCAAGAAATGCCTTATACCGCGATACACATCCCCACTTGCATGGGTGCCGTGGTACTGGCATACAACTTGCCGGAAGTGAAAGATTTAAAGTTATCCGGAGAGGTGGTTGCCGATATTTATCTGGGTAAAATCACCAAATGGAACGATGCCAAAATCAAAGAATTGAACCCCGGCATTACCCTCCCGGACAAAGAACTTACCCCGGTATACCGCTCGGACGGTAGTGGTACGACCTTCGTGTTCAGCGACTATCTTACCAAGGTAAGCGCAAACTGGAAAGAGAACGTGGGTACCGGAAAGTCATTGAAATGGCCGGTAGGACTGGCAGCCAAAGGAAACCCGGGCGTAGCCGGAACGATCAGTCAAACACCGGGAGCAATCGGGTACATCGGCTCTGAATACGCGTTCTCGCTGAATATCCCGATGGCACAAATGAAAAACAGTTCCGGGAACTTCATCACCCCGAATACCGAAAGTATCTCTGCCGCGGCAAAAGGGGATATCCCGGCAGATACCCGTACCATGATCACCAATTCGGACGCACCGGACGCGTATCCCATCAGTTGTTTCACGTGGATTATCCTTTACAAAGAACAGGCATACGCCAACAGAACTTTGGCACAGGCTCAAGCCACTGCTAAATTACTAGACTGGATGTTAAGCCCCGAGGCACAAGCTTTAACAACAAAAGTACACTACTCCCCACTCCCAAAATCCGCGGTGGACAACGCCAAAGCACTATTAAACTCTATAAGTTTCGAGGGCAAACAAGTCCTTAAATAATAAAGTTACAGGTTACAAGTTGAGCCTACGGCTCTGCAAGTTGCAGGTTCTCCACGACACCCGACTTGAAACTTGTAACCTGCAACTTGTAACTTAAATTATTATTTAATGCGTGATATTATTTTTAAACGGTTACTTTCCATTTGTTGCATCTTGATACTTTTGATCAGTGCCGGAATGATTTACTCTCTGGTGAGTGGTTCTCTCTCCGCATTCGGTCAGTACGGATTCTTCCAGTTCATCGGTTCAACAGAATGGGATCCCCACCCGGACAGAGAAACATACGGGGCACTCTCGTTTATCGTCGGAACATTATTAACCTCTTTTCTGGCATTAATATTTTGCATCCCATTCTCCCTGCCCGTCGCTCTTTTTACCGGAGAATTCTTCAAAGGCAAAAGAATAGCCACTTTTATCAGTTCTATCATTGATTTATTGGCAGGAATCCCTTCTATCGTCTACGGTTTATGGGGATTTTATACCTTCCGCCCGCTCATTATAGAAATGGGCGTGAACGCGCAAGGATTCGGGATATTAACCTCCTCTATCATTCTGGCAATCATGATCATTCCCTATGCATCCTCTCTCAGTGGCGAATTCATATCCATGGTTCCCAACGAACTGAAAGAAGCCGCGTATAGCCTTGGAGCCACCCGTTACGAGGTCATCAGAAGCGTCACTTTCCCGGCAGCGGGCTCCGGCGTATTTGCCAGCTACATCCTTGCCTTGGGAAGGGCTTTAGGTGAAACCATGGCGGTCACCATGCTAATCGGTAATACGAACAATCTACCGACCTCACTTGCCGACACGGGTAACACGATGGCAAGTATCATAGCCAACCAGTTCGGCGAGGCGGACGGTCTGAAATTAAGTTCGCTCATCGCTATCGGGCTGCTTTTGTTCTTGATCACGGCTATCATCAACCTGATAGCGAAACTCATTATAAAGAAACTTAACTGATAGAGAAATGAGTAGTCTAAAATATAGAACGATAAAAAGCAAGGCATTCTTCTGCATCACGTGCCTTTTTGCCTCACTGACAGTAGTCCCCCTATTCGCTATTATATGGGAACTCATCAGAAAAGGCTACAAGCAAATCAACTGGAACTTTTTCACGGAAAGCGCACCCAGCACCTTGGATGCCATGTTAGCACGCAACACGGGTGACATCATTCCCGGCGGTATCGCTAACGGAATCACGGGTACATTACTTATGGTCGTGTTGGCCGCCGTTATCGCTATCCCGATCGGGATCATGGTAGGTATTCATCTGTCGGAACACCCGAAAACCAAGTTTTCCAATATCACCCGTTTTCTAACGGATTTGATACAAGGTAGTCCGTCTATCGTGATTGGTATTATCGCCTATGCATGGATCGTCAAACCAATCGGTAGCTATTCCGCTTTGGCGGGAAGCGTTGCCTTGAGTATCATGATGCTTCCCTTGATCGTCCGCTCAACGGAAGAAACATTAAAAATGTTACCGGGCAGCCTGAAAGAAGCCGGGCTCGCCCTCGGCGCCTCGTACACGAGTGTCGTACTCAAAGTATTACTGCCGGCAGCCTTCGGGGGACTGTTCACGGGAATCCTTTTAGCGATTTCCCGCGTTATGGGAGAGACAGCACCACTCATGCTCACGGCTCTGGGAAGTACCACAATCAACTGGGATATCGTGAAACCTACCAGTGCGGTACCTCTATTAATTTGGGAATTCTACAACGATCCCAACTTGATAGACATGATCTGGAGTTCATCATTATTCCTGCTGCTCTTGATTCTGACACTTAATATCACAGCAAAACAGATCGCTAAAAAATGGAGAATCCAATAATTTACGATTTTTGATTTACGATTTCAGATTCATCAATCGTAAATCAAAAATCAAAAATCATAACCAACATGGAAATCAAAGATCCTATACTACAACTGAAAAACGTATCTATTTCATATACACCCGGGAAAAATGCCGTGGAGTCAGTGAGCGCTGACATCGCCGAGAAAAAGATTACGGCAATCATGGGACCCTCGGGATGCGGGAAAAGTACTTTATTACGGGCAATCAACCGGATGCACGAGTTATACCCGGATATAAAAACCACCGGAGAAATTATATTGAACGGGAAGAATATATTGAAAACCAATCCCATGGAGGTACGCCGCATGGCAGGTATGGTATTTCAACGCCCGAACCCGTTCCCGACCATGAGCATCTACGACAACGTCATTGCCGGATATAAACTGAACGGCATCTCCCTCTCCAAACAGGAGAAAGACGAACTCGTGGAACAAAGCCTCCAGAACGTGGGTCTGTGGAATGAAGTGAAAGACGCCCTGCACAAAAAAGGAACTTTCCTCTCCGGGGGACAGCAACAACGCCTTTGCATCGCACGGGCTCTCTCGCTAAAACCGCAAGTACTACTGATGGACGAACCGACCTCCGCCCTTGACCCGATTGCCACGAACCGTATAGAAGAACTGTTACTCGATTTAAAAAAAGAGTTCACGATCTTGATTGTCACGCACAATATGTCACAAGCCGCACGTATCTCGGATTACTCCATGTTCATGTACCTCGGAAACCTCGTTGAATATGATGAAACCCGGAAGATGTTCACCAACCCGAGTGACAAACGCACGGAAGAATACTTGACGGGACAATTTGGATAACAACTTACGATTTATGATTTCAGATTTATGATTTCAGATTTCAAACAATAAATCATAAATCTACAATCATAAATCGTAAATCCCTAATCATCAATCTTAAATCATCAAATTCCACATTATGACTACAATAAGAGAAAAATACCTCGAGAAAATAAAAGAAGATTTTGAAGTACTGTCTACCGTCGTTATCCAGCAAATGGATATCGTGTTCACACTCACGGGAAGTAATAAAGACGCGGAATTACACGATAAAATAGAACACAACGAAGTAATCATCGACGGACTGGAAGTAAAAATACGGGACGAAGTGATCAACTCCATCGTACTCTATTGCCCCAGAGCGAGCGATTGCCGTAAAATCATGTCTTATCACGACATGACGGCCTATCTGGAAAGAATAGGGGACTTGCTTTTAAACATCGCGGACTTCCTGCGTGAAGTCGAGCTCCAAGGGGAATTATATACCCTCTTCCGTGAAATCATTCGCGAGCAACTGGAAATAGTGAAAAAAATGACACAAAATGCTATCTTTGCTTTCACGTGTGAAGACGAAAACTTGGCGAAAGAGATTATCCGCACGGATGATATCGTGGACAAAAACCACAAAGAAATCGTTCACGGAATACCTCTTCATTTCGTGGGTAGAACCGTCAAAGATCAAGATTTATTAGATGCCTTGTCACTGAGCAACATGTCATACAACATCGAACGAATCGGCGATAATGCCACGAATATAGCGGAAGCGGCTATCTATCTCATGGAAGGCAAGAACGCGAAACATATTCATAACAATTAAAATTGAAACGATGGACAAAAAACGCATTTTAGTGGTTGACGACGAGGCTGATTTAAGAGAAATCCTGCAATTCAATCTCGAGAGCGAGGGTTACTTCGTCGCCACGGCTCCTTCCGCGGAACAGGCATTAAAGATGCTCCCCGAGGAATATGACCTGATATTACTGGATGTCATGATGGACGGAATGTCCGGTTTCAAAATGGCAGAGAAAATGCGCAAAGACCTGCACAATGCCACCCCGGTTATATTCCTTACCGCCAAAGACACGGAAAACGATATGCTCACCGGTTTCAGCATCGGCGGGGACGATTATATTTCCAAGCCTTTCTCGATAAAAGAAGTATCGGCAAGAGTGAAAGCGGTACTGAAACGAACAGGTTCCCCGGAGAGTAAGAAAACCATCATCGACGTCGGCGAAATGCATATTGACCAAAGTATGAAATGCGTGTCCGTTAATGACCGTATTATCCCGATCACTAAAAAAGAATTCGAGATATTAAACATGTTGGCACAAGCCCCCGGAAGAATATTTTCCCGCGAAGATATTCTCAATAAAGTATGGAACGACGACAGCTACGTGCTGGAACGCACGGTAGACGTCCACATCACCCGGCTGAGAAAAAAACTCGGAGACCAAGGAAAACATATCATCAACCGCTCCGGGTATGGCTATTGTATAGAACTTTAAAAAATTATTCCCATGAAATTATCCTATAAACAGAAGTTATTCATCTACTTCTTCATTGTATTCGCGGCATTTACCATCGTGATTACCTTTTTCCAACAGAACCGGGAAAAGGAATACAAGACCGAAACCCTACGCACCACGCTGGATGACTATTCAGACATCATAGCTCGTTTTATCCATCAACATCATTTACTTGAAAAACATCGGGTTGACTCGTTAAACAGCGTATTAACGCTCATGCCTTCCAACTTGCGCCTGACGATAGTCAGCCATGACGGGAAAGTCCTGTATGACAACAATCTCGACACGGGAAAAGAGATAGAAAACCATCTACAACGCCCCGAAATACAATCCGCATCCATTCAAAAAACGGGTACAGCCATACGTCTTTCGCGAAGCACGGGAATAGAATATTATTACTACGCCAAAGACTATATCAATTACTACATCCGGGTTGCACTCCCCTACGACATCGAGGTACAAAATTTCTTGAAAACGGACAATATATTCCTCTATTTCATCACGTTGTTGTTCTTCATCACGCTGATCTCGCTGATTTACATATCCGATCGGTTCGGGAAAGCTATCTCCGGCTTGAAAGACTTCATTATCTCCGCGGAGAATCATAATATCGACTACAAAAATATTCGTTTCCCGCACACGGAATTAGGAGAAATAGGAGAGAAAATCATCCACAGCTACCGTCTACTGGAAGAAAGCAACAAGCAAATCAACGTGGAACAAGAAAAATTACTCCGCCATTTCCATTATTCCGACGAGGGTATCGCCATTTTCTCCGCCAACCAAGAAAAAATATACGCCAACACGCATTTTATCCAATACCTGAACACGATTTTGGATGAACCGACCTTTAAGGTGGAAGGACTCCTCGACCAACCGGATTTCAAAGAAGTGGCAGACTTCCTGAAACGCAACACCCCGGTCACCCCCAACACCACGAACATCCCCGTTTACCAGAATAAAATCAGCAAATCCGGCAAGCACTTCGCCATTCAACTACTGATATTCACGGATAACAGTTTTGAAATCACGCTAAACAACATCTCTGACAACGAGAAAAACCGCTTGTTGAAACAAGAGATGACTAACAATATCGCCCATGAACTGAAAACCCCCGTGAGTAGTATCCGCGGCTACATCGAAACCTTGTTGGAACAACAGAATATCGCTCCCGACAAACAACGTTTTTTCCTTGAACGCACCTATTCGCAAGTCGTGAGATTATCCGATCTGATCCGGGATATTGCCTTAATCACGAAAACAGAAGAAGCCGCGGAAATGTTTGAAAAAGAGCAAGTCAATATCCACGCCACTCTACAGGAAGCTATCACGGATTTACATGAGCCGATCGTATCTCATGGCATCACCGTCAAAAATAGCGTCGATCCGGCAATCTCTATCGAGGGAAACAAGACTCTCGTGTACGCCATATTCCGTAATCTCATCGAAAACACGATCAACTATGCCGGAGAAAACATCTCTATCGGGATCAACAATTACACGGAAGACAACGAATTCTATTATTTCTCCTATTACGACACGGGGCGAGGCATCGACGAAAACCACCTGAACCGTATCTTCGAACGTTTCTACCGGGTATGCGAGGGACGCAGCCGTCAATCCGGAGGCTCCGGCTTGGGACTCTCCATCGTGAAGAACGCCATCCTTTTCCATAAAGGAGAAATATCCGCCAAAAACAGGAAAGACGGGGGATTGGAATTTTTGTTCTCGCTAAGGAAGATCGAGAATGCGTAAGGGTTTATAAAGTTTATAAGGTTTATAAAGTCCGTAAAGTCGAAAGTCCATAAAGTCACAGGTGTCCTTCGGACAAAATCAAAACGGCAGCACAAGCTGCCGTTGGTATAGCGCCCCGCAGGGGTCCACGGACTTTCGACCTTATGAACTTTATGGACCTTATGAACTTTATAAACTTATTTTAATACTATTCAACGCAACCATTTTGTTAATCATCCATCTAATGCATAGATGCTTAATGGCAGATGTGATAACAACAAGTAATAAGAAAGGGAAAAAATGAAAAGCAAGAACACATTCACGCTAATTATTTTTTTGATCATAACTACACTCACGTTTTCCTCTTGTAACGATGACGGGTATAGCTTGGATAAATTTTGGCTAGAGTTTGGCACGATCGAGAAAACCGGAGATAACGAATACCAAATCCTTTTGGATAAAGGTCCCGTGCTATTTCCCTCCGTTTCGAACGTACCCGCCCGTTCACTGGAAAACAACGCACGAGTATTCGCAGACTTCACGATCCTGCAGGATGCCAACCCGGGCTCAGACGTGGATCATTACGTGAAAGTAAACGGTTTGCAGGAATTACTGACGAAACCGATCGTACCGTACAAAGAAGCCATCAGCGACAGTTTAGGAATGGATCCGATAGAACTACCCGAGTACTGGATCGCCAATGACTTCATCACTTTCCGTTTTTTCTACGGCGGTGGCGGAAGCATTACCCACATGGTAAACCTCACCAAGCATGAAGAAAAAACTGCCGACGGAAAGGTATTACTGGAATTCCGCCATAACGCTTACAACGATCCGGAAAACACCAGTAGAAACGGTTACGTGAGTTTCCCGCTAAAGGAAACCTTTAGCGAGGTAACGGACTCTGTCGAACTCCGAATACACTACAAAGCGTTTGATCAAAAAGAAAAAACAATTGACATTACTTATCGTCCTCGTAAATAGGTCTCTTCGTGACGGTAAGATGTAACGGGGAAGTTTCGTTCTGAACTTCCCCGTACTTTTTTACGACAAAAATATCTTTTTTCAAAATTTTCTCTCCCAATATTTGGACTTTCAATAAAACTCTCTATCTTTGTACCCGCTTAACAAAAGCAACCGTTCTTTGAACAAAGGGGAGATACCAAAGTGGCCAACTGGGGCTGACTGTAACTCAGCTGACATCGTCTTCGTAGGTTCGAATCCTGCTCTCCCCACATTCGCGGAAATAGCTCAGTCGATAGAGCACTAGCCTTCCAAGCTGGGGGTCGCGGGTTTGAGTCCCGTTTTCCGCTCTCAATATAAAGCACTTACGAAGGTAAGTGCTTTTTGCTTTTAAACAGTTTTCATGAGACTTGGATAGTTTTTGTCAACCAAAACGTCAACCACGCTTCACTTTTTTGAGAAAAATAAGATCAATTCCCTTTCATCTTCTCGATTAAACGTGTGACAGCTGCCACCAATTGATCGTCGTCTTGATAAATCGTCACCACCAATCTTCCCCCCTCCTCGATACTCCGAAATCCGATATCCCTATACCACGATAGCTTATCTGCCATCGCCTCCCCGTAATCCGATTCATCATTGATACCGAAATGCTCCCACCGAAATATCGTTCCCGTGATTTTATTACGTACCGTGAAATCGGGAAACTTTTTCTGTTTTCCGACAGCCAAAGGCGCCTCATAATACACGTCAAAAAAATCCACAGCCAACAATTGATTCAGTATATACAATTCCTGCGTCGAACGCACGAGTACTCCATTAGCCGCTTCATACTTTTTAGCACTCTTGAAAAATGTTCCCGCCCCGGGATGCGAATCCGCCACATTCCGATCTTCACAAGTGGTTTCCTTTTTAATCACTCTGGCTTTAGGAAAAAAACGCCACTGGTAATGATGATAAATAGTGGTATCCACCATGCAATTTCTAATCAATTGCTTCAAAATACCCTGATCGTGCATTTTTCTCATAAAACGACTAAAATCCACCGGAGTCGGAAAATGTTTAGCGAAATCCTCTTTACCTTTAATATAGTCATATATATCATTCAATCGAGCGATTTCCGATGCGGCAGACTCGTTTAACAATTTATCAATATATGTATTGATTTTCTTCAACAACACGTACTCTTGAGGCAATGATTCCATTGTAAATCTGATTTTTCAACCGTAAATATAGGAAATAAAACTGTTTTCATAGGTATTCTTCAATTCTATTACGAAAATTTGTTTTTTGCTCCATTTTGATTATATATTTGCAAACAGAAAACATACTCAAAAAAATGGCAAAGAATTTTATACATCGTTTACAGCAAAAAGAAAATCGTGCTTACATGGAATTGTACGATCATTATTTTGCCAGGCTACATGGATTTGCCCGGAATTTTGTATTTGATGGAGAAGTTGCTAAAGACATCGTTCAGAATGCTTTAATCAAACTATATGAAAATATTTCTCTACTTAATTCGGAAGTAAATATCGGCGCATATCTTTGCGTGACAGTACGCAATAGTTGTCTGAATTATTTACGAGATCGGGGAGTGGAGGATCGTCATAAGATTCTTTATCTTCAAGCCATCGAGCAAGCGGAAGCATTAGAATGGCTAGACGATGAAGAATTAATCAAAGATATAAAGAAAATTATTACTGGATTACCAGAAAAGTATCGGAATATCTGTGAACTCCGGTTTTACTATAATCTAAAGTATTCGGAGATTGCCGAACGCCTTGGTATCAGTGAAAATGTTGCAAAAGTCCAAATTCACAGAGCCGTACAGAAAATAAAAGAAGCATTGACCAATAGTAACGAACACATTATAGGGATATTAATGTTCATCTTCCCCATACTCTCACCAACCGTACCTTCGCCATCCAACCGGGAATAATTCAAAGTAATAACCTTTCCACAAATTTTAAATTCCACCGGAATTACAAAAAAATATGATTTTTTTTGTAACCATTCACTATTTACCGTGTTACTAGGGTAAAATCATATAAATTATACACTATGATAGATTGGTGGATTATTGAAAAAAGTTTAGATAAGAAATTAACACCTCAAGAAAAGCAATTCTTCGACGAGTGGTTAGAGGCCTCCCCTAAGCATAGGATGCTGTACGATAAAATCAAATGTGCCAACAACATGGACGACAACACCGCAGAATTTACTCGCTGGCGCCAAGCATTCCGTGAAAAACTAATTGCACGTAAACGACAGGAAAAGAAGCGCATATTTCTAAAATTGTCAGTGGCTGCTGCCGTTTTACTTTTGTTTCTAGGAAGCGGTTACTGGTGGTTAAGCATGGAAAACAAACCGCATACCATTGTAGAGCCTTTCGCACAAGAACCAAGTCGGAATGCTGTACATCTGACAACAGCCTCCGGAAAGGTATTGAACTTGTCATCTCAAACTATATCGGATACGTTGAAGATTGACGGAGCCAAACTTGTTAAAGACCAAGGAACCCTTATCTACGAGAAAAACCCCGAGGAACCACAAGTCGAACAACCTATGTATAACGAAATAGAAGTGCCGAAAGGTGCAGAATATCGTTTGGTACTGAGTGACGGCACCCGGGTATGGTTGAATTCGGATACGCGCATGAGTTACCCGACAAATTTCGAAAAAAGCATACGCGAAGTGGAATTACACGGTGAAGCCTATTTCGAAGTAAGTCACAACGCGAGCAAACCCTTTATCGTGCGTACCGGTGAATTGACTGTCACGGTGCTAGGAACAGAATTTAATGTCAATACCCGAATTCCAACCAGCATACGGACTACCTTGGTGGAAGGAAAAGTACAAGTAGCGTTCAAGGAAGGCATTCCATATACTTTAACCCCGGGAGAAATGGCAACGACGGATTTACTTTCCGGACAAACCACTGTAGAACAAGTAAATATCAAAAAATATATCGCATGGCGTCATGGACGTTTCTGTTTCGAAGAAGCGACTATAGAAGAAATTATGCAAGAATTGTCATTATGGTATGACATTCGGGTTGAATACCAAAACTCGAGAGTAAAAGAGGAAAAGTTCAGTGGATATTTGCCCCGGGGAGAATCAGTTATGTCCATTCTCCAAAAAATAGAGCAAACCTCATACGTGCATTTTAAAATGGTACAAAATAAGATTATCGTCGGGTATTGAAATAAAATCCGGAAGAAAACGGCCATTTTCTCCCGGAATGATCAAAACCTTAAACTAACATTTTGTCAAGTATTTGTAGTATTAATCAACATTCAAAAGTATGAAAAAAAATCGAACCATTCGATGGCCCGGAACAATCTATCTACAGAAAACCGGAAAAGTCATGAAATTACTAGTAATAGTCTTGTTGACGTTAAGCGGTTTAAGTGTGTCGGCACGAGCGTCAGCCCAACAACAACGTGTCACGTTAGATTTGAAAGAGTGTACGGTAATGGAACTCTTTCAAGCTATACAGCAACAGACAGATTTGTTTTTTGTCTATAATCACATGAATTTCAAACACATCGAAAAACTCAACGTTCAAGCAAAGAACGAAGAAGTGGAAACTTTACTGAAACGACTATTCAAAAATTTGGAACTCGACTTTGTTTTTAACGAACAAACGGTGATCATCAAACCTCAAAAAACAAAAAACACTATCATCCAAGGAATTGTCAGAGATAAAGATAAATTACCATTGCCGGGAGTGACCATTATTATAAAAGGGACAACCACAGGAGTAACGTCCGACAAAGACGGTCGTTTCAAACTGGTTCTAGTATCTTCCCGGGAAACTACTCTGGTATTTTCTTTCGTGGGAATGAAAACGCGGGAAGTCATTTGGAAGGGAGAACCCGAATTACATATAACGATGGAAGAGGAAACCACCCAAATGGACGAGGTTGTAATCACCGGCTACCAAACGGTAGACCGCCGGAAATCCACCAGTTCCGTGACCTCCATTAAAATGGAGGATTTAAACATCCCGGGCGTTTCCTCTATAGATCAGATGTTGCAGGGACGTATCCCGGACTTGATTTTGATGAGTAATTCCGGAGAGGTAGGCGTAGTTCCCAAACTGCGTATCCGTGGAACCTCCACGCTAATCGGCAATCGCGAACCGCTGTGGGTACTCGACGGAATCATTATGCAGGATCCCGTAAACGTGCCGGCTTCGGATTTGAATGACCCGGACTATATCAACCGTATCGGTAATGCCATCGCCGGAATCAACCCGCAAGATATCGAGCGTATAGACGTACTGAAAGATGCTGCCGCAACCGCTCTTTACGGAACTCGCGCCGCCAACGGGGTGATCGTGGTAACAACTAAAAAGGGACGCATCGGACGACCTATTGTCAATTACAACTTGACAACAACTCTTCGTCAACGCCCCTCCTACAACGACCGGGCAATTAACGTGATGAATTCCAAGGAGCGCATCCAGTTTTCCCGTGAATTGGTAGCACAACATTACCCGTTCCCGGATGATATAAACATGGTTGGTTATGAAGGTCTGTTGAATCAATTATACAATCATGAACTGACCGACGAACAATTCGAAAAAGAAGTAGGACGCCTTAGCGTTATCAACACGGATTGGTTCGACTTACTGACTAAAAATTCCGTATCACATTCACACACGATCAGTATTTCCGGAGGGTCGCCGGAAGCCACTTATTACGCCTCGATCGGTTACACGCGCGATAATGATGTGATTTGGGACAGTAACAACGAGCGTTATACTGCCACGATGAAACTGAATGCCAACCTCACACCTTGGCTAAACGCTTCTTTGAACATGAACGGGAATATTTCTTCCCGCCAATATTACCAACAGGAGTTGTCACCCATGGAGTACGCCTACAAAACAACTCGCGCATTACCCGCCTATGACGAGAACGGGGAATATTTCTATTTCTTGAAAAGAAAATGGGGAACGATGAGTCCGGAATATTACCAATACAATATTCTCAATGAATTGGAAAACAGTTCCTACAATCAACACGGTTCCGGATTAACCATCACGACAAATTTGCAATTCAGTTTGCTAGATTGGTTGAAAGCTAACGTTGTCGCATCCTACCAGACGTCGAACACGACTCAAGAAAACTGGTGGGGTGAGAAGACCAACTATGCCGCAATGTTACGGGGCACAGAATACGGTGTATTGCCGGCACCAAGAACCGAAGGAGAACCGGATCACTTGGGCAACCCTACCTATATCGGGGGAACAAGTCTATTGCCCTATGGTGGAGAACTAACACACGATCAATCGGAAAATCAGTCTTATACGGTGCGTTTACAGTTAGATGGGAACTACTTTTTCGGTAAATCAAACCAGCATAACCTCAACGGCTCCATTGGTTTTGAAATGAGTTCAACCCGCACCCGCGGCTACGTGCGTACCGAGCGCGGTTATTACAAAGACCGGGGGATGAGTTTCGTGAATAACATTGACCACGAGAAATTTCCCGATTACGCCCGATGGGTATTTCAAAATCCTGCTCGGTTGACTGATAGTAAAAGCAATACTGTATCAAGCTATGCTTCCATATCATATAGCTACTACAATTATTTTACCGTGAATACCAATGCCCGAATTGATGGTTCCAACGCATTCGGAGATCAAAGCAATAACAAATTATTGCCCATCTGGTCCGCTTCTGCCAACTGGAACATTTCGGAATTATGGGGGCTAAAAGAAGCAAACTGGTTGGATTTTCTCCGCTTGAAAGCGTCGTTTGGGTACCAAGGTAATATGCTCAGTGACCAAAGTCCGGTAATGATTATTTCCAAAAAGCCACTCGATTCCCATTTCGGGGAGAACGTGGCTTCAGTTTCACGCTATCCTAATCCAAATTTGAAATGGGAAACCACCACTTCCTATAATTTAGGAATAGAGCTCGGGTTGTTCCAGAGAAAAGTAATGATAGAAACTGAATACTGGTGGAAACACACCGAGGATGCTTTTATGGATAAAGCTATCGCGACAATGAACGGGGTGCCCAATGACGTTTACCAAGTAAATCAAGGTGACATTGACAATCACGGGTACAATGTTTCGCTGACATTCATGCCATTGCAATCCCAAGATTGGTTCTGGTCCGTATCGACTTCAATTTCCAAGTCTTTTAATAAAATGAAGAGTAAAGCGGATGTCGATCAGTATGAACTCTCGAACTTCCTTAATGGTTCGGCTCTCGTGAAAGGTCAACCTATCGGTACTTTTTACTCCTATAAATTCATCGGGCTGAGTCCTGTAAACGGCGGACCGATGTTCGATGATTATGCCGACAATCCCGAAGTATTGCGCAGTCTGAATAAATATGACACGTACACACGCGTTTTAAAGCCTTCCGGACGACGCGAACCGACAATATCAGGGAATTTGAACACGACACTACGTTGGAAAAATATCCGTCTGAGCGGAAACTTCGCGTACAGCATGGGAAATAAAATTCGTCTGTTTGCCATTTACAATGCTGCTAGCGATGCGGTAATGGATGCCCAAAATATCCGCCCCGAAAATAACGTCAGCAAATATTTCTTGAACCGCTGGCGCAAACCGGGCGATGAGCGCCACACGAATATCCCGGCGATTATAGGAAAAGGCGATGACAATTATACGCTATATGAAAGACACTGGAGCGATAAATATCAAGATATTCAACCTTTAGCAATTTCCGCATGGGAAATGTATGATTACGGTGACCACCGTGTGGTAAGCGGTAATTATTTGAAATGTTCCAACTTGAGTTTAACCTACCAGTTCACCGAAACGATACTGAAAAAACTGCGTCTGTCACAATTGGATGTATCATTTTCAGCCACTAACCTGTTCACTATTTCGGCCAAAGAGTTGAAGGGACAAGCCCCGACACAAGGAGGTTTTGCCAGCATCCAGTTGAGCGATCGACCTACATATACTTTAGGATTAACCGTTTCATTCTAAAACATCGATTACATGAAAAAAATACTTGTTCTATGTTGCATGGCGGGTTTATTTTGCGGATGTTCCCATTTTTTGGAAGAACACTCGCAGGACCTTGCTAAAGTGGAAACTTTTTCCGATCTGGATGAAGTGCTATTGGGAAAAGGTTATATGCCATCAGGCAGATTCGAGAATAATGAGTATGGAGTATCACCCGTGAATGCTTTTTTCCAAGCTACCCATCACATGGCAGATGAATTGGCTTTTAACGAACGAAGCAATTTAGGCGATCTTGCAGGAATACAACCCCCAATGTTCGGTTGGTACACGTGGCAGCAAAGCGTTGGTCTACCTTACGAGGGCAATTCCCGTACTTCGGAAAGCAGAGATTGGAAGCAGGCATATTCTTGTATCAACATTTGCAATATGGTACTGACTTCCGTCAATGACTTGTCCGTAAATAATCTAGTGGAGGAACTACAAAAAAAACGTATCAAGGGAGAAGCTCATTTCCTTCGTGCGCTTTACTATTTCACCTTAGGTAATCTATACGGACAGCCTTATTGTACACAAACGCTAGGCACTCCGGCCATACCGCTTAAATTGACGGAGTACGTGGAAGACAAAGAGTATACCGTCAACACGGTAGAGGAAGTGTACATCCAAGTACTTACCGATTTAGACGAAGCCGAAACTTATCTAAAAGATAACGAGGTGAAAAACTATCCTTACCGGGCAGATATCATTGCCGTGTATTTATTAAAAAGCAGGGTATATCTTTACATGCAAAATTGGGAAAAAGCCTTGGAATACGCTAACATGGTATTGGACAAGCGGAACGGATTATTGGACTTGAATACACATACCCCGGACACAGAAATATTAACCAAAGCCTCGCCCGAAACTATCTTCTCCATGGGAGGCTACCCGTTGGCCGGTTGCATGTATTGTTCAAGAGAAGGAGAGGAGAAGTTCCCGGCTTACGTCGTTTCCCAAGATTTGCTATCGGCTTTTACCGAAGGCGATAATGATTGGCGCACACAATATTATATCATGAAAGAATCAATAGGAGGTATGTCGACTAATTACGTCTACACGGATGCATGGGTGCTATCCAAAGTACAAGGTTGGGTATTCGGTTACAAGGAAGCTTCCGACCACTTCATGTTCCGGACAGCGGAAGCCTATTTGAATGCGGCTGAAGCGGCAGCTTACTCGGGTGACGAAACGACAGCCCGCACGATGCTCAAAACTCTGTTGAATCATCGCTTGAAAGAAAATCGTGAAGTGACAGCAAGCGGCAAGGAACTGGTAGACCTCATCCGTCGCGAACGCCAGTGCGAGCTATGCTTTGAAGGTCATCGTTGGTTCGATTTACGTCGTTACACGGTATGTGACAAATTCCCATATTCCAAAAAGATTACACACCGCTATATCAAATACGTGAAATCGGGATTCATTCCTGTCATATCGACCCCGACTGAAATCGTGGAATACGTTTTGGAGGAGAACGACGACGCTTACACGCTGATGCTCCCCAAAGAGGTTTTAGATTTTCAGAATACACTACAGACAAACCAACGTCCGGTTCGAAAAGGGAAATCGATACCTATCGGTAATTAACAGATACTTAAACGCAAAGATATGAAATCAGAAATATTAATCTTTATAATTGCTTTGGCTGGTAGTTTATATGCTTGCCAGCAAGAAGACGAGTTGGAGCCGCTTGCCGTGACCAATTCTTTTGCCATTTCGCCCGGAGCCACGGACGAGGAGTCAAAACTCAAAGAGGAGTTTTTCAATACCACCGGATGTCATCTCCTTTTCAACGATACGCTCCGACACGAATACAAAGGGACGGACGAGAATGGCAAGCCTTTCTATGAAACAGAACTCTTAGGCCTGGAATACCAGCTAACGAATACAAGCAATCTCCGCTTTAAGTTCGACTATTTGCAAACGTTAGAACAAAAGCGTCAAGTCACAACTTTCTTGCAGAACGATTTACTACCGTATATTAAAAACGTGATGCCTTATTCCCTGCTAGTGGCTAACGGTATTGATGAATACCAGCGAAATACCACGGACGTTACTTATGATTATGTCGGCTCCCCGTTGACCTATAACAATTTGCGTTGTTTGGCATTAAATGTCAGCGGATTGTGGGAATTGACTCAAGAAGAACGTAAAGCCTACGCGCAGGATATTTGCTGCGAAATCATTTTTGCCTCTTTCGGGGGAACAGCGGGCAACAAGTATACAGACGGAAAAGCTGGAGAGTTCTTCGCGGTCAACTACAACAATTATTCCACCCCCAAGTCATACTGGTGGGCTCCCACGGAGATTTTGAATCCGTTGGAGATGGGATTTCTGGAAGATCCTTATGAAAATAATTTCTCCTCCCCGAAAGAAGATGCCGTGGCTTATATCAAAGCCTGCTTGTCGCTGACAGAGGAGGAATTCTTTGAAAAATACGGGGAGAACGACATCAATGGATATACCAGAAAAAAATATGATATCATCAAACCGTTGCTCGAAGCAACCGGAATTAAATTTAATTGATTATGAGAAAGTATATAATAGCTTTATTTGTATGTTGCAGTGCTATATTCTGCTCATGCAGTGACGATGATAATTTGCCGAGAGTCAATCCCTCCACTACCAGCGAGTACACGGACGAACGTGACGGCAAC
The DNA here is from genome assembly GCF_046365375.1 of Butyricimonas muris. Lineage (NCBI taxonomy): Bacteria > Pseudomonadati > Bacteroidota > Bacteroidia > Bacteroidales > Odoribacteraceae > Butyricimonas > Butyricimonas muris. The sequence continues at coordinate 305,590 of NZ_JBKEIT010000002.1, read as the reverse complement.
ACCTACGGGTGGGTTCGAATCGGCAATTTGGAATGGATGACTTCCAATCTAAAATATTATTCCGAGGCACCTTATTACGAATGCACGTACGACTTGTTTGGGGCTAACTATCCGGTCAAGATTAAGTCCCATCTCCTCGATATCGATTTTGCGGCAGATTACAAGGAATATGGGAACTTCTATACTTGGGAGGAAGCCCGCACGCTTTGTCCTGAAGGTTGGCGTTTGCCCACCGATGAGGACTGGAAGAATCTGGAAACAGCATTGGGCATGTCTGCCGGAGAAGCCGATTCGGAAGGCTGGCGGGGAAATCAGGAAGCCACCCTTCTTCGCCAAGGGTCAGAAGGAACAGGCATGGCACTCCAATTAGGAGGCGAGGTTGCAGATGCTGAAGCTTGGGGACGTTCCCCGTTCTTGTGTTTTGTCGGCGAGTACGGGTATTTTTGGTCGGCTTCAGAGGTGGAGAACAACGGTTTACAAACCACAACGGTCTGGTTCCGGAAAATATGTGCCCATTACACGACTGTCTACCGAGGAACGGTGACACTGGAAAGAATGATGCGCATACGTTGTTGCCGAGATGCAGAGAAATAATATAAACTTCTAAATAATTTCTATGAACAGAATTTTCTTTTTTATCGCGGCACTGCTATTGTGTGGTGCCTGTACTTCCCGCCCCGAGGGATTCGTGATACGGGGCAATTTTCCCGGGTTACAAGACGGGATGCTGGTCACGCTTCGCTCCATGGAAGGTGAAGCGATATTGGCAACAGATACCATTCAAGACGGCAAATTTGAATTGCAGGGCGTAACTGCTTCACCGCAATACTGCAATTTATTGATCAGCTCTAACACCTCTTCCCCCCACATGGGCAAAATGGTTAATATTTACATGTTTCTAGACAATTCCGAACTGACGGTAAACACAGCCCATTTCGACAGTCTGCAATTCATCCACCCCTTCGTCGCTGAAACTGCCGAATCGAAAGCTCGTGTAGAAGGAGGTCCACTACAGCGAGAATATTATGAATATCGTGATGCTTTAATGCCTTTGCTGTTGGCTGCCTCGGAAGTGAATATCGCTTCAGCCACGCTGAATATGCAAGAAAACCAATACACAACGGAGGAATTCAACAACCGATTTGACGAACTATATCCTAAGAAGCTGGCAGCGGAAGCAGCTATTGATGCTGCTAAAATGGAATTTATCCGCCAACATCCACAATCACCGGTATCGCTTTTCATCGCGGAAGGCTTGTTGAACACCACTTTTACGCGCACTCCCGAAGAGATAAAAGAACTGACACGCATTGCCAAACAGATCGAAGATTCAGTGCGTCGTCCCCGAGTATTAAAGATGGCAGAAATTGCAAGCATATTATACAAAGGAGCATCATACAAGGACATTGAACTGACCAATCCGACAGGCGAAACCGTGAAACTATCACAGTATATACTTCCCGACCACTACACGTTGGTAGACTTCTGGGCATCGTGGTGTGGTCCCTGCCGCTGGGCCATCCCCAAAGTGGATCAAATTTATGAACACTCCCCAAAAGACCGCCTGACCGTAATCAGCGTATCGTTCGACCAAAAGAAAACAGACTGGGAAACGGCAATGAAAGAGGAAGCCATGCCTTGGACTCAATTATGGACAGGCAATCGTGACCAAGTTACCGCTGCCCAACGTGCCTACAATATCAGCGGCATTCCGCGCCTGATGCTCATCGCACCCGATGGCAAAATCGTTTTCAGCGGTAACGATGCCAACGCATTACGAGTAACTGTTGAAGAATATTTGGAAAAATAAGATATTCCGAAGATTAAAACAAAAAAATAAGAGAACAATGAAAAAACTCTGTTTTATATTACTGCTCAGTGCTGCCGCTTGTACACGGCAGCCTGCCGACCACTTTATCCTACGGGGTACGGTTCCCGGTGCCATGGACAGCACGAAAGTTACCCTACGAACCATCACCCGATGGGACAAAGATTTAGCCAGCGCTTACGTCATTGACGGGAAATTCGAGTTGCGCGGGCAACTGGACGCTCCCTCCATGTGTAAATTTAGCGTGAGTAACACGGATTATATCCTACGCTCGAAGCAAAATCAAGAATCGGCATATTGTTACGAGCTTAATTTCTTTGTCGAAAACGGCAAACTCACCTTTACCACGCCACATATCGACAGCCTACCACAAGCGTACTGGCTTTACGACATCCGGAAAGAAAAGAACTACCGAGTGGAAGGTTCCAGCGCTCAAGAAGCGTACCACCGCTACCAACAACAAACCTTTCCGTTGCGTTACGGTATACAGGAACTCCGCAAGCAGGAGAAGCAAACCCCGGACTATAACAGCCGATTGGAAACCATGAAATCGGAACTGGACAAAGCAAGCCGGGCATTTATCCGCAACAACGATAATCTGGCAACGAACCTCTACATTGTCGGAACATTGAAGAAACCCGCTTTCACCTACAATCAGGCTTATCTCGACGAACTGGAAGAACTCTTTGCTTCCTGTCAAGACACTTGTGCCGCATTGAGGGAGTTTCGCCATTATCTCCGTGACGCCTCCCGGCTGGTTCAAGGCTCACCGTTGCAAGAAGGCGAAGTGGTCGATGATAAAGGCAAGAGCGTATCGCTGCTCGCCCAATTAAACCGAGATGGATACACGCTGATTGATTTTTGGGCATCATGGTGCATTCCCTGCCGAGCAAGCCTGATATACCTACGCGAAGTGTACAAAACTCACGGGGATTCCATCCGTTTTATCAGCGTGTCCCTCGATCAACAAGAGGCAGAGTGGCAAAAAGCCTTGAAAGAAGAAAACCTGCCGTGGGCACAATTCCGCAGCCTGCCCGAACAAACCAAAGCATTCGCGGAACAATATAATCTCATTGGTATTCCAACCTTCTTTATCATTGATAGCGAGGGACGAATCGTCTTTTCCGGCAGTTCCATCAACGAACTGGCGGAACAACTACCCAAAATAAATACAAATACTACACACTGACAACAATCCGCATACCTACCAAGCGGGTATCAAAAGCACTTACGAAAGTAGGTGCTTTCTTCGTTTTAGTGGTAATCGAGTGCATCCACCCCCGTACAAAGGCTACTTTTAGAGATAATTGAGTATTTTTGCGCCATCTAAATAAAGTGGAACGTGGTGATATCCAATCGTCCTACAACATAGCAGTGTGCCACGCGACAGGCTACGGCGTAAAACAAGACTTGGACAAAGCTTTCGAGAATTACATGATTGCCGCCGAGGCCGGGCACCCGGGCGCACAATTTCAAGTTGGCAACTTTTACTTCGAGGGAAGAGGCAACATAGCACAGGATTACGCCAAGGCCGTAGCGTGGCTCAACAAAGCGTACCAAAACATGGAAGCCGAGGATTGCTGGCAGCCTGCCGCCGAACTTGCCATCTGCTATCAAGACGGTCTTGGGACTTTTCAAGATGACGACACGGCATTTCAATTCCTTTCCGAACTTGAAGAGAATGAAATGCTCGACGACGTGTGGGAACCACTTGATGCCATGGTACTCAACGCCCTCGGCGTTGCCTATGGCTTCGGAAGAGGTACAGAACAAAACATTCCTTTGGCGATAGAATACTTTGACAGAGCCATCGAATACGACTCGGAAGAAGCAAAGAAAAACAAGGCCCGCTTCAAGAAAACCATTTTCGGCTCTTGGAAGATAAAATAAAGAGGTGTGTTAAACACACCTCTAGTCTATAAAGTTCATAAAGTCGAGCCCCCGGCTCTTAAAGTCTATAAAGTCCGTAATTTAATAGTATACTAATATTCAACTCCATAACACATACACTACCTGCATATTTGACCTTACGGACCTTATGGACATTTAGACTTTATGGACGAGAGGGGTGTGTCAAAACACACCTTCTCTTCGTGACGGCTATCGTGATTTCACCACGATATCAACGCATTGCGCATCAGCAAAAAACTTACGGGCAAAAGCCAACACGTCTTTCGCCTTAATCTTATCAACCACTTTCTCGAAAAACTCGGGAGCATCCAAACTTTTTCCCGTGCGTTGATAAAACTGGATATTTTCCGTCCAAAAAGGAATACTTCCAAAATCCGGAGCGGCATCCCGTTCTTTTTTCAATAACAGGATAAAATCCTCCACGTCTTCATCGGACATTCCCTCTTCCAAGAACTGCTCAATCTGCTCGTGCACGATAGCCCGCATACGAGGTCCTTTCTCCAAGGAACTCTCGAATTGCACGTTAAATAACTGCGAGGGGTCGGGCTGACCGGTAACATCCGTCCGCACGTGTACCCCGTACGAACCGCCCTCCGCTTCCCGGATACGCTGTTGAAACAAGTACTCGAAATGCTTCTGAAGAATCATCATGCAAAGCTTATCCGCCGGTTTCGTCTTCAACGTGTTCGTGAAAGCCATATCCACCATGTACTTTTGCTCCGGAATATCCACGGCAATATCTTTCGCCACGCTCTCTTTTTTATAGTACTCGTACTTAACGGGCTTCTCCTTGCGGTAAGTAGAAGAAAGCGAAGCGATATATCGAGCAACAAGCTCCCGGGCTACCTCCCGTTCCAAATCACCCACGATATAGAAAGAAAAGTCCGAGGCATTCCGGTAACGCTCCTTGAAAATACGAACCATCTTCTCGTAATCCATCGCCTCGTAATACCGCGCATCCCTCACCCAAAGCCGGGGCGACTTCACCATCCGCAACTCACGCAACACGTCATTGATAGTGTCGTCCGTCGTTTTACGGGAGTGAGCCAATGTCAACTTATTCACGTGCACATATTTGTCAAAAGCGGCTTTATCGAAACGAGGTTTTTCCACCACCAAATGCAAAAATTGGAAAGCGAAATCCGCGTCACGCGTCGTACTCGTGCAATTGATACTTTCGGAGTTCTCCTCCAAGGAAATATCCATGTTGATGGAATGCTCCTGCACGAGCGCGTTCAACTCTCGAGTCCCGTACTTGTACAAACCGCTCTTCAAGAATAAAGCCACCATAGCGTCGGCTGACGGCAAATCCTCTGCTGGAAGCAAAGAACGTCCTCCTCGGCTACCTATCAAAACATTAAACATACCCTTGTTGTAATCGGTGTACTTGTAATAGACCTTCGCCCCGTTACTCAACGTCCACTCTTCCGCCTCTATCGGCTTCAACGCTTTCTCCTTGACAATTTTACCCGCCGGAATCTCGAAATCGACCAAAACGCCGTTGACCGCCAACTTCTCCTGTCCCTCCCCGGCTTCAAATGTCCACTCGCGAGCCTCCTGCATCACGGTTGAAATCTGTTCTTCCGCGGGGAAAGGATAATCCGCACTATTTCCTTGCATGATATAAATCCAATTCCGGTCGTCGTCAAACCAGCGAGCAATCCACTTCCGGAAATCCTCGGCGGTCAGACTGTTAAGAATCGCTGCCGTTGTATCTATATTCTGCTCGAACTCGCTAATCGGGTACCCCAACAAGAAATTATTCTGGTACATTTGCAAGTACATACTATTCGGGAATCGCTCTTTTTGCAACTTAAACTGCTCCAACCGCTTGAGATAACCGGACGCCATGCCGTGTAACTTTTCATCGGTTATCACCGTCTGATGAACCCGCACCATCTGTTCCATCAACTGTTCCAACGCCTCGATTTCCTGCCCGGGCAAAGACGACACCACGACATTCAATCCCTCGTAACCCCGAACGATATCGAAGATACCGATACTCGCGTTAAGAAACGCCACATCGGAGTTTTCCATACACTCCGCCAAATGGTCGCGCATCATCTTGTTGTAAAACTCCCGCATCAAATCTTCCCGCAACATATCCCGTAACGAACGCACCGGATTCTTCCGGAAACGCTTCATAAGCACCATCCCGTTCGTCGGCACATCCTTGTCTATCAACTTATAATATTGAGGTTGCGGACTATCCGGGATATCGTACACGAGGCGAGGTTTCGGGTTCTCCCGCCGGGGAATGGGAGCGAACAAGCGTTTCACCTCCGCTTCCACCGCATCCACGTCTATATCCCCGAGAATAATCACGGCTTGCTGGTCCGGACGATAGAAATCCTTGTAATAATCCCTCACTTGTTCCGCCGTGAAACTCTGCAACACTTCCACGGAACCAATCACGTCATGCGTGGCGTACTTGCTCCCGTTGTAGATGAAAAAGTTCGCCTGCTTCTGCAATCGAGCGGACAAATCCATTCCCGCGCGCCGCTCCTCCTGTATCACTTGCCTCTCGATTTCCATCTCCTCGGGATACAATTTAAGAAAACCGGACCAATCCCTCAATACCAAAATACAAGAATCAACCAACAATTTCGAAGCAGTGGGAACATTATTCACGTTATACACCGTTTCGTCGTGTCCCGTGTAAGCATTAAAATTACTTATCTTGTGCCGTTTCAAAAAAGCCGGAACCCCATCCGGGAAATTATCCGTGGCATGGAAGGCCATGTGCTCGAGCACATGAGCCAAACCATTCTGCTGCTCCTCCTCCATCAACGCTCCCACGTTCTGCACGAGATAAAAATCGGCACGTCCCGGCGAACTTGTCGTACGGCGAATGTAATACGTCAACCCGTTTTCCAATCGCCCCTGCCGGAAATTCACCGATTCCTCTTGCGCTAAAATCGATTGCCCGAAGGATAAAAAAACAAAAAACAATAGTAACAAACTTCTCATAACTCCCTCAACTTCTCTTGTATCATGTTCTGCAACTGCTTCATCAACTCCACCTCTTCGATTCCGGAACTAACGACAAAAGCTTGATTCAAACTTTGTTTTGCTTTTTCCGGATTACCCGTGGCATTGAAACAATCTCCCAGCATGTACAACAAACGAGTACGCAACTGTGCCGCCATCTCATATTGCAAAGCCTTGTCCAACCACACTATCACTTTCTCGTTCGCACCCTCCGGCAAATTACCCCGGTACACGGTGTACAAATCTTCAATCGGTTGGGTATAATCGTTTACCGTCAAAGCCTTCTCCGCACCGGAAAAATATTGATTCATCTTCTCGAAAAACGTGTTTATATCCTTGCGGAAAAGACTGTAATACCCGTCCGATAACAAAGATATCGCCTCAAAAGCGGAAAGCGAACCAAATGAAATATCGCTATATACCGGCTGCAAATCTCCTTTTACCCGCTCTAAATGTTTCTTGTAATCCTGTTTACCGTTTTTACAAAAAGAGATGATATAATTATTATAAACACCCAAAATGAAATCCTGAATCTTCTCTTTCCCCACAATCTCCTCGTATTTCCGGTAATTTTTCACCAGAAAATCGAAAATCTCGTCATTACCCTTGATTTCATTGTGATACATGCTGATGATATACAAATCCTCGGCGTTAATCATATTCTCCAACTTCTTGTTCTTCACGTACTCCGGGAAAAGAGCCTCGATACGCACCATCCATTTATCCCGGTTATACCCGGTTTGGGTAGCGATAAACTCGGGAGCCCGAAACAACAACTCCTGTTGCAGGTCGGTATTCTTCTTTTCCTTCTTCGATTTCTCGTACAACTTCTCGAAAGTCAGCATATCACCCGTCACCATCTTCGCTTCATTGAGCAACGCGGCAGGGGCTTTCGCCCCCCGCACCACGCGCAACACCTCTCCTTTCACGTTCACGAATATCATCGTGGGAAAAGCCTCCACCCCGTATTTTTTCACCAGTTCAGCCTGCTCGGGAGCTTCCGCGTTCAACTTGCAACTCACGAAATGCGTGTTAAAATAGTCACCCACTTCCGGAACAGTAAACACTTTTTGCGACATCACCTTGCAAGGTCCGCACCACTCCGTGTAAAAATCGACGAAAACATCCTTTTTCTCTGCCTTCGCTTTTTTCAAAGCCTCCTCGAAAGTACCTTGAAAAAAAGTAATTTGAGCGGATAGATTTCCAACCATCCCCATCAACAGGAACACCAACACGTATTTAATCCTTCTCATAATATTTCCTTCTTTTGAATCTAATCTTTTAATATAAACTTAAACACATCCCGCAAGACAGCCGAATGCCCTTCATTCTCCACCCTCAAGGATACCCAATAATTACCTGCTGGAGAATCAACCTGCATATCCACGTAAATCCGACCGCCACCGACAACTTGCACGTAAGAGGCAAAATCCTTCGCAGCTTCCTCTCCCCGGTCACTACGAACGCTTTCCAAATAATAACGCATAGGCTCTGTCCCCAAAATCTGACCAATAGTCGACGTAGTCCACGGGGTATTTTTATCAATCTGGTTTTGCCGTTCCGTGATCAGTTCTTCCAGCATGAAAGGATCATCTTGCCCCATATCCGTGCATGTTTCAATGATTTGATCCATCAATGCATAGATTTCATCTTCCAATTCTATTTGCAGAGGGAGGTATTCATTCTCCATGATATTATTCATTTCATCAGCTTTCGCCTGCAATTCTGCTATTTTATCGAAGTCCGGATTCATCGCCCCATTCTCTATGTCCATCTCCTCCATGAGCGCATACGCTTGCTCATACATCTCTTCCATCTTAGCTTCCAGCTCCTTCAATTCGACATCCAACGACTCCATTTGGTCAAACAGCCCTGCCAACTCCTCGTTGGAATACAAGGCATCCAATGTCGTTTTCAAACCTTCCATCTCCGTGGCTAGATTAGAAAAACGCACAATCTCCAAGGAATCTTTCGAATATCCGGCATTAGCACAATCCAAATACCCGACAGTCACGTCATTACAAGCATACAAAAAGCTACATCCCAATAACACGAGTGCATATAATAATTTCTTCATCGCTTTCATTTTAATATATATCCGACACGTTAAAATCATATCCCAGTGCTTGCACTACACCATTGTTCGTCTGAATATCCGAAGAGAATATCAATGCCCGCGACACATTCGTTTCCTCCAGCTTGAAATTCAATCGCACGATACCCACTTCACTGGTATTCATATCCATATAAGGCTCTTGAGTCGTCCACAATATCGCGGTTGTGCCATCCAGCAATGTATATTCCTTGCCTCCGGTCACCTCGCCCGTTTGGCTATCCCATGTTCCGCGAGGCACGTCTGCCACCATCACCCGTTCCGTGATAATCAACTTGCTTAAAATAGCTTGACACTCATCCCAGTACATACTGTTCACCTGCTTGTATCCCATATCCAACAAATAGGTACGAATCGAATAGTTCGTCAATCCTAAGAAAGTAATTTGCTCGTATTCCCCTTTCCCCTCGAACAACTCTCTCAACCCTGCACGCTCAATCATCACAATTGTAGAATCCCAATCCCGGGATTGGGTATGCAGGTATTCCCACATGGAACAATCGTGCACCCCATTCGACACACCCCCGTCATCGTAATTCCACTTGGTACACGAAACCAATCCTACCATCACGATGCAAATCGCAATTTTCAATATATTATTCATTATTCTTGCCATTGCCAATAAGTATTTTGAGTCATTAACGTATTCTTTCTAAAAGCATTGGAATGCACTTTCGTGTAAAGAGCGCCATTCTTAACATCCTCGTCGGTCAGCGTACGATAGCCACCCAACAAATATTTCCGGAAATACCCGTTCCGCACAATATCAAAATAATACTGCCCCTCGCCGAACAACTCCCGACGTCTTTCCAAGAATACCTCTTCACGCAAAGCCTCTTTGCTCGTGCTACCGGCATATCCTGCTAATCCTGCACGTTCACGCACGCGGTCCAAATCACTAACAGCCTCCTCCGTCATATCCAACTGCACCCGACACTCGGCACGTAATAAAATCAGGTCCGCCAATCTCCAGAACACCCAATCGCAATCAGTCAAGATAGCAGGCATACCTGCGATATCTTCTTTCATTTGTCGAACCATATAACGCCACTTCGCGATATGAGCGTAAGGGGACATAACTTCCCCGTTAGACGTGGAATAAGTCAACGTTCCCAACTCATACCAAAACTCCTTTCTTCTCAAATCATCTTCCTCCGGATAGATTTGTTCTACCGTGGTCACTTTTATTCTAGTATAGCTGTTATTACTATTATTCACCACGTTGGCAATCTCACTTTTATCTTCCGTGAGATAAGGATAAGAAATCAGGAAATGCCCCGGAGCTTCTTTCTGGAACGATTCATAATTCCGATCATAATCTAATGCGTTGTTCGAAATTGCGTAAATAACCTCTTCACTATTCCGATTTTTACCAAGCACGTTCTCTATCAACCCGTTCATACTCTCCAAATCGTAAACTCCGGCTTTCCCGTCCAACACCTCGGAAGCATACCGCTCCGCATCCTCCCAGTATTTCCGCTCCCCGGTCAAACCGCCCATCCAAGCGCAAATATTAGCCAACAAAGTATTTACCGTCCCTAGGCTGGCACATTGTTTCGTGGTTATCGCGGCACCTGTCGCACCTAGCAACTTGTCATGCGTGGGCAAAACCAACGCGGCTTTAGCTTCCTTGAGCGCTTCCTGCAAAACCTCCAAAGCGGGACTTTTACCAATAGGGTCAATGGACTCCGAACTCGGCGTGATAGGAGCATCTCCCCAAATCTGAGCCACCCGGAAATAAGCCAATGCCTTGGCAAAATGTATTTGCCCCAACCAAAAATCCGCCCGTTCTTTCGACACATTCTCGAAGCGATGTTGATTCTCGATCATCACGTTTGTCAAATAAATCACGTTATAAAAAGCCGTCCAACTCTGCGTGTTTGAAGTCCCCGTGTATTTAAGCACATCCAATTTGCGATACCCGTCCACGTCGGACTGCACATCATCCGCATCTATGGAAGAATAAAAATAAGGCTGTCTGCCAAAACAAACATATTTCATCCTGCTTTGCACCATATTATACAAAGCTTCCAATTCACTCTCGCTCTTGAAATAATTCACAAAAGTAACCGAATCCTCCGGCTCAACCGTCAACCAATCATTACAAGAGAACAAGGGAATAAACAAAAAAAGTATCAATATCTTTTTCATGCTCTACATTTTAAAAATTAACAGTCAATCCGATTGTAAACTTCCGCGACAAAGGATAAGAACGCAAATTATCCGTCCCGGAAGTAATATCTATCAACTCGGGGTCAATACCGGAATAATTCGTCAACAGGAATAAATTCTCCGCCGTCATAAAAGCCCGGATTCCACTTAAACCTATTTTTTTACAAACACCTTCTCCAAAATTATATCCTAAAGTCAACTGCTTCAAACGCACGAAATGCACCGTTTCGATATCCTCGTCATACATTCCCACGTACTGGTTTCCCAAGTACATATACTTCTGTGCTTTCGGATAATCGGCTTTCGAACCGGCACCCGTCCATGGTTTCAAATCTTTAAGACTCACGAACAGCGGACCACTCTCCTCCCTCGGGGCCAAACAGTAGTCATCATAAACAGCCACTGCATGACGACCTATCGAATAGTTGAACATGATATTCAAATCAAGATTCTTCCAACGAATTTCATTTATAAAACCACCATGTCCTTTCGGGAGAGGGCTTGCGGCATAGTACCTGTCATCAAAACTAATCTTTCCATCCCCGTTCAAATCTTCGATACGGCGAGCCCCCGGGAAAAACACAGCATACGTGTTCACTCCCGACCACAAGGGTTGTTTCTCTCCTTGAGCGTTATAAATAAAAGGGACCTCATCCATGCTATCATAAAAACCGGAAGTCTTGTATGCCAAAATCTGATTCAAGGGTTTACCTATCACTTGGCTACCGTAATCATAACCGTCCGTACTCTTCTCGAAACGATTCCAGTTTCTCGAGAAATTAAATTTCATTCTCCACTTCACCGCGGTTTCACGCAAAATATCCGCCTCCAGTTCAATTTCTATACCTTGATTGGATATCGCCATAGCGTTCTGCCACTGGAAGGTATGGAAATACACATCTCCCGGCAAATCCCATTTACTCAAACGCCCGGTCGTGTACCTATAATAGTAATCGAGATTCATCTTCAAACGATAGTCCAAGAAACTCAAGTCCAAACCGACATCATACTGGTCCGTTTCCTCCCAACTCAACCTCCTGTTAATCACACCACCACTCTTATTTGGTGCCATTCCCGAGTTTCCCAAGAACATTCCGCTGGCAGAAAACACGCCTTGAGCCAGATAACGTTGCCCGAATTTCTGACCGGAAGTACCCCAACTGGCACGGATTTTACCGAAACTCAACCAGTAAAAACGTTTCATGAAATCTTCATCCGTGAAAATCCACCCCACGGCAACCGATGGGAAAGTAGCCCAACGCACCTTCTCCCCGAAAACGGAAGAACCATCCCGACGAACCGTGGCTTCAAGCATATACTTATCTCTGAAATTGTAAGTCAAACGCCCGAAATAACTACACATCCGCTCTTCCGAGAACCCGGATGAATAACTAAAGGCCGAAGCATAAGAATCCAATGTTTCGCCCGGGGCAACTTGGTTTATGCCATTCGAGCCTCCCCAACCTTCACCCACGTATTGAATTTTATCATTCGGACCATTAATACCCTCTCCTCCATTCGAATAACTCTGGTCTTTCTGGAAAGACAATCCCAACATGACATCGAAATTATGCTTCTCCAAGTAATTGAAACTATACGTCAACAAATTCTCGTTCAGTATCGACAAATCCCGGGTAATCGTCCCCTTCGAAGTTGAAAAACGATAAGCCGCATTCGTGTTCGGGTCCAACGTACTCGGTTTGAACACATTCTGGTTCTGTTGGTTATAATCGATACCCGCTGATACTTTCAAATGCAAATCACGAATCAACTCGTAATCAAGCACCATATTGTAACGCAACGAATAACTTTGGTTCTTCTCGGAAGTCTGGTTCAAATTCTTCAACATGGCTTCCCCAAAAGCCCCGCTACCGGGCAACAACGTGGGTGTCTCCGTGGGGTCGGAAGTAATTTCCTCGAACTTACCGGCTCCCGACCCGGCATTACTACCCCGGCTACGGTCACTATAGGCGAGTCCCAACTGAGAATCCAACCGTAAACGCTTCGCCGGTTGAGCGGATAAATTAGATAGAACGGTAAAGCGAGTAAAACCCGTGTTCGGCATGATACCTTCCTCGTCATAATACCCGGCACCCACCATGTAACGCGTGGTTCCCGTTCCTCCCGATGCCTGCAAGTTAGCGTTAATCACCTTTGCCGTCTGGTAATTCTGCCTATACCAATTCGTCGAGTTATTATAGAACGGGTTCAAACTATCCTGTAATATCAAGGCATTCTGAGGTCCGTTGGCACCACCCCAGAACCAATCATAAACCGGACCATGGTCATAACGATTATTATACACCTCCTCGTAAGAAGTAGGCAACTTCCACTCCCCGCTCTCCGTCTTGTAAGGAGCAACCGTGTTAACCAAAGCATTCAAGTGATACATCCGCTCGTAACGTCCGCCCACCTGCTTCGGTGCCACGGGCAACCAAGAAGCCGAATAAGAAACGTTTGCCGTGAAACGGGCTTTACCGCTCTGTCCTTTCTTCGTGGTAATCAAAATCACACCGTTGCCGGCACGCGAACCGTAAATCGCAGCAGACGCGGCGTCTTTCAACACCTCGACAGACTCAATCATCGAAGGGTCCAAATTCGACAACGCGTTGGCACCCGTCACCGGGGAAGTAAACGCCTGCATCGGAATTCCATCCACCACGTACAAAGGCGTACCGTACGAACGGTCCTGCCCCTCACCTTCAACAAACAAAGAATTGTAACCGCGGATAGCAACCACGGTACCACCGCCACCGGGAGAACCGGAAATATTATTAATCTCGACTCCCGCCATATGTCCTTGGAGCAAATTTTCCAGACTATGCGTCGGCATCTCTTGCAAATCCTCCCCTTTCACCGAAGAAATAGCACTGATAACATTCCTCTTCCGCTGTGAACCGTAGGCAATCACTTGCACCTCGTCCAAGCCCGATATATCCTCCTGCATCTTCACCATCAACGGCTTCCCGTCCGTGTAAGCCACCCGCTGTGACTTGAAACCGATGAAAGAAAAACACAAATAACCTTTCTCCTTCGGCAAAGGCAACACGAATCCCCCGGCGGTATCCGTCACCGTTCCAATCCGGGTACTATCCAGTAAAACCGTTACCCCCGGCAAAGGTTGATTCTGGTTGTCAAGCACCTTTCCCTTGATAAGATACGTCTTTTTCTTCTCCTCGTCCTTTGCCTTCTCCCTGAAAAGAATAATAGTCTTATCCAGAATCCGGTACCCGAATCCCGTACCCTTCAAACAGGCTTCCAGCACCTCCTCTATCGTGGCATCCTTCAAATCCAAAGAAATATTCGCAATCTTTTCTACCGCGACATCATCAAAGAAAAAGCTATACTCGGATTGCGCCCGAATATCATTCATCACGCTCTTCAAAGAAGCGTCGGAACACGTCACGCTCAATCTTACCGTCTGCGAATAAGTGCGAGCAGACACCTGCATCACCCCTATAAAGGCCAAGATAAAAAATATCTTCATAATTCTCCATTCTTTTCGCCATCTACCATGGTGATGGCAATTTTCAATTGTTTTTTTCATACATTTGTACTGTTGTAAAATAAAACTTAATAACAATCTCTAGACCTTTGGTGTTGGCGCACCAAGGGTCTAATTTTATCGCAATCGAATAGACACTGTCCGTTCGTTCACTTCAAATTCCACACGTTCATTATTCTCGATAATCTCGAGTATCGCCCCGAAATCCTCGCTCTTGTTCAAATCCCCCGTGAAACGAATATCCTTCGCCCCCGGATGAACGTAAAACACATGCAAATCATACCAACGGGCCAAAACATGGAACAAATCCTCCAAACGGGCATCCTCGAAAACAAAACGCCCGTCTTTCCACGCGGAATACAAATACGTATCCACCGCGTGCTTCGACAACTCCCCCGACTCCTTATCCAAAGTCCCCTGTTCCCCGGGTTCCAGACGAACTTCCTGCTTTGATTTCTGGGATACCATGATAACCGACCCGCTTTCCAACGTGGTCGTAACACCATCCTCGTCGGGATAAGCCCTGAAATTAAACGAAGTCCCGAGCACCCTCACGTCTGCCTGAGCGGCTCTCA
Source organism: Butyricimonas muris (assembly GCF_046365375.1). NCBI lineage: Bacteria > Pseudomonadati > Bacteroidota > Bacteroidia > Bacteroidales > Odoribacteraceae > Butyricimonas > Butyricimonas muris. Next base: position 290,495 of record NZ_JBKEIT010000002.1, on the reverse strand, counting down.
CCACGAAAGGACGCTTCTCGTCTTTCTTCACGTCAAAATAAGCTTCCCCCTCCACGTACACGACTCTTTTATCCCCCACGAACTCCACCGGATAGCGAATCTCCGTTTCCGCGTTCAACCAAACGGTAGACCCGTCAGACAAGGTCAAGAAATACTCTCCCCCTCTCGGAATCCGAAGCGTGTTAAACAACACCTTCTTCTCCCTCTTCTCCTCTCCGTCATTACGATTCGTGTAAGATATATTATTCCCCTCCACGGTCACGTGTATATCCCCTTGCATTTTCAACGCACTAAAATTACTATCAGACAAAACCACTTGCTCTCCCCCTGCCAACGTCAAGATAGCATTCTTTGAAACAGCCACCCCGGATTGGGCTACCGGACGCTCGCCCTTCTCGTGTCCCGCGCTGATATATAACCAAATCGCCACCCCGAACAACAACACGAACACGGCAGCGTACCGTGCGAACCATTGCACCCTCCGGCGTCTTTGCGACCTCGCCCGGGAAGCCATAAACTTCTTGCAATCACCTTGCCAATCCACTTGCTGATACTCCGCGCTCTTTCTTTCCAACGTCCCGGCTGTCCTAAACCCCTCGTATTTCTCCCGGTTAGCTGCCGAAACAGCCAACCACTCGTCCAACTTTCTCTGTTCATCGGCACTCAATGTCCCTTCCAACGAGCGGGCTATCACATCCGCCAACCGAAATATATCTTTTTCTTTTTTCATATCCAATTCTACATTACATAAGCAATGACCCCCATCTTTAAAAAAAGGGGGTATTAAACCGACAATTTTTTTCGGAAAAAATCAGATATAAAACAAAAAGGTCAGCCCTGCCGCGGGAACAACATGTTTCAAACGCTCGTAAAGCATCTTTTTACCCGCTTTCTTGTACGACTTCACGGTTTCCACCTGAAGCGACAGAATATCAGCAATCTCTTGATTGCTTTTATTCTCCAATACCAACAAAAACACTTTACGACACTGTTCGGGAAGCTCAGCAATCGCTTTCATCAAATGATGATACACTTCTTCCTCCAAAATACCATTCAAATAATACTCCTCGCTCCCGTGCAACACATCCTCTGCATACTTTTTCTTCACCTCTTCATGACGAAGATACTTTAAACAACGATTTCTCGTCGCTTGATATAAATAAGCTTTCAGATTATCTATCGAGGCAAATTTCTCCTTCGCCTCAATCAAAACCGTGAAAACCTCCTGCACGATATCCTTACTCGCGTCCAAATCGTCCACGTAACCTTTCCCGAACAATACAAGCGGGGTGTAATACTGTTCGAACAACAACTTGATAGCGTCATCGTCATAACGCTGCAAAGCATTTATGGACAAATCCTCTCCCTCCACGGTTACCTAATTATTTTTTGAGAAGCTAAAAATACGTTCTATCCGCAAATCTCCAAAATTTTCCACACAATTTCTATCTATCAACGCATATTTATCCTGAAAAAAATCAAAACACCCCTAGAAAACCTATAAAGAGCATCAAGAGCATTTTCGCACACGCTCTCCCCTCGAGGTCATGCGCGAAAAAGCAAGAGTATACAACGTAAACAAATGGAATACAGACATGAAACAAGTATTAAACCCATATCAATACCGTATTACTTCCGTATAAAACACAATAGATTCCCTGTAGGTTCGCTGTAGAAACGCTGTACATATACAGCGTTTCTACAGCGAACCTACAGGGAATCTACAATATTTTTTGTACTATTAAACCGGAAGTGATACACTAGTAAACATGAATTAATGTATTACCGCAGTAGTTCCTCTCCGGAACCTTGGTTATACAAAACAAAAATTGCGCGAAATAGCCATTACGGTATCCCGTAAACCTAAATCGCACAATTTTAAAAGCGAGTCACCGCGGCATCATCGCTTTCCAAAGATTCGTGAGTTCGCCCTACTATTTTGAAACTTTAAAATTACTATTTATAACAGCCTGCACCAGTTGACGCCCTTCCGTTTTCCCGGCATAATCCATCAGCACGAATCCGCATTTCCCTTTTCCTAAAGCCCCGATAGCATCCGCTACAGGTTGATTCACTTTATCGGCGAAAGCCTCCGGCGTGGCGGTAAGTCCTTTCGTGGCACTAACGAATGTTATATACCAATCCGTGTCGGCACTTGTCCGGGCTTGCCGTACATTCGCCATCACCGCATCCACCTTCTTTTGAGAATCTTTCAACGCGTAGGATTCATACTCGTCCTCCACGACACATGTTGCTATTCTATCTCCGTTTCCCCAGATTTTCGTTTCAAAGGTTGCACTATTTTTCCATCCACCGGGAGCAAACTCACCCCCGACATATCTTTCTTTCCGCAAATTATAACGATGCAGAAACAAAATTTTCCCCCGACATTCCCCAAGCGTCAGGTTTGCCTTGAAATCCTCCACGACAAAGGGACGCATAGCATCACTATTCAGTACACGCCATACCTCATCAACATAAACCTCCGTGTTTTTGCAATTTTCATCTTTCAAACTTACAACCAGTGTTTCCGTCGGGTATTTCTCGAGATACCGGCGAAACACGGGTAACACGTCATTCTCGAAAGACAAGCCGAAAGATACTATGCCATGTTGAATTTCCAATCCCTCTTTCGCGTCCTTCAACCGAATATCGAAACAGCGAACTCCCAACCCCAATTGTTCTTCCAAAGTTAAATCTTGAGCATTAGCCATTCCTAAAATAGAACCTTTCGCCCCACTGTCATGCGTCCCGGGAATGGACAACATGCTCAACAAGCACTCGTCTTCAAGACTTCCCATCCAAGTATAAGTATCCAAAGATGATTCCGGAACTTGCTCAATCTTATCATCTTTACTCCCGGAACAACACACGCACAAATACAATATCCATAAAACACATGCTCTCATTTGCCAAATCCATTTTAATATCCACTCTCTATTACCAAACAATAATCGCAAATATAGGGAAATTAACTTTTAACACAAATCTCTCGAAGATAAATCAATACAACGTTCCACCCCTATCTCCTCCATAAAACGCCGGTCGTGCGACACGACAATCACGGTACCCCGGTAATCCCGAATCGTTGAAGTCATGATTTCAATATTCCGGATATCCAGATTATTCGTGGGTTCGTCCAACACGAACACATCGGGCGTGTTATTACTTATCATCAGACAACAAAAAATCAATCTCATCCGTTCACCTCCACTCAATTGCTCGCAAGGTTTATCCCATACCTCGGTAGAGAATAAAAAGCGATTAAGTCGCGTTTTCAATTCATGCTCCGGCAGATTGTTCACGTTGTAATGTTCCGCCTGCCCGTAAACAGTAAGATTATCCCGTAGCATGGAATACTCTTGGTCAAGATAGACATACTTGAAATCAGCCCGAATCAATTTGCCACTTGTCGGTTCTAATTTTCCCAACAGCATACGCAACAAGGTAGTTTTCCCCGAACCGTTTCGTCCGCTCAAAGCGATTCGTTCCCCGCTCTTAATTTGAAAATGAAGAGGATGCGCCCACAACATTTCCGTCGAGTATCCAAAATTAATATCCCGTGCCGTGAGCAAAATCTTTCCCTCGTGCAACACGGACGGGTTAAAATCCACTTTCATCCGTCCCGGCTCAAGTAGCGCCGCACGACTTTCCGAAAGACTGTCGGCGATAGAGCCTATCTTCTCCGCGTGCACGTCCTTCAACTTGGAAGAACTACTTTCCGCCCTGTTTTTCAACGTATTCATCATGATACGGGGAGTCCCTTTCCGCGAACTCAGTTTCTCACCCCGCGCCTCTCTCTTTTGCTGACGCTCTGCTGCCTCCCGTGCTATCTTCTTTGCCAGACGCAACTCTTTCTGTTTATCTTCAATACGTTCCTGCAAAGCATGAATATCAATCTCTTTCCGCTCTTGGTAAAAATCATAATTCCCGCCATAAACAGTTACTCCTCTCCCGCTCAACTCCAACGTCTGGTGAAGCAAATTCAACAAAGTCCTGTCGTGACTCACTACCAAGACCGTGGCATTCCCCCGACAAATCGTTTCATACAATTTCTCCCTGCTCCAATGGTCTAAATGGTTCGTCGGTTCATCCAGCAACACGACAGAAGGGGTATGGATATCAAGTCCGGCAAGGAAGACACGGGTTTTCTCCCCACCGCTCAACAACGCCATACACGTGGTTAGTTCCACGTGTTGCAACTCCCAACCGTCCAGCGCTACCCGACACTTCTCCTCTATCTGCCAATCGTCATCAAGTTCGGAGAAATACTTTGCATCAACCTCACCTCTTAAAATAGCGTGCAGGGCGTTTATTTTTCTCTCCACCCGCAATGCACCCGCTACCGTCAGGGAATCATATTGTCCCAAGTGCTGCGGGATGTAATAAGGTGCGGCATCACAGACAATCTCTCCCCCCGAAGGTTGTAGTTGTCCCGCTATAATCTTCAGAAGCGTGGATTTACCAGAACCGTTATTTCCTACCAACGCCACTTTTTCTCCCGCGTCAACCGTGAAACTGATATTTTGAAACAACGGCTCTCTATCCGGGTGAATATAAGTTATTTGTTTTACTATTATATCACTCATAAATACAATGTTTAAAGGTAGTTTGCAAGGTACGCATCCTTACAAGATACTTTATGAACTTTACAAACCTTATAAACTTTATAAACTCTTATAGATTAAGGGACATGATTCTAAATTAAAAGTCGGCACTCGATGACCCCCTGAACGGTCATACCGGCACATGAAACAATTGATAAAACCCGACTTAATTATTTAGACATCTTCATTGGTGTATTTTTTTAGTTTCCAAGCACAAAAGTAAGGATTTTATTCGGATTTACAACACCCCGAAATGACGTAAAGCATTTATCACGCCATCCTCGTCCACGGAAGAGGTCACGTAATCGGCAACTTTCTTCACTTCATCCCCGGCATTTCCCATTGCCACGCCGATTCCCGCGTGCTGTAACATGGAAATATCATTCCCCCCGTCACCGAAAGCCATTGTTTCATCCAAAGCAATTCCAAAATGTTCCAGCATCTTGTCAATCCCGACACTCTTACTGCTGCCCCGGGGAATAACATCGGTAAAAAGCGGGTTCCACCGAGTGGCCTCACAGTGGGGCATAGCCTCCATGATTGCTCTTTCCTGTTCTTTCGTGAAAAATGCAACCAATTGAAACGTTTCTCCCTTACTCGCTTCCCGCAAAGGAGCGACCGGGGGTTCCGGGAAATCCAGCATTCGAAAGATTTGATGGCTCTGTTCGTTATGGTAGTTCAAATACAGTGTATGCTCGTGAACAAAGATACAAGGAAACTCATTCTCCTTCTCCATGTATTGCACGAGCGAGGCAATATCCTCTTCGGGAATACTGTGCTTGTAAATCACCCGCTCTTTCCCCGCAAGGCAATATCCCCCGTTCAAAGTAATATACCCGTCAAACACCAGTGAACCCAGATTATTTATAGTAAGCAAAGGCCTCCCGCTAGCGATAAAAACCAAAATACCTTTCTCCCGCAAGGCAAGTATCGCCCTCTCCGCGGACTCCGGTATCCGGTGAGTTTCAAAACTCACTAAAGTCCCGTCAATATCAAAAAAAATTGCTTTTACCATCTCCTTATTATTTCGCCACAAAAGTAAAGAATAAATCGCACCGGAAAAATTGCTCTATATCAAAAAACATTTCCGACGACATTCCCCGTAAACATCAGGTAATTATCGGCGTGGATGTTCCTTTTCTTCCGGCAGTACATTATCCAACCTGTATTCCAACGCCTTCACGGAAATAAGTATCTCCTTCACGGATATTCCCAAAGAGATTACCAGCAGCAACAAAGCCAGCACGAAAGTATAAACCGCCACGGTCTGCAACCCGATATAGATAAAAAGGGTACATATCACGCAAAGCAGCAAACTCATTACCCCGTATATCTGCATCGACCTTGCCATATAAAGTCGCTTTTTCAGATTATCAATCTGCAATTTAGTCATCGCGTTCGGACGACTTTCATGTTCCCCTTTCAAATTCCGTATCACTTGGGCATAAGCCAGAAAACGGTTCGTGTACGCCAACATAATCAACGAAATGGCGGAAAATAATATCGAAGGGGTTGTCAACGTCAATTCTTCCATAACATCACAAATAACTGCTTAATACCTGTTTGGCACATTCATATCCTTGATTGTACAAATCCGTCAGTTTCAACACGTCCCGTTCTATCCGGTCGACCTCAAGCGGGCGCTCCGGTCGGATGATAATCACCTGTCCTTCCTCTTCCAGTTGCTCCACGTAGTCGAGGGTTTCATTATAATGCTTATTCTTCACCCTCAGGCTCTCCCGCAAAGCCGGGTAACGGCGGTACATAAACCACGGGATAGACTTATCGGTCACCTCTTTCCGGTAACCTTTATTACGTGTCAACACAACCACGTTCCGAGAAAAACCATCGGCAATCGCTCTACGGATGGGTATCGCGTCACTAATTCCCCCGTCGAGCATAGGCACCCCGTCCACGTAAGATTTCGGGCACACGAAAGGCAAACTGCATGATGCCCGACAGATATTCAACAAACGTACCCTATCGTTCTTCTCCTCGAAATAATTCGCTTCGCCCGTCCGGCAATTACTCGTGACCATGACGAAACGCCCCGGTGAAGCAAAATAAGTGTCGTAATCGTAAGGAATAATTCGAGTCGGGAAATCATTAAAAATCAAATCGAAATCCATGATACTCCGTTTCGTGAACAAATATTTCACCCCGATGTACCGGTACTTGTCCAACAAATCGATATTACAGATTTTCGCCCTCCCCCGTTGCCGGGAAGCATACGACAAACCGTTGCACGCCCCGGCTGAAACACCTATCGTGTAAGGGAAGTACATCCCGTTATCCATCAGCCAATCCAACACCCCGGCTGTGAAGACACCTCTCATGCCACCGCCTTCCAACACCAATCCCGTACGTTCATCTATCATCATAACCAACAAACATTTTTCTCTTCTTTCGACACGGGCGGCAACACGTCCCACATTCCGGTTAAATCAGGTCCCTCGCTCCCTGCCGCATAACGCAACAAATCTTTCCTCGGATGTTCCCGCCAATAATTCTCGATAGGGTCAATAAAACGCCAGCTTGCCTCCAAAGCATCATTCCGGGTATAAAGCATGGAATCCCCCTGCATGACATCCAGTAACAAGCGCTCGTAAGCCCCCGGCAAATAATTATTGCAAAGCGACGCGTACAGGAAATCCATACCCACCTGCTGCACCTTGAATCCGCCTCCCGGCATCTTCAACCCGAATTTCAGCATCACCCCCTCGTCCGGCGTCATCCGGATAATCAACTGGTTGCAGGACGTCCCTTGACATTGCCCCTCGAACAACTTGTGCGGGGTAGATTTGAAATGGATTACCACGCCCGAACGTTTATCCTTCAAACGCTTTCCCGTGTAAATATAGAAAGGCACGTTACTCCATCGCCAATTATCAATAAATACTTTCAAGGCGACATACGTCTCCGTGTCCGAATCAGGGGCGACATCCTTCTCCTGCAAATATCCCGGCACAGTTTGCCCCTTCACTTCTCCCCCCTCGTACTGCGCCCGGATGACATTACGGGCAATATCTTCACCCGTCCACGTTCGTAACGAACGCAACACCTTCACGGTTTCGTCGCGTATCACCTCCGGTTCCATCGTCGCCGGTGACTCCATCGCCACGAATGCCAGCAACTGCATCAAATGATTCTGCACCATATCCCGCAACGCCCCCGTCGTCTCGTAATATTTCCCCCGCTTCTCGATCCCAAGAGATTCCAAAGCGTATATCTCCACGTAATCAATATAATTCCGGTTCCACATCGACTCGAATATCTGGTTAGCGAACCGCAACACCAAAATATTCTGCACCGTCTCTTTCCCCAAGAAATGATCGATTCGATAAATCTCGTTCTCGCGGAATACTTCCAGCAAAGAATCATTCAATTTTCGGGCGGTTTCCAAGTTAATCCCGAAAGGTTTCTCCACCACGATACGATGCCAACCGCCTTTTTCTTTTACTTGAAACAAACAACTCCGTCCCAGATATTTCGTTATCGCTTGTTGAGAAGTCGGCGGAGTCGCCAGATAATACACGACCTTCATGGGAATCGCGTTCTCCTCCATGAGGAACATCACCCGCTCACCCAACTCGTCCGCCCCATTCTCCGGGTCGAACGGCTGGTAATACACTTTTCGCATGAAACTATCGACCTCCTCACCCTTCAAATTATTCTCCCCTTTCAACTCCTGCAGCATCACGCGTATAGACAAGCGGAACTCATCGTCACTCATCGGGGTTCGCGACGTCCCCAAAATAACAAAACGCTCCGGCAACATTTGTCGCGCGTGGAGCTCGTATAGCGATGGCATCAGCATACGTTTAGTCAAATCGCCCGATGCCCCGAAAATTACCAATACTTGATCCTCCGGTCTGTTCATATTCTTTTACACGTTATAAGTACCTGAAACTGTTTTTCCGCCCTCCCCTGTCCAGTCCGTGTGGAAGAAGCGCCCTCTCTCCGTGTCTGTCCGCTCGTAAGTATGCGCCCCGAAATAATCCCGTTGTGCCTGAATCATATTCGCAGAAGAATCCAACGTGCGCAAATTGTCAAAATAACTCAGCGCCGCGAAGAAACAAGGAGCCGCGATCCCGTTGAACACACAATCCACGATAACTCCCCGCAAGGCAGAAAGTGCATCCTCCATCTTCTCGTGGAAAAAAGCATCAAACAAAAGATTCTCCAAAGAACTGTTTTTATGGAATGCCCGCGTGATCCGCTCGAGGAACACGGAACGAATAATACAGCCCTTACGCCATATCTTGGCTATCGTTCCCAAATCCAAGTTCCACCCGTAACGTTCGGAAGCCCTACGCATCAAGGAAAAGCCCTGCGCGTAAGAAATCAGCTTCGCCGCGTACAACGCATCCCGTACCGCTTCTATTCCCTCGTGATTCAAGGGGATATTCGTCTTCATATCACCCACTTTACCGGAAGGATATTGCTTGGAAGCCCGTTCCCGTTCCTCCACCAATGCCGACATAAAACGGGCGAACACGGCTTCGGAAACCAACGTCAGGGGATCGCCTTCATCCAGCGAGGCGATAACACTCCATTTCCCCGTTCCCTTCTGTCCGGCGACATCCAATATATGATCCAAAAGATAATCCCCGTTCTCCTCTTTATAGCGCAGGATACGAGAGGTAATCTCTATCAAAAAACTATTCAACTCTCCCCTGTTCCATTGTTCGAACACGTCACCCAACCCGTCATTATCCAACCCGGTTCTCCTCTTCAATATGGAATATGTCTCGGCAATCAACTGCATATCCCCGTATTCGATACCGTTGTGAACCATCTTCACGTAATGTCCGGCACCCCCCGCCCCTATCCATTCGCAACAAGGCGAACCGTCATCCAGTTTCGCGGCAATCGATTGAAGTATATCTTTCACGAGCGGCCAAGCCATTTCAGACCCTCCCGGCATGATAGAAGGCCCGTGTAAAGCACCTTCCTCGCCACCGGAAATCCCTGCCCCGATAAAGTAAAATCCCTTCTCTTCCAACATCTTCACCCGGCGTTCCGTGTCGTGATAATCGGAGTTTCCCCCGTCAATAATCACGTCCCCGGGAGAAAGCCACGGCACAAGCTGCCCGATCAATTCGTCCACGGGATCGCCCGCCTTAACCATTAACATGATCTTCCGGGGCAGACGCACCGATTCCACAAATTCCTCTATCGTGTAGGTCCCATGAAAGCATTTCCCTCTCCCCCGTCCCTCGATAAAACGAGTCACGACGCTCTCACGGTCAGGATGTACCCGGTTATAAACAGAAACCGTGTAACCTTTATCTTCCAAGTTTAACGCAAGATTTTCACCCATCACCGCCAAACCTATCAATCCTATATCTGATACCTGCATAATAATTTGTAATTTTATTCGTAACTACGTTTTACGATATTTCTTATCGTTTTGTTCTCGTTCACACTATTTTATTCTTAACTTTGTTAAACAAGCTAACAAAAAAGGTGCCATCCCCCACTAGGGCAAACGCGTCAAGACGCTTTTTGCCCTTTTAGTTAAAAGTTTATAAAGTCTATAAAGTTCATAAGGTTTATGGACCCTAGCGGGCGCTTTGTCCACGGCAGCATGGCTGCCGGTAAACCTTGTCCGAAGGACGCCCGTTACTTTATGAACTTTATAAACTTTAGGAGCTGAAAGCTCAACTTTATGAACCGGGCAAAAAGCGTCTTGATGCGTTTGCCCTGCACGGGTTATCCGGCAGATTTAATCATCTGCCAGATCATCGAACATCGAGGTACTCAAGTACTTTTCCGCCCTATCGGGGAATATCACCACGATATTCCCGGCATCGATCCGTTCCGCCGTTCTCAATGCCGCCAGCATAGCCGCCCCGCTACTCATGCCGGCAAAAATACCTTCCTTGGCGATAATCTCCCGTGCCATAGCAATAGCCTCCTCGCTCTCGACCATAACCTGCATATCGATATGCAACGGATCATAAATAGCGGGTACGATTGCCTCATCCATGTTTTTCAGTCCCTGTATATAATGCCCTTTCACGGGATGGGCGCTCACGACCTTTATGTTCGGCTGCATCTTTTTCAGAAAACGGGAAACGCCCATAATCGTCCCCGAAGTACCGAGAGCACTCACCAGATAATCAATCTCCCCCTCTGTCTGCTGCCATATCTCGATCGCCGTATTCTCGTAATGAGCTTGATAATTCCCGGCATTACTAAATTGATCGGGCATAAAATACTTCCCCGGGTTCTCCTCCACCAATTTATGAGCCAGCCGAATCGCCCCGTCCGTTCCCTCCGCCGCAGGAGTCAGAATCACTTTTCCCCCATACGACCGGATAATCTTCCGTCGCTCCACGGAAACCGCCTCACTCATCACGATCTCCACGTCATATCCCTTCACGATACCGATAATTGCCAACCCGATTCCCGTGTTACCGGACGTGGGTTCGATAATTGTCTTCCCGGGCACCAGCTTCCCTTCCCGTTCCGCCTGCTTGATCATCTGCATTGCAATCCGGTCTTTAATACTTCCCGTGGGATTAAATCCCTCCAACTTGGCGTAAATATTCACGCCGGATTTCACGTATAAATTATTAATACGCACCATCGGTGTATTACCGATGGTTTCAAGAATGTTCTTCTTTACCATTTGTATAATTTTTGATTTATGATCGACGATTTATGACTCCATGATTCTAAATAATCACCGAATCAAAAATCATTACATCACTGAATAAATAAGTTCCGAATTATCTACATCGACAGCAACAACAGCAGCAAGCATTCCCTTTGACAGATTCAAAGTTCAATACCCCCACTTGCGATTGTTGTAAAAGAATTGCCATCGTGTTCATGTATTAGAAGATTAATATTTGCCTTGCGGCACTTTGTTTATACCGCAAATATAAGAAAAACATTACATTTTTTACCGTTTCCCTCTCTTTTTTGAAATAAACTCCCGATAAGTTCAGTTATTTTATTGTGCCGTCCTGAAATCGGTTTACTCTATTTCAGGACGGCACAGTTTCAATTTACCCCGCTGTTGGTCAGCGCAAGGTTCACCACCTGTTCCTTTCCGCCTTGCAGCTCGGTCAGTCCGTCAGGGACGGCGTAGGTGACGGTTCGGTCGCCCACGGTGATTTCTATCCACGGGGTTCCGGGAGTAACAGACTGTGGCAGGAGGAGGACGCAGAAGCTGTTGCCGGAAGCGGATTTCAAGGGGGTGAAGTCTCCGGTATTCCCAGCCTGCGGCTCTACGCCGCCGCTAAAACTTACAACACCTTTGGTCTCCATGTTCTTTATCACGACCGTAGCGGCATCCACATCCGCCTGTGTCAATGTGCCGGGAGTGTCGGACAGGCTGAGGTTTACCGTGAGGCGGTGCATGAGGTGGCTGAACGTCAGCTGTATCGTCGGTTGGTCGGCTTTTTTCCCGGTAGCCAACGCACTGATCCAGTCGCAGGCGGCATACTTCTCCGGGGTGCTTTGATCGGTGGGATTAAAGTTCATTAGACCGTTTTCATCAAAGTCGGCCAGAGACCGTTTCGGGAAAAAGGCGGAGAAACGGACAATCCCAACCTCGCCGAATTCATCCCACGTCATGTCGGTAGTCCATGTTCCGTCCTTGTAGGTGGCGGGGTGTTCTTTTGTGACAACCGACATCGCTGTTGTATAGGCGAATCCAATAATCATCGTTTCGTCGCCGTTGGCGAAGCTGCCCGTGCCGTCCTCGTCGTTGATGGTGGCGCGTGTGCCGGAGTTATCGGCGGCATCGCTGCCCGTGAAGTCGGCAACGGCGGTGGTGAAGCGGATGGTGTTGCCGGGAGTGTCGTCGTCGCTGCACGAGGTGAGCGCAGCGGTTGCGGCTATCGCCAGCAGGACGGCAATGCAGACGCTTTGCCTGCGGCCGAAGGATAAAAATGTTTTCTTGTTCATATACGCTTAATTTTAAGTTCTTACATTTTAAGCGTTCAATATGAAAGAGGATATTGGAGGATGGGGTTATTTCAGGTATTTCTTGTTTACGTCTTCCAGAAGCTGCATTTGCTGAATGGCTATCCGGTTAAGGCGGACAAGCCTTTCGTGCTGCGGCAGGCCATCGTTGATGAAAACGGCATTCAGATTCTCCATATTCGAGAGGCAAATTAGCTCGTTGATACCGGCATAGTCGCGCACGTTTCCTTTGAGGTCGGGATGCGCATCGCGCCATTCGAGGGCGGTCATGCCAAACATGGCTACATTCAGCACATCGGCTTCGCTGGCATAAATACGCAAGGCTTGTTGCGGGGTGATTTCCCCGGGGATAAGGTTTTGCTTGATAGCATCCGTGTGAATGCGGTAGTTTATCTTCGACAGTTCACGCTTGGCACTCCAGCCTATTTGGGCTTGTTCTTGCTCTTTGAGGCGCTGGAACTCTTCAATCAAATAGATTTTAAACAACACGCTGATGGCCGATCCAAATTCAAATGCTATATCTTTGTGGGCGTATGTTCCACCATATTTTCCTTTTCTTACGATAATACCGATGGCATCTGTTTTTTCCGTCCATTCGGACACACTCATTACAAAACTTGGTAATCCGGCTTGTGATTTAAAGTGGTCAAATTCGACCACTTTAAAATTAGGATTGTGAACTATTTCCCATGTTCCGAGAAATTCAAGTGTATATCGGTTGCGCAGCCAATTCTTTATAATGTCTGCTGCCCGGCTTTCACTTTCTTTGGCGTTTGCCATATCTGTCAGTGAGATATAGTCCGAATCGTTTGCCGACACAATGGTGATTTCTTTGTTCTGTACGGTTATCTTTGCCATTTTCAGGGTTCTCCTTTCTTATAGGTTATAGTTTCGGTTGCAAAAGTACCGATTCGCTGCCGGATGACCAAGTATCCCACTCGTTTTTCCTTTCCATCTCCAATACAATCTTTCAAAGAACGCTTGTGCCCTTGCGGGGGCGAACCGCTTCCCGAAGTTGAACTTTGGCGGTGCCAATGTTGAACTTTGACCGCCTCGGAGTTCAACTTCGGGAAAGGCGCGGATTACGGCTGCTGCGCAAAGCTGATGCTCTTCCATTGCATGAGGTAGCCGCTGCCTCCCTTCCCAGCCCATTCGTTGCTGTTGTAGACTGTGGGGACGGCAGAGCCACCCTCTTGCTTGTCGGCGTTCAGCACGAGGTCGCACTTGGCGGAGTCGAATGTGTTCGCTCCGGTATGAGTGCCGGCTCTGTTCTGAAAAACGGCGGAGTGCTCTATACTGGTACCATTTTCTATGTCAACGAAATTTCCGGCTGCGGTGGCTTCTATCCGGGTGAGGCTGCTACAGCCCGTTACGATATAATCACCGAACCGGGTACACTTCGGCAGTTTGAGCGTTTTGAGGCTCGTGCATCCGAAGAAAGCACACTTGTCTATCGCTGCCACTTTATCCAGCGTGAGTTCCGCCAATGAAGTACATAGCTGAAATGCGTATTGTTCAATCCGGGTAACCTGCGGAAGATTCACCGTAGTCAGCGCAGTGCAATTGAAAAAAGCATATTCTCCGATTACCTGCACGTAATCGGGCAACACCACCTCCTGCAAAGCGGTGCAACCCGCAAAGGCGTTGCCGGGCAGTGTTGCCGGTGTTCCCCAGTCCGTCACTTCGCTGAGGTCGCATTTCGTGATTTTCGTATTATAGGAAAATGTACCCAATGCGTCGTCCACTGCGCCCAATCCTATCTTGGAAAATTCGCCCGTCAGCTTGATTTCGGTGTGGCCTGCGGCGAGGGCTGCCGTAATGGCGGCCTTTACTTCGTCGGCGTTCATGTTGGTCATGTCGATGTCGCCGGAGGTGGGGGCTCCGCTTCCGTTGATGTCGATGATGTCGTTAATCGGGGGCTGCGTGTCCCAGCCGGAGATTTCGCTGCCGGTGAGTTCCACTTCGGTGTTGCCCGTGTCGGGGTTCTTCTTCAGCGTGAGGTTGAGGGTGAGTTGCTTGCCGCTTTCGAGGCGGGTTTGGTTGCCGGGGGCGGCAGTGTTCAGGTCGGCAGGTACATGATAGTACCACACATCCTCGCCTACGGTTATCCTGAGCCATTCCGCACCCGCGGTGAGGTCTTGCGGCGCTATTTTCCAGTCGGCTTTGGCACCGCCTCCGTTGCTGAAGATTACACTGCCCGTTGCTCTGCCATAGGTCACTGCGCCGGTCAGCAGGTTCACCTCCACGTTGGCACGCATCGTAGGCGTGTGACCATCCTTTGCCACAGAGTTTATCAGGGCGGAAGACAAGTCCGCCCCCTCCATGCCATCGCCCCCCGCCAGGTTGACGACGAGCCGGTGCATCAGATGCTTGAATGTCAGTGCCACCGTCCCGCCCTTGCTTGCCGTGGCAGTGGCATGGAGCAGGTCGTCCGTGTGGTTCCACGCTTGGGGCATATACATGTATGCCGCCGGGTCGTCAATATCTGGCATGGTGCCCGTGATGCGCGGGTAATGGGCGGAGAAAGTCACCGCTTCCGTCTCGCTGAGGTCATCCCAGTGCAAGGTAGTTTCCCCGTACTTGTATTCCGTGTTGGCGTTCATGTAATCGCCTTTAGCCGTGTAAGTGTAAAGTCCCCACGTGTCGCCGGGGTCGAATGTACCTTTCCCGTCATTATCGACTGTCGCCCGCCCCGCGGATACCGTTCCGCCATCGGCAGTGCCGTCGATAGAGGCGGTGATTTGCACGACATTGTTGTCTTCTTCCGGGTTATGACCTTTGTCTTTACCGCACGAGGCAAGCAACAGCATTGCCAGTGCAAGTGAAAATAGATTATTTTTCATATGCTTGTATATTGATTGAATGATAATTCACAGGGGAGATATATCCACAAAAATACAGGATAAAAGCCGCCGAGGCAAAAAAAATGAATTATCTTTCGTTTGTTTGCACGAAAGATAATTAGCGGGCTTCCCCATGAACTCGTTCCCGGTAACATTTAGGTGTTATCCCCGTCATCTGTTTAAAGTCCCTGTTGAAATTGCTGCAATTGTTGTAACCTACTTTTTCACAGACTTCGTCTATGCCGTATTCCGCGTGTTCGTCAAACAACCGGGTTGCCTCGCGCAAACGCAGTTCCTTGCGCCACGAACGGAAATCCATCCCGTGGCACGTTTTCATGTATTGTCGGAAGAACGACAGACTCACCCCGAAAGAATCCGCCACGCGATCGGAAGAAATATCTTTCCGGCAGTATTCTTTCTCGTCTATGTATTTTTGTAATTTTTCTTTTAACAACCGTTCCTTCCCGGCAGCATCCGCCACGGCAACCTCGCCATCGGACTTTTTCACGCTTTCAGCCGCTGCCAACGGGACAATCGTGATGACAGGCATCGCGAATTTCATTCTGCGATAGTAATTGACAAACCACATCACCATGAAACTATAGTAAAGCACGTACAACGGGACGAAGTATTTGTACAAGGCGGTAAAAAACAACACGGGTATTGCCATGACGCCGACAACCAATGCGCTATAAAACCCCGTTTTTATCCACGACAGACGGTACTCCTCGTCATTGTCATAATAATCCTCCACCTCGCGCACCGTCCGGCGATACACCAACATGAATAGCCGCGTGTATATCACCAGTTGGATAATATAAGCAACAATGGCCGCGTAAAAAAGCCCCCAATAATAGTCGGCAAAACAGAACAGGGCAACAAACAAGATTATGCCCGCTACCGTGATTCCTCCTGCCTGCCGGAGCACGATTCCCCACCGGACTACATTCGGACGTATGAAAACCAACATGGACATGGTGAAGAGCAGAGCTTGAAACGAGGCGACAAAAAGCGTGCTGGCAGGTTCGACACGACGGTCATACCCCGTGAAACAGCACACCATACTGAGAAGCGCCAACACGAAATACGAAGGTACAAGGATATTACGAGCCTTACGCAACTTCTCTAACCCGTTTTCCGGCTGTATTGCCGTAGCCGCCAGCATAACCCCGAGTATCGCGATCACGAAAGCCGAGGTTCCCATCAAAAATTTATACGTTACGACATCCATCCTTTCAAATCATTACAATCGCGAAATTACTTGCTTTTCGCTGTTTATACAATATGGCATCCCCACGGTACGTTACACAATGAAGGTGTGCAAAAGTCCATTTCTTTCTAAGTTGAATTTACGACCTATCATTTAACTTCGACTCTATCTCATTAATTGATGGTATGGTTCCCTCTACTTCGGTTGGATAAAGTTGGGACAACTCGTATTCTGATATACCAATCGGTTGACGACTTGATTCCAGCGCATATTGCGCCAACAAATTGTCCTTATTCTTGCAAATAAGTAACCCTATTGTTGGATTATCTATTCCTTCTTTACGTAAAAGATGGTTTACGGCTGTCACATAAGTACCAAGCTGACCTATATCGGCAGAATCAAACTCGTCTATCTTGACTTCCACCACAACGTAGCAACGGATAGTAAGATTGTAAAACAACAAATCGATGAATTTTTCCTTTTGACCTATTTGCAACCGATATTCCCTCCCCACGTAAGCAAAGCCCGTTCCAAGTTCTACCAGAAAATTAGTGATATTCATCAACAGCGCATCCTTCAATTGTCGTTCATTATAGCCCTTACGCATGGCAAGAAAATCAAAACTATAAGGATCTTTTGTAAGTTCTTGAGCCAAATCACTTGTAACAACAGGCATCGTGTGCTGGAAATTAGTTAGAGCCTTCCCTCGCCGTTCATATAAATCGGTATCAAGGAAATTGAGCAACATTGCACGGCTCCACCCGTGTTCCAAGATTTGGCGCACATAAAACAAGGCTTTGTCGGGATTATCCGAGCACTTGTCAATGATGCGTATATGGTGTCCCCACGGTATGTTACACAATTCTTCAACAAGTTGTTGAAGATTTCGGGTACGGTCGGCATAAAGCTGAAAAAAACGCTTGGCATATCGTATATTCGATTCGGAAAGTCCTTCTACACCGGGCATTTCCCTACGCAAATCCGCACTAAGGGTAGCATAGAATTTACCCCCGTATTTATTATCCACTTCCAACGAAACGATATCGCTTCCCAATCCCCAATAAAATTCGATGAGAACACTGTTCACCTTTACCGCCGCTTTTATCTGACTCTGACGATAACGGATACTCAACTCCTTCACCCATTGCAGATAGTCCTTGTCTAATATACTAATAGATTTGCTCATATTTTTTCCTTCATTTTTCATGCCTTTTACAAAAGCAGGTTTTCTCTTTTCGCCGTTCATGCACAAATATAAACAAATTATTTTATCTTCGCACCGCCATTTGGAAATGGTGAATCCATTTTCAACTTTCAATTTTCAATTTATATGATTTCAGTAGACGGATTAACAGTAGAATTTGGAGACAGAGCACTTTTTAAAGACATATCATTCGTGATTAACGACAAAGACCGTATCGCCCTCATGGGTAAAAACGGGGCGGGCAAGTCCACCCTGTTGAAAGTCCTTGCCGGGGAAAGACAACCCAACCGAGGTAACGTTTCCTGCCCGAAAGACACGGTGATAGCCTATCTGCCCCAACATCTGATGACTCAAAACGAGCGTACCGTCTTCGATGAAACCGCACAGGCCTTCGCCCATCTTTTCGAGATGGAGAAAGAGATTGAACGTCTGAACCAACAACTGACCGAAAGAACGGATTACGATTCACCCGAGTATTACAAACTGATTGAGGACGTTTCCACCCTAAGCGAGAAATTTTACAGCATCGACTCCACGCATTACGAGGCGGATGTTGAAAAGATTCTTTTAGGCTTGGGATTCCAACGGGAAGACTTCAACCGCCCGACCTCCGACTTCAGCGGAGGATGGCGTATGCGCATCGAGTTGGCAAAAATGCTGCTTAAAAATCCCGATGTATTACTGCTCGACGAGCCTACCAACCACTTGGATATCGACTCTATCCAATGGCTGGAAGACTTCCTCGTGAACAACGGGAAAGCGGTTGTCGTGATCTCCCACGACCGGGCTTTCGTGGATAACATCACCACCCGCACGATAGAGGTTACCATGGGGCGTATCTACGACTACAAAGTTAATTACTCGCAATACCTCGTGTTGCGCCAAGAACGCCGTATCCAACAGCAAAAGGCTTATGACGAGCAACAAAAAATGATTGCCGAAACCAAGGAATTTATCGAACGCTTCAAGGGAACCTACTCCAAAACGCTGCAAGTGCAATCCCGGGTAAGAATGCTCGAGAAACTCGAAATACTGGAAGTGGATGAAGTAGATACTTCCGCCTTACGACTGAAATTCCCGCCTTCCCCCAATTCGGGTAAATATCCCGTCATCGCCGAGGAACTCACGAAGGACTATGACGGTCACGTCGTTTTCCAAAACGCCAGCTTCACGATAGAGAAAGGCGAGAAAGTAGCATTCGTCGGACGCAACGGGGAAGGAAAATCCACCCTCGTGAAATGTATCATGGGAGAAATCCCCTACACCGGAAAGCTGACTTTGGGCTACAACGTCCAGATCGGGTATTTCGCCCAGAACCAAGCCTCGCTCATGGACGAAAACCTCACCGTTTTCCAGACCATCGATGACGTAACCCCATTGGAACTAAAACACAAAATCAAGGATATGCTTGGAGCCTTCATGTTCAGCGGTGACGACGTGGACAAAAAAGTAAAAGTCCTTTCCGGGGGCGAACGTACCCGTCTGGCAATGATTAAACTATTGCTATCCCCCGTGAACCTGTTGATTCTCGACGAACCGACCAACCATTTGGACTTACGTACCAAGGACATTTTGAAAAGCGCCTTGAAAAACTTCGACGGCACCCTCATCGTCGTGTCGCACGACCGTGATTTCCTCACCGGACTGGCAGAAAAAGTCTACGAGTTCGGCAACAAGAAAGTCACCGAGCACCTCGAAGACATCCAAGGCTTCCTCCGGAAAAAGAAAATGGAGAACTTGAAAGAAATCGAGCGAAAGGGATAATAACATTAATTATTGTAGCGAATATTACAATAATATTCGCTACAATAATATCCCCCACACGTTATTGACAATCCCTCAATCGTTGCTCAACGGTTTCCAGCCCTTGTACCTCTACAAATTTTGTTCGATTCTTCAATAAAAATTTCTCCGCATCCGAACCGTTGGGACTGTATTCTTTTTCAGCAAAAATATACCAATAACGAGATGAAACTCTCTCCTCGTCACTTAGTACTCGAAATAATTCCTTCACAACCCCCGGAGCACGGGAATCCTTGACAGAGGCCAATGCTTCCGCGTACGAAGTCAACAATTTCTTATCCCGTCTTCCCATATTATAAAATTCTTCTAGACACTCCAACGCCGTATACCCATTAAACACATCTTCAAGTTTTGTGCGAAAATATTCCGCATCCCCTATTCCAGTGAATTTATGACGAACACCTCCTTTCCAATTCACCACAACAAAAGTCGGGTAAACATGTACATCAAATTTTTTGCAAACCTCCCGACCTTCTTGTTTTTTTATATCGCATTTCACGTATATAAAATTTTCGTTCATAACACGTTTGAGCTCTTCATCCCGAAATACCGTATCTGACATATATCGACAAACCGGGCTATCTGAATCATAACAATCTATAAAAACACGTCCCCGTCTTTGTTTAGCCACTTCAAATGCCTCCTCAAAAGTCATCGTGCGGGCAGCTATATTAAAATCGACAAACATCTCTTTCAAAAATTTCCTTTTTGCTTCCGACTCGTTACCGGTGATATATTGACACTCTAAAGCTGCCACATTCTTCAACTGATCTATTGACGCCCTATGCACGAGCAATTCGCTAGCTCGTTTCCCCGTATGACTCCATAATTCCACGTTCCCTCGTGAAATCAAATTTATAATCTTTTCAATATCCTCATTTGCAATAGCTTCACAAAAGTCAAGGGAAACTTCCAATTTTTCCCGTTTTTCAAAATACGATTTCTCCAATTCCTCGCGAATTTGAGTAAAACGAGTGGAAAAATCTTTCGGGCGTTCAGAAACAAGTTGATTTAAAGTCGAGCTATAATTTTGATACAAATACGACTCCACGTTTTCTCCTCCCACGTTTTTTTTGAAAATAGCGATATTATTCAATACTAAGCTAAAATCATCTGAACCATAAACACTTTTTTCAAGAATAGGCCAATATTCTTTTTTCATTTTATCCTTTTCCGTCAACACGGAGTCCAACTTCTTTCCAATCTCCTTGCTCTTCGCCCTTTCACCCGCATCTTGCAGCACGACCATGTAAGTCATCAACTGCTCTTTCGTCATTTCTCCTTTCTCGTACAGCTTGTTCAAATAAGTAAAAGAAGTTTTCTTGTCTAACCCTCGCTCTACTTTATTAATAAAAGGTTCCAACTCACCTCCCCCTACAATCATATGTTGTATGGCTCCATCCGGACGAATTATAAAAAACGTCGGGTAAGCTTTAATTTTCAACTTCTTACTCAATTCCAGCCCCTCCCCTTTCTCCATGTCAAATTTCACACAGACAAATTTAGGGTTAAAAAAATCACCGGCTTCCTTTTGCGGAAATACATTTTCTGCCATAACACGACACGGAACACACCATGCCGTATAACAATCTACAAACACGAGTTTATTTTCTTGCTTTGCTTTCGCCAAAGCTTCATTAAACGTAAGAGCTTCAAAATTTACTCCTTGTCCAAAAAGAGATAAACTCGATATCAACAAAAATAAATTGACAATAATAATTTTCATATTACAAATTAATTTCTTTAGAACACAAAAAGAGTTGCAATAAAACATCTAATAGATTCATTGCAACTCTTTTGTCAAACAAGAATCAAAAGCTTTTACTTCGCTAAATCACGTTTCCACCAGAAGCAACGAGCAATGCACATATTAGTAGAGCCTTTACTAATACATCTTCCACCCATAGTTGGATTATTTTCCAAATTCCAAGCCCATCCCCATCCATACATATCCATATGAGCATCACACCAATACCATCCCGTGGTATATTCCGGCACGTTCAACGCTTTCAATGCATTATTTACTTTCTCACAATTAGCTTTCAATTTAGGCCATTCAGATTTTAGATTACCTTCCAGTGTAACGAAATCCCCCTTTAAACGCCAAAAACTTGGCAAAACCCATCCTTCCATTCCGGTTTTCTCTTCCATTTCCGCACAATAAGCAAATGCAGGAAATGCATCTTTCCAATCATTCGGATACATCTCTTTGACTTTACTATAAATAGGCTCATACCCTCCCCCTGTTATCACTGCGCCATTAGCACAAAACATTACATTTTCTTTTTCTTCCAAGGCAATCACCAAAAGTCCTTCTTCATCATGACTAACGACAATGCCAACAGCCACTCCATTATGTTTGAAAACATCTCCGGGATTAAACACTCCACCTTCTTGCTCCACAAAAACAATCGTTTCACCCATAGTTACAGTCGCGCTCCTTGCATCTCCCCCGACATTACCGGATGCACTTACCACCAACTTACCGTCTTTCAACTCTGCCGTACACCAATCCTCGCTTGATTCCGCGGTTGTTGCCCCAGCAGGAGCATCTAAAACAATGCGATAGCCGCTGGCATTTAACACCACAGCATCAACTTGCTTCACGGTAACTTCAATTACTTTTTGATTCTCTTCATCAATCCCTGCCACCACATTAAACTTTGTTTCATTCGGTTCTCCCTCTGCATTTTCCTTCACCTCCACCGTAAACGACTTATTATCTTCAGCAAGAGTCACGCTAAACCAATCCTCCTTCTCCACATTTTCCAAGCGGATGGCAGCTTGATTACTTGTAACCGTGATAGCTTCGCTACCTCCTGCTTTATCAAATATGATTACATTTTTCGACAACTCCAAAGTAGCTTCTGCCACCGCCGATTGAAGCACAGGAATCACTTTATCCGGATTCCCTACCGACTTAATCAATAATTTACCTTCTCTCTTTTCTACAGAATTATTCACTTCGGCCACAACTTCCAACCATTGCTGATCCAACTTGGTCACAGAGAACCATTTTTTATCCCCTTCCATCTCCACATCAACGGTCCAATCCTCTGCGTTTGTCGTGACACGGATACGCTCCATCATGCCTTCAGTTGTTCCCGCTTCAAATTCCAACTTTTCCTTGTCTACCGTCAACATAAACTTTTCATCTTCCCCTTCTTCCTTGTCATCACTACACGCAAAAAAAACAGAAAACATAGCCAAACATAAATACAAAAACCAATTTTTCATAATATTTGTCTTTTGATTGTTAATAAATATAATTATGCCTATTAAAAACATATTTCTAAAATTCTACACTTTTTGATTGTAATATTTTCATCACTTTTATTCCCATGGAATCCGCACCTTCTACCGAAAACTTGATTGAATACTTCTCTCCCGCTTCAAGATGCACATTACGAATAATCATAAACGTATCATCAAACAAAAGCTCTTCTCCTTCACGCAATTCCGCCAACAAACTCGGTTCCTCCAGACGCTTCGGGAAAAAGAAGATATACTCGTCAATATCACACGCCTTCCCGTTCGATTCGAAAGTCACCGTACAAAGCAAACGTTGCTTCTTACACGTCATCTTAAAAGGAGATAATACCTCTTTCAACCTGATATTCCACTTCGGATCCCCGTAATACACCAACACATCCCGGTTTTTCAGCAACTCGATCTGTTCTCCCGTACACTCTTTTCCCAATTCTTTTTTTACCAAGATTCTTATCGCCTCATCGTCAACCACGCATCCCTCTTCATTCTCCGGCAAAACCAAACCAAGCGACTTAGGGTCCCACGCCGCCAAACGTTCCAAAATACACTGCTGCTGCAAAAACACAGCCTCGGCTACCGTGTGCTTAGCCGGAGTCTTCATTCGTTCCTTCCAGCTATCTTTCCAAGCCCCGGTACTCCAATTCACCCCATTATAACCTGATAACTTCTCCAACTCACACGCTTCCAACCATCCCATATCCACCTTTTTCGGAGTCTGTGCATCTGTCACCATCCGCATCGCATCAACAGCTTGCTCTCCGGTTATTATTCCCCAGACAAAATCCTCGTACGGGGTATCACTCATATTACGACTCATGGCATGCATCATTCTCACGAACAACGGGGTTATCTTCTCCGCTTTCTCCACGACAGTCACGTAACGGGGCTGTGCCTGTTTCAACTTATCGAAAACCTCCCCGGGATATTGATTATAATCAAACTCCACTCCCCCGTGATTCATCTTCAATGTCTCGGTCAATTTTTTCCACGCTAAATCCTCTCGCACAGCCTTGCTCACCAGAATGGCATACTCACACGTCCCTTTCTTTTTCTGTGCATATACCTGAAAAGTACAGCCCAACAACACCGCGAACAGCAATCCCACTAAATTAATAACATATCTATTCATACCTGTATAAATCAGTAATCCGTACGCAACAAATGAAGTTTATAATACATATTCATTGGCTTGTATGCCACGTGTTCCCACTTTTTGAGCAAAGACAAATCAAACGAATCCAACACGTACACGCTACCTTTACGCTCTCCCTCTGCCGTGGGGTCATACACCCCGACAAAGACATATTTATTCGTAATATCCTGTGTCATACAAGTAATCACGGCATTGGGATTCACACTGGTCACGTCAAAACAAAGCTCGGATTCTTCTGTCGGCAACTTAGGTTCCGTCGAAGCACCGGGTTTCCACATGTAAATCTTACGGTCTGTATTATACAAAATCGAACGATGTTGATACACGTTCAAAACCTGCGCTTCCGGTGTTAAAGTCAACTCTTCGCCCTCCGGTAAATCATACGTATACGAAGATACCACATTGTATAAACCAAACAGAAGATACATACTCCCCGTGTATCCGACATCGGAAACTTGCCTTATCGTTATCTTCGACGGATTCTCGATATTTTGCGTCACAATATAAAAATCATGTACACCGATATTTGCCGTTTCAAACGGTATCGCGTAAATCACTTTTTCTCCCGGATAAGCTTCCGGCCCTATCCCACTATTGGAAAGTCCATCAGCCCATATGCCATATAACTTTGAATTCTCGTCATCATGCAAAAAAAGAATATCTAGAAAAGTGCTGTTTCTCTCTATGCCCGAACGTATTTTAACCCGCTGAAAGCGATCCCAATGATGAACATCTTTGAAAACTTTCCTCTCTACTTCCATTTGCCAATTCCAAGTTTGTACCCGCATATCCCCATCATCACAGAATGCAAACAAATCAAACTTGCCCACCCCACACATTCCTAACTTTAATGGCGTTCCTGAAAACTCGAAACCGGTAATCACTCTCAATGTATTGTGATCCAAATAATATGCCTGTTTATTTTTCCGGGAAAGAATATAAGGATAACCTACCCGAGGAAACCAAATATCGCCCCCCCCGCAAACAAACGCAAAATCCACGATATCATCTTTTAGAACAGGTACATCCTCTGAAGTCCGATACCAAAAATCGGAAGCCTCTTTTTGCACGAGTTCTATTTCATCCGTCACGGTATTCTGCACGGAAAACATGGCATCACCCTCATCATTGCGACTCAACATAACCAACCCCTCGTCAAAATTACTGCTCGGCTTTACAATAAAATAACGATACGCACTGCCAAATTCATTCGAAACCCTTAAACGAGCAAAATAAGGCTCTTGCCTGTCGAAAGTGAATCTTAGCACTTTATCATTCGATAACATTTTCAATGAATCTTGTGGATGAACCATATACTCCCCTTTAGCACTAACATAAATCTTTCCATAACGCCATTGATAAGTCAGCGGACAGGACGGATCTGTTTGTGATATCCGATCAGAAGGATCAAACACGAACTCTTCCCCCAACTTAGGATATAACACGGTATCCTGATCGGATATATATATATCGGAAACCTCTATATGCGGTCCGGTCGTCTTATCTTTGACGCAACTTACCAAGCCGACAAGAAAAACCGCAAGCACCACTAATATTACCTTTTTCATACTCATCTACTTTTATTTATTATTGTACCACTCCGGAATTTCCACCTCCGGATTAGGATGTTCCGTAAAATAATCAAACAGCGGCACCAACACTCCTTGCTTAAATAAGGGTTGATAAGCCAAATATATCCCACTCCACTTTCCCTCATTCGTAAGCATCTGCAACCGATACCCAAACAGATCAAGCATTGCGCGATATTCCTCCGGTCTTGGCCATTTATACCATAATTCATTATAAATCTCAAATAACTTTCTGTAGGCAACTTCCGAAAATTTCCCTAACAAATCTTCCACCCACCATTTAGGTTGCTGGGGATGCACGACCTTCACGCCAAAAGTCACTTCCGGACTCTGCATCATCGGTATAAATTCATCATTTTCCAAAATCCTCAATCCTACCCACAATTTCATGTCCTCATACTCCTTGTAAGCCGGACGACGAGCCCACACTCGAATCGCTCCCCGCACGGCTCCTGCCGTTAAAACTGCCTCAATCTTATAATCCGTTGATGGCATATTCGTCAAACTATCAATAACTTCTACAAGAATCTCCCTATCATAATCAACCGGGACTCCAAGTATCGAATACGAGGCACCTCCCGCTGCCCAAGTCGTATCAGTATACTCTGAAAACTGTATTTCCACGACATTCCGATCTAAAGCAATACCCGTCTTTCTACTTGTATCCCATACCCACGGATCTTTTTCACACGAAGCGAAAAACATCAATAAAATAATACTCCATATCACGTAAAATTTCTTCTTCATAACTCTTCTCTCTTTAATTAATCAATATGTCGATTCATCGCGGTATTCAAACTCCTCGTCCGGTATATTCAAATTCCATTTATCCTCATCCATGATAAGTTCACCTCCAATCTGAGGAACCAATTTTAACTTATCCGGCTGTCTTTTTTTCAAACGAAACCAATATTGTCCTTCCAGTACAAACTCTTTTCTGAATTCCTCGTCAATAATTTCAATTGTCAAATCACCCTCGAAGTTTCCCATTCCTCGCGAAGCATAATATTTATTAAAGAAAATTTTTGCTTCTTCTGGAGAAGATTCAACCAAAGATTCAACCAGTATCAAATACATTTCCGGAATACGAATCATATTCGCTCCGTTGAAACCGATTCCCGCCAAATCTTTATCGCCCGGATTTATCAGCACACGATCCAACACTTTCAGATAACGATCTCCATAGATACGGATTCTATCCGCTAGCGACATATTATATATATTAGGCACCCCTATCCATTCATTACGATAATCAAACTTATCATCCCGTCTTTTATACATTTCCGGCTCCGCAGGCAACCACCCCCCGCTCTGCAAAAGAAGCTCCCCAGACCAATTATCATACATATTGGAAACATAAAGTCCGAAAATAGCTTCATCAGCGTTTACCGTCCCTCCCATACAGCGGATAAAATGCGTGGAACTAATCGTTGTTCCGTCACTCGGTAACGGAAACCTGCCGGATTCGATTACCTCACGGGCATACATTCCCGCACTATCCAAATCACCCGCCCTTCCCCTTGTCCAATAGACACGAGCTAAAGTTGCCTTCACCGCGTAAAGATTAAAATGAGATACGCGTTCACTGGTAAACAAATCATACATATTCTCCGGCAAACGAGGATAGACCAAGAGCGACTCGTCTTCTGTTAATAACTGTTCCGCTGCCTTCAAGTCTGCAATAATCTTCTCGTAACATTCTCCCGTCGTGGAAAAAGGTGTCACGTACATCCCGTATTGTGTAACATAGGGAATCCCCCTGTTTTCTTCCAAAGCCGAACCGTACATCCTCAACAAATCAAACAAGACATACGCACGAACCCCTAAAGCTTCCCCTTTGTACATCTTTTCATGTTTCAACCTCTTTCCATCCCAAATTTCCAACCTCTCCAATATTTTATTCACGTCACTTACAAACTTGTAAGAAGTCTGCCACATTTTTTTATACCTGTCTATCGCCCGTTGGTCCGTGTGATCATGCATTATAATCTTGTCATATATACCACCCGCCGAAGCATCACTACCCGCTTCTTTCCCTATAGCGAAATACTGTCCCAACAAATCAATCGTCTGTTGGAAAGTTTCTCCATACATATCCCCCTTTGCTAACGTCACGTAAAGCCCGTACATAGCCTCCTCTATCCCCTCTTGATCCGTGAACAAATCATCTTCCAAAATAGAAGACTTATCGCGTGCCGTTAAAAAATCCTCACAGGAAGAAAAAAACACTCCCAGTAAAAATACCAATACAATAACTCTATTCATAATTCATTTATATTAGAATGTAGGACTAATCATAAAATTGAAACCGCGCATAAACGGATAAGAAGTACCTCTTTCATACTTCACGGTAGATAACCGCAACACATCCGAGAATGTAACACCCACTGTCAATCGCTTCAAGCCGATTCCTCTCACCCACGTTTGAGGCAAATTATACGAGATTGACACAGATGACAAATAAACCTCGTTCTTCTTCTCCACAAACCGGGCCGATTTAACAAACCGTTGTTGCTTATACTCTCCTTTAGGATACGCCACCACATCACCCGGTTTTACCCAACGATCCGTGTACGCCCGCACATCCACGTTTTTGGTTATATCTATATTTTCCACCTTTGCAGCCCGTGTCGCATTATAAATATACCCCCCGAACGTGTAACTGAATGCCATACCCACGCTTATATCCCGCCAAGCTGCCGAGAGGGACGAACTTCCCTCGAACCAAGGTTTTGTATCCCCTAATGCGACCATATCTTCCACATTATAAGTATACGTGGGTTCTTTCGTATCTTTTTTAAGAAACACTTCCAACCCGTTAGCCGGATTAATCCCCCACGAATCCACGGCATAAATAGCATCCATTGACTCCCCTTCGCGAAGTTGCAACTTGGGTGCAACCCCCTTGTCCCGCATATTCGCCTCGTTCTGTCTGGCGAGTGCATTACTAATTTTCATCAATTTATTTTCCGTGTGATGCGTATTCACGGTCAAACGCAACAACCAATCCGTTGTCCTCACCAGCAAAGAAGAAACAGATATCTCCATTCCCCAGTTCAAACTTTCACCGAAATTGGCTTGAACCGTGGCAGCCCCGGTAGAAAGAGGAAGCCCGATCGGCAACAAGGCATCTTTCGTGCGTTGCCTGTAAAAATCAAGATTCACCTGAAACCGCCCTTCAAGAATATCCAACACGACACCACCATTCATATTCAAGGTGCGTTGTGCCTTCAAGTCGGGATTCCCTAATTGCGATGGAATTGCTCCTAATCCTAACAGATATGCGTCCCCGTAAGTATAGATTGTCTGCGCCATATTACCACCAAAATTACCACTACCGACAAAACCTATACTACCGCGGAATCGGAAAGTACTTATCCAAGAAAGTGCTTTGATAAAACTCTCCTTATGAGCGTTCCAACCTATTCCGAAAGACCAATAAGGAGCCCATTGATTATTTCCTCCCAAAACCGAACTACCGGAACTTCTATAACTTCCATCAAGGAAATATCGATTTCTAAAGATAAAATTCAAATTCGCAAATACCCCCACGCTTGCCGAATAATCGTTACTACCTCTAGGCTTTCCTCCCGAAGGATAAGTTCGGGCAAAATTAATATCATTCATTACAGGTTTAAGAAAACCTCTTCCCTCCATACCGAATGATGATGAATTACTTTGAGTTATTGTTGAACCGACATTCGTTGTCAAAATACTTCCCTTGTCATCAAAAGGCAACGAATAACTTACCGACCCGGTCATACTCCAACTTGTCCCCTCTGCCCCCGACAAAACGTATCGACCTTTGGTATTGGCAGATTCATTCCCCTCCATAGATGATGTATGCAAACTGGATATATAATCATCACTTCGATTATCACTTAAAGATAAATTCGCACTTAAATTTACAATCATACCCTTCATCACATCCCAACGAAACGTCAAATTGTTACTTATATTCTTCGACTTGCTCTTCGAGAAACTTCCCGTTGACGCATTATACATAGGATTAACTGCACCAAAAGAAAGTTTAGGTATTAATTCTCCATACTCATCGTACGGACAATCATATGGATTCAGCACCACCCATTGAGAATACGATCCGTAAGGAGAATTTTTCGAATCCGTCTTTCGAATATCCGAACGGAACGTAACCGTCAATTTATTTCTAAAAATATACGAGAAATAAAAACCGATACCATAATTCCGCCGAAAATCCCCTTTCATTACACCATGTGCATCCCCGTAACGGGCAGTCACACTATAATCCAAACCGCCTCCTCTACCGGTAACAGAAAGCGAGTGACTATGCGACCAAGCAATTCGCACGGGTATTGCAGCCCAATCGGTATAAACACCCGAGTTAACCAACTTCAATTTCCTGTTATACTCCATTTCCTTCTCTCCATTCATTCCCTCATATATTCCCCAACGTCTTTCCAATTCCAATTTCTGTCTTGGATTACACAAACTATAGGAACTCACATCAGGGAATTGGATATCAGGCACAAAATTGTAACGCATCCGCAATTTACTATCCGCAACTCGTTTACGAGTCACCACGATAACCCCGTTAGCCGCTTTATCACCGTAGATAGCCGTTGCCGAAGCATCCTTCAACACATCGACACGCTCAATATCAAACACATCCATATCATATAGTCCTTCCAAAGTCGTTTCCACTCCATCCACGATAATCAATGGAGAGTTCAAACCATACTGGTCATCGGAAGTCTTTATCGAAGTCGTACCCCGGATAATAATCTCCGGGATATAATTAGGATTCGAACCCTGCTCGTTATTATCCACGATTCTCATTCCCGGCACAAGCACGGTCAACGCCTTGAACAAATTCGTCTGAGAAACTGCAAGAATATCTTCGGAACGAACCGTGGATACCGCTCCCGTGTAACTATTCTTTGATGCCGTGTATATACCGTTTACCACCACTTCATCCACCTCGTTCACCTCCTCGCTCATCGTGACGTTAATCGTCTTCTCTTTCCCGACCTTAACCTCTTCACTCTTCATCCCGATACAAGAGAATTGCAACACCGTTTCCGACGAAGTAGGGACAACAATCTCGTACATACCATCCGCATTAGTTGCCACCCCCGTGGAAGTACCCTTGATTATCACTGTCACTCCCGGAAGAGGCTCCTTATTTTTATCAAGCACCACTCCTTTGACTGTAACGACCTTCCCGTCCAAGTTCTTCTTATCGGATTGGTATTTCACCGTAATATACTTGCCATCGGTAATTTCCGAGTAAGTGAACGGCTTCCCTTCCAACACCTTTTTCAACGCATCGAGTATCGTGACATTCTTCAATGATGCCGTCACCTTATACCCCTGCACGTGATCATACGTGAACAAAATCTTATACGGGGAAAGTTTTTCCAACTTTTTCAACACCTCCCCTAAAGCCTCCTCTTTAAAATCTACCGTAATATTCTTCCGTTCTTGAGCCTGAACAAAAGACGTTAAAAGCAAGAAACACGCGAACAATACAATCCGAGAAACCCCGAACAGCCTAATTTGCCCTCGCGTGCAAAAAATACTTTGATGTCCCATAAATTTGTCTTGTTAATTTTATAATTCATATACAAGAACACGCGTAATCAAAAATAGGGTACCCCCCTTTTAAAAAAAATTAGACAAAAAAATAACAGCCGCAAACACGGCTGTTAAACAACACAAACACAATATACTAACCTGTTAATCTACAAATATCGTATTTCCCTCACGAGTAATTTTCATATCTCCCATCATATTCAATAATTTTAAGGCATTATCCACAGGCAAATCCCTTTCCGCCAAGAAATGCAAACGCAAATGCATAAATGTTTCATCCCGGAACACGACACGCACACCATACCACCTGCACAACTCCCGCATAATCTCCGCCAAAGATTCGTTATCAAAATAAAAATACCCTTCAATCCATAAATAAAAACTATCCGTGTCAACATTTTTAATCTCGAAAGAACCATCTTCCCTTAAAAACGCATCCTCTCCCGGACGAATAACCGCTTCCGCGGCAGAAACCTTATCCGTCACCCGGACGCTCCCCTGCAACAACGTCACGTGAGTATCCTCTCTGGAATAAGCACGCACGTTAAACTCCGTTCCCAACACCTCCGTCACCAGCTCCCCGACCTTCACTTTAAAAGGACGTGCCGCATCATGTGCCACCTTAAAAAAACCTTCTCCCTGCAACTCGACAACTCTCTCTCCTTCCGGAAAAACACTAGGGTACCTTAACCTACTCTCCGCGTTCAACCACACCCGGGTTCCATCCGACAAACACAATTGATAAAAACACCCGCTGGATGTCGAAAGCGTGTGCATTTCCATCTCACGGTCCGGTTCTACAGGTTCATAAACCAACATCTTGCCGCTATCGGAAGCCACCATGATATTACCCGGCAAACTATCCGTTTTCGAATTCGAAAGAACCACCTTTCGTCCGTCACCCGTGCACAACACCGCGCTCGAGAAAGAAGTGTCCGGCAAAAATGTAACAAACTCCCGTTGAACAGAAGGCTGAAAAGCAAACCTAAAGATCCACAACAACAACAAAATACTTGCCGCCCCGCTCACGAAACCGACCAACAAACGTCTATACCTCTTCACCCGCTGTTTTCGTGCAAACTTACCCCACGCCTTATCCGAATCCGTTTCCAGCAACTCACGGACGAAATAACTTCTGCAATCTTCCAACAAACGCATATCACGTGCACAGTCCGGATCCGATAACATTCTTTCCAGCTCCTCATCCTTGATTTGGGGATCATCCAAAGCATCCAACAACCTATCTGTTTTATCCATATCTTGCTTTATATTATCCATCTTCTAATCTTTAATAAATACACCTATCATCTTGTTTAGGGTACCCCCTTCATTCATTTTTTCCCAAAAAACTCTTCTCTCAACAACTCCAAAACCCTCATCATGTGCTTCTTCACCGTATTTCTGCTAATTCCCAACAAATCCGCCGTTTCCAAATACGTCTTCCTATTAAAACAACATTCTTCCAACACTCTCCGGGTTTGAACAGGTAAAGTAGAGATCACCTTTTCCACACGCTTTATTCTATCCTCATCCTCTCCTGTCAAATCCTCCCCCTCTCTATCCGCTTTCATAAGCATTGCTGCATATTTATCGACCGCCTTGCGATGACGCAAATAATTCATGCTTCCATGTTTCACCCGCAAAACAAGAACTGCAAACAATTCATCTTTTTTGAGTTCCTTATACTTCTTCCATGCATACTCGAAAGCTTCACTCACCACATCCTCACTCGCATCCTTATCATTCAAGTAAGTATAAGCATACTGACACAAACGAGAATAGTTCTCCTTAAACATATTCTCGAACTCTCGCTCCAAATTTCGACGCCCCAACATAAATATCAAATATAAATCCTAAAGACAAATTAATACAATTTCATCGACATTTTGCAAAAACAAAACCATTTTCTTTCACCCCCCTCTCCATATGCAACCATTTAATAAGCTTCCACCGGCGAAAAAAAAGAAACGGGATCCCGTAGAATCCCGCTCCCGCAAAAAAAATATAAAACACAACATATTATTTTTCATGCTTGTAACGGACGAAGACCTCCATCGCCTCGTATTCCGCCATCCCGATCTTGTTATACAAATCGGCCGTGTTACGATTGCGATCTTCCGCCCGCTGCCAGAACTCCCGCGGATCATCTCCCGGGTATGCCGGACCGTTATTCTGGGAACCGTGCCTGTAAATGGCTTCCCGTTTGATTGTCAATTCCGACGGGCTCACCGGTACAGCCATATCGACTTTCTCCATTTCCCATTCCAACCATGCCCCGCGGTACAACCACGTGTAACAATCCCGGAACCATTCATCCCCACTCACGACATCAAACGCCCGCATGATAGCCTCCAAACAAACGGCATGTGTCCCGTGCGGGTCGGCAAGATCCCCCGCCGCGTATATCTGGTGAGGCCTGATCTCCCGCAACAATTTCACGATAATATCAATATCCCCATCTCCTAACGGCTTCTTCTTCACAGAACCCGTTTCGTAGAAAGGCATATTCAAGAAATGCACTCTCTCTTTCGGTATTCCCATAAACCGACAGGCTGACAACGCCTCTGCCGAACGCAGTGCCGCCTTGTACGGTAACAACTCCGGTGATTCGTTTTCCTCCGGTTTCCGGTTATGTATCTTGTCTTTCAAGCTTTTAAAACTCTCGTTCTCCATTCCCAAGTTACGAGAGAACATATCGGCAACATCCATCATCTGGTACAAGTAATCGTCAAACACGGCGATATTCCCCGATGTCTGGTACGCCACGTGCACCTCATGCCCCTGTTCCACCAGACGCGCCTCGGTACCTCCCATGGAAATCACGTCATCATCCGGGTGCGGGCTGAAAATCAACACGCGCTTCGGGTAAGGATTCGCCCTTTCCGGACGGGTTGAATCATCGGCGTTCGGTTTCCCTCCCGGCCAACCGGAAATCGTGTGTTGCATATCGTTGAACACCTCGATATTCACTTTATTTGCCGAACCGAACAACTCGATCAGATCACTCAGACCGTTCTCCTGATAATCTTTATCCTCGACCTTCAATATAGGCTTCTTCAATTTCTGGCATAAACGCAAAACTGCCTTACGAATCAGTTTCTTGTCCCAATCCACCTTGCTCACCAACCACGGGTAATCCGCTCTCGTCAATTCACCCGCCGCGCTCTCGTCAATCACGAACTGCACGTCCGAATGCATCTGCAAGAAAGTGGCAGGCACCGTGTCCGACACCCGTCCTTCCACGGTAGCCTTGATGATCGGGGCTTTCTTCTCTCCCCACGCGAGCAAAACAACCCGTCTTGCTTTCATGATCGTCCCCACTCCCATGGTAATCGCTTTCGTGGGTACCAGATTCCGGCTCCCGAAATCCTTAATCGCGTCTTTAATCGTCAAGTCATTCAAGTAAACCTTTCTCGTGGTAGACGTGATAAAAGACCCCGGCTCGTTGAAACCGATGTGTCCCGTCCGACCGATACCCAGTACTTGAAGATCAATTCCGCCCTCCGCGTCAATCGCTTTCTCGTAATCCTCGCAGAATTTCTCTATCTCTTCTTCCGTCTGTAAAGTACCGTCGGGTATATGAATATTTTTAGGATCAATATCTATATGATCAAATAAATGATGATGCATGAAATAATGGTAACTCTGCTCCGACTCTTTCGGCATCGGCAGATACTCGTCCAAGTTGAACGTCACCACGTTGCGGAAAGACAAGCCTTCCTCCCTGTGCATCCTCACGAGTTCTTGGTACAATTTGATCGGGGAAACTCCCGTCGCCAATCCCAGAACACACTTTTCACTGCTGGCAGCTTTGGTTCGCACCAAATCCGCAATTTCCCGGGCAACGGCTTTCACCGCCTCGTCCGCCGTTTCATAGATCTGAACGGGTATCTTCTCGAACCTGTCAGCTCCCTCTCCCTTCGCGATGTAGTTTTTTGTTATTACCATATTGTTCCTCCTTTTATATACCGGTTAATAGAGTGAATAAACACTCTCCGAATCATCATACAAATGTTCCATCACAATCATCAACGTTCCCAGTATCGCCGAATAGCCTCCCAAGTTACTCATCACCAGCTCGCAATGATTGCGCATCCGGGCCAAAGCGTATTTATTTACCGCCTGTCGCACCGGAACGATCAGCAAATCCCCCGCCTCCGTGACTTCTCCCCCGATCACGACCATATCCGGGTTAAACAGGTGTATCATCGCGGCAATCCCTTCGCCCAACTTCTCGCCCGCCTGATGCAACACCTCGATTGCCGAAATATCGTCTTTTCCGGCGGCATCTATAACGGCTTGCAACGACCTCCCCGCCACTTTCTCGATTGCCCGACCGGAAGACACAGTTTCCAAGCATCCGATTTTCCCGCAATGGCAAGGCGCATCCAGTCCCGAAATACGGATATGCCCGAACTCTCCGGCCATCCCGATTCCCCCGCGATACAACTTGGAGTTCAAAATCATTCCCAAACCGATACACTCGTTTACGCTAATACAAAGAACATTGTTTATATTTTTCGCTATCCCGAACGTGTGTTCCGCCATCGCCATCACGTTCGAGTCATTATCGATAAACACGGGCATCTCCAACATTTCTTCCAGAATATCCTTCAAACCGGGACGTTCGTACGTCAGATAAGTATAGGTATTCCCTTCCCGGTCTATCAATCCCGGAAGCGCAACCCCGCACATTTTGATCTTCGCGCGGTCAACACCCAATTTCTCGATAACCTCGTCAATTCTCTCCTTGATATATTTCAGCGTGACATCATCATCCTGTCCTTCCAATATGGACGGGTATTCCAGAATCCCCTCTATCGGCTCGTTTTGCAGGTTAAAAATAGCTATTCGCAAATACTCGCGCCCTATATCCACGCCCAGTATATAGGCAGCATCGGGATTCAATGAAAAAACATGAGGACGTTTCCCCCCGATAGAATTTCCGCATCCCCGGTCAACAACCCAACCTTCCTCCATCAACTCATCAATCATCTTACCGACCGTGGGAGTAGTCACGTTTGTCAACCGACAGATTTCAGGCTTCGACAACTCGCCCATCTTGTAAAGGAAGCCGATAATCGCCTTCTTCTGCAAGTACCGTTTCTCCTTCAAGCCCGGTAAAAAACCTTTATTTATGGTGTTCGAGTCGTTCATAATTTCATCTATCCGAAGAATTCATCATTATCACACCACAAATATATAAAATACTTTCTAAAATATTTACGAAAGTATCACTCAAAATGAAAAATATTTTTCTTACTACATAACTTTTACCCGCTATTCAAAACATGCTATTCATCAGGGCAACTGTAACAACCTTCCGATTCGTACTCTATCTCGACGGTCAAGTGGTCGATTCCCATCTCTTTCAATTTATCGACAGCCTCATGCTTTACCTTGATAACATCTTCCCGCGAGGCAACGTCCGGGACAATCAAATGAGCGGAAGCGATATTCTTCTCCCCGTCCAACGTCCACACGTGCAGGTCATGCACTTCCTTCACCCCCGGCACCCCCTCCAGAACAGGCTTCACCTTATCTTCCGGTATATGTTCCGGCGTCGCTTGCAGAAGAATCCGGAAAATAGCGTACAGGTTGCGACACACGTTTGTCAGGATAAAAATACCGATACACACGGACAGAAGCGGGTCTATGAAATACCATCCCGTGTAACGGATAACCAAGCTGCCGACCAGTACCGCCAACCACCCCAGCACATCTTCCAGTAAATGCAGCATCACGGCACGCTGGCTGATGGAATTTCCCTTCATCAGACGCAACGCCGCAAAACCGTTCACCGCCAACCCCGCGATAGCCAACCACATCATCCCCGAATAATTCACCTCGGCAGGATGAAAAAGACGGGGTATCGTCTCCATAAAGACAAAAACAGACCCGACGAGCAACACGATAGAATTAATCAAAGCTCCCAAGGTTGAAAACCGCTTGTACCCGTAAGTAAATGTCCGGGTTCTCCGTTTCTTCGAGTATCGTTCCAAGAAAAAAGACACCCCTATCGAAAAAGCATCCCCGAAATCATGGACGGCATCCGATATAATCGCTACCGAATTCGTCCACACGCCCCCGATAATCTCGATAACAGCGAAACCTAAATTCAAGAAAAAAGCGATACCCAAATTCTTCGTACTATCCCCGTGAGAATGATTGTGACCTGCATGTGAATGTCCCTCGTGCGAATGTTCGTTCTTCATGGCTACTTATTTTTTGTAAAAA
Source organism: Butyricimonas muris (assembly GCF_046365375.1). Lineage (NCBI taxonomy): Bacteria > Pseudomonadati > Bacteroidota > Bacteroidia > Bacteroidales > Odoribacteraceae > Butyricimonas > Butyricimonas muris. Next base: position 253,064 of record NZ_JBKEIT010000002.1, on the reverse strand, counting down.
TACTCAATTCTTCCATGAATGGTTTCATTTCATCGAGAAAATAATTACCTTTGCACCCGATAAAAGTGGAAAGATTTGGCTGATTGCAACCACGGAAAAAAAGTGCTAAAACGCAGAATAATTCTGAATTCAACCATCCATGTACTTTCCTATAGTTTAATTTACGATTTATGATTCAATCTAAAATCTAAAATCCTTAAATCTAAAATTAATTTATGGGATACTTATTTACATCTGAATCCGTATCGGAAGGACATCCGGACAAAGTGGCAGACCAGATTTCGGATGCCGTGCTAGACAAAATCATCGCGTTCGACGCGGACGCCAAAGTTGCCTGCGAAACACTGGTAACCACGGGACAAACCGTCATCGCGGGAGAAATCAAAACGAAAACTTACGTGGACGTGCAACAAATCGCCCGTGACGTGATCAACCGCATCGGTTACACCAAAAGCGAATACATGTTCGACGGGAACAGCTGCGGAGTCCTCAGTGCCATTCACGAACAATCTCCCGACATCAACCGGGGAGTGGTACGCGAAGACCCGATGGAACAAGGAGCCGGCGACCAAGGCATGATGTTCGGTTACGCTTGCAGCGAAACGGATAACTACATGCCGCTAGCTCTCGAGTTATCACACCTGCTGTTATTCGAGCTCGCCCGAATCCGCAAGGAAGGACAAGAAATGACCTACCTGCGCCCGGACTCGAAATCACAGGTAACCATTGAATACGGCGACGACAACAAACCCGCCCGTGTTCACACGATAGTGATCTCCACCCAGCATGATGAATTTGTCCGTGCCAAAGAAACATCACCGGAAGCCCGGCTTGAAGCTGACTCCCAAATGGTGGATCAAATCCGTTGGGACATCATCAACATTCTGCTTCCGCGGGTAAAACAACAATTGCCGGAACGCGTGCAAGCCCTGTTTGACGAGAACCTGATTCTCCACGTCAACCCCACGGGCAAATTCGTAATCGGCGGTCCTCACGGGGATACCGGGCTTACCGGAAGAAAAATTATCGTTGACACTTACGGCGGCAAAGGCGCACACGGCGGCGGCGCGTTCTCCGGCAAAGACCCTTCCAAAGTAGACCGTTCAGCCGCTTACGCCGCCCGTCATATCGCTAAAAACATGGTTGCGGCAGGCATCGCCGACGAAATATTAATTCAAATCTCCTACGCCATCGGTATCGCCCGTCCCGTGGGAATATTCGTGAACACTTACGGCACGGCAAAAGTAAACCTGAGCGATTCCGCTATTGCCGGGAAAATCGAACAACTTTTCGACCTTCGCCCGAAAGCCATCGAGCAACGCTTGAAACTCCGTAACCCGATCTATCAGGAAACGGCAAGTTACGGCCACATGGGAAGAACTCCCAGAACCGTGAAAAAAGTATTCACCTCGAACTATTGGCCGACTAAAGAAGTAGAAGTCGAACTTTTCACGTGGGAAAAACTCGATTACGTCGAAAAAATCAAAGAAGCCTTTTTATAAAAAAACGAGAGGGAACACCTCTCGTTTTTTTAGTTCGTAAAGTTTATAAAGTTCATAAAGTTTATAAAGTTGAACCTTCGGTTCTCAAAGTCCTTATACCTTACGAACCTTATAAACTTTATAAACCTTATAAACTTATTAATCCCTCCGCCCCATAAAGATCATGACATAATATAATAAGGTAGCTAAAGAACCAAGCGCGGCAATCACGTACGTGTAAGCAGCCCATTTCAAGGCATCCTTAGCACTTTCTTGCGATTCGTAAGTCGTTATGCCGGAATTCCGCAACCATGCCAATGCCCGATGACTAGCATCAATTTCCACGGGTAACGTGATAAAACTAAATAAAGTCATTGCTCCAAAAAGAATAATCCCAGCCAACATTACTTGAGGGAATGCCTGTAATGTCAAGATTCCCGCCAACAGTATCCATTGTACCCACCGGGAAGCAAAACTTACCATCGGTACCAAAGCCGAACGCAATTTCAACATACCGTAAGCCTGCGCGTGTTGCAAAGCATGACCGCACTCGTGTGCTGCCACAGCCGCGGCTGCCACATTGGCACCATAATATACTTCCTGACTCAAATTAATCGTCTTGTTCGTCGGATTATAATGGTCGGTCAGTTGCCCCTGTACACTACCGATCTTCACCCCTTGTACACCATTATCCCTCAACATTTTCTCCACCACGTCTTTCCCGGTCATCCCGTTAGCGGTGGGTATTTTAGAGTACTTCTTAAAACGAACTTGTAACTGGTGGCTTACCAACCAACTCAAGATCGCAAATCCAATAAATATTATCCAAATCAAACTCATTCCTGTCATAAATCAATCAAATTAAAATTCATTTCAAATATATACAAAAAACAGACCATTCCCCCCGTTGATAAATATTTTTAGCAAGAATGACATAAACTATTGCTTTTTAATAAAATCTTCACTAATTTGTAACCCTCGAATTATTTGAACAGTTATATACGTTATTAACTAAACTGTATTATAATGAAGACCTATAAACCTAACGAAATTAAAAACATCGCGCTGGTGGGTAGTGCCGGGTCCGGCAAAACCACGTTAGCGGAATCCATGATGTACGAGGGCGGGGTCATCCCGCGCAGAGGTAGCATTAGTGCAAAAAACACTTCATCCGACTACCGTCCGGTAGAACAGGAATACGGATCATCAGTATTCCCGGCTGTACTATACACGGAGTGGAAAGAGCACAAGCTCAATTTTATTGACACCCCGGGTGCAGACGATTTTGTCGGAGGAGTTATCTCTGCGCTGAACGTTGTCGATACCGGAGTAATGGTCATTAATGCCGTTAGAGGTGTCGAGGTAGGAACCGAAATCATCGCGCGTCACGCGAAAAGACTCAACAAACCGTTGATTTTCGTTATCAACCAAGTAGATCACGAGAAAGCAAATTTCGACCACACGATGGAACAAGCGAAAGCCGCTTTCGGTTCAAAAGTCGTGCAAATACAATACCCCGTGAACCCGGGACTCGGATTCAACCGGGTAATTGACGTTTTAAAGATGGAAATGTACCAGTGGAAACCCGAGGGCGGCAAACCGGAAGTACTCCCCATCCCCAAAGAAGAAGAAGAGAAAGCACACGAACTGCATAACGCGTTGATCGAGGCTGCCGCCGAGAACGACGAGCAACTCATGGAATTATTCTTCGAGAAAGGCTCGCTAACAGAAGACGAGATGCGCGCGGGAATCCGCAAAGGACTCATCGCGCGGAATATGTTCCCCGTGTTCTGCGTGTCGGCAGAGAAAGACATGTGCGTGCGTCGTTTCATGGAATTTGTTATCAACGTGGCACCGAGTGCCGGCAGTATGCCCCCGTCCATCACGGAAGACGGTCAGGAAATTCCTTACGACGAAAAAGGCCCGACCTCCCTATACATGTTCAACACCACGGTAGAGCCTCATTTGGGAGAAGTGATTTATTTCAAAGTGGCTTCCGGCACGGTACATGAAGGTGACGATCTATATAACGCCACCAACGACAGTAAAGAACGTATCTCCACGCTATATGCGGTAGCCGGGAAAAACCGCACGAAAGTATCGGAAATGATGGCAGGAGATATCGGCGCCACCGTTAAACTGAAAAACACGAACAACGGCGACACGCTGAACGAGAAAGACGTTCATTACAAATTCGGTCAAATCCAATACCCGAATCCCCGTTTCAGAACAGCCGTACGTGCCGCCAACACGAGCGACGAGGAAAAACTCGCCGAAGTACTGCAACGTATTCATCAGGAAGACCCCACGTTCCTCGTGGAATATTCCAAGGAATTGAAACAAATGATTATCTCCGGTCAGGGAGAATTCCACCTGAACACGATGAAATGGCGCATCGAGCACAACGACAAGTTGGAAATCGAATTTTACCCGCCAAGAATACCGTATCGCGAAACCATCACCAAATACTCTTACGCCGACTACCGCCACAGGAAACAATCGGGTGGTGCCGGACAATTCGGAGAAGTACATCTCGTGATAGAACCTTATGCCGAGGGCATGCCCGCCCCGACCATGTACAAAATCAACGGTGTTGACAGCAAAATTTCAGTGAAAGACACCGAAGTCGTTGAATTGCCGTGGGGTGGGAAACTGGTATTCTACAATTGTATCGTGGGTGGTGTTATCGACGCCCGCTTCATGCCGGCAATCTTGAAGGGTATCATGGAGAAAATGGAAGAAGGCCCGCTTACCGGCTCATACGCCCGCGACATCCGTGTCAGCGTGTACGACGGCAAGATGCACCCCGTGGACTCAAACGAAATCTCGTTCAAACTTGCCGGACGCAATGCCTTCAGCGCCGCATTCAAACAAGCCGGTCCGAAAATCCTTGAACCTATCTACGACGTGGAAGTCCTCGTTCCGGACGAATACATGGGCGACGTGATGGGCGACCTCCAAACCCGTAGAGCCATCATCATGGGAATGGAAGCCGACTCCGGGTTCCAGAAACTAATGGCGAAAGTACCGTTAAAAGAAATGCAACGCTACTCCACGGCATTAAGTTCCATCACCGGTGGACGCGCCTCCTTCACGATGAACTTCTCCGGCTATGAAAAAGTACCGTCAGAAGTTCAGGATGAGCTGCTGAAAACTTACCAAGAAGAGAAGGAAGACGAAGATTAATTACAGATACATAAATTCAACTTACACGACTCCAACTATTTTGATTGTATTCAAAATAGTTGGAGTTTCTTTACTCGCGAACAAGTGGAACAATACTAATTACACGGAATAACAGCCGCTAAATTTCATTATTCCCGGAGCAATACATCAATTTTACATATTAATAATACAAAAACAAATACATTTGTATATATTTGTATCATCACATGCTCAAAACTTGCAAACAATACATTAATCTATGACACCCGAGAAACAAACAGAAGAATTGTCTAAAAACAAAATTCTTAATTTACATGTCATTCATTATAACATAAAACTCTTGCTAAGAAGCAAGTTCTTGAGCATCTATTTTCTTTTCACGTATGGGATCATTATATATGCACAAATACGAAACCAAAGTAATATTTTCTATTCTTCCAGCTTGGATGAATTAAACTTTTCCTCGTTTATTCCATACATGAATACTTTCCTCTTCTCTATTTTTCTAACACTCCCGTTAATTGTCTTCGGATCATACTTTTTGTACAAAGAACGCAAAATCGACACATTAGAAACAATATACTATCGCCCGATAAGTAACACGAAATATATACGGGGAATCTGTTTTGCATTTATTTGTGTCTTTGGTGGAGTTGCCACATTACTTCTGTTATTAACCATGTTCACGCATGTATTTACCAGTTCTGCACCTTTCAATATATTACATTATTTATTTTATCTGCTCACGCTACTTGTCCCCACCATTGTATTCATATTGGGACTCTCGTTTTTCATGGTTACTTGGATAAAAAGCCACATACTAAGTATTATTATTCTTTTGGGATACGTGTTTTTCACCGTATTTTACATTACAGATTATCAATCCGGCCTTCTTGACCCGTTCGGGATCACGCTTCCCAATACATTCTCTGACATCACGGGACACCCGAATATAACAAATTATCTTCTCCAACGCGGTTGTTGGCTTTTCCTTGGCTTAGGATTAATTCAATTGACCGTGCTTAACTTTCCCCGGCTTCCCAATCATCCCTCAAAAAAACAGAGGCTCTACATCACAGTAACTCTCATCACAATCGGACTTCTCTCCGGTATCACCTTTTTCATTTCAAACCAATGTTCACTCTCACTCCGTCATACTTATTCTGACATCTATAACAAATTTACATCCGCCCCCAAAGCAACATTATTATCGCAAAACATAAAATACGAGCAAACGCATAAAAAAATGTCAGTAAATTCCGAATTACTCGTACAAAACCTATCGGGAAAAATACTTGATGAAATTATCCTCTATCTTAATCCCGGTTTAAAAATCACTTCGCTGACTTCTAACGGAATACCCCTACCTTATGAACGCAAGCAGCAAGTCATTATTATTAAAAACCAGCTCCTTGTCAATGATTCAATAGAGTTTCAAATATCATACGAAGGACGAGTCGATGAAAATTTATGCTATTTGGATATCCCGGACAAAGCAATCACGAATACAAGTGATAAAATGTATTTAGCGAGTCGCCACGGGAAACATTACGCGTACCAAGAAAAAAACTTCACTTTACTAACCCCGGAAGTTTCATGGTATCCAACAACGGAACCTCCCGTAAATCCACATTCACCACACGAAACACCTAAAAATTTCACGAATTATACATTACAAGTATCACCCACCGGAAAAAACAAAGCAATCTCACAAGGGAAAAAATCATTTAACAGCAAATACACCGTTTTTAAAAATGAATATCCACTCACCGGTATTTCACTCTGTATCGGGGATTACATAACTCGTAGAATCACAGTTGACTCAATCACATACGAACTTAATATCTTTAACAAACACGCCCACTTATTCAAAAATTTCGGGAAACACAAAGATTTCTCTCTCGTGGACTTAATACGACAAGTGAAACATGTAGCAGAAGTTACCACAGGAAAAAACTATCCCTACAAACGATTTATCCTCACCGAAACCCCTGTCAGTTTCACCTCTTACTTTCGTAACGCGCAAGGGGGAAGTGAATTCGTTCAACCGGAACTGGTATTCTACCCGGAGCGAGGATTCGGCACACCAATTTCTCCAAGCAAAAAAACAACCGACGAACAAGGTTCAAGTATTCAAAATTTCCTATTAAAAGAAAACAACATTCAACACTCGTTTTCATGGGAAAATATTCTGGCACTATATTCAAGAAAAAAAAAGCTACTTTATCCTGATTCTTTCGAGTATTCGAAAAACCTGCATTTGATTTTCCCGCTTTTTATCAATCAAATGACATACCTGTATTCAAGCGAATACCCCTGCATCAATACCATCGTCAACATCACTTTAATTGACAACAACGCGACAAGCACAGACGGACGCAAACATATATTACCGAGAACAGAGTTTCAAGCCATAGAATATCTTTCCGGCAAGAGTCTGAAAGAAGCTTTGCAAGACGAGCACATCGAATCACCTGTTCTTGATGCCATTCTAGTATTAAAAAATCGGGAATTGGTGGATATTCTCAACACACGAGGCATACACCAAGATAGCCTCATATCATTTTTGAACACTTTTATCACCCGGTATCAATTTCAAAAAGTGAATTTCCAGCTGCTCAACGAAGAATTCAAAGCAAAACACCACATCGATTGGGAAGAAATTATCCCTATATGGTACAATTGCAATCAAATTCCAACCTATTTTATTCAAAACACCTATTACACTATTATCAAAACAACAGACGGACGCCACCGGAGTAACGTCAAATTCAGCATTTTCAACAATAGCAACGTAGACGGCATCATAAATATCGAAAGTAAAACCTTACCACCCGGTGGATTGACCGCATTGCGACAGGCTCTTGACGAAAAGAAAAGAGCACACCTCATTAAATATCAAGCGATTGAAATCAAAGCCAACACGGGAAAAGAATTCTCTTTCATGGTGGACAACTTACGCGCAATAAGTCTAAACACGAACATTTCAGGAAATATCCCGAACCGGATTCAAATTAACAGCACCCCTAATGCCTTCTCATCCGATACGACACAATATACACGTGATCTTACTAAAGAACATTTTCTAACAACACCTGACGAAACTATCGTGGATAACACCGATCCCGGATTCAAAACGACACAATACTCCGGTAAATTACGAGCTCATCTGAAAAATGACATCCATACATGGGAAAAGTACGAGAATTTCAAATCTCAATGGATAACAACTTCCCCCGATACATGGAAACAATATATCCATCAAGAAGCCTATGGTTTCCCGATTCGAAGTTACATGTACAAAAAAGTGAAATCCAGCAACAAATCTGCAGCAGAATGGAAAACCAATCTCGACAGGGAAGGAATGTTCGAGATTCTGGTCTATATACCGGAAAACTATATTCCAGCTAATAATCGTTTAAAATCCTATATACAAAAATATGGAATTTTTTTCCATGACAAGCAGGAAGAACTCTCGTACATTAATATGAATCAAAATCAAGGCTGGCACTCTTTAGGTTCATTTTATTGCACACCCGGAGAGCATAAAATATTTCTTTACGATGAAGGTGACGAGGAGCAAATTCTCATTGCGGACGCCATCAAATGGGTATATAAAAACACGAAATAACACTGACAAAACGTGATTATACATTAGATACCGTAAAAACAAATATTCCAACAATTCTAATGTATAATCATTTTTCAATCCATATCATTTACTTATTTTCACTTTTGTTTTACCCGCTGCAATTACTTTTGAGCCATCATAAAACAAAATCTCCATACTCCCCGGCAATCCGTCTATAAAAGTATAATCCGGCATAAAAAACGTAAATCGACATATCAAATCTCTTCCCATTTTTAAAGGCAATTCCGCATTTACAATATGAGCCGAATAATCATTTTCCGGCATAGGAATATTAAACGTCGCTCCTAACATTGTGATTCTTGCCTCGATTCCAAGACGATATACATCAAATGGAGCTTCCGCACAAATATACATTTCTAGCGAACTTCCCCATTTTAAAATCAAAGGGTCCCCCTCGTGTTGACCATCCACGTTCCAATATATAAAACTAGGAGTACCGGGCACTTCATCGAAAATAATAGCACGTGCGGTATAAAAAACACCACAACTTAAAACGACAATAAACGCTAACAATTTAATTTTTTTCATACTAATTTGTTTTAGATTAATAATCATATTTGCAAATATATTAAATCTCAATGAATAACTCAACATAAATATATCAAATTAGTAAAATAATTACAATGCATAATCACAACACTAAACAAGAAAAGAACGTACGCTTAAAAATATTATTATCGACTGCAATTGTGTCTTATCAAGCCTTTTTATACCTTTGCCCCGTCATTAAAACACAGAACTATGCACCTATTTTACACGCCGGACATCACGGGCAATGAATACACGCTACCGGAAGAAGAATCAAAACACTGCATCAAAGTACTTCGCCTCGAAGCGGGTGACCGAGTATCGCTAATCGACGGTAAAGGGGGATTCTACACCTGCGAGATCATCCAGCCGAATGCCAAGCGCTGTGAAGTCAGGTGCATCGAGAAAATAGAACATTACGGGCAACGGGAGTTCCGCGTACATATCGCCATTGCCCCGACCAAAAACATCGAGCGCATCGAATGGTTCCTCGAGAAATGCACGGAAATAGGAATCGACGAGATCACCCCGCTACTCTGCGAACACTCGGAGCGAAAGATCATCAAACCGGACAGACTGGAAAAAGTAATCGTTTCCGCCATGAAACAATCGCTGAAAGCCTACCTTCCCGAGCTTCACCCGATGACACCCTTCGACGATTTCGTGCAGGCACGGCGGGAAGGCGTAAAATGTATCGCCCACTGTGACGAGGACAACAAAAAACGACTGGACGAAGCCTATCTCCCCGACCAGCCGATCACCATACTAATCGGTCCCGAGGGCGACTTTTCCAGCCGGGAAATAGAACTTGCCAAAAACAACGGCTTTATCCCCCTGACACTGGGCGAAAGTCGCCTGCGCACGGAAACCGCAGGCATCGTGGCTTGCCACAGCATCAATTTCATACAGGAAACCCGAGTAAAACACGACTGACAAACGGCATCTTCCCTTACTTGGCTATAACTTTTCCTACCCGCAAATTAGGGATATACTACCCCATTAGGCGGTTAAAAGGCGACAATTGGCAGACTATTGGGCGGGATCGCCCACTCTTCGCCTACTTATAGCCCACTCTTCGCCCACGTTTTAGTAAAAAATACGCTTTTTTAACTTGGGCGAAAAATCCTCGTTCCGTAGCAATACACGACCAAAATTTTAACAAGTTTTACCCGACACCGGAGCTTAACCCTAGCATAACCGTTATGCCTCCCTCACTCAAGCCAAAGAGAGTGAGATAAATATTCCCCGCATAAATGCTCCTTCGGAACAAATTGTAAATTTTCACGCGATACACCAGTCGATATGGAAATGATTTTATATTTTTGCACGACTAATTCAAGATTCCAGAAAACTCAAAAATCGTGGACTTTATTAACGAATTGAACGAGAACCAGAGAAAGGCTGTTGTAAACACGGAAGGCCCCACGCTTGTGATTGCCGGTGCAGGATCGGGAAAGACAAGGGTATTGACATATCGCATCGCTAACTTGCTGAGCAAAGGCGTACCCGCCTACCGTATTTTGGCGCTAACCTTCACGAACAAGGCGGCACGCGAGATGCAAAAACGTATAGCCACGCTCGTCGGGCAAGGAAATGCCGCCAACTTGTGGATGGGGACATTTCACTCCATCTTCTCGAAAATCTTACGGGTGGAAGCCGAACATCTCGGGTACACGTCCAATTTCACGATATACGATTCGCAGGATTCTAAGAACCTGATCAAATCGATCGTTAAAGATTTAAGACTGGATGATAAGGTATATAAACCGAACGACGTGCTGGGACGAATCTCCATGGCTAAAAACAATCTGGTCGTAGCGCAGGCGTACGCCCAATCGGCAAAAATCGTGGCTGCCGATCAAGCGGCGAAAAAACCAATGATCACGGAAATATACAAGTATTACCAGTTACGATGCCGCCAAAGCGATGTCATGGATTTTGACGATCTGTTGTTGCAAACCAATATATTGTTCCGTGACTTCCCGGAAATACTTGAAAAATACCAGAAGAAATTCGATTACATTCTGGTCGACGAGTATCAGGATACCAATTACTCGCAATACCTTATTATCAAGAAACTCGCGGAACAACACAAGAATATATGCGTGGTCGGGGATGACGCGCAAAGTATTTATTCTTTCCGGGGCGCCCGTATCGAGAACATTCTGAATTTCCGAAACGACTACCCCGGCTACAAGCTCTGCAAACTGGAACAGAACTATCGCTCCACGACCACCATCGTGGACGCGGCGAACAGTATCATCAGCCGGAACAAGGAGCAGATACCCAAAAAGACTTTCTCGGAAAACGAGGAAGGCGACAAAATACGGGTAATGAAAGCCATGTCGGACAAAGAAGAAGGTTTCCAAGTCGCCCAAGAGATATTCCGCATTTCCCAGAACGAGCAAGCGGAATTTAATGACTTTGCCATCCTTTACCGGACAAACGCGCAATCCCGTATCATGGAAGAGGCCTTGCGCAAAAGAAATATTCCTTACAAAATATACGGGGGACTCTCTTTCTATCAAAGAAAGGAGATCAAAGACCTGTTGGCATACCTTCGTCTGACCGTCAACCAGAATGACGAGGAGGCCTTGAAGCGAATCATCAATTATCCCAAAAGAGGTATCGGCGACACGACCGTGGACAAACTCAAGGAAGTCGCCCTGAAATACAACGCGAGCATCTGGACGGTACTCTGCAACTTGAACAAAGTACCCGGCGTGGTTTCTGCCGCGACGGCTGCCAAACTGACGCATTTCAGGCAATTGATCGAGGGCTTTACCGAGTTGGCAAAAGAAGAAAACGCGTACGACACGACTTACCGTATCGCCAAAACATCCGGTATCATCGACGATCTATCCGCTGACGATACCCCGGAAGGTGTATCCCGAAAGGAAAATATACAGGAGTTGCTAAACGCGGTGAAAGACTTCAGCGAAACGGCTTACAACGAGGGACGGGATGATAAACTCCCGTCGTTCCTCGAGGGAGTTGCCTTGTTGACTGACCAAGATAGCGAAAAACCGGAAGACAACAACAAGGTGACGCTGATGACCATTCACTCGGCGAAAGGATTGGAATTCGAGAATGTCTTTATCGTGGGCATGGAAGAAGACCTCTTCCCCGCTCAACAAAGCGCTTATACCCCCGCGGCTCTGGAAGAAGAAAGACGCCTGTTTTACGTGGCACTGACCCGCGCGGAGAAAAAAGTGGTCATGACATACGCCACCACCCGCTACAAGAACGGGAACGTGGTGTACCCGCAACCGTCACGATTTATCGCGGAAATCGACCCCGTGTATCTGGAAGGTTTTTTCACCCCCACCCGCTCGCGGGAAGACCGGCAATTGCAAGTGCCGGGACGCGTGACGAGGATGGCAAAACCGACTTTATCCCCTCAGCCGAACGTGGAAATACCGGATGTGGACACCTCCAGATTGCAAGCGATCAGCGGCGACACGGTAGTACCCGGAATGATTATCTATCACCCGAATTTCGGGGCGGGAAAGGTCATCACGCTCGACGGATTGGGGGTAAACAAAAAAGCTAAAGTGCTATTTGCCAAGCACGGTCAGAAAGTACTTTTGTTAAAGTTTGCAAAACTATACGTGCAAGGGGATACAAATTAACGACTTATAAATAAAAAGTATTATATTTGCGGCATATTCTAAATATCTATAATTACATGCGAGGGAGTTTTATTCCGGTATAGCGAAATGATTTTTCCGGCGTTTCCCCATAAATAACTAATTTAAATACAAAACATATCCTGTAATGGACTATAATAGCCAAAGAAAAAAACTGATTCTTCCGGAATATGGGAGAAATATTCAAATAATGATTGACCATCTGGCAACAATAGAAGATAGAGACGAACGCACCCGTGCAGCCAGAACGATTATCAGCGTGATGGGAAACTTGTACCCGCATTTACGCGACGTGCCGGATTTCAGGCATAAACTGTGGGATCACTTGATGATCATGTCGAATTTCACGTTGGATATCGACTCCCCCTACCCGCTTCCCGATAAAGCCATTCTGGAAGAAAAGCCGGAAAGGCTGCCGTACAGCAAACACCGTATCAAATATAAACATTACGGGTTGCTCACCGAAAAACTAATCGAGAAAATCAAAGAAACAGAAGACCCTGAAATAAAGAGAGTTCTTACCGTACTGACGGCAAACCACATGAAAAAATCGTTCCTCACGTGGAACAAAGACTCCGTGGAAGACGAACAAATCTATTGTGATATAAACACGTTGTACGGTGGTAATATCGAAATGCCGGAAGGAATGACATTATCTCATTCTAAAGACTTGTTGCAGAAGACGAATAAAAAACCTTCCAACAACAATAATAATAACAGGCAACAGAAAAATAGAAAGTTCAATTACAAGAAACACTAATTTATTTTAGATTTCAGACTGAGGTTACTCAATCTAAAATCTAAAATCTAAAATCTAAAATTAGTACATGCTGGTAACTCTTATTTTCGGGGGAAATCAAGGTGACCGGAAAGCACTCATTGATGAAGCGGTAAAAGAAATGTCGGAGCTCGGGAAGATCGAAACTCGTTCTTCCCTCTACGAAACCGCCCCTTGGGGATTTGAATCGGAGAATACCTTTTACAATCAAATCGTGACCTACAACACGGAATTATCCCCGGAAGAAGTTCTCGACAAATGCCAGCAAACCGAACAAAAACTGGGAAGGGTACGCGCGGGAGTACAATTCTGTTCCCGTACCATGGATATCGACATACTGTTCTGTGACTCACGGATCATCGACACCCCCCGTCTGACAGTACCCCATCCCAGAATGGCACAACGCAATTTTGTCCTGTGCCCGTTAAATGAAATCATGCCGGACTTCATGCATCCCGTTCTCCGTAAAAAAATATCCGAACTCCTGCAAGAAAGTCCGGATACTTTAAAAGCCGAAATAATTGGGTGATTCGGAATTAAAGACACAAAGTAAATTCATTTTTCATCTCTGATTGTAAACTCACAAGCCTTGAAATTTCCCCTCTCGATACTGACCAAAAAACCCTTGTTTTCGGCAGCAAATCCGAGGTATCCTCCCATGGAATCTCCTAAACTTTTCCAAACATTTTCACGAGGGGCATATCCCCAACTCCCACTATCTCCAAAAACATAAACAAATTCTTCTCCATCTTTAGTCAAAACAAAAGATTTGACATTTGTTCCTTCACGAAGTTCTCGCGTTTCTTCATCCTCGTATTGCACGGGTAACTCTTTCCACCGAGCGGAAACCGGATCATACACTTGCACGTCCTGCTTGCTGCTAGAACTATACAAATTCCCGAAACAAACGTACCCCAGATTACCCGAAACAAACGAAATAGCCCCGTAACGAGGGTAATAAATATTAGAGATTTGTTTCCACCCCTTTTGAGGGTCAAATTCATAGAAATCTGCAAAATATTCACTATTTGTCGGTATAGATTCATCCACTCCTGTCCCGACATACGCTTTCCCTCCTAGCACGAAAGCAACGGCTCCCCAACGCGGTTTACCCGGAAACTTAAATTTCAATTCTTCCCATTCTCGCGTAAGAGTATCGTACACGAAAAAATCATCATACGCTTCATACGATGTAGTGGGAGGATCCAATTTTGAACGTCCTAAACCAATATACGCCTTTCCTCCTATCGCAAAAGTAACGGCATGAGTCCGGTGCTTCCCCGGAAAGGGTTGTTCTATCCACACCCATTCTCGATATTTAGGAGAATATTTATAAAAATGTAGATTATCTCCCAATACATTATACCAACCCAATCCCATGTATGCCGAAGTACCAACATTAAAAGTCACGGCATCATACAATCCTAAACATCCGGACATTTCGATATATTTTTTATCCAAATCCGGAATTTTTATATTTACTTTCTTGTCATCGTCATGACAAGAAAGTAAAAGAATAGTTCCTATAAATATACTACTAATCTTTTTTAACATCATATTCTTACATTTTACATCAAATATACAAAAATCTTAAATACAATTCATGATGATACTTATCATCATTTCCTTCTCCTCCGTCCGTGATTCGGCAATCATAATGGTAAGCGCTACGAGAGTATGATCGGCAATATGCTTGCTGCCATCTTCATTATAGAGAATGCCATTCTTGTCAAGAAAAAACTTTGATAAATATTACCTATACTGCCTTTGAAGGAATCGTCCTTTTCATGCCCGCACAAGTTGGAATCAGCACTAAAACGCATTTGGTCTATCAGATAGCGACATTCTTCATAATTTAGAATATATGTTGCCTGATTTCCCTTCGGGCGTTTCATACTCTGGTGATCATAATCATCAAGCAAAGTAAGGGCCGTGTTGTAGTTCTCGATCACGCCAAGCACTTGTTTGGCATCAAGTTCATTTTGGGTACGTTTCACAATGCGTATCACTTCTCCAAGCTGTTGCAGGCGTTGATCGTTGATGGCGTAGCCTTTGATAAGAAATTGTTTCAGTACAGAGGTTGCCCAAATTCTGAATTGAGTTGCGTTTTTTGAATTTACCCTATAGCTTACGGAAATAATCATATCCAAATTATAGTAAGGTATAACTCGCCTAACGATTCTTCCACCCTCTTCTTGAACCTGTGCATTTTTTGCACAAGTTGCCTCCTCATATAACTCTTTGGCATTATAAATATTTCGAATATGTCTGACTATTACCGTTCTATCTACCCCAAACAAATTAGCCATTTGAGGTTGTGTCAGCCATACCGTATCTTTTTCTAATTTTACATTCAACTGTATATTGCCATCTTCACTTTTGTAGAGTACCAAAGAGTCTTGAGTGACAACCTGCATATTATTCATTGTCTGTTTCTGTTAAATCCGAAATCATTTACTCCTCTTGATCTCCGCTCCGATAGCGTTCAGTTTCTCGTCGATATTTTCATACCCCCTGTCGATCTGGTCGATATTGTCAATCACGCTCTTTCCCGGTGCGGAGAGGGCAGCGATCAACAAGGCGATTCCGGCACGGATATCCGGAGAGGTCATTTTCGTGGGACGCAGTTGTGACTCGTGATTCTGACCGATAACCGTGGCGCGGTGCGGGTCACAAAGAATAATCTTTGCTCCCATGTCGATTAACTTATCCACGAAAAACAAACGGCTCTCGAACATCTTCTGGTGAATCAGCACGCTACCCCTAGCCTGCGTTGCCACAACCAAAAAGACACTCAACAAGTCGGGTGTCAACCCCGGCCACGGGGCATCGGCAACCGTGAGAATGGACCCGTCGATAAAATCCTCTATCATGTAATGCTCTTGACGGGGGATGTATAAATCATCGTCCCGTTCCTCGATGCGGATACCCAATTTACGGAAAGCATTCGGGATAATTCCCAACTGGGGAATGCCGCATCCCTTGATCGTGATCTCCGAACGCGTCAAAGCGGCCAACCCGATGTAACTACCGATTTCAATCATATCCGGCAAACAACGGTGACGGCAACCGTGAAGACTCTCGACACCCTCGATAGTCAACAGATTGGAAGCAATCCCCGAAATACGGGCTCCCATGGCATTCAACATCTTGCAAAGTTGTTGCACGTAAGGTTCACAAGCCGCATTATATATAGTCGTAACCCCTTCGGCGAGGACTGCCGCCATCACGATATTCGCGGTTCCGGTCACCGACGCCTCGTCCAGCAACATGTAAGCCCCCTTGAGCTTTTGTGCCGACGCCTTAAAACACCCGGACACCCCGTCATACTCGAAAGTAGCCCCCAACTTCTCGAAGCCCAAAAAATGGGTATCCAGACGACGACGCCCAATCTTGTCCCCGCCCGGCTTCGGCACCAACCCGAAACCGTGGAGCGCCAACAAAGGCCCGAGAATCATGATGGAACCGCGCAAACTGGATGCCTTATGGTAGAAATCTTCCGTTTCCAAGTACTTCAAATCGACATTGCAAGCCTTGAAGGAGTATTCCCCTTTTTGCAATCGCTCCACCTGCACACCGATACCTTTCAGCAACTCGATCAACTTGATCACGTCCAGTATCTCCGGTATATTGCTAATCACCACTTCTTCTTTCGTCAACAGGCAGGCACATATCACCTGCAACGCTTCATTCTTCGCTCCTTGAGGGACCAGTTCGCCCTTTAACCGCTTCCCTCCTATAACTTCAAACTTACTCATTCCGTATCTATTTTGTTCCGACGTAAAACTATCAAAAAATAGACGAGAAACAAAACAACACCAATTTTAAATTTGCATGACCAAAATTATTGCATACATTTGTGAAAATCATTTTTTATTGAAAAATGATTCTCACGTACCCAATATAAAAAGCTAACTCGTTTATTGTATAATAAATAATTAACGACTAAAATTACATTATGAAAAGCTTTCTAAAGTATCTATTAGCGACCGTCATCGGCGTATTTATCGTGAACATATTCATGCTCATTATCTGTATGGTAATGTTCATCAGTTCTGTCAGCCTCATCAGTTTTGCCGGCAGCAAAAGTGTTACTGTCACGGATAATTCTGTTCTGAAATTATCCTTCAGCGATCCAATACCGGACAGAGCTTCCGATAACCCGTTAGAAAATCTGAATATCATGTCTTTATCCATGAACAAACAAACCGGGTTAAATAAAATACTGAAATACATCGAACAAGCCGGGAAAGACGACCGAATTAAGGGAATCTATCTTGACTTGACGGAAATAAAATCCAACTTCGGGGCACTCGCCACGATTGATGAGATTCGGGACGCGCTATTGAAATTCAAAGAAAGCGGAAAATTTATTTATAGCTACTCGAACTTGGGATACGACCAGAAAAGTTACTATCTGGCAACCGTTGCCGACAGTATATTCGTGAACCCGGAAACCCCGTTATTACTCACGGGAATGTCCGCCAACGTATCGTTCTACAAGGATCTGTTGAAGAAAATCGGCGTAGAGCCGGAAGTTATCCGTGTGGGAAAATTCAAATCGGCAGTAGAGCCTTTCCTGCAAGATCACATGAGCGACGCCAACCGTGAACAAGTGCAAACCTACTTAAATTCTCTCTGGGGAAATATCATCAAGGGAATCTCAGTAACCCGTAATATACCGGTAGAGAAAATCACTCGACTGACAAACGAGTTTCAAGTATATCCTGCCGGGGAATTCGTGAAAGAAGGCTTCTTCGACGGTACTCTCTACGAATACGAAATGCTCCGCAAATTGAACGCGGCTTGTGGCATTCCGGACTCTACCCAATTATCCATGATCACGCTCGATAAATATCAAAGAGCCGTGCTCCCGACCATTAACCTTGCCAAAGACAAGATTGCCGTTATCTACGCGCAAGGGGATATCGGTTTCCAACAGTCAGCTACAAGCATTGGACCGGAATTAGCGCAAACCATACGCAAGGCCCGGGAAAATAAAAATATAAAGGCTATCGTACTACGTGTAAACTCACCGGGGGGAAGCGCCTTGACATCCGATATCATCTGGAAAGAAGTTCAGCTTGCCGCCCAAGAGAAACCGCTCATCGCGTCGATGGGAAATGTTGCCGCTTCCGGCGGGTATTACATCTCCTGTGCTGCCGATACGATCGTTGCCGATCCCACGACATTAACCGGTTCCATCGGGATATTCGGGTTGCTGTTTAGCGGGGAGAAATTGATAAAGGACAAATTAGGTATCAATTCCGACGTGGTAAAAACCAACGACCACAGCGATTTCGGCGGTGGTTATCCGTTACCTATTCCAATCAGCGACAGACCGATGACCGCCTACGAGAGAAACGTGATGCAAAACTACATCAACCGGGGGTATGATACATTCCTCGACCGGGTTAGCCAAGGACGCCACATGACGAAAGAGGAAGTGAACGAGATCGCTCAAGGGCGCGTATGGACCGGAGAGGACGCCTTAAAAATCGGATTGGTTGACGTGCTGGGCGGATTGAACGACGCCATTCGGATTGCCGCCGCGAAAGCCGGTCTGACGGAATACCAGATCACGGAACTCCCGACGGAGCGCAACCCGCTTGAAGATATCCTGTCCAACCTTACCGAAACGGTAAAAGCAAAGATTGTCAAAGAAGAGTTGGGCGATTTCTATGATATATACCGGAGTCAAAAAGAATTACTAAAAATAAACGGTATGGTAGCCAGAATACCTTACGATCTCACTTTTAACTAAAGCGAATGTAGAACATGGTGCTCAAATATCTTACTTTATGGCCATTAAGCGTCCTGTACGGTCTAGGTGTCAGCGTCAGAAACAGACTATTTAACCTAGGTATACTGGAGTCTCACGAATTTGATATTCCCATCATCTGCGTTGGAAATATCACCGTGGGCGGTACAGGCAAGACTCCCCACACGGAAGCCTTAATCAACGTGCTGAAAAACGACTACCGGGTAGCTTGCCTGAGCCGGGGCTATAAACGTAAAACGTCCGGTTTCGTGCTGGCAACGGAGACATCGACTGCCAGCGAAATCGGTGACGAGCCCATGCAAATAAAAAACAAATTCCCGGATATCACGGTCGCCGTTGATGCCAACCGGGTGAGAGGCATCAAGAAACTGATGCAATTGCCGGAGAAACCGGATGTTATCGTTCTGGATGATGGTTTTCAACACCGGTACGTGAAAGCGGATATCAATATTTTGTTGATCGACTACAACCGCCCGATATACGAAGACCACCTCCTGCCCTTGGGACGCCTCAGAGAGAAAGCAAGCGCCAAAGACAGGGCAAACTACGTGATCGTGACAAAATGTCCGCCTAACATTTCTCCCATCGAGAAGCGGATTATTTTGAAACACTTGAACTTGATGGCTTACCAGCAATTGCTGTTCACCACGATGAAATACGGGGACATCACCCCGCTGGATAAAACCAGCCGTTGCTCCATTACCCCGGACAGCGCTATCCTGTGTGTAACGGGAATCGCCCAACCGGCTCCTTACATCGAGTATCTTGAAAAATTAACCAAACAAATACACCAAATCGCTTTCCCCGACCACCACAATTACCGGGACGGGGATATTCACCGTATCATTCAGGAATACGACAAAATCAGCACCCCGAACAAATACATCTTCACGACAGAAAAAGATGCCGTGCGGTTAGCCTTGAGTAATATCCCGGATGAAATCAGACAACGGATATTCTATGTTCCCATCGAACCGGAATTTCTGACATCACAAGACCAACTCATTAAAAATATATACAACTATGTTAGACAAGATAAAAGAAAGTAGCCGATACTTGGCACCTTATATCAAAGGAGAACACACGATCGGGATTATCTTGGGTACCGGATTGGGAGAACTCGGGAAATCCATCGAAATAGAACACGCCATTCCTTACATGGCCATCCCTCATTTCCCCGTATCCACGGTACAGGGACACCGGGGACAATTGCTTATCGGAACATTCGGGGGCAAGAAAGTGATCGCCATGCAAGGACGTTTCCATTATTACGAGGGCTATTCCATGCAAGAAGTAACCTTCCCCGTGAGAGTCATGCACGCCTTGGGTGTAAAGAGATTGTTCGTGTCGAATGCTGCCGGGGGCGTGAACACGAGTTATCTCGCGGGCGACCTTATGATCATCCGGGATCATATCAACCTCTTTCCCGAACACCCGCTCAGGGGTAAGAATATCGACGAATTGGGTCCCCGGTTTCCAAGCATGGCGGAAGCATACAGTACCCGCCTGATCGAGCTCGCCGAGGAAGCCGGGAAAAAACTGGATATCAAATTATGGAAAGGCGTCTACGCCGGACTGCAAGGTCCCTCGTTCGAAACCCCGGCGGAGTACAATTGGATTCGCATTATAGGCGGGGATGCCGTGGGAATGTCTACCGTACCGGAAATCATCGTGGCACGCCACATGGGGATGGAATGTTTCGGCATGTCCGTCATCACGAACAGTACCGCCACTCCGGATTTACTCGACACCAATCACGCGGAAGTACAAGACGTGGGCAACCACGCCCAACCACGCATGGGAGCCATATTCAAGGAAATTATCAGCCGATTATAAACGGCCGAGTTCTATCATGATTTTAGCTGCACCACGGGCATCACTCAATGCCTCGTGGTGATTCAGTTCTATCCCGAAATGCTCGCACAACGTGTTCAGTTTATAATTAGGTAAACCTTTTACCAATTTTCGGGAGAGTCGGCACGTGCAATACGATTGGGGCATCGGGATATAGATGTCCGACCGCTCCAGACAAGCCTTCAAAACACTCATATCAAACCCGGCATTGTGAGCAACCAACGCCTCCGTGTCAAAATACCGCCCCATCTTTCCCCACAAATCGTAAAATGAAGGAGCGTCTTCCACCATCGCGGGGGTAATGCCGTGAATCCCGATAAATTTCCGGTAAAAATAAAACGGTTCCGGTTTTATCAAATGCGAAAACTCATCCGCGATAACACCGTCACGCACCACGACTATCCCGATAGAGCAAGCACTCGTCGGGTGGTGGTTAGCCGTTTCAAAATCTATTGCCGTAAAATCCTTCAACATACTTTATTCTTTAAGCAGCATACGCTTGGTGAATCATAATCAAGCATACAAAAATACGATATTATTGTCAATATCCACCCCTGTATTGTCAACAGATAATCTCATCTATCAAATAAATATAAAAACAAAACTAAACCGACAAATACCACGTACCAAATAGAAAAAATGAACGATTATGTGGCAAGAACTATGTAGAACAAGAGAAGAATATCTCGGAAGAGCCAAACTGGCAACAAAAGGTTATTCCCCAAGAAGAGTGGAAACCTTGCTTTACGAGATTGCCCGTCTGGACGGGATGGATATAAAGAAACAAGATTTTTTCAATATCTTGAATGACATCGAGATTTCACCCAAGGTAGAGCGGGAAACCGTACTACGGATAAAAGACTTGAGCAACGCTTTTCTCTTCCTCATGAAATGTGCCCAACAGCGCAAGCGGCTTTCGTCCGATTTCGTTCGGGAGGTCAGTGCCAAAGTAATGCACCATACCGGGAAAGAAGAAACGACTCCCGTGGGCAGTTACGATACCTCTTTGGGAGATTTCCGCTTAGGTGAAGAATACTACGAAGAAGGCGTCACGGCAAACTATGATCAAATACCGGACAAACTGGACAGCCTGTGTAAAGAAACAAACGAGAAACTGAATAACGTTCATGATATACTTACCGTAAAATTGGGAGCAGACTTTCATTATTATTTTTCCCATATCAAGCCTTTC
Organism: Butyricimonas muris; assembly: GCF_046365375.1. Classification (NCBI taxonomy): domain Bacteria; kingdom Pseudomonadati; phylum Bacteroidota; class Bacteroidia; order Bacteroidales; family Odoribacteraceae; genus Butyricimonas; species Butyricimonas muris. Next base: position 230,982 of record NZ_JBKEIT010000002.1, on the reverse strand, counting down.
GGGGCGGCAAACATCACTGTTGCTTTATTATTCATGAACTACATACAGATGATGTTCCTTGAACCCTTGATTATCATTCCGGGCGAGGACAAGGCAAAATACCTCGCGGCTCTAAAGATGCAGAAAGACAACCCGACACCGGAAGTCTTCGAGCGCTTCGTGGGGGAAGAATTGCTGAAAAACTTAAGGAAGGAAGTGGTCCCGCAAAAATGATATAATCCATTCCCCGACGCCGGAAGGTACGTGCTGACAAGCGTAAACCCCGGCGTCATTTTATTTCCAAAAATACAAACAAACGGTACTCTTCACGGAAAAATGACGTTTTAATACCTCATCTCGAAAAAAGTCCTTGAATTTCTTTGTGATTTATAATGAATCGACTATCTTTGCTGCCCGTTAATGTAGAAACAATTTTAAAAATTATATACGAGATGAAAAAGGGCATACATCCTGAAAATTACAGATTAGTAGTATTTAAAGATATGTCTAATGGCATGACTACTATCACCAAGTCTACCGCCGCAACGAGGGAGACTATCGAAATCGACGGAGTTGAATATCCATTGATAAAAATGGAAATTTCTAACTCTTCTCACCCGTTCTATACCGGTAAGATCAAATTGATCGATACTGCAGGACGTGTTGACAAGTTCATGAACCGTTACAAATCGCACATGGAAAACAGAAAGAAATAATCTTTCTGAAATAGAAATAAAAAAAGGAGATTCACAGAATCTCCTTTTTTTATTTTATCTGTCCGGATCAGCAAACACATGCTCGATAATCCGACGATCCACGTCATCGAATACTTTATTCCGACGTTTCATCACGGCTTCGGCTGTCGCGATAAACTGAGGCATCATATGTTCGGTAAATCCACAGGCACCGCCCCAAGCAAAAGAGGGAATAAAATTACGGGGAAATTCTGCCCCGTACACGTTAGCTCCCACGCCGATCACCGTTCCGGTATTAATCATTGTAGAAATACCCAACTTGGCATGGTCACCCATAATCAGACCACAAAACTGAAGTCCGGTTTTCCGGAAACGTCTCGTTTCGTAATCCCATAACTTCACCTCCACGTAGGTATTCTTCAAGTTCGAGTTGTTTGTTCCCGCCCCGATATTACACCATTCCCCCAGCACGGAATTACCCAAGAACCCATCATGAGCCTTGTTGGAGTACGCGAGCAAAACCACGTTATTTACCTCACCCCCGCACTTGCAATAAGGTCCTAAAGTCGTGGGACCGTACACTTTCGCCGCCATCGTCAATACCGCATGTTCGCACATGGCCAAAGGACCTCTCACGAGGACTCCTTCCATGATTTCCGCGTCCTTCCCGATATACACGGGACCGCCTTCCGTGTTGATCACGGCACCGCGAACAACGGCACCTTCCTCCACGAAGACAGGATACTTCCCGTATACCCGCACGCCACTATCCAACGGCGCACTCTTCCGTCCCTCGGTCAATAACTTGAAGTCAATCTCCAACTCTTGCCCGTTCAGTGAAAACACGTGATAAGGATATTCCACACGATTAAATTCACCCGTGAACTCCTTTCGTACTAAACCCGGTAACCCGGCAGGATCAAAGGCTGCGACCTCCCGTTTATCCACTCGCAAAGCGATTACACAATCGCCTTGTAATAACATTTCCCCCGGCTGCAGACCACCGATCTCACCCAACAAACGTGGGTTCGGACACACGGACGCGTTGATCAGCAAATTATCATCTTCCACAGACAACGGGTATTTTTCTTGCAGGTAGTCCTTGGTCAGGTATGCAACCTTGTCACCTAACCGTTTTTCCCACTTCTCTCGAATCGTGAGAATCCCTACCCTTAGTTCAGATACCGGACGAGTCAAAGTAAGAGGTCTCAACGTTCTCCAACTTTTATCGTCGAATAAAATTATTTTCATTTGTGTTTTATATTTATGTGCAAAAGTAACAATTGCATCTTTTTTTACCCTATTTCGACCAAAAAATCTTTGGCATAGGAATTGTCCTATTAAGTAATGGTTTATTTTTCAGGAATTTTTTGCCAAAATGGCAGTCCTCCGATTCAAGGCTAATCAAGGGACTCCCGAAAGAAACCAAATCACACGAAGAAACAACTACAAATAGATAAGGAGATTATAATGAGCAATATAGATTTAAAAGATTTTTTACAAGATAATTTATCAGAGGAAAATCAGGATTATTTATCTATACTGGGTGACGAGAAAGAGATGCTGAACGATCACAGTAATATACCTGACACTCTGCCAATTTTACCACTACGGAACACCGTGTTGTTTCCGGGGGTAATTATCCCAATCAATATCGGTAGGGAAAAATCGCTAAAACTGGTACGTTTCGCTTACAAGCAAAGCGCATTAATCGGTGTCATCGCACAAAAGGATATCCTCACGGAAAACCCGCAGCAAACCGATCTGTACACGACAGGTACGGTCGCTTCCGTGCTAAGATTGCTAGAGATGCCCGACGGAACGACCACAGCTATTATCCAAGGGAAAAGACGCTTCCATTTGGATGACATCTTGTATGACGAACCCTATCACGTGGGTAAAATCATCGTGAAAGAAGAGGAAAAAATACACACGGAAGATCAGGAATACAATGCCATTTCCGAAGCCCTAAAGGATATGGCAATGAAAATCGTGAGATTTTCCAGCAATATTCCCAACGAGGCAGGCTTCGCCTTGAAAAATATCGAGAGCATGTTATTCCTTGTCAATTTCATATCTTCAAACACAGAGATTGATTACAGGGATAAACAAGAATTGCTCGAAATCGACAGATTGAAAGAACGGGCAAACAAATTACTGGAACTACTGGGTAAACAAGTCAAAGTTCTGGAATTAAAAGAGGATATTCAACAAAAGGTCAAGGTCGACCTTGATAAACAACAAAGAGAATACCTGCTTCATCAACAGATGAAGACTATCCAGAACGAGTTGGGCGCGAATCCCGTGGATGAAGACCTGCAAGAACTGGAAGAGGCCGCATCAAAGAAAAAATGGCCGAAGAACGTGGAAGAAATATTCCGCAAGGAACTCCAAAAACTGAAACGCCAGAACCCGTCAACCCCGGACTATTCAGTGCAATTCAATTACGTGAAGGAATTGACCGAGTTGCCGTGGGAGCACTATTCGGAAGACAATTTCGATTTGAAAAAAGCATCCGAAATACTGGATGCCGACCACTACGGGCTGGATAAGGTGAAAGAGCGCATTCTGGAATACCTTGCCGTGTTAAAACTGAAAGGAGATATGAAATCCCCGATTCTCTGCCTGTACGGTCCCCCGGGTGTAGGTAAAACCTCTCTCGGCAAATCGGTTGCACGTGCCTTGAACCGGGAATTCGTTCGCATGTCATTAGGCGGCTTGCATGACGAATCCGAAATCCGGGGACACCGCCGTACATACATCGGTGCCATGCCGGGTAGGATTATACAAAGTATCAAAAAAGCAGGGACCTCGAACCCCGTGTTTATTCTGGACGAAATCGACAAGGTAGGACAGGATTTCAGAGGAGATCCGCAGTCTGCATTATTGGAAGTACTTGATCCCGAACAGAACACGGCTTTTCATGACAATTATTTGGATATCGATTATGATTTATCAAAAGTCATGTTCATCGCCACGGCGAATGACATCTCCACGATCGCTCCCCCGTTGAGAGATCGTATGGAAATGATAGAGGTCAGCGGCTATCTTATGGAAGAAAAGATCGAAATTGCCAAACGTCACCTGATCCCGAAGCAACTGGCAAATCACGGGCTAAAAGCAGAACAGATCACATTCTCGGATGATATATTGAACTATATTATCGACAAATACACCCGTGAATCCGGCGTGCGCGGTTTAGACAAAACCTTGGCTAAGATTATGCGCCAAGTGGCTAAAAACGTGGCCTTAGACCCCAGCTTCACGGTGCAACCGACAAAAGATACCGTGGAAGAATACCTCGGAACTCCTATCTTTACCAGAGAAGAATACCAAGGAAATGAACTACCGGGTGTTGTGACAGGCTTGGCTTGGACTGCCGTGGGCGGAGAAATTCTATACGTGGAATCGAGTATCAGCAAAGGCAAAGGACAATTAACCATGACCGGAAGCCTCGGTGACGTAATGAAAGAATCAGCCACGCTGGCATTGGAATATATTAAATCACACGCCGAAGAATTGGGCATCAACCCCGCGGCAATAGAGGAACATAACATTCACATTCACGTTCCGGCAGGCGCCGTACCCAAAGACGGTCCTTCGGCAGGTATCACCATGGTGACCTCCTTGGCATCATCACTGACCGGACGAAAAGTGAAAAAAGCTCTTGCCATGACCGGAGAGATCACCCTGCGCGGCAAAGTCCTTCCGGTAGGCGGCATCCGTGAAAAAATTCTCGCCGCCAAGCGAGCCGGAATCAAAGAGATTATCCTCTGCTGCGAGAACAAAAAAGACATCGACGAAATCAAAAAGGAATACGTTTCGGGTATCACCTTCCATTTCGTCAACCACATCCGGGAAGTACTGGAAATCGCATTGATTTAAAAATAACTGGGATTTACGTCTGAAATACTCAGACGTAAACCCACATGACTGACTAGTTCAAATCGCTTGATTTGAATATTGGTACTATTCTCATCAAAATTTGAAGAGAATAAAAAAATAATCCTAATAACGCACCTCTCGTGAAAAACATCGTCCAATTACACCCTATTCTTTCGGTTCCAAGGCTTCTCACTATATTCCTTCTTTATCCCTTTCGTTATCGGGTCGTATCGATTTAATTTACCAATTTGCTCAGACCAATAATCGTTTTTACGATCAACATAACGAAAATCGTAAAAACAATATTTCTTTTCTTTAAATATACTTCTATCATTACAACGTACTGCACTTTGCACACACACGTCATTATCAATATTTTCCAATTTCACAATTCTCGGAAAATTACTCTCGTTCGTGTAATTTATCAAAGCATCCATACAATCCCACGGACCAGTAACCACAGTACGTAGACCATCCTCGTCAATTCGCAGTAAAGAACGAATTAGGATACCTCCCCCACGTGATTTCTCTGTACCAGAATCCACTCTCCCCGTGAAACAAATATCCAAACCACTAGCATGCACGAAAAATGTACCCGAAACTTTGCAATTACGAGCATAAACAAAAGGACGATTACCAAACTCTAAAACATCTTTATGCTCTGGACTGAAATAATAAAACTCTACCTCGAGGAAACGATATTCCACACTACCTTGTTTGATACAAAATCCACGAAAAAGCTGTTTCGCAATATCCTCGAAAATCTCGCTAGCATTACTCTCCGTGAGGTTATGCACATTCTCCAATACATTTTGTAACGTTGTCATTTCTTGCGTTCAATTAATCAATCAACAATTCTTTGCAACAAACATACCTTCCCCTCGATACAAATCTAATAATAATTTCCGCACAGGAATTCCCAGAGCCTAGACATTGCTCACACGGGAGGTATTGTTCTATAGTGACAGTTCGGTTCGGAAACATCGAATTTGTAAAGGTCACTATAAAGCTCCGTGTATATATTCCCATTGCCGTCAGAATAAGTGGGGTCCTACTTACTCGACGGATAGCCAAAAATTTTCGTTCGAGCAAGGGGTGATGGAAGAGGAAAGCCGCCCTCATCACATATCTTCCATCGGAAACAAACGTTTTTCTATTTCATACTTGAACAACACTTTCTTCCGCATACAATCCCACGATATCAATTTTATCTTGTTCCTTACTACCCTTCCCTTGCCACCACTTCCAACGCAACGAACTCTTTTTCTCTATTATAAAATTTCATATTTGTCCTCCAATCAGTTTAATCAAACAAAATTGCCAAATTTTACAGCCGCAAAATTTACCACTGCAAAATTTCAAAGTCATAAATAATCAATACATTATTAGTTTTCCCTATACGCATATAGAATAATTCAATTAGATTTATTACACACATCAAGAAAAACTATATATCTTTGTATCGAGAAAACAAATTAATAACAATCATAAACACACTAAACAATGGAACCAATTATCAATTCACAAATTCCGGAATTCAAAGTTCAAGCTTTTCACAATGGTAATTTCAAAACTGTAAGCAGCGACGACGTAAAAGGGAAATGGGCTATTTTCTTCTTCTATCCCGCTGACTTCACTTTTGTATGCCCGACCGAACTGGTAGACGTGGCAGAGAAATACGAGCAATTCCAGAAAATGGGAGTAGAAGTTTATTCCGTGAGCACAGACTCACACTTCGTACACAAAGCATGGCACGATGCTTCTGAAAGTATTCGTAAAATCAACTACCCGATGCTTGCAGACCCGACCGGGGTATTGAGTCGCGCATTCGGCGTAATGATTGAGGAAGAGGGAATGGCATACCGCGGAACTTTCGTGGTAAACCCAGAAGGGAAAATCAAAATTGCTGAAATCCACGACAACAATATCGGACGCAACGCGGACGAATTACTACGAAAAGTGGAAGCAGCTTTATTCGTGGCAGAACACCCGAATGAAGTATGTCCCGCGAAATGGAAAAAAGGTGCGACCACGCTAAAACCAAGCATCGATTTAGTCGGTAAAATTTAACAGAATCACGCGAAAGCCGACGAAACCACATCGTCGGCTTTTTTTAACAATGAATCACATGCTAGATACGACACTAAAGAACCAGCTAAAAACTATTTTCGAGGGATTGGAAGCAACATACACGTTTGATGTCATTGTTGCACCTCAACACGAGAGTCGCCAAGAACTCTTGGAAATATTAAACGACGTTAGCGAATGCTCCGATAAAATATCGTGCAAACTCACGGAAGGAGACGGGCTAGCGTTCACGATCTTAAAGAACGAAGAAAAAACAGGTATAAAATTCCGGGGTGTTCCCAATGGACACGAGTTCACCTCTTTGTTGCTCGCCATCATGAATCTGGACGGCAAAGGCAAAAACTTCCCGGATGAAACCACCTGTAACAGGGTAAAAGCCTTGAAAGGCCCCATTCACTTGACAACCTACGTTTCACTGACTTGCACGAACTGCCCGGATGTCATTCAAGCTCTGAATGCCATGACCACGTTGAATGACCAAATCACGCACGAGATGGTGGACGGAGCAATCAATCAGGCTGAAGTAGAGGCTTTAAATATACAAGGTGTACCTTCCGTGTTTGCCGACGGGAAATTGATTCATGTCGGACGGGGAGAATTCGGGGAATTATTGAGTAAACTGGAAAACCAATACGGTAGCAACGAGGACACGATTGATACCACCGAAAAACACTATGACGTGATTGTCGTCGGCGGAGGACCCGCGGGGGCAGCCGCAGCCATTTATTCGGCACGCAAGGGGTTGAATGTAGCTATCGTGGCTGAACGCGTAGGCGGGCAGGTAAAAGAAACCGTGGGTATCGAGAACCTGATATCCGTACCCGAAACAACCGGTAGCCTATTGGCCGAAAACATTAGAACACATATTCAGCGCTACCCGATAGACCTGTTGGAACATCGCCGGATAGAGAAAGTTGAAATCGAGAAGAATCAGAAAATATTATCCACGGCAAAAGGGGAGAAATTCATTGCTCCGGCAGTCATTATTGCCACGGGAGCAAGTTGGAGAAAATTAAACGTGACGGGTGAGGCAGAATATACAGGTAGAGGCGTTGCCTTCTGCCCGCATTGCGACGGACCTTTCTATAAAGGTAAACAGGTAGCCGTTATCGGCGGGGGCAATTCGGGGATTGAAGCAGCAATTGATTTAGCGGGAATTTGTTCAAAAGTAACAGTTCTGGAATTCCTCGAGGAATTAAAAGCCGACCAAGTACTACAAGAAAAAGTAAAGAGCCTGTCGAACGTGGAAGTATTCACCAACTCGCAAACTTTGGGAATCATCGGGAATGGAGAAAAAGTAACCGGGATACAAGTGAAAGACCGCGAGACAGAAGAAAGTAGAGTAATCGCCTTGGATGGGATATTCGTTCAAATCGGATTGGTTCCGAATAGTGGAGCGTTCCGTGAAGTAGTGGATACCAACCGTCCCGGAGAAATAATGATTGACGCGCATTGCCGCACGAACATTCCGGGCATATACGCGGCAGGAGATGTATCTTCGGTACCTTACAAACAAATTATCATAGCTATGGGCGAAGGAGCGAAAGCCGCACTTTCCGCTTTTGAAGACCGTACGCGTGGGGTGCTGGATTAGTTTATAAAGTTTGTAAGGTTTATAAGGTTCATAAAGTCATAACGGCAACTTTCGTTGCCGTTAAATTCTGTCCGAAGAATACCTGTAACTTTATAAACTTTATGAACTTTATAAACCTTATGAACTCATTCCAGACTCTTCGTGAGTGACTTCACGAGTTTATATTTATTAAAAAACTCCCTCAATATTACCCTCAATACGGTATAACCCGGAATGGCAAGAATCATTCCCGGAATCCCGGCCAAGTTTCCCGCGATTAATATCACCAGAAAAATTTCCATCGGGTGAGCATGCACGCTATTCCCGTAAATCAAGGGCTGCAAAATTACATTATCAATCAATTGCGTGATAATAAACACGATACTCATATAAATCAGTAAAGGAAATACCACCGTGTAGAAATCCACGTCCACGTTCGTGGCAATTCCCACCGAAAGCCCGAAGGCCGCACCGATAAGCGGTCCGATATACGGGATTACATTTGTTATTCCGGTCATCAACCCTATCAGCACGGCATTGTTGAACGGCAACCCGATGATGGTCAGACCTATGATATTCAAACCCATGACAATCAACACCTCGAAAGTAATCCCTATAAAGTAACGAACCAGCAATTTCTGTATAGAATCAAGTGCTTTCCCCACTCCCTCGCCATAACGTGTTGGCACAACAGCCAACAACATCTTATAAAAAAGATTGCTGTCCTTCAAAAAGAAGAACGCCATAAACGTCACCGAAAAAAGGGCGATAAAAATACTGCTGATAGTCCCCGCCAAAGAGCCGAACAAATTTCTAATCTGTGTAACGTCCACCACGGATTTCAGATTCTTCACGATATACTCTTTTACATCCTGATTGGCATCTATAATCCCGAAATGCTTCAACCCCTCTTCCAAATCGGCCAAAGGGTCTTCCAGCTTGTTCACGATATTCGTGATACTGATATCGCTTAACGACTGAAATTCCTGACTAACCAACGGTATCACCGTGTAAAAGAAAAGAATACAGACAAACCATATACAAACTAAAGCAATCCCCGCCCTCAACCCGTTCGGTATGCGCTTACCTTTTATTTCAATCTTCCCCAGAAGATCGATAATCGGATGCCCGAAAAACGAGAGCACGACCGCCACCAGTATATAAGCGATAATCGAAGAAAAGTACCAACATAAAAATCCAACCGCCAACAGCGCCAATCCCCCCAAACAATATTTTCCTGCATTATTCATAATTCAATTTTACATTACCGGGTTAAAACTACCCCCACGTGTAGAAACAAAATTAGACAAATAAATTTATCCTATATACGCATAAGTATTATTTATGCAAAAAAAAATCGAACTTAGAAAAAACATTTATACCTTTGGTAACGTTCTTACATAGATAAACAATAAAAACTGCCGTGTATGTTAAAAAAGGCTTGGTATCTTTACTATGACGGATTTAAGAATATGCCCCGCTGGGGACGTACTCTTTGGCTTATCATCATTATTAAACTGAGTATCATGTTTTTGGTATTTAAACTCTGGTTGATGCCAAACTACCTCAACTCCCACTATGACAGTGCCGAGGCAAAAAGTGAGCACGTTTTCAAAGAATTAACAACAAAACCTTAACATTATGCTTCTTGATCTGACAACCACCACTCTAGTGGAGTGGTCACGATGGCAATTCGCCATGACAGCAATCTACCACTACATGTTTGTTCCCCTCACGCTGGGATTAGCCTTGATGCTCGCCGTCATGGAAACCATGTGGGTAAAGACAGGTGACGACAGTTGGCTGAAAGCCACCAAGTTCTGGATGAAATTATTCGGTATTAACTTCGCTATCGGGGTCGCCACCGGACTAATCCTCGAATTCCAGTTCGGGACGAACTGGTCGAATTACTCTTGGTTCGTGGGCGATATCTTCGGGGCACCGTTGGCCATCGAGGGTATTATCGCGTTCTTCCTCGAATCCACGTTCGTGGCAGTGATGTTCTTCGGTTGGAACAAAGTCGGCAAACGCTTCCATCTCGTATCCACGTGGATGGTATTCGTCGGCGCGAACATCTCAGCCCTATGGATTCTTGTCGCCAACGCTTGGATGCAAAACCCCGTCGGCATGGAATTCAACCCGATTACCGCCCGTAACGAAATGGACGATTTTTGGGCAATACTGTTCTCGCCCACGGCAATCAGCAAATTCACTCACACGGTAACCTCCGCGTACACGCTTTCCGCCTGTTTCGTGGTAGGTGTCAGTTCATGGTTTATTCTCAAGAAAAGACACCTCGAATTTGCCCGCAAGAGTATCATGCTCGCCTCGGTGTTCGGGTTGATCAGTATCATTTTAACCATTTACACGGGTGACAGCAGCGCACAAGACGTAACAAAGACTCAACCCATGAAATTCGCCGCCATGGAAGGCTTGAATGAAGGTGGCAGAGGTGCCGCATTCACCGTTATCGGACTCCCGGTAAACGATCCGTCCTTGCCGACAGATAGAATGAAGAAAATGGAATACGCCATCCATGTACCCAAAGTACTCTCGTTCCTCGGCTATCATGATTTTGACGCCTACATCCCGGGCATTCAGAATATTCTGGACGGCTACACGTCCCAATCCGGCGTAACCTATCCTTCTTTAGAACAACGCATGGCAAACGGTCGCACCGCGATTGATGCATTGAAGACTTACAAGCAAGCCATAAAAGAGAATAACCACACGATGGCCGACAGCACATTACAGATATTTAAAGCCAACTACTCCGATTTCGGGTATGGCTATCTTAATTCCCCCTACGATGCCATACCTCATATACCTTTGGTATTTTTCAGTTTCCGTATCATGGTAGGACTGGGAATGCTTTTTGTATTATTATTCGCCCTCTCCTTGTGGTACGCCAAGAAAAGAAAATTCGAGAAATTCAAGTTCATCCCCTACTTGGCATTATTCTGTGTCCCGATGGCATACGTCGCATCGCAATGCGGTTGGATAGTGGCTGAAGTAGGACGCCAACCGTGGGTGGTACAAGATTTAATGCCTACCAATGTTGCCGTGACAAAAATTGCATCGACTTGGGTTATGACCACATTCTGGATGTTCGCCGTACTCTTCACCGTCCTGCTCATCGCGGAACTGAAGATCATGTTCAACCAGATCAAGAAAGGACCCGAAACAATTGAAAATTGAAAATGCAAAATTGAAAATGTAAAATTGAAAGTAAACTCCTCCAGTGATTCCAGCCGAAGACGGAGAGTAACCAAGCTCTCCCTCTTTTTATAGAGGGAGTACGGCAAAGCCGGGAGGGAGTTTAAATCTAAAATCGTAAATCATAAATCGTAAATGAATATGGAATTTCTTCAACATTACTGGTGGATTTTGATATCATTACTTGGCGGATTGCTGGTTTTCTTGCTTTTCGTGCAAGGTGGACAAACCTTACTATATACCATTGCCAAGACCGAAGACGAACGGAATGTTCTTGTCAACAGCTTGGGGCGCAAATGGGAATTTACATTCACGACATTAGTCGTGTTCGGCGGGGCATTCTTTGCAAGTTTCCCCCTGTTCTATTCAACGAGCTTCGGTGGAGCTTATCTGGCGTGGATGGTCGTATTGTTCTGTTTCGTGATGCAAGCCGTTTCCTACGAGTACCGCCGAAAAGCCGGAAACTTACTCGGGGAACGTACTTATAATGTATTTCTGATTATCAATGGTGTGATTGGAACTATTTGTATCGGTGCCGTTGTCGGCTCTTTCTTCACGGGCAACCCGTTCAAATTAGGCGAGATGAACGACGTTACATGGATGAGCCAGTGGCGAGGCATAGAGGTATTATTCAATTTTGCCAACATCTGCCTGGGACTGGCTATTTTCTTTCTCGCCCGGACTTTGGCATCCCTCTATTTCATGAACAACATCAAGCATGATGCCATCTACGAGAGAAGTAAAAAGCAAGTCCTGTACAACTCGGTGCCTTTCGTCATTCTATTACTGGTATTCCTCGGCATCATACTGACCGGCAAAGGATACGCCATCATGGAAGATAAAAGCATCCAATTGGTTCAATACAAGTATTTTCACAATTTATTGGAAATGCCCTTGAATACTCTCATGTTGTTGCTCGGGGTTGTCGGAGTATTATTCGGTATCATCAAATCCATCATCACTCCTCACTGGAGAAAAGGGATATGGTTTTCCGGAATCGGTATCGTGCTTGCCGTTATCGCCCTGTTCATCGTGGCAGGATTCAACAACACGGCATTCTACCCCTCGTACACCGACCTGAACTCTTCGCTGACTATCTATAACGCCTCGTCCTCCTACTACACGTTAAAGACCATGGCATACGTTTCTTTGGTTTCTCCCATCGTGATCGCGTACATCTTCTACGCATGGAGAGCCCTTAACAAGAAACAAATAGATATTCAAGACGTGCAGGATGACCACCACGCGTACTAAAAGACTAGATAAGGAGGTGTGTTTTGACACACCTCCGGTCCATAAAGTTCATAAAGTCGAGCCTTCGGCTCTTAAAGTCCATAAAGTCCATGATTTAATAACGCGATAATATTCAGCGTAATGATGTATAAACCACCGCACTTTTGACCTTACGACCTTATGGACATTTAGACTTTATAGACTAGAGGGCGTGTTTTGACACGCCCTCTTCCCCCCACACCTTAAACAGGTTTTCAATAACAACAAGGATTTTTATCGCCTATATTTATAAATGCAATTTATAAATTTCAAGACATTATATATATTTGCATTGTAAATAGATTGATAACAAAGTCCTCAAAAGATTCATGCACGGAAATACAGACCTTGATTATACTATATTAAAAGCTATCGTAGAAGGAGATTCAAACTCTTTCGAGATACTATTTCGCAAGTATTATCAAGAATTGTGCAATTATAGTATGGGCATTTTGGGAGATGCCGAAAAAGCGGAAGATGTTGTACAGGATGCTTTTGTCTACCTGTGGGAAAATCGGCAAAGAATCAATATCACAACATCATTAAAATCTTACTTGTACCAATCCGTGCGAAACGGGGCTTTAAAAATCATACGAACACAAGTCCTAGAACAACGCCATATGCCTCGCTTGACCGAGTTTATAGAATACTTGGAAAAATCCGAATTTTCTGAAGATGAACTTGCCAAATTGCAAAAAATTGAACAAGCCATAGACGAATTACCTTCACAATGCAAAAGCGTTTTTTTAATGAGTTTCATGGATAAAAAAAGCTACAAGCAAATTGCAGAGGAATTGGAAATTTCATTGAACACGGTAAAAACACACGTCAGTAAAGCTTATCGTATCATTCGAGAAAAAACACAAAACTTCAAAAATCTCTCCTTGTTTATTTGGCTCTATTTTAGAAAGAACTGTAAAACAAGGCAATAATACACCGCGAAGGAAGTAAAACCTGTTTCTTTCAAATTCTTTCAAAAACGCTTTATAGACGCTCGGGAACGCTTGTAAAACGTCTTAACAACGAGAGTAGAACGTCTTTACTCTCTCTTTTATCACTTACTCATTATCTTATTTATTAAAAATTAAGCATTTACCTATTCTTCCCTAGCACATTAATTCCACCATCGAATATATTTTTTCATTCCAGTTTATTTTTTTTCATTTTTTCAATCACCCTTTTCGGGTAGTTGTGGACCTCGATGACATAAAAGTAAAGCCATGAAAAACGAATTAGATTATCTGATACAAAGAGTGTGCAACTCGAAGAAAAAAAAGATATATGACGAGGATGCCGGCTGGAAGAAAGTACAAGCGAGAAGTTTTCACAAGAAAAGACATTCTATCTTCCTCTTGTGGTCGGGATACGCGGCATGTGCCTCAATTGTCCTAGGTGGTATTCTACTCGTAAGCAACCTATTAGACCACCAAACCACCACATCTCTCGTGCAGAATGAATCACAACTGACTTCCCAAAAAACTAAAGTGGAATTAACCTTAGCCAACGGGAAAAGTGTTGATTTAGATGACGTAAATGATTTGCACGAAGAAGAATTAGGAATATCCATCACTCGGGATAGCGTCAATAACCAATTAACTTACCGAAGCAACGAAGTTTCAAGACCAGACTCTTTTGAAATTCGTTATAATCGTTTAGCCGTACCTAAAGGAGCTGATTTCTCGTTTGAATTGCCGGACGGTACTTTTGTCGCTGTCAATTCCGAATCCGTTTTACAATTCCCGGTACAATTTGCGGCAGACGACCGAACCGTGTACTTGGATGGAGAAGCTTATTTCGAGGTTACAAAAAACGAAAAAGCTCCATTTAAAGTCATCACCGGAAATCGACAAATCACCGTACTGGGAACGAAATTCAATATCAGTTCATATTCCGACGACCCGAATTGGAGCACCACATTGGTCGAGGGAAAAGTATCCGTATCGGATAACGGTAAATTGCATGTGTTACACCCGTCAGAACAATACATCGCGAACAATTCAACAGGTATAACCGAAATAAAACGAGTAGACGTGAAATTACACACCTCTTGGTTACACGGAAAACTTCATTTCAAAGACTGCCGCATGGAAGATATTACCCGGAAATTGGAACGATGGTACGATTTCACTTTCATATATCAAGATGAAGATTGCAAAGATTTGAAATTCAGAGGCGTCATTGACAAAGACCGTTCTCTAAAAGAAACCCTATTTCTTCTGGAAGAAACCAAAGTCATTCGCTTTGAAATAAAAGATAATGTTATCACCATCCGTAAACGGTAACCTAGTCATAAATAACCGACAAGAAAGAGTGCAATATATATATTTATTCATTTAAACAGTAATAGATTAATGAAAAAAAAGTATCTCAAAACAGCTATGGCTATAGTGGTAGTACTTCTATGCATACTCCCGCTACAAGCGAGTACGCTCTCTCCTAGCGACAAGCTAAATTTCAAAAGCCAACAAATGACTGTTGAACAAGTTTTCGATGAAATTTCAACACAATTAAAATGTGACGTATTCTATAACGAAAACCAGTTCGACGCACAGAAAATGGTACATCTGCCGCGTTTGCAAATGACGCTGGACGAAACATTGCAATTCATTTTAGCAGACAAATATTCCTACACGCTGGAAAAAAACTCAATAGTGATTGCCGCCCGTCCTTCCGTTACAAGTAAGAAAATAACCGGAACGGTAAAGGATGAAAAGGGAGAACCATTACCGGGGGTGACCATTTTAGTAAAAGGCACAACAACCGGATCCGCCACAGACGCAAATGGTAACTATTCGCTAGTAGTTCCGAAATTAGGCGTGCAACTCATTTTCTCGTTTATCGGGATGGAAACCCAAGAGATCACAGCCACCAAAGAGGTAACGAATGTCGTGATGAAAATGGATGTAAACGAGATGGATGAGGTTGTCATCACCGGTTACCAAGTAATCGACAAGAAAAAACTGACCAGCGCTATCTCGAGCGTGAAAGCCAAGGACGTGATGATTGCCGGAGCCATGTCTATCGACCAAATGCTCCAAGGACGCGTGCCGGACATGATGATGATGACAAACTCCGGAGAAGTTGGTGTCGTTCCGAAGATTCGTATCAGGGGAACCTCCACACTCGTGGGTAACCGCGAGCCGCTATGGGTGGTGGATGGAATCATCGTGCAAGACCCGGTGCCCATCGCCCCGGAAGAGTTGAACGACCCGGATTATATCAACCGCATCGGTAACGCTATCGCCGGACTGAATCCCCGGGATATCGACCGTATCGACATATTGAAAGATGCTTCCGCCACGGCTATCTACGGAGTGAAAGCAGCAAACGGGGTAATCGTGATTACCACGAAAAAAGGGCAAGTAGGACGTCCCGTGGTAAGCTACGATTTCTCTGCCACCTACCGTCGCCGTCCCCGGTACACTGACCACAATATTCATTTGATGAACTCCAAACAACGGGTAGAATTCTCTAAAGACTTGGTAGAAAAACACCATGTATATTCCACGGACGTTAATTTAATCGGATACGAGGGACTCGTGAACAATTTATACAACGGCACCATCACCCACGATCAATTCACGAGCGAGGTAGCCAAACTGGAAAACATGAATACCGACTGGTTTGATTTATTAACCGAAGATGCATTTTCCCACCAGCACACGGTCAGCATCTCCGGCGGAAGCGAGGAAATCCGTTATTACTCGTCCATCGGGTACGCCATCGACAACGATGTCATAAAAGGAAATAACAACGAACGCTACACCGCCGCTTTGAACGTGGATGCCACCATATCACCCAAAGTGACAGCCAGCCTTAACTTAAACGCGAATGTCGGAAAACGGGAATATAGCGAAGAGAGTATTAATCCCATCGACTACGCTTACACCACGAGCCGTGCTATCCCAGCCTTAGACAATCAAGGAAGGTATATCTATTACAAGCGTCAATATGCTTATCAACAATTATATAACTACAATATCCTGAACGAACTGGATAATAGCTATTCCCAACAGGATAACTCGGCCATCACGTTGACGGCAAACTTACGCTACAAAGCAACCAACTGGCTGTCATTCCAAGCCATATTCTCTTACTCTACTTCCAACACGGAACAGGAGAGTTACTTGGGTGAACAAACTTGGTACGCGGCTTCCTTGCGCAAATCGGAATACGGAGAAATTTCCAGTAAAGATCCTAATGTTATGAATCAAATGCCTTACGGGGGAGAATTAAAAAAAGCATACACGCGCAATAACTCTTACACGGGACGTTTGCAAGCAGACATTAGTAAATATTTCGGGGCTGACGACCAACACAATATCACCGCCAACTTAGGATACGAGGTCAGTTCCTCCAAATATGCAGGATTCGAGCGCACGGACAGGGGTTATTACAATGATAGAGGAAAACAATTTACAGCCATAAATTTAGACGACTTCACGCATTACAAGTCATGGCTGCAAAACAACTTGCCAAGCGTGTCAGACAATCTAACAAACATGATTTCCGGATATCTCTCCGTATCATACAGCTACAAGAATTATTTCACGTTAAATGCCAACACGCGTATTGATGGCTCCAATCAATTCGGAAGCAGAAGCAATGAAAAATTACTTCCCGTGTGGTCAGTTTCCGGTTCTTACAATATTTCAGAACACACCAATATGGACAACCCGTGGGTCAGCAACTTGGCCTTACGACTTTCTTACGGTTACCAAGGAAACATGCTGAGCGGTCAATCCCCGGAAATGATTCTAAAGAAACTGCCCTTCAACACGCATTACAATGAATTAGAATCGAACGTATCAATTTATCCCAACCCGGACTTACGTTGGGAACGCACAAGTTCTTTCAATGTCGGTTTAGACTTTGCTCTATTCAAAAATGCCGTCCAAATGAATGCTTCCTATTATTACAAGCACACGAAAGATGCCTTTTTGACCAAAAAGATTTCAAGCGTGAACGGACGCGGCGAATACGTGATTAATTCCGGTACCATTGACAACCAAGGATTCAGCATTGATGCCACGGTAAGCCCTATTTCCAACGACAATTTCCGATGGACACTCTCGGCTTCCTACTCTAAAGTGTATAATGAAATGAACACCCTGCCGGGAGATAACGAATACGAATTGGACGACTTCTTAACCGGTAATGCCTTGACGAAAGGTCATGCGGTAGGAACTTTCTGGTCATACAAATTCATCGGTTTGAACCCGCGTAACGGAGGACCTGTTTTCGATGATATGCAAGACCGTAAACAAGAACTCGTGGGCTTGAATAAATACGACACGTACACGATGGTATTGACACCTTCCGGACAACGGGACCCGAAAGTGCAAGGTAGTCTAACAAATACATTGCGCTACAAGAGTTTCCGCCTGAACTTTATCCTCAATTACAGTTTAGGCTCCAAGATCAGGTTATTCGGTTTATATCCCGAAGGTTTGAATTTCGACCCGGAAAGAAATGTGAATTATGAAATGGTAGACCGTTGGCGTACCCCGGGTGATGAAAAACACACGAATATCCCGAATATCATTAACGGTTCTGACGCGGAAAGTCGAGCATACGCGCAACATTGGTCATTAGGCCTACAAGATCAAAACATTCAGATCATTGCTGAAAATGCATGGACCATGTATGACAATTCGGATCATCGGGTAGTGAGCGGCAACTATTTAAAATGCTCGAACATGAGTTTCACCTATGATTTCCCGATAGAAAAATTAGAGAAGTGGGGAATATCCATGCTCTCCGCCTCGTTATCCACAACCAATTTGTTTGACATCAAATCAAAGAAATTGAAAGGACAAACTCCTATCCAGAGCGGATTCTCTGAAACACAATTGTCAGAACGTCCGACTTGGTCATTAAGTCTTAGTGTTTCATTTTAAAAAAAGTAGATTATGAAATATATTTATTTAACAGGTTTGCTTTGGTTACTATTCACTTCCTGTTCGGATTTTTTGAAAGAGTATTCATTAGACCAAGCTTACGTGCGAGGTTACTCGGATTTGGACGAGTTATTGATCGGGGAAACTTACATGGCAACCGAATATTATGACATGAATTTAGACAAAGTTTATTACCCGTACATCCATATGATGGCAGATGAAACCCAAGAAAATACCGAAAGCGTTAATTGGCAAACCAGTTATTCCTTGTTCCAAAAACAATTTTTCGGATACATTACTTGGCAATACCGGATCGGGTTAAACCCGGATAAATTGACGACAAAAGCAGAAGATACAGACTGGAACAAATTATATAAACATATCAACACTGCCAACATGATACTTTCCGAGATTGATAAACAATCCGCGGAAACAGACGAGGACAAACAAGCCGTGGCCCGTATTCGCGGGGAAGCCTATTTCTTACGGGCAGCTTACTATTTCACCCTCGTGAACTTGTACGGACAACCGTATCAGCCTGCCAATGCGGCTACCGCTTTAGGGGTTCCCGTGAAAACCAGTCCCGTGATTGAAGATAAAATGTTCCCCCGTGAATCATTGGAAACCGTGTACTCCTTGATCATTCAAGATTTGGAACAAGCGGCAACAAACTTGGAAGGCATTGCCCGTAAATCTATCTATCGGGCTAACTTGACAGCCGTACGCCTGTTACAAAGCCGGGTTTATCTTTATATGCAAAATTGGGCGGAAGCCGCCAAATACGCTCAATTATGTCTGGATTTACAATCGGATTTAATTGATTTGAACACATTTGACGGTTCAAAAGCTTTTGCCGAGGCAAGCTCCCCCGAAACCATCTTTTCCATGGGAGGAAATGGCATACAAGCAATAATTACGACCGCACAAAAAGGGCTTAGCGCCTCTGAAGATTTGAAAGCATGCTATAAAGAAGGTGACTTGCGTAAAGAACATTTTGTTTGCAACAATGAAGAAAATTGGAGGGACTTATATTGGTATTGTAACAAATACGTGAGAAAAGAAAACCAATACACGGCCAATGTATCGGATAATTTCTTGTTCCGAACCGCTGAAGCTTGGTTGAATTTAGCAGAAGCATACGCGTGCATGGGAGGGAACAACGAAACTGCAGCCCGCGAGGCTTTAGACCACTTGCGTGAACACCGCGTTGAAATGAATTCATTCGACGCAACAACTTTGTCCGGCGAAGACTTGATAGAAGAAATTCGTACAGAAAGACGGCGGGAATTATGCTTCGAGGGACATCGTTGGTTTGACCTTCGCCGATATACCGTGAGCGAGAAAAAACCTTTCACCGGAGCCATTCGTAACACCTACACGGAATGGGGTGACTGGAAGACTCAATCAACGATGTACACGTATGAACTCAAAGCCGGCGACCCGTCGTGGACACTACAAATTCCTTATGAGGTAATTCAGTTCGAAGAATTGACTCCTAACCCAAGAAACGAAAGAACCCATATATCCATAAACCAATTTTATCTATAATCATGAAAAAGTTACAAACATATATCCTTTACGGAATTATCTTGTTAAGCTGTTTTTCGTGCGAAAAAGAAGATAGCCTGCAACCTAACGCCCCGCTCCCGAACTTATTCGCCCCGGCAGAAGGAGCCACAGACCCCACGTCGGAATTACGTCGAAAATTTCACGAGGAAACAGGATGTTATCTATTATTCACGGACACGCTGAAACATGAATATGTCGGCACTGACGTGTATGGTAATCCATTATATAACACAGAATTAATAGACTTATCGTATGGTGTAAACAGTTCTGCAGAATGGGTATTCTCATTCACGAATCTATCGGGTTACGAAAAACAAAAAGAGGCTGTTGAATTAGTCAAAAAATATATTTTACCAGCCTTGAACAAGAACTATTATCCCTATTCCTTCTTGTTGATAGATAACCTCACCTCCTACACGTATTGGATTGAAGAAGGAGATACCGATGGCTACTGGGATTCAGGCTCAGAACAAGACTTCTATTTCGGCCCCCGAGCTTTAGCAATCTCTATATCGCTGTTACAGGAAGAACCGGAAGAATTTGCTAAAAAAATAGTCAAATCAACCCTAAACCAATATTTGACAGGAGATAAATTACAAGAATTTTATGCTCCCGGAAAAAACTATTACGGCAAAGATTTCTATGATTACCAGTATGACTTCTGGAGCGAGGAGGACTTTATTATGGCAACAGGAATTTTATCCTTTTATTATGACGGGTACGAATATTTTGAAGTGTATAGTATGGATTCTGATTTAGATATATATCTAACGGCTATTCTCGAGGGCTCCGAAGAAGACTTTAAAGCCGAGTATGGCGACTACCCCTTGGTAATTAAAAAGTATGATATGCTCAAACAACTTTTGATTGAAGGCGGTTTCAATTTTTAAATTAAACATTTATACAAAGACATATATGAAAAGACGATTTATAGCCATTGTCATCGGTTTATTAACCTTAAGCTGGGCTTGCTCGGACGATGACGATAATCAAATACCGGTAATCGAACCGGAAGCACAGGGAGTGTTCAAAGGCGTAGTCGAGTATGAAGACGAGGAATTAGAAATTGAATTCCCGTGGGTACGCTACGGCAATTTGGAGTGGATGACAACCAACTTGAATATCGACATCAGTGTAGACCGATGGTCGACGTCAAACGGATGCGAAATAAGCCATGACCCCGACAGAAATCCCATTGATATGGAAATCGAGAAAAAACAAAATTACGAAACATTCGGGTGCCTTTATACCTACGAAAAAGCATTCATCCTCTGTCCGGAAGGCTGGCGCATCCCGACGGATGAAGACTGGCAATCATTGGAAAAAGCAATGGGAATGTCAAATAGCGATTTAAACGCAACCGATTGGAGAGGAAATCCAGTCGGTACACTATTACAAGAAGAAGAAGGCTTCATGATAAACCTGCGTACCGGAGGCATGGGAGATAATGACGGTTTTTATTTCACTTATGTATATGGCTTTTACTGGACGGCAACCCCAGAAGCAGAAGAGAGCAATCTCCATTATTGCCGCCAGATAAGTTACAATTCCGGTAAAATAGCACGGTTCACTATCGATAAAGGTAAAATGCTTTCCGTACGCTTTGTACGGGATGCTAAATAACAAACAAATAAATGAATACTAGAATGATGAAAATTTGGTTATTACTTGTCGGGCTACTATTCGCAGCCCTATGCTCCGCCCAAGAACAAGAAAGTGTTGATGCTTTGCGTCCCCCAACTCTTTTGGGAAAAATGGCTCCGGAGTACCCTGTACAAAAATGGATCAACCGGGAGAGCAAAAAGAGTGACAAAAAATTAACATTACTATATTTTTGGTCTACCTCTAACCCGACAGCCGCTTACATTGACATTCCTCGTTTCAACAAATTCGCGAAAGAATTTGGGGATAAATTGAATATTATCGGTTTATCGGATGATGCACCCGAATTCATTTCAGACATCGAACCGGCATTAGAATTTCCTTACGCTTACGCCCCGGAAGCCGTGAAGAACTTCAAAATCAAAATCCCCGGTTACTGTTACATTCTCGATCCCCGGGGAAAAGTGATTTATGAAGGCTTCCCCCTGCTGAAAGGAGAAACCATCACGGAGAAATTCTTGAAAAAATTAATCAAAAAACACTATAAGAAAAAATGAAGAAAGTACTTATCGCCAGCTTATTGCTGTGTTTATTCAGATTCGGGATTCAAGCACAAGAGAAGCAACAACCTTCCTTTATAGGTAAACATTTTCCGGATTTAACCGTGAAAGAATGGATTAGCAAGCAACCGAAATTAAAAGGGAAATTCATCCTCGTTGATTTCTGGTGTATCATGGCTTATCCTGTAACACACCGCACGGTTCCCTATCAAAATCATCTGGCTAAAAAATACAAAAAACAACTTCAAGTGATCGGGTTAACCTGTGAAGAAGCAAACCTCGTCAAATTAATGGTCGATCCGTACATCCAATACTATAGCGGTATTGTCGATTTGGCCACAATTGATAATATATTTAAACTCGAAGGCTGGCCCACGAGCTACTTGATTGACCCGGAAGGAACTGTTGTATGGGAAGGCTATGTGCTCAAAGAAGGTCAAGGGGAAAAGAATGTATTCAACTTGACAGAGGAGAAGCTGGAACAATTCTTCAAAGACTACCAACAGAAGAAAAAGTCACGAAAATCCAAGAAATCATAATTCATTATTTATAAAGATTTAAACATGAAAAAATTATTACTATTTTTATCCGCTCTTTTCACCATCACCTCCTCTTTTTCCCAAGAGAAAGAGGAATTTGACTGGGACAAACCTATGTTAGGGAAAAAAGCTCCCGCATTACAAGTCAAAGAATGGTTAACCGAAAAGCCCGATACAACGGGCAAATTCATCATTCTTGACTTTTGGTCCACTGGTTGCGGTCCCTGCGTGAAGTTTACCCCCCACATGAATGAATTCGCCAAAATATTCAAAAAAGAGGCTGTTTTCATTGCCATCGCCTTACAGTCTAAAGCTAGCTTGGAAAAAGGAGTCAAACAAATTGAAAAAATAAAAAAAGAAAGGAATGAAAAATACACGCCTATAGAATTTCATCAAGCCACTGACCCCAAGTGCGAACTCTTCGGTCGGTATGGAGGTGAAAGCATACCCATGGTAATCATCATAGACCCGGAAGGAATTGTACGCTGGCAAGGCAATCCTCACGGGGAACGTGGTGAAGGAGCACTGACAGAAAAAGTGATTAAAGAAATCATCGCTAAATACAAGAAAAAATAAATGGAACTCACGGTTGAAAATTTCGAGGAAGCACGGCAAATATGCATACAAGCTGTTCTGGAAGCAATGAAAACTCTGGCATACGAAGCCTATATCGGAGGAGAAGGAAGTGAAGACGGAATATACGTTGCCGGCGTGGACGAGCACGACAGAATCCTTTATATCACTCATTTTGATTGGGAAGAAGTTTCCGAAATATTACCCGCAATCGAAGCCGGGGAAGTAAGGGAATGGCTCATCGAAATAAATAAAGAATGTTATTCCGATGGAATAATCAAATGAAAAAGAGGGTGTTTTGACACACCCTCTAGTCCATAAGGTCTGAAAGTCCATAATGTCGTAAGGTCAAATGCACAGGTGGTTTATACATCATTACGCTAAATATTATCGCATCATTAAATCATGGACTTTATGGACCTTAGGAGCCGAAGGCTCGACTTTATGGACTTTATAGACTAGAGGTGTGTTTGACACACCTCCCCTTTATCTTACATATAAGACGAATTATCCCAACAATGCGTGCAAAGCTCCTCCTTCGGTAACCCGATAGCCTTCACGATATCCTCCAAGCGTTGGAATTTCAGCGAATCCAATTGCAAATGCTGAGCCATCACCTCCAGCATCTTCTTGTACTTCTCCGAATCGGGGTCCGTGTACGGTTTTAAAATCTCTTCCGTCAAATCGGACGTACCCTCTAAATCCCGAATCACCCGACGGGTAAACAAATCAAAATTCGAACGGGAAGAAGAGAAATTCAAAAACACGCAAGGGTACACCAACGGCGGGCAAGCAATACGCATATGCACTTCCTTCACCCCGCATTCCCGCAATTTCACCACGTTATCCTTCAACTGCGTACCCCGGACAATCGAATCATCCAAGAATAAAATCTTCGCATCGCGAGTGAACGCCTCGTTCGGCAACAGTTTCATTTTCGCCACCAAATCACGCATCGCTTGATTTTGCGGCATGAAACTACGCGGCCACGTGGGCGTGTACTTCACGAAAGGTCGTTTATACGGAATATGACGGGCATTGGAATAACCGATAGCGTGTCCCACGCCCGAATCCGGAATCCCGGCAGCGTAATCCACCTCCACGTCGTCATTCGCGGCAATAGCCGCACCGCAACGGTAACGGGCATCCTCCACGTTTATCCCCTCGTAATAAGAGGACGGGTAACCGTAATACACCCACAAAAAGGAACAAATCTGTTTCTTGCACCCCGGCTCGGTAATCCGCGTAATCCCGTCGCGAGTGATATGCAAAGCCTCCCGCGGTCCCAAATCACGCACGATAGAATACCCGAGATTCGTGAACGATGAACTTTCGCTTGCCACCACGTACCCGAATTCATTTTTCCCCAACACGATGGGCGTCCTGCCATATTTATCGCGAGCGGCATAAATCCCGGTTTCCGTCAAGACCAAAAAAGAACACGACCCCTTGACCGTATTGTACACGTTCTCGATACCTTCTCTAAAAGTATTACCGGAATTAATCAACATAGCGACCGCCTCTGTCGGGTTCACCGTGGAACTGGACAACTCGGCAAAATGCTTCCGCTCTTCCAAAAAACGAGCCACTATCTCGTCCAAATTATCCAAACGCCCCACGACCACAACCGCGAAACGTCCCAAATGCGAGGTCACCGTGATTGGCTGCGACTCCATATCGCTGATAATCCCGATACCCAAAGTAGAACCCGAAAACCTGTCCAACTCCGGCTCGAACTTATTCCGGAAATAAGCACTCTCCAAACTATGGATAGAACGATTAAAATCCACCCCGTTATAAAAAGCCATACCGGCACGCTTCGTTCCCAAGTGAGAATGGTAATCCGTACCATAAAACACATCTGCCACACAATCCTTACGAGATACACAGCCAAAAAATCCGCTCATATATTATCTTTTTAATTATTCTCGACCATCTCCTTTGCCGCACTCAAAGCCATATCGAACTTCGGGTAAATATTCCCGACCCCGACAAGTTCGCCGATTCCGCCTTTCAACAAATCCTTCTTCACCGGTTCACTTACTCCCGACAACACGATTCTCGTGTTCTCCTTTGTCAACTGGAGAATAGTTTCTCTTAGATTTTTCAACCCGGTAGAATCCACGAATGGCACGTGCCGCATACGGATAATCAACACACTATAATTCACGCCCAAGTTACGAATTGTTTCGCAATAAGTCTTAGCCGAACCGAAGAAAAACGGCCCGCTAATCTCGTATATACCCAAACCTTTCGGTAAATCCTTGTAATTCTCGGAAATATCCTGATCCAGATTGGTTGCCCCGGTAATCTCTTTCGGTGCATTATCCGCCATACGCTTCATGAACAAAAGTGCCGCCAGCACAACCCCTATCTCGATAGCCACAGTCAAATCGACCAACACGGTCAAGAAGAACGTCACCAGCAAAATCACCACGTCGAACACCGAAGCCCGCAATATGGAACGGAACGACCGCCATTCACTCATGTTATAAGAAACCACGATTAAAATACCCGCCAAACAGGACATGGGAATCAAAGAAGCCCATTTCCCGAAAAACAACATAATCAACAACAAAACCACGGCATGCGTCATTCCCGCCACCGGGGTACGTCCCCCGTTCTTCACGTTAGTTGCCGTACGGGCAATAGCTCCCGTGGCAGGGATACCCCCGAACAAAGGAGAGGCTATAT
Organism: Butyricimonas muris; assembly: GCF_046365375.1. Lineage (NCBI taxonomy): Bacteria > Pseudomonadati > Bacteroidota > Bacteroidia > Bacteroidales > Odoribacteraceae > Butyricimonas > Butyricimonas muris. The sequence continues at coordinate 204,837 of NZ_JBKEIT010000002.1, read as the reverse complement.
TGGCAATACCTTGCGCTATCAACTCCGTGTTGGAACGATGACGACCACTAATCATACCATCAGCCACCACGGCGGACAGCAACGACTCAATCGAGCCCAGTATGGCTATCGTCAGTGCCGGTTGCAGGTAATAAGACAAATTCCCCCAATCTATCGTCGGAAAAGTCGGAGCGAAATTACACTTAATCTCCCCGAACAACGACCCGATAGTCGTCACGGAATTCTCCGGCAAAAACATAGCAAGAGGAGTAATAACCAATATCGCCACGAAAGAACCCGGTACCCGTGATGTAATCTTCGGCATATACACGGTAATCAATATTGTCACGACCGTGATTCCCACGGCATACCAATTCACCGTGTTGATATTACTGAAATAAGCTCCCCATTTCCCGATAAAACTACTCGGTACCTCCGCGAGCGTCAACCCCAAGGCATTGGATATCTGCGTCGAGAAAATCACCAATGCGATTCCTGAAGTAAAACCGACAATCAAGGGATGCGGGATAAATTTCAGCAACGTACCCAACCGTAATAACCCGAATCCAATCATAATCACCCCCGCCAATATCGTGGCGATAATCATACCGTCAATCCCGTACTGTTGGATAATCCCGTAAATAATAACAATAAAAGCTCCCGTGGGACCACCGATTTGTACCCGGCTTCCCCCCAGCAACGAAATCAAAAAACCGGCAACGATAGCCGTTATAATACCTTTCTCCGGAGATACCCCGGAAGCCACGGCAAACGCAATTGCCAACGGAATCGCCACGATTCCCACTACTACTCCCGCGAGAATATCCTTAGAAAGATTCTTCTTCACGGAACCATCTTTAATTAAACCGAACAGCTTCGGACTGAACACCTTTTCCATAATGCTACCTTGTTAAAAACAAGCCGCAAAGGTAATAATATAAATGGTAAAATGAAAAAACGTGAAAATGAAAAACATCCCCGCAGGTTCTGCACAGTCAAACAACCTGTAACCTGCCAACTTACAACCGGCAACTTGCCGAAGACAAACGCTTACACGTTAAAAACTTCCTTCACGTACTTCATCAATTCTCCTTTCGACAGAGCCCCCCGTCCCAATTGCGGCTGCCCCAGCATAGGCACGAACAGTAAGGTAGGAATACTATGTACCCGAAACGCCCGTGCCAGTTCCCGTTCCACTTCACTATCCACCTTATAAATATCAATCTTCCCCTCGTACTCCCGCTTCAACTCCTCCAGAATCGGGGCAATGGTCTTACACGTACCGCTCCAGTTCGCGTAAAAATCTATCAATGCAGGACGCTCCCCCTCAAACTTATATCTCCCGCTATCTTGGTAGTCAAACACTTTCTGTTTAAAGCTATCTTTGGTCAAATGCTCGATCATATAATCAGTTTATAAAGTTCATAAAGTCCATAAAGTTTATAAAGTTTATAAAGTTCTTTCCGGAAAACATTTGTTTGGTAGCTCATCCACTTTATGAACCTTACAAACCTTATGAACCTTATAAACTCCATATTCTTACGACATTATTTTCCTTTTTGTTTTCTTTATCGTATCTTTGGTGAGGCAGTTTAAATATTAATACAATAAACATGAAAATCTTAGGAAATATTATCTGGGTAGTCTTCGGCGGACTATTCATCGCCATTGAGTACTTCGTTTCCAGCGTGGGACTATTCATCACTATTATAGGTATCCCTTTCGGGTTGCAAACCTTGAAACTCGGCGTGTTGGCACTATGGCCGTTCGGCAGCAAGGTTGTCGATATTCCACAAAGCAGCGGTTGTCTATCCTTTTTGATGAATGTCATCTGGTTCTTTATCGGCGGGATATGGATATTCCTGTCGCACATACTCTTCGGGGTAATCTTCTGCATCACCATCATCGGCATCCCCTTCGGCATGCAGCATTTTAAACTCGCCGGACTAGCCCTGACACCTTTCGGTCACGACGTGGAATAAGAAAAGCGGACCACATCCCTAAGGTCCGCTCATCTAAAAATGTCGCCAAGCGACAGAAATAAGTTTTAATTTAGAATTTAAAATTCAGAATTTAGAATGATAAACTCCGGCCCCTGCGGCTGAAATCAAAAATCTAAAATTTAAAATCTAAAATCTAAAATTATTAGATTCCTTTCAGTGCATTCAGTGTTTTTTCTGTTTCCGGATTCGAGGGGCGAGTCATTTTCGCATTCACTATCTTTCCCTTCTTATCCAAAAGTATAAAGCGAGGAATACCCGTAATAAGATAAGCCTTCATAAACTCCTGATCTCCACCATTATGCAATTGAACCCCGCCCAATTCTTTCTCTTTTACCATTTTTTCCCATGCAGCTTTATCCTTATCGCAAGAAATACTCACGAAAACAATTTTCTTGCCGTGCATCTTTTTCTCCAACTCCTTCAAATGAGGTAACTCTGCCTTACAAGGACCACACCACGTTGCCCACACGTCGATATAGACATATTTCCCTTTCAAATCATTCAAGGAAACTTCCTTGCCGTTAATATCCGTGTACTTGAAAACGGGTGACTGATCTCCGGCTTTCAACTCTCCTTTTTTCTCTTGGGCATTCACTCCCGCGAACACCAGCAAAAGCAACATACAGGACAAATAATGTTTTAATCTCATTGTTTTCTTCATTTATGTTATCGTTTCACAAATCTAAAGAATAAAAACCGATAACACATCCTTGGAAAAAGGATTTAAGATAGATTTAATACACCCTATTTCTTATCCACGACCACCTTGCAAGTGTCGTCCAAACGCAAAACACCGCTAAACGTACTGCCATCCTCGTTTTTAAAACCGGTCAACACACCCGTTTTAGACTTTAACACCAACACCTCGACTTGCTTCGGTGTTAATTTTTTCCCAAAAAATTCCATGGGAATAAGAAAATCACATGACTTCCGGTACAAACTACACCCCCAAGCAGTCCGTCCCTTGATTACGTCGCCGTTCCCGCACTTCGGGCATTTCAGCACGACAGGCTCCGCCGGCTCCTTTTTCTTCCGGGGAGTTTTCTCCTTTTTCGGTTCATCCTTTTTCACTTCCTCGGCAACCTCCACCGTGATTGCCTTCCGGGGCGAACATTTGACAACATGCACCAGCTCATTCACCATCACCTTCAACTCCTCCATAAAATCAGCAATCTGATAAGTCCCGTCCTCTATCATCCGCAACTTCTTCTCCCACTGTCCCGTCAATTCCGCCGACTTCAACAAATCATTCTGTATCGTGTCAATCAACTCCACTCCCGTTGACGTCGCCACCAGTCGCTTCTTATCCTTGCGAATATATCCCCGCTTTAACAACGTCTCGATAATACCCGCCCGCGTAGATGGTCGACCAATCCCGTTCTCTTTCATCAAGTCCCGCAATTCCTCGTCCTCCACCTGTTTCCCAGCAGTTTCCATGGCACGCAACAAATCCGCCTCTGTGTAATACTTTGGCGGCTGCGTTTCTTTCTCCTGCAACTCCGGCGTATGTGGTCCTTTCTCCCCCACCTCGTACACGGGCAACACGTTCTCGTCACTCTGTTTGTTGGATGCCGCCGGAAACACCACCCGCCATGCAGGATTAATAATCTGTTTCCCGGTCGCCTTAAATTCATGTTCACCCACTTGCGCCATCACCGTTGTATTGGCAATCTCACAATCCGGGTAGAACACCGCGATAAAACGTCGGGCTACCAAATCATACACCCGCTTCTCGTCGGGCGTCATGTCATAACTGAACACCCCGGTAGGAATGATAGCGTGGTGGTCCGTGATTTTCTTATCGTTGAATACCTTCGCCGATTTTCGCAGCTTTTCCCCGTTCAATACAGGATCGACCAATGTTGCGTAAGGTTTTAACCCTTTCAGTATTCCCGAGGCCTTCGGGTATATATCATTCGGTAAAAAATTCGTGTCCACGCGGGGATAAGTCGTCAATTTTTTCTCGTAAAGCGACTGTATCACCTTCAACGTCGTGTCTGCCGAGAAAGCAAACTTCCGGTTACACTCCACCTGCAACAATGTCAAGTCGAACAATTTCGGGGGATGCTCCATTGCCTTTTTGCGTTCCGAGCTCTTGATTTCCAACTCCAAAGGCGTAATCTCCCGCATGAAGCCTTCCGCCTCCTCTTTCACCGTGAAACGTCCTTTCGTGTAAGAAAACCAACCTCCCCGGTAATCCGTCCGCACCTCCCAGTAAGTTTCGGGTTTGAACTGCTCTATCGCCTTTTGCCTATCCACGATCAACGCCAACGTGGGCGTCTGTACCCGCCCGATTGACAACACGTTTTTCCCGTTACCGTAACGCAACGTGTAGGCCCGCGTGGCATTCATTCCCAACAACCAATCGCCGATAGCCCTTGCCGAACCCGCCGCATACAACGTGTCAAAATCCTTCGCGTCCATCAACTTATCAAACCCCTCCTTGATTGCCTCTTCCGTCAACGACGAAATCCACAACCGTTTCACCGGAGCCTTGCACTTCGCCTTTGTCATCACCCACCGCTGTATCAACTCTCCCTCCTGTCCGGCATCACCGCAATTTATCACCATCTCCGCCCGATTGAACAACTCCTCGATAACAGCAAACTGCCGTTTAATCCCCTCGTCATCAATCAACTTGATTCGAAACGAGGACGGAATCATCGGCAGTACCGACAAATTCCAGAACTTCCACTTTTCCGTGTACTCGTGCGGTTCCTGTAACGAACAAAGATGCCCGAATGTCCACGTCACGCAATAGTCATTCCCCTCGAAATAACCATTCCGACGCACTTTGGCTCCCAACACCTCCGCAATCTCTTTCGCCACACTCGGCTTTTCCGCTATACAAACACGCATCGAATAATTTTAGATTTTAAATTTTAGATTTTAGATTTCACCCCACATTCCAACACTACTCCCCTTGCCGCCCGAAGCAATCCCTTCATTTTCAATTTTCAACTTTCAATTGTTTAGAAGCTCAACTGGATTCTCCCTTGAATCATACTAAACGTCTGTTTCCCTCCCTCTTGAGCATGTTTATCCAAACTCACCAGACTATAACTCATCTTTGCCGAAACGTATTTATTAAAATAATAAATACCACCGACAGACAAGTCATTTTGCTTGCCCCCCATGATTCCGGCATCTTTATCGTTCATATTCGTGATATTATAACGACACAAAAGCTCCAAGCACTTTTCTCCCGGGGCAACCGCCATACCACTCTCTTTATTATAAGCGTAACGCCCGTTCAACAAAGCATAACCGACCTGCGCATACCAACCGTCGCCATTATAATTCTCCACTGCCGCCCGACGATTCACGTGAGCCAACAAGTATTCGCTCTGCACGTACCATTTATCAAGCACCATGACAACCTCCGCACCGAACCGCCATTCATTGATAGCATCCGTCACGTCGGCACGCAAAAACTTCTCCGGAATCAAATTGGAAGGAGCCCCGGCAGAATACACCACCTTACTCTCCTCCGCATCCCCCAACGCGCTAAACCGGGAAGAAAACCCGATATGCATCACGTCTTCGCCATTCAGATAAGGACGATACAGCACCCGCCCCGACAAAGCATATCCCTCGTCACCTTTCTCCGTGTTATCCACATCTTTATCGCTAAATACCCCGGCAGAAATATTCAAGAGGTCAACATTGTACGTATAACTCGCTCCCAACTTACGACGGTCACCGAAAGCGATTCCGGTCACTGCCGCCCCGTTGAACTTCATATCCGAACTCCCGATGCGGTACTCCAACGAGTAAGGTTCAAAAAAATGTCCCACCCGGAACAGATTCTTCCCGTCACGGTATTCTATAAAAATATCTTTCATGGATACTTTGCTCTTGGCAAATCCCACTTCAATCTTCCCCGTCCAACGCTCAAGGAAACGCACCACCGTCCCCAGCCTCAAATCATACACCTCCGCGGCATTTCCCAACGAGGTCTTATCACTAAAAAACACTCCCCCGTCAAACAATGCCCGACCAATCAAACGTGCCTCAAAATCCCCTTTCTCAGACTTCAACGCCAACTGCGCGAAAACTCCCGTGTAACAAGCCACCAAAAGTAAAAGCAAAAACACTTTCCTCATCATCAAGGTTTTAATTGATTAATAATTCATTTCAGAACAGAATATCTCTCGCGAAAATACAAAAAAATCAACGATTCACTATCTTTGTTACTTCAAACACAATAACGTGTCCGGCATACAAAAAGTTGCATTACATCTTGTAACATCTTGAGTAAAAAGCTCTACGGGCGAAAACAATAAAAAAACGACTCTATGGAAAAAGAAATCATAACCCGCACGATAAAAGCCTTGGAAAGCAACCATTTCGAGGTTTATTACGCCGAAAACAAGGAAGAAGCAAAAGAAATTTTCTTCAAGGAGATTTTCGAGAAAATAAAACCCGCCACCGTGTCGTGGGGAGATTCCATGACCATGAAAGCCACTGGCGTTTTGGACGAGATCGCCAATAATCCCGAATGCATCCTCATCCGCACCTTTCAAGAAGGATATAGCCGGGCACAAAAAACTTACTGGCGTCGCCAAGCCCTCCACGCCGACCTGTTCCTCACGGGCACGAACGCCCTCACGCAACAAGGACAACTTGTCAATATCGACATGGTAGGCAACCGGGTAGCGGGACTCACTTTCGGTCCCGAGCACGTCGCTCTTTTTATCGGTACCAACAAAATTGTCGAGAACATCGAGCAAGCCATGGAACGCATCCGCACCGTGGCAGCACCATTGAATGCCATCCGTCACACGAACCTGCATACTCCTTGCCAGAAAACCAAAACCTGCATGAATTGCCAGAGTACCGACCGGATATGCAACACGTGGACCATTACAGAGAAATCATTCCCGCGGAAACGGGTAAAAATCATTCTTATCAACGAATCGTTAGGCTTATAATCATGAGAGAATTTGAATTTGAAATAGAAATGAAAGTACGGGACTACGAGTGCGACCTGCAAGGCGTGGTAAATAATTCCAACTACCAGCACTACATGGAGCATGCCCGTCATGAATTTTTGGAAACCACCGGAACCAGCTTTTCCGCCCTGCACGACCAAGGCATCGACGTCATGGTCGCCCGTATAGACATCTCCTACAAACACCCGCTTCGGGGCAGTGACCGTTTTGTCGTGAAAGTCGCCTACGAAAGGGAAGGAGTCAAACTGATATTCTTTGAAGACATCTACAAGCTCCCGGAACAAACGCTGTGTGCGAGAGGGCGAATTGAAGCCATTTGCCTTCAAAACGGCAAACTCACCCGCGGCGAACTTTTCGACACGATATTTATCGACAAAGTAAAAAAGAAACAAGAATAAAAAAACGAGTATCCACGTTCAAAAATGGATACTCGTTTCCAAAATTTCTAAAAACTACTTTCTACCACGGTGACGCATAAAGAATGAACGGAAGTTCAAACTCTTGGCATCAGAATTATCCTCGAACACTAAAGACCGTCCTAAAGAATCATCTTCATCATAGGTGATATAAGAATAATTATATGATGTTCCATTGACATACTCCGTTGCAATGGTCCCATCTGAATTGAAAGAGTATGTCATATTACTGTCATCCGTCCCCTCGTTTTCGTATCCATCCGAATCTTTCTCGTACCACTCCTCCGTGTATGAAACCGGGAAATAAGACGATGCCTTTCCCAGCATACCGACATGCGCGAAAATATCCGCATCCTCCATGTCAAGAACGTCTGCTAATCCCACAGAGTATTGCCCCAGTTCATTTTTCTGGTCGCCATACTCAATCGTGCAAGTGGAACCGGCTTCCGACTTCTCACCATCCTCCGTATCCGTCTCCTTGGTCACGACCTTAACCAAGTTTCCGTTTTTCCACGTGTAGGTTGCGTTATAAGTCCCCTTATAAGAATAACTTTCCCCGTCTTCCTTACCACTCTCGCTAGAAGATTCCGAATAAGACGTTAGCTGACCATCTCCGTTATAAGAAAAAGAAATCTCTCCACTTCCTTTATAACTACCATCTTCATCCTTATAATCCCACGATGCTTTAATACTTTTGATATATCCCTTACCGGTAAACGACACTTTAGCCTCCTCGTCATCAGAGATTAAAATTCCCTTGTCATAATCAATCTCTCCCAACACATAAGAACCGCTTTTAACTTGAATACAGCGACCGTTGTCATCATACACGAAAGAGTAATTCCCGACTTTGGAAGGTAATTTCCCGGCGTATGTCATCGTCGGCCCTTGCGGAGTTTTGTCATCATCATCATCACTACAAGCTGCAAATAAGCACATTACCATGGCTATTATTGCCCATAACAAATTTTTCATCTTTCTTTTCGTTTAAGAATTATAAAATAATCAGTTCGCAAAATTAAGCAAGCTCACAAAAAAAATCAAGTCCTCAAATTCGTTTTTTAATATATCAATTCATATTTTTAAATTATCGGACAATTCTCATATTTCTGCCACTTTATGCTCCAAATAGTATATTCATACCCTATTCCTAAAGTTCTACTACCTCTACACGGTCACAGGTAGCTTATCTCCCGCTTACATCACCGTTACCGATAGGTGATGCAAGTAAGATATAACCGTCCGGTAAGTTTCATGAGATATTATTACGGTAGGATAACCTTGGGATATTCGGAAGAATCTGATATAACTGATACCTCCACTCGACAAATATTCAACACATTACATCGCTTCTTACACATAAAAGTTCACTCTTTTCTCAATTCCTCTGTTCCTAAAAAATTATCTTTATCTATTTTTCTTGGAAAAAATATTTCGAATCTTTTGCAGTATTCAAAAAATGCACTACATTTGCATCCGCAATCAAGCAACACGGGCGCTTAGCTCAGCTGGTTCAGAGCATCTGGTTTACACCCAGAGGGTCGGGGGTTCGAATCCCTCAGCGCCCACAAAGAGGTTCATAATGAACCTCTTTTTTATTTCCCCCATTTTCTCACATACAGATTCACCCTCCGGTATCCCTCGCCAATCTGTTTACAAAAAACGACAAAATGTTTGCAATTTGTGCATCTTCATCAAAAAGAGAGGGTACTGCCGCTCGGGTATCTCGTTTTTTGTTGTTCGGTAAAGTAATTTTGTGCTAAATTAAAAAATGAAGAAACATGGCAAGTATAAATTTAGTATACCGAACCTCGACAAAAGAGGGATATCATCCGGGAAACCTAGCTCTGCGCCTAATTCACGACAGGCAAGTCAAAACGATAACATTGAAAGGATGTCGACTTTACCCGGATGAATGGGACAAAGCATCACAAACCGTTGTATTCCCGAAAGACAATCCCGGACGAGTGACATACCTAGAAAAAGTAGAAACAAGGATAAATAACGAAACCAACCTCATCTACGGTTTCATTCTGGCTCTCGAGGATAAGGGGCGTTACACTCTTGATGACCTGCTGAAAATATACTACCGGAAAAATAGAAAATATACATTGCTCGGGTATGTTAAAAGCTTGGTCAAGGTCATGGAAAACCGCGGGCAGAAACGAACAGCACGGGCTTACCTCACCGTTACCCGCGGACTGATTCGTTTCAGTGGAGATGAAAACATGTCACTCGACAAGATCAATTCCCGCTTAATCAAGGATTTTGAAACTCACCTTAGAGAAAAAGAGAGACTACCCAATACTATCTCGTATTACACGCGGAACCTTCGGGCAATATTTAATAAAGCCGTGGCCGATAAATTGATCGTTTCACGGAAAAACGAGCATCCTTTCGCCATGGTTTTTACCGGCGTGGTAAAAACCATGAAACGAACGCTCTCGCTTGATGAAACCCGGAAGCTGCTTGATTTGGATCTTGATGGACTAGCAAAAAAGAAGGGGATGGGTAGTAGCCAGCAAGCTTACTTGAAACGGTTGTCCACGAGCCTTCGTTATTTCAGTTTCTGTCTCCACGCAAGGGGCATGTGCTTCGTGGACATGGTATACTTGAAAAAAACGAACATCGAGAGCGGTTTTATTCGCTACACCCGTAAGAAAACCGGGCAACAAATTGAAGTCCGCATCACACCTTGGATGCAAACTATTATCGACAGCTTTAAAGAAGAAACTGTCGGTTCTCCTTACGTCTTCCCGGTTATTCGAGACACGAGAAAATCAGCTTTCTTGCAATATGAAAGCGCCACGAGGGCACAAAACAACAGGCTGAAAAAACTGGCTGCACTGGCCGGGATTCACAAAAAAATCAGTACCCACTGGGCACGCCATACATGGGCTAACGTGGGGAAATCGATACATTTGCCAACTACCGTCATCGGGGAAGGACTGGGGCACACATCAGAAAACACCACGCTTATCTATCTGGCAGGACTGAACAATTCCGTGCTTGACGAGGCAAATGACCTTATCGCACTGGCGATAAACAGTCACCGGATCAATGCGCCCTCGATGACGCGGGTATAGCGGAAAACAAGGCTCATCACATGTTAAAAACTATCGTCCCTGCCGGGAATACCGACGGGCGGGAAGAGTGTTGCTAAAAAAAAATTACCGGAAAGAACCGGATGAGAAATATTCATATTCAAGCGATTCCGAATATTAAATTAACCGAGTAGGATAAAAAAAACAAAAAAAATACCTACATTTGTCTCATGAAAAGTATTGACATGCCACTTCTGACACTTTGCAAGTGTCAGAAGAATTGAAGCAAAGTATATCATAATCCGACTGCAAATATAAACTTAAAATTTCATTTAATAGTTATCAAAAAATACATATTTGTTTACAATTATTGCCCATCAGTATGATTTGTCGCCCTTATACCCGTCGGGGTATTGCCAATTTCCGTTTTGCAGAACCTCGTTAACTGTGACACGTTGTTGAACCCGTTTTCAAAAGCGATCTGTTTCACGAGTTTCCTCGTCGACAGCAATTGCTGCCGGACAATATTGGCTCGTTCCTCTTTCACCCACTTGTAAGGGGTCTGCCCGAACACGGACTTGAATCTCGACATGAACTGCCGGGGCGTCAAGTGCATTGCCAACGCCATTTCTTCCACGCTCCGGCACCCGTGACAGTGTAACCGAACCTGTTCTGAAAAAATCGTGTCCTTACTAAGCACGAGATAGAAAAAATCGTGTATCTCCTCTCGCGAGTAATATACCCTAAGCAGCAGGAAAAACTCCTTGATTTTCAAATCAAAATACCCCCGACACTTGATCCCGTCCGACAGGCTGTCCCGAACCCTGTCCAGTAAATGCGACACGCGGGCGTTTATCTCCAAAACGCTATAATCGCGCGTCGCCCGTTTACGATTACCCTTGACTTTCCTCTCGGTCGCGTATAGTTTTTCCAGCGAGAAATTATCACACAAACGAGCCGGGACAAGCACCCGGAATATTATCACTTCCGCGGGTTGTAACGCCCGGAACGAGTAGCGTCTACCCGCGGGCAGAAACAACATTTGTCCTTTCATTCCCTCGAAAGGAAGGTTACCGGAAACGAACCGCACCCGTCCTTCCATGAAAAAGACGATTTCGTTACTCGATACACGCCAGTCTCCTTCATCCTCTTTCGCGATTTTCACCAGTTCTATGACCGGTTTTCCAGCCTTGTCCGGCTTGTCAAAGTAACGGCACCGCTCGTGTTCATGTCTATTCACTATCTCCATAATCATTTAATAAACAGGTGTTTTACTAATGTTTCATTTTTTCAGGTACTGGAACGCGGTGATGACTTGTTGTAAATCCTCATCTCCTCGTGCCCGGTAAAAGATTTTACCCGCCTGTTTACCGGGAAGACACCGTGTCCTGTTTTACCAAAAATGGACTTCCGCCGTTTTCGTTAAATATAAAAACGTGTAACCAATTTAAAACAAGCAATAACCTCCAGTCCCATATCGCCGTCTGACATTTGCAAAGTGTCAGAAGAATTGAAGTCAAGGAAATGGTAAAATAAAATACATAACAAGTATGAAGATTATTTCAGGTAACTATCAGGCTAATTTGAATCTCTTGGGAAAACGTAGCCGAAGTCTTGGAACAACAAGTGATATCTTACAATATAAAGATAGGATAAAACATTTATTATAAATGGATTAATTGGGGCATCAAATCAATTTACACGGAGCGAATGAATAAAAAAACATCCATCCTTTTTATCAGTATATTATGCTTGTTTGCTTCATGCATAGGCGAACGCTTGAACCCGGAAGAGACGGATGAAGCGACGGCATATCTACTCGTACGAGGAGGTGATTCGCGAGACACAGATCCGTTGGACAACGAAATAAAGACTCTTCGAATACTTGCTTTCCGTGTAAACGGACAATGCGCGAGTAATGTATTATATAATACGACTTTGGATGAACCGATTCAACATCCCATAAATGACGGTATATATAATTTCGTGTTTTTAGCTAACGAACCGACATTAAAGGATGTTCAGAATGCATTGAAGCAGGTACACACTTATACCGATTTGGACAACATCACGTATCCGGAATCGGTTTTTCATTCGGACGTTCCGATTCCGATGCTTCAAGAAATAAAAAATATTGAAATCCTCGCCGAGCGGGGTAAGGCGAAGGTCGACGAACATCTTGAACAAAACTCATTATCACTTAAACTCAAGAGGCTTGCTTCACGGGTGGATATCGTGTTGGAAGCAGAGGAAGACATGACAAATTATTTTACCGGAATTACTTTTTCCGGTATTCCGGACGGAATCAAATTGATGTCGGACGATAACGGGACTATCAATAGAACTAAAACCCGTAAATATACATTGAACGATAACTCAGATGCAATAACCGAAGAACAAAAAGAGCGTGGAATCGCGTGGGTAAAGAAAATCACCCGCTTTATCCTTCCTTTCAACAATTTTACCCCGGTAGACGACGCTACCAAGGCTTTTGAATTGACGATAGACATGAATGGCCGCAATAGCCTTTCCTGTAAACTGAAGAGCGAAACAGAAAGCGTGAATGGTGATACGAAGAACAACTACACGCTACCTTTAAATTCACGCCTCTCGCTTACAGGTGTAATTAAGGTTATCAATAAATCGGATATCGCACACGAGGAGGAAGAGCGGATCTCGCGGAACGGGGATAACGATTCGGATACCGTGAGAAATGCATACGTCTCAACCCAAGAAGGAAAAACTCAAAAAATAAAGTTTCATATAACGCGGGCAGCGATAAGACACGAATAGATTGGATATAGATTAATGATAAATGAAGAATAATGAAGAAAGTACAACTGATACTTATTGTTTTGCTAACCTGTTGCGTGCTACCGAAGGTGCAAGCCCAGAAAATCGGTATAAAAAGTAACTTGCTATATGATGCGACCACAACGTTTAATCTTGGGTTGGAGTATGGTTTTGCCCGGAAATGGACATTGGATATTCCGGTGAACTATAACCCGTGGAAATTCAGTGACGGTACACGTTTGCGGCATTGGGGCATTCAACCGGAGATTCGTTACTGGTTCTGCGAACGCTTCCGGCGCACGTTTGTCGGGCTACACGGGCATTACGCGGACTTTAATGCAGGAGGTTTCCCCGATTGGTCTTTTATCAGCAAGAATATGCGACAGAACCGTTACGAGGGGCATCTTTACGGGGCCGGAGTTTCAGTGGGACACGCGTGGATTCTAAAAAAACGCTGGGGACTCGAGGCTACCGTCGGGTTGGGATACGCTCGTGTCGTTTACGACAAATATCCTTGCGCGGAATGTGGTTCAATGATTAAGTCAGGTAACAAAAACTATTGGGGTCCCACGAAAGTTGGCATTTCATTAATCTACTTAATAAAATAAAGCATGAGAATGATTACACGATATATAACCTTCGCGGCAGTAGTTTTCCTGTCTGGAACTTTAACTACCGTTGCCCAGTCAAAACCCTCCTATAACGGGACGATAAAAGTTGCCCCGGTACGAGTGTTACAGTCCGGAGAAACGCTACACGTGGAAATGGAGTTTATCCTCAACCATGTTAAAGTTCGGTCGGCGGGAGCCGTGGATTTGATCCCGCGACTGGTGTCGTCCACCGATACGCTGGAACTACCGCGTGTTTCTCTCAAAGGACGTAACGAGTATTCGAATTACGAGCGTGTACGATCTCTGATGAGTAAAGCCGAACAGGCCGCTTATCTCGTTCCTTACCGGGTAGAAAAAAGTGTTAAGGTTGAAAACCGTACAATTCAATACAGATACACGTTACCTTACGAGTCATGGATGGCCGGAGCCCGTCTGGTGGTTCAACGCGATGAATGCGGGTGTGGCGAGATCGCCTTGATGGATATAGTGGACGTGGATACGGTAACTTTGGAAGTGATACCCGTACCTTATCAAGTGACTCCCTATATGGTGTACGTCCAACCGGTTCCGGAACCGGTCAAGCACCGCGAAAAACAGGCAGAAACGTTCCTCGATTTTGTGGTGAATCAAATCGTGATTCGTCCGGATTACATGAACAATCCCAAGGAACTGGCAAAGATTCATGCCTTGATCGATGAACTACGTGTTGATACGAATATCACGATCAACCGCTTGGATATCATCGGCTACGCTTCACCGGAGGGATCTCTCGCCAATAATAAACGTTTATCCGAGGGACGGGCATTGGCATTAAAAAATTATCTGGCAAGTCGTTACACGTTCCCGACTTCCCTTTACCATATTGTTTTCGGTGGTGAAAACTGGGATGGGTTAAGAAAAGCGTTAGCGGGCCTGCACGTGGAATACAAGAGTGAAGTAGAAACCGTTATCAATTTCTATGACGGGCAGGAAAGAAAGAACCGTTTGAAGAGTTTGCACGGCGGAGAACCTTATCGTTATTTGCTCCGGAATATTTACCCTTCTTTGCGTGTGGCGATTTGTAAAGTGGAATATCATGTCAAGAATTTCAATGCTGAAGAGGCCCGGGAAGTGATCAAGGTACGCCCGCAGAACTTGAGTCTGAATGAAATGTATCTGGTGGCGAACACCTACCCGAACGGGTCTCAAGAATTTATAGATGTGTTCGAAACGGCCGTGCGATTATTCCCGGAGGACGATATAGCCCGCCTGAACGCGGCAGCCGCTGCCCTTTCTCGCGGAGACACGATAACAGCGGGGCGTCACATGGAACAGGTGAAACAAAAAGAATTGCCGGAGTACGCTAACGCGGCGGGAGTACTGGCGCTTCTCAAAGGGGATTATGTTACAGCCGCACAATACCTTCAGACAGCCATGAATGCCGGACTTGAAGTCGCTGGTAAGAATATGAAAGAACTTGAAAAGAAAAGAATGAATGCTATTGAAATAAATTCAAGAGTGAATCACAAACAAACCAATCAGTAATAATTAAATTTTGTAACGATGAAGAAAATGTATTTTTGGGCAGCAGCACTAATATTGTTGTTTGCCGCGTGTAGTAAAGATCAGGTTAACGTGGATGATGACGATGGCATCGTGACGAGTCTGACCGGTGATGCTTGGGTGTCTGTAAGCATCGCGAGCAAATCGCAGGGAAGAGCGTTGCATGACCCGAATCAGCAAACGGGTACCAAGGCTGAAACCAACGTGGAAGAAGTCCGGGCGATATTCTTTGATGAAGATGAAAAAGTGACAGAGGATAAAATACTGTCTACCGAAGAAGCCGGAAAACCCGGACAAACGCAAGGCAATTCCGGAAAAGCATTTAAAGTCCCCGCGAAATCCAAAAGAATTTTAATCATTGCCAATCCGGCTGACAATTTGCCTGCAAAAGGGAGTTTTACAGATTTCGCAACCTTTAACGAGGCTCTTAACGAACTTAATGTCAACAATGTATCTACCACAGATAAGTTTATGATGACGAATGCCAAAGGTGGTTTGGAGCCTTCATACGAGTATGGAAGTGATAAAGACTTAGTCCTTTACAATTCGGCTGAAAAAGCCCAAGCACGACCTTTATCGATTCGTGTAGACCGGGTTGTGTCAAAAGTAAGGGTACGCTTGGAAGCAGAAATGATACCGACCCGTGCTCATGACCCCAACACGACTTCACCTAATGTTAGTGATTATGCTGAAATCTATCAGCCGGAATGGGTTTTGAACGTGACGAATAAATGGTATTTCCCCGTGTCACAACGAACCCCAACATGGGCTGAAGATAATAATAACTTATACGAATCTCCTTACGATCAATACGAACTCGGTTCTTACAGGAAAGATCCCAATTATGATACACAGGCTGATCCGACCGTAAATAAGTCCGACTATGATAAACAGTATCATTATTATTATAACGCAGCCGAGGTGGCTAATACTATTCCTTGGAAATCGGCAAACGTAGGGAACGAGGAGTGCGAATATTGTTTGGAAAACACCCAGACGAAAACACATAACATGTGGGCTTACACGACACAAGTATTATTTAAAGTTGTTTTCTCTCCGCATGGTATGGAATTGCCCAACGGTGAAGGTTTGTATACAGAAACGGACGATGAAGGAGGAGGTTATATTGTTGACGATGGTGCTTTAAGACGTGGAGAAGATTGGATCATGTACGACGGAGGTTTCTATACATGGGGATTATTGATGCTGTATATCGAGAAAGAGATGGAAAGTAAATATCTCGATGAAAATGCAGATATGATTAATACGCCTATCGCCAACGCGTTGAACGCTTATTTGAAAGCCATCGGGTTGACCGAAGTAGATATCCCTGCCAGCGATGGAAACGAGTGGACTCAAATTAATCAAGTTGTTGACGCTTTCAAAGCTCATAAAGATGCTGTAAAGACTCACGGTGCAGCCCGTCACGGGAGTATAACTTACTATAAAGGCGGTGTGAGTTATTACCCGATCATGATCAAACATGATGACACGGAAGACGCGGATAATGAACTCGGAGAATTCGGCGTCGTTCGTAACTCTGTTTATGATATAAGAATAACCAAAGTAAATAACCCGGGCTACCCGACGATACCAGACCCGAATCCCGGTATCCCGGACGAAAGCGAAGCAGTAAACTTGTCTGTCAAGATTGATATTAATCCTTGGACTTGGTATAGCCAATCGTTAGAATTATAATTAAATCTGATGACCTGTCATTCGTGGGGAGCGCTCCCCACGAATTTACTCCTTTTGAAATAGAGAAAATATATTAAAAAAGAAAGATATGAAGCTCGGAAGTCATATAAACTTATTTATTCTCGGAATCCTGATGATTAGTTCCGGGATACTCATGTCCTGCGATGCCTTTAATGAAAGCTTACCGGAATGTCGTTTGTTCGTCAAGTTCAAGTATGACTACAATATGCAATCTGTTTGCTCTTTCCACAAGCAAGTAGATAAAGTGGAGCTTTATGTTTTTGACAAAGATGGTAAATTCCTTTTCCAACAAGCAGAAGAAGGGGAACCATTGACAACGGGGAACTACCTGATGAACGTGGAACTACCTGTCGGAGAATACAAACTGATGGCTTGGGCCGGTGTTCACGATTCATACGACCTTCCCGAGTTAGCTCCGGGAGCGTTAATCTCGACATTGGAGTTAAAATTAAAACGGGAAGCTTCTCTCGTGATAGACAAAGAATTGGAACCGCTTTGGTACGGGGAAATCATGGATGTTCATTTCACGGGAGAAACAAACCAAGTGGAAACAATTAACTTGATAAAAAACACGAATAAAATATCGTTTATCTTCCAGTTCCTCTCGAACGACGATCCGTTGAACTTGAACGACTACGAGTACGAAATCATAGAATCGAACGGGTATATGAATCATCTGAATCAATTGAAGGAGGACGACGTGCTTAGCTATCATCCTTATTACAAGGAGCAAATGAGCACTTCTGCCGTGAGATTGGGATTGAATACCATGCGATTGATGAAAGAACGGCAAAACCGCCTTGTCGTGACAGAGAAAGCGACTGGCGAGAAGGTGTTTAATGTCAGTCTTTCCGATTATTTCGCCAAGACACAGGAGCCCGGAAACACATGGGATACACAGGAATACTTTGACCGTCAAGACGCGTGGCATATCGTTTTCTACCTCAACGCTTCATGGGTAGCAGTAAAAATCAACATCAATGGCTGGACTTGGTATTCTCAAGAAGAAATTGATGAACTCTAAGGGTATACTTCCGCCAAAAAAACCAAAAGGCAAGGAATATCTCCCTCCTACTTTTCAAGATACTCCATCAATCTTAAACCCGCGTATATTCCAAGAGTTCAATTTAGATTTACACACCTTCGAAGACACAATCTTCCGTTTTTAATGATTACTTTTGCATCATGTATCAGCTTGTACAACAATAAAAACATATAATGGCTCAGCATGACGGCAAGAATACATAAAAATCGGACAAATGACAAAGAACGCTATCGAATCGAAATCAAAAATGTGGAACCCGTGGCATGGCTGTCATAAACTGAGCGCGGGATGCAAGCATTGCTATGTTTACCGGGGCGACTCGAAACGAGGTATAGACAGCAGCATCGTCACCAAAACCAAGAGCTTTGACTTACCCACCTTGAAAAAACGAAACGGAGAGTATAAAATTCCCCCGGGAACGCTGGTTTACACTTGTTTCACGTCGGATTTCTTCCTCGAAGATGCCGACGAATGGCGTGCCGAAGCGTGGGAAATGATACGAACCCGGGGTGATTTAAACTTTATGATCATAACCAAACGCATCGACCGTTTGCAAGCATCCCTGCCCGATGATTGGGGCGACGGATACGATCATGTAACCATCTGTTGCACTGTCGAAAATCAGGACAGGGCGGATTACCGTTTACCAATCTACAAAACCGCCCCGATAAAACACAAAATCATTATCTGTGAACCACTCTTGGAACGAATCGACCTGACACCATACAATATCGGCTCATGGATCGAGCAGGTTGTAGCGGGTGGGGAATCCGGCAACGAAGCCCGTCCCTGCGATTTCGATTGGATAATGGCACTACACGATATATGCGCGGAGCAAAATGTTTCGTTCTGGTTCAAACAAACCGGAGCCAAATTCATGAAAGACGGGAAATTATACTCCATCAACTACCGCCAACAACATTCCCAAGCCCGAAAAGCGGGAATAAACTTCAGTGCGGAATAGGGACACGAGCCAGTGCGGGAACTAACTTCAGAAAAACAAAAAAAGACAACGTGATAAATAAGTTACCCACTCCCAATCTATATTTTTCAAAAAGAAAACCTTAACTTTGTAAAACATCAAATGCATTAACGCCATGGGCAACAAAGACAGGTATATCCGTTTCGACTGGGCAATCAAGCGATTGCTGCGCAACAAGGCAAATTTCGGGGTGCTGGAAGGTTTTCTGACCGTGTTACTCAACAAGGAGATACACATTCTCGATATTTTGGAGAGCGAGGGAAACCAGCAGAACGAAGACGACAAGTTCAACCGTGTAGACATCAAGGCTCGGGATCGGGACGACGATATTATCATCATCGAAGTACAAATCACACGGGAACTGTATTACTTGGAACGAATCCTGTACGGTGTGGCAAAAGCCATCACCGAACACATAGAACTTGGACACATCTACTCGGAAGTAAAAAAGGTATACTCGGTCAGCATACTTTATTTCGACATCGGGAAAGGAGATGACTACCTGTATCACGGGCAAAACATCTTCACCGGGGTACACACGGGGGATTTCTTACAAGTAACGTCAAAAGAAAAAAATGCCTTGGTGCGAAGACTTCCGGCAGAAATCTTCCCCGAGTATTTTTTAATTCGGGTAAATGAATTTGATAAAGTTGCAGTAACCCCCTTGGAAGAGTGGATCGATTACCTCAAGAGCGGATACATCCGCCCGGACACGAAAGCCCCGGGATTGGAAGAAGCCCGCCGAAAACTAGTCTACTACAACATGGATGCAGCCGAACGGGAGGCTTACGATCGTCATATCGATGCCATTATGATCCAAAACGATGTATTGAATACAGCTAAACTGGAAGGACTCACAGAGGGATTTACCGAGGGACGGGCGAAAGGATTAGCGGAAGGACGCACGGAAGGATTAGCAGAAGGACGCACGGAAGGATTAGCAGAAGGAGAAATGAGAGAACGGATCAAAATGGCAGGACAAGCCATGAAAATGGGTATGTCGGTCGAGGATATTGCAAAACTCACGGGACTCACGAGAGAAGAAATTGAAAAATTGTAATCAAAAAATGATTTACATATTTGATTCGTTTTTGGAGACGGGTAATGCAATCAAGATTATTTTTATACTATACACTCGACGAGAGAGCTTCACGAATTAACTTATCAACATTAGCCACTTAAAGAAAGGGGGGAAGTGTCCACCTTCCCCCCGCCGCCGTCTTGAATTGAATTGGTTGCATTTGGCGGTCGCTGTCTTGCTTGTACAACACCACTCGTACATCACAGACAATCAGATCAAAAACTATCATTACTAAATATTTTGAGCATAAAAAAAACGCACCCAATCTTAGCATACACCTCCCACCGCTGGAAACGAAAGAGGATGTAAAACTAAGACGGGTGCGTAAATTTTTATATATACGCACTCCGTCCCCAAAAGATCACCTTTTCGTTTCCAGCGGTGGAGATGATTTTTGGTCTTAGTACATTTAAAAGTTCTAAACTCTATCGAGCGAAATCTCCATCGCTCGTGTGACAAAGATATAAATAAATTCATAAAAAGTACAACACACCTCTAAATACTTTAAATATCGAATATTTTCAGGTATTTACTCCCCTTATTTCCCCGACAAACCGGGGTTTTCCTATACTGTTAAGCGATTAAAAGGCGACAGTTGGCTGACAAATAGGCGACGTCGCCCACTATTCACCTACTCCTCGCCCACTCTTCGCCCACGTTTTAACAAACATTAATCTTATTTGGCTTGACAAAGGCTCCCGTCGGCAGTACCTTTGATTTACTTGCGAAAAAGCAAGCGGGACAGAACGGTAGGGTATTAGGTTACATTTAAAATTTAACAACCATGGTAGAAATTAAATCAGGAGCACTTCTCGGCGCCCACGGGCGTTACCAAGGGATGGTGATATTCCAAAAAGGCAAAAAAACGTACGGGAGAGCATTGCCCTCGTACGACGGAAACGCGGACTCTCCCTCGCGGAAAGTCCAAAACGCACGACTCGCGGCAGCCGTCACTCATTACCAAACGATAAAGGAAACATTTCTTTATCACGCGTGGCGCATGGAAGCTACCCGCCGAGAGGTGATCTCGGGGTACAACCTATTCCTCAAGGAAAACATCAAAGCGTACAACACGGATTACACCGTGGGAGATTTCAGACTGCTGACGCTGGTACCGGGAGCCCTTCAGGTTCCTTTCCGGATGCAGCAACAGGAAGCCCCGGCAGGCGTGCTTTCCATCACGTGGGAAGCCTCCCCGTGGGTCAGCCGCCAGAGAAACAAGGACACGTTCATGCTCGCCGTGATCTATGACGACGAACCCTTTCGCGTGGAAATTATCGAGAACACGGGCATCACCCGCCTCGACGGAACTGCAACCATTCCGCTCGCCAAAGCGGGCGCCGGAAAAGCCTACGTCTACGCCTTCTTCACGAACGAGGCAAGAGACGCCTTCACGAACAACGTGTATTTCAACGTGAAACTGGAATAACCCGTTCCCGACGAAACACGACAAAGACTCAATCATCCGGCAGTCCGCTTGCAGGACGGACTGCCGGATGACAATCACACCTTTTTTTCAAACTTAAAACATAATCTTATGGCAATATTTGATTCACATCTTTTCGATAACGCCTCGGGTTCGGTAGGTAACGTCACCATGTGCCGCTTCAGGAACCGGAACGTGGTAAAAGCTAAAATCAGCTTCAAAAGCAAGAAGCAAAGCACCGCGCAACGAGTGCAACAGGCTCGCTTCAGCATCTTGTCCGCACTGGCACGCTATTTTTGCCCGGCAGTTCAGGCCGGCTTCCCGGGAAAATCATATTCCGAAGCCCGCACCCTCTTCATCGGGATGAACCAGAAAAGCGTGGAAATCGACGAGGAAACGCTCGCCGCCACGGTACACCGGGAACGCCTCACTTTCTCCAAAGGGAACCTGACACCTCCCGCGGTGGAAGTAACCATACATCACGAGCACCGGGAAGTTCACGTGAAATGGCAACGGCAAACCCTTTCGCCCGTGGCAAAAGACGCGGATGACATCACCCTCGTTCTCTTCGACACGGCAACACAAAAATCCCGTGTTTACCCCCTAGGCAAACGGGGAACGCCCGGAGAAACGGCATTCCCGCTGCACAAGAAATTTACCCCCGGGAACACGCTCGCCTATGCTTTCGCCCACTCCTCCGTCAACGACAGGGCTTCCCGGAGTATTTTCATCGAGGTGAGGCACAAATCATAGACGCAAGACGTGGGATTTAATGCCTCCTCTCCCCCTTCCCGACGTATATCCTCGTGATAACAGGCACAGGAGGCAAGATATAAAGAACAAAGCGACAAAATAACTTTCCTCATCATTTCATGTTTTGTAACTTTCACTCTCCGAGAATTTTTCCCCGCTTCATCACCATCTGAATATTCCGCAACTCCTTGATATTATCATACGGGTTGCCGTTCAGCACGAGTAAATCCGCTTGCATTCCGGTTTCCACCGCTCCCGCTTTATCGGCGATGCCCAGCACTTCCGCGGCGACTCTCGTGACAGAAAAAATTGCTTCCATGGGATAGAAATCACATTTCTCCACGTAAAGATCAAGTTCGTCGAACAGAAAAGGAAAGGGGCGGTTCAAATCGTTGATATAGTCTGTTCCGGCGCAAATCTTCACGCCGATTTGGCGTGCCCTCTTTACAAAACGTACCGACCAATCCATACCGTTCTCCATGCACAGGAAAAGAGTCGGGTCGAAAACCAATCCTTTCGCTTTCACCGTCTGCAAGAAACGCTCCACGGACATATTCTCGTGGTCGATCTTATCGTAATATTTCTCGTAATTCTCGAATATTTTATCGCTCAACCCTTCCGAAACGCCTTCCCATTCCAACATATACGCGTGAGAGATCACCTGCACCCCGGCATCTGCCACATCCCACGGTTTAGCGGGAAACAACGTGGCGTGTCCCCATACTTGCAACCCGTGTTCCTTGGCTTTCCGCACTATCGGCAACAAAGCCTCCCGGTCGAATCCACCGTAAATCTTCACTCCCGTGCACCCCCACTCTTTTGCTTCCCGCATGACTTTATCCAAATCGTCACCGGGACGGAGGCATTGCATCCACGGGGCGAAGGGCTCTGCCCATCCTTCCACCATACTTTTCTCCCGATCGTTACCCTCGAAATAGGCGGGACCCGCCATGAAGGCTGCATAATAAATGTCCGGTCCTATATATTTCCCTTGCTCCACGCCTTCCTTTAAATCTTTTAACACACGGGCATCCCCGGCAGCATCCCGGATAGAAGTTATACCGTGACGCAAAAAATATTCCAGATGTTTTGCCCGGTCTGCCTGTGTTTCCTTGGGATCATTGGCAATATGCACGTGAGCATCTATCAATCCCGGCATCACGTACTTTCCTGTCATATCCTTCACTTTCCCGTCAATCCCGTTCCCCGCGTTCTTCCCGACAGCTTGAATATACCCGCCTTTCACCACGACATCAACACCCTCACGGATATTTCCCTCCACAACATCGACAACATTCGTGTTTTTCAAAATAATCGCTTTCTCTTGAGCCGTCCCGTTCAGCCACAACACAAACAGTACGGCAAACAAGCCACATATCTTTCTCATGATTTTTTCTCTTTTATGATTTTTCGGATTTGTTCCAAATCGGGATTCTTCAACACGATATTCCCCTCCGGATCTATCAGGTAAACCGTCGGAACCTGCTCTACCTTATAAGCGTCACGCACCCGACTATTCTCGAAACCGTCACTATCTATCAGCTGTACCCACGATACCCCATCTTCTTTCAAAGCCTGCAACCAAAGCTCTTTCTTGCTATCCAACGACACTGAAATTACCTCTAGCCCGACTTCCCGTAATTCCGGGTATTGCTTATTCAATTCTTTATTCTTTTTTCTACATGGCGCACACCACGAAGCCCAGAAGTCCAACAACACGTATTTTCCCCGGAAAGCCGCCAATCGTATTTTCTGCCCTTCCGCGTCGGGCAATTCAAATTCAGGTGCTTTCCCTGTCAACTGCTTCGCTTTCATTTTCTCGTACAACTCAAAAATACGTTCCCGCATATCACTTTCCGGTCCGCCATTCCCCAATGCCTCTACCGCCCGGGTAAAAAACTCGAAATCCACCTCACAATAAAAAAGAATGTCATGTACCAGATTTTGGGCAATCTCTGTTCCCGCGAATCTCCGTACTCCTTCCAGCAATACATTATTTTTGTACTTGAACTTTTTATCCAGCATTTCCGAGAGCATTGCTTTCCGGTGAATATCGGTAATCGTATCGTATCCTTGGCATGAATTCTCGTAATCCCGATTCAACTCATCCAGTTTCTTTTGCAATTCCACGTATTCGTTCTGCAAGGATGCCCCTTCCGAAAGCGCGTAATACCGCTCGTTCGATTCGACCAGCACGTAACGTATCTCTTCCGTGTACAACGGTATCCGAAGATAATCCTTCGGGAAGTTTATCAACACGACCTTTTTCAACGGAATATTCCCCGCTAACGAGAACGTTCCGTCCTCCCGAATGGGAGCCACGATCAAATATTCTCCCCGTCGGGCATCGGGCATCGTGATTTCAACACTATCACTTCTCCATTGTTTCTCGATCTCACCCGATATCTGTACGGATTCCTGTTTACACCCCAACAAAACGAACAAGAATCCGAAATACACTAATCTCCCCATAACAAATTGATTTGATTAATTCAAAAAGGAGTGTCCATAAGGCCAGTAGCAAACTCTGACCTTACAGACTTTTGACTATCCTCCTAAATATACATATACTAAAACAATTTACGGCACATTCGTGAAGCCGTAACCATCTTGTTGCTTGTAGATGTTAGTTTCCGGGTATAACTTTTTCCACACGGCAGATGATAAAACCTCGGCGGGAATTTCTCCCGTCATCCTGTTATTTATCAATTTCAATCCGCCGTATCCCAAGTTCATCTTCGCCAATTCAACAGGAATCGTTCCGGTGATATTATTGTCATTTAACATCAAATAACTCAACGCGGTACAATCTCCCAACTCGGCGGGTAATGTTCCGGACAGCAAGTTATTGTTTATATACAAATTCCGTAACTTCGTCATAGTAGAAATACCATTCAAAGTTCCTTCCAACTGATTGTTTGCAAGATAAACATCCGTTAAAGCCGGACTGAACTCGCTCAAATTAATCTCTCCGGACAGTTGATTATTCTCCAATCTCAAAGTCTGCAATTCCGGCAAGTTCCTTAACCAAGAAAGATTACCCGAGAATGAATTATAACTTGCTTCCAGTTTCTTCAACTTCGTCAACCCGAAGAAAACATCAGCAGCTACACCTTGGATACCGGACTTTCCGGACGCTCCCGTTAGATTCAACTCCTCTAAACCGGATAAAGTAGATATCACGGCAGGCAATTGCGTCAACCCCGTATAAGGCATAGTCAGCTTTTTCAAACCTGTCATTTGTCCGATTCCGTCCGGCAAAGAAGTTAATGCCTCACAATGGCTCAAATCAATTGATGTCACCCCGGTTAAACTACCGATACTCTCCGGCAAAGCCTCCAAAGAAGTACATTCATAGAAATTCAACGACGTCAATTTAGTCAGATTGCCAAAACTTTCCGGAATCTCTTTCAATAATTTACAACCTCTTAAAGTCAAGCTACTTATCTGCAGATTCCCGAAATCACTTGACAGGCGCTCCAACCACTCGCAATTGGATAAATCCAATGTTGTCAATTTACTCAAATTACCAAAACCTTCGGGCAGCTCTTTCAATACTTTACAACCGGATAAAGTCAAACTTGTCAAATTCACCAACTTACTAAAACTTGTTCCTAAAGAAGCCAAAGATTGACACCCTCTCAAATCCAACGCGGTAAGATTCTCTGCCAATTCTCCGATATCATCCGGCAAGCTATAAATATTCGTTCCGGCAAGGCTCAACGACTTCAAACTTTTCATCTTGGAAATCCCCGTCGGTAAATCCCCGATCAAATACATCGTGGAAAGATTTAATTCTTCCAATGCCGGCAAAGTATAGAACCCGGCAAACGATTCTATCGGTACTTTCAATGCAGCAGGTTTAAACACCTTTAATGAAAGCATGGAAGACATATCATTCGGCAGGAACCATTCCGTTCCATCGGAGAAATTCACGTCCAGCGTTTCCAATTTCCGCAAATTAATCAAACTGTTCGGGCACTTGTACACTTTTCCCATTCCCCCGACTTTCAAAGACCTCAATTCTCGTAAATTCCCAATCTCGTTAGCCAGATCTCCACTCAATTTAAAATCATTCAACGATAAGCCGACTATCCGTTGTTCTCCTTCTATTTCTTCCAATATCACGCCCGTCCATTCGGTCATCGGTTTTTTCGTATTCCAAGGCTTCATCCAGTCCTCACCCTTCAGCGCTTTATACACGGCAAGCATTGCCAAGCTATCGGTTCTCCGGTTATATTTCGACTCGTAGGTAAACTGTTTCACGTACACAGTGTCAACTTTCCCGGTATTTTCTTGACGAACAATCAGTTTACAAAAACGCTCCTCCATCCCCTCGTTCACTCTCAACGTTACGCCAACAACGGCATTTCCCTCATCGCCTGATTTAGGCTCGTAATCCAACAGCCAAGGTGTTTCTTTCTCCGGCTCCACACTCCACTTTCCCCCGATAGCACGCAACTCGAATCCTTGAGCATTCCCGAAAGCGTCTATCAGAATCTCGTTATTCAACAATTTCAACCCGGGAGTCATGTCTTCCGGTACAACCGGGTCGGGAATATCCTTGAAGTTATAATCCTCACAAGATGAAAATATCCAAAGCGACATGATGCCCAATAGCATCCAACTGATAATATATCGTTTCATAATCTCCATTATTAATATTTTCTTACTTAATCTTATAAAGTAATGCCACCGGCTCATCAGAGATCCCCTCGTATTTATTTACCAAGGCTCCCGTATCCGCGTCATAGATATACAACGACCCCTTGTACTCGCCTTCCCGATCCGGATTGTAAGTGGCAATATAGAATTGTTTTTGCCGCGAATAATCTTGATATTCTGCATCACTAACGCTTCGGGAACACTGGTAATGATTCATACAACGCACTTCTTCTCCATCAGGCAAGGTGATAAAAGGATTCGCCTCCAAATCATGTTGGGTATAGAACCATTTGTATACCTTATTCCCATTGGAAACAAAAGCACAAGAGTAATAATCATTCGGTAATATCTGTGAATCTTCCGTAACTATACCTTCCCGGATCGGACGTTCAAAAAGTACCCAAAGACCTCCTCCTCCGGCAAAATTGTACATCATAGCTTTAACACCCGTGATGACAGTTTGCCCTCCCGTGCGATTGATCACGTAGACATCATTACCGTCCGTTGATTCATTCTGAAACAATTTGACTACATACCTGCCTTTAAAATAATCAAAACAGTCCTGATAAGAGAAAAAAGGATCGTACCCGTTCGCACCATTCCAACACACGGCATCCCGATCTTTACCAATAAATACTCTCGTCATGCTATTCTTCCAGCTCGGACGATCATAAGCATCCGTGTACACGGTTTCTTTCGGAAGACCGGGAAAGGGAAATATCGCCTGTTGATCCGTTTGTACCATCGCAACACCCCCATTTTTGGAAACAACTTCAAACTCTCTGCTAAAATTACCGTCATAAGCCATTAATCTCCCCGGCAGAAAATCCAAAGCGTAATATTTAAAATCATATTCATACACTTTCTTGAATGTTTTAGCATCTATCTGGAGCATTTTCTGTGACGTCCCATGCAAAATATACAAAAACTTTCCCACCTTATCCACGTCCACGGGATCCATAAACAATTCCTCCCCCTCGTTCGCGTAAGCATAAGCATTCTGCATAAACGTCGGTTGCATTCCTTGTTCTATTTCTTCAGGCGTAAGAGTTTTCATGAAAGCAATACTCCCTTTCCCGTCCGGGCGACGTCCTAGAATGGTATATCCCTCTTCAAACTGGGAATTCACAAAAACATGGTAATATTTGATCGTGCTTCCATCCTCGCTAGTTACCACTTGCCGCAGGTGATAGTGTCCCAAATCACGTACCACATAACTCAAGTCTTTTTCTTTAGAGATATTCTTGAAAACTGTCATAGACTCGCCCGTTTGCGAATCCATCGAGTAAAGTCCCATATCCCACTGGTAAGTTAACGCGTCGGTTTCACACTCTATATCTCCTTCAATTTCCAATGTATTATTGAAATAGATATTGATCGAATCTTTTGCCGTTTGATTAATTTTCACCTCGATAATCGGTTGATCCGCCAATTTTGAATTATCATCATAACATGCCTGTAAGCCGCACAAGATGACAATCATGCTCCATATATATTTTATCTTGTTCATAATATCCTATTTTTCAATCATTCATACTCTGTTGTTGCCGGATCCGGTAACTTGTAATGATCATCTCCGGATTGGATATAATACTCGTACATGGGAGTATAAACATGTTGTTTAAAGAAACCCAGATAAACATAGGTCGTCAACAGGTACTCGAATCGATCATGCGCCGTGTTATCCAGATACTCGCCCCATTTGGAAACGATATCATCATAAAGCACGGGGAGTGATTCTTTCGTGGCATGGAAATATTTGATAAACAGAATCAATTTATCCTGATTATATGTTCCTAAACGATCAGGACGCCACCATTCCGGCTGCTCTAAACTGATATCCCCAAAAAACACGACACATCTCGTCCTGTTCGTCGGTATATAATCGTCATTCGCTTCCAAATTCAAGTAGAGCTTGTACTGGATGTCTTTCACTAGATTGTCTCTCTTGAAATCCAATTTAATAGCAGCCGTCACCGAATCTTTCATGAAAACTTGAATCTCGTCCATATCATAATGGACGCCCAGTTTAGCAGTCGAATTACGGATATCAGCACTTACTTTGAACTCCACGTCTTGGTCAAAATTCGCCAACCCAATCAAACTAATCGGGACTTCGAGATCGACATCTTTATCTTCTCTTGGTCCATACTGGAAAAAGAAGGAATCCCTATCGAAATAAATCTTATTTGTCAACGACGTGTTATATAATTGATAGTCATCATCCGTGCACGAAAACAATGCCCCGAATAACAATATGGCAATAATATATATCTTTTTCATAACATTCAAATTAATCTCTGTATTCATATTCACTATCAGGCACGGGGAACACGTAAATATCCTTTGAAGGTTGGAAAGTCTGGTCAGTAATCGCCTCATATATAGACATGTTATAATGTTTCAATATCTGGAACCACTGTCCCTCACAAACCAATTCTTTCCGCCTGTCATTATTGATATTCATACGAGTCACAACGACCATCCCATCCCCCTTGTTAAAACCATTCAAACCACGGGCACGCACGACCTTATCCAAATAGGTGGCAGCTGTTTCCATGTCGGACTGCAATAAATAGTATTCAGCCACGATATAGTACAATTCCGGTAAACGAATCATATTAATACCGCTCAATTTCGTCACGGGACGCGTATTCAGACGCACCTTGAAACGATCGACCACTTTCATACACCGCAACCCCTCGGCACCATGATCGGACAAGGTCTGAAACCATTTATCCAAGCGATAATCGAATCCGTCCTGATCTATCTCATAAATATCACGATAATCCGGTTTGGGATCATAAGAAAGATTTCCTCCGCTAGAGTAAAGAACATCACGGGTAAAATTCGGAAATTCTTCTGAATACAATCCCCAGATTGTTTCCTTATCGGAAATCACTCCATTCATAATATCCTCGACATCAGTCTTCGCCTCCATAGAGAAATAGGGAGCTTCTATTACCTTCATGGCATAATTTTTAGCCGTTTCCAGATCTCCTTTCTCCCAATACACTCGTGCCAAGAGAGCTTGCACCGCATACAGATTCATATGAATCACCCGGTCTTTCACGAATCCTCCGGCATTCTCATCCGTTCGGTCAAAATATTCGCCATGTTCCGCTAATAATCTCTCCGCCTCCTTAAAGTCCCGGATAATCTTATTGTACGATTCACTGATCGGGTCAAACGGGGTAACCTGATAAGAATATTTCTCCCGGTACGGAATACCCGTCGCGTTCGGGTTCTGGATAATACTCTCCGAGAACAAGCGCAACAATTCGAAATGCATGAAAGCTCTCAATCCCAAGCCTTCAGCCTTATACACGTTATACAAGGCAAATTCGGAAGGATCACGTTCCGCCAAATTCTCCAGCATGTTATTCACGTAAGAAATCCCCCTGTACATTGATATCCATATCGTATCAATTTCAGGACGCACCTCCATGTGTTTATAATTATACAATCGTAACTCGTTTGACCAGTGTTTATCCCATCTGCCGGAAAAATACTGCCCCACGACATCCACCAACCCGTAAGTCATATTCTTCCCGTACAACGGCTCTCTCGCCAGAAAAGAATAAACACCGTAAATAGCTTCCTCGAAACCTTCGGCGGTTTCAAACAGTTTGTTATTCACAATCTCTCCCGTCGGCTTTACATCCAAGAAATCATCACAGGAAAAGCAAGCGATCAACAGGATAAACAATATATATTTCAATCTTTTCATAACCATATTTATTAGAAAGTCGGACTAATTGAAAAAGTAAATCCGCGACTGAACGGATATGATGTCCCCCGCTCGAATTTAACTGTCGACATACGGAAAGGATCTTTCATCCCGGCGCTCAATCTCAATCGCTTGAAACCTATCTTTTTCAACAAGTTTTGATTAAATTCATAAGAAAGTTCTATACTTCTGCATATTACGTTGTTATCATCCTCCACAAACCGACTGGTATGATAACTGGTGCGCGAATCAGCATTTGCAATGTCCAGATAAGGCGGAACATCGTTCACATTTTTCCAACGTTCTTCAAATGCCCGTCGGTCTACATTATGCCGGGGATTCACGTTCTCTACATTATCGGCACGGGTAGTGTTGTAAATCTGCCCCCCGAAATTGTACTCGAAAGAAAGATTAATCTGCCATCCCCGGTAAGACAACATAGGGAAAAAGGCCCCTTTCAACCATGCATTCTCGTCACCCACGACCACCTTATCATTCGGATCATATTCCAATGTCCATGCCCCATTCCGTTTGATAAATACTTCTTCTCCGGTAGCCGGATTAATTCCCGCGGAACGAACGGCATAAATAGCGGTAGTGGATTCACCTTCTTTATACAATACCTTCGGTGATGAAGAACCATCCGCGTTTGCCTCCTCGTTGTACTTGGCCAAACTATTACTGATACCCAAAATCTCGTTCTTGTTATGGTCTCCGTTTACTTTTATACTAAAACGCCAATCTTTGGTCGAGAGTAACAAGGCCGTCACGTCAAACTCGAATCCGACATTGCGCATCTGCCCGAGGTTATTCCGCACGGTACTCTCTCCCACGGAAGGCGGTACAGACATATCTATCAGCACATCATCCGTCGTCTTCCTGTAATAATCAAAAGTTAAATTAATACGTCCATCCCAAAAATCGGCAGTCAACCCGATATTGTGCGCTTTCGTCAAATCCCATTTCAAATCCCTATTACCCATCGTTTTGGGTATAGCACCAATACCGTGCAGATAAAAATTATCCCCATTATAAAAATAAGTTGTCACGGCTTGATAAGGTGCAAAACTCACGTTTCCGGTTACACCGTAAGAATAACGTAAACGGAAAGTATTCACCCATCCGAAACGAGTTGCAAATTCCTCGTTATGAATGTTCCAACCTGCCCCCACTGACCAGAAAGGAGCAAATCTATTCTCATCTCCAAACTTCGAAGAACCGGAACGACGGAATGAACCATCCACGAAATAACGATTCTTGAGAATAAAGTTAGCATTCACGAACGGACCTATTTTAGTACTGACATCTTCGGAACCATCAGGTCTAGTCCCCGTACCGAATCCGGCTGCAAAATTAGGAGCATGCAAGGACGATTTATAAAAACCATAAGCCGTGTACCCGTCTCTTGTAGTTGTTTCTTTCATAATATCAGCCCCCGCATGAAGCGTCAGAAGTAAATCTTCCCCGAAATTTTGGGCGTAATTCGCGATAATCTTCCCCTCGTATTTCAAATACCTTTCATTCACAATTTCCAATGTTCCCTGCTCCGAACGGTTAGAAACACCGTTAAACACGTTTGACTCCGGAGAATAGAACACTTCCGTCCGATCCTTGGAAGTCACGATAGACCCGCTTCCATTGATAAAAAGACCGGGCAAGACATCCCAACGGAAAGATAAAGTATTCGTGAACGAACGACTATTTCCCTCGTCATAATTCCCGCATTCAGCCTCATACAACGGATTCGCCATTTCCCATGAACCTGTTTTATTCAAACGCCCGTATTCATCGTACGGCGCATCATAAGGATTCATTCTCACGTAATCCGAGAATTTCCCGTAAGGACTTTCTTTCCATTTCAAATCGGAGAAACTGGATTGGAAAGATACCGTCAATTTATTGTCCACGTGGTAAGAGAGGAACATTGTCAAGCCGATCGTGTTACGGTAGTCTTTCTTCATGACACCCTTCACGTTTCTCACGTTCGCGTTTACCCGGTACGTCATACCATTACCCCGACCGCTCACGCCGATAGAATTGTTTATCGTGAAACCGGAACGCAAAGGCTTGGACATCCAATCCGTATCCAATCCCTTGGATATTAATATCTTCTTCCGGTTATATTCTTCAAAATCATTCAACAACTCGAAATTATACAATCCGGCCAAACGCTCGAATTCCAATTTATCCTTGGCATCCAGATAATCGTAAGATTTCAAATCGGGTACCTCCAGCGCCCCGTCCAAATTATAAGACAAACGCAACCGGTCATTCAACACTCTCTTCCTCTCGATCACGATAACTCCATTGGAGGCTTTCTCTCCATAAAGAGCGGTGGCAGAAGCATCCTTCAACACGTCGACACGTTCGATATCATTGATATCAAGGTCATACAAATCACGCATCGTGATTTCCACTCCATCCAGAATAATTACCGGCTGATTGGCACTCTGGTCAGCTTCCGTGGATAAAGACGAAGTACCCCGGATAACAATCTCCGGCATCCGGTTCGGGTTCGACCCGAAAGCATTGTTTTCCACCATTCGCATACCCGGGGTCAACATCGAAATCGCGCTCACGAGATTCGTGTTCGACACAGCCTTGAGTTCTTCCACCGTCATCGTCTTCACGGAACCCGTGAAACTATCCTTCTTTTTCGTAAAAAATCCGGTCACGACAACATCCTCCAATGCCTTACTGTCGGACTTCATAACAACATTGTATTCCGTTTTCTTCTTCGAGATGTTCAACTCGTAGGTCTGCATCCCCACGTACGAGAATACCAGTTTCGTGGTATCGGATTCGGGAACCTCCAAGGCGAATTTTCCATCGACATCGGTAGCCGTACCGATAGTTGTCCACTTGATTACCACGGTAACACCGGGTAGCGTCAATCCCTCCTCGTCCGTCACGGTTCCTTTAATCTTAATCCCCTTCGGCTTCTCGTCCTTAACGGGAATCGCAGCATAATAAATCACCACGTGATCACTCGTGATGTCATAACGCAAGGGCTTACCTGCAAGGGCGATATCTAATATCTCCTCCACAGACTTGTCATGTACTTTTCCATTTACAGTGTACTTCTGGACATCTTCATGATTAAACACGAACTTTAAATTAGTCTTCTTCTGAAGCTGTTCAAAAAACTGAACCATGTTCATGTTCTCGAACACAAAATCAATTCGCTCCTGTTGCGACCAAACTTTCGCATTCAAACTGGAGAAGCCCAAAATCAACACTAGGAATACCAGCTTGATTTTAATCATAATCCAGATTAGGTTTCTACATAAAAATTTCATAACTTTGTTTTTCAAGTTTAACATTAAAATTCCTTTGGCGAGGAGTTTTATATACATGAGGCATACGGCAAATATGCCTCATGTTTTATTTTTAATTTCTACTATTGTCTTTTACGGTAAGCATTCTTCCTTTTAAATTCAAACTTATCTTTTTCGTTTTTTCAAGAATAGCGATGACTTCGCTTATCGAGGAACTCCGCTTAAACCACGCGGAGAAATGGTAATCTTTCACTTGCTGATTCATGTAGAACACATCGACATCATACCAGCGGGCAAGCTCATCCAAAATATTTTCCAAACGGCATTGCGAGAACGAGAAGTTCCCGTCCCTCCACGCTATCTGGCTCTCCACATCCACTTTCCGCACCTCCACTTGCCCGTCTTTTAATATGGCTTGTTGTCCCGGAACCAACTTGTTCACTGTCTTACCTCTTTCAATTTGCACGCTACCTTCCACCAAAGTCGTGGCTGTCCCTTCGTTGGAATAACTCCGGGCGTTAAATTGAGTCCCCGTCACCCGGATATTATACTCCCTCATCCTCACGACAAAAGGCTTCCCGCCATCTTTCGCGACCTCGAAATATGCCTCCCCCCGCAACTCAACCTGACGCATATCACCGAAAAACCTCACCGGATAACGGATATAGCTATCGGAATTCAACCAGACAATGGTTCCGTCCGACAGAGCTAATTTATACTCTCCGCCCCGGGGAACCGTTACCGCGTTATAAACGACGCCCGCCGAAACAGAATCCTGCACTTGATTATATACCAACGCCTTTTCCTCCGAATGGGAAATAACGGTACCTTTTTCTTTCAGTTGAGGCAACGTGTCCGTCAACACGATTTGTTCTCCCGTGGACAACGTTAAGGTCGCCATTTTCTTCCCGGGCAGTACCACGGAATGAGTGTAAGTTATTTTTTCATCTTGCTTTTCACGTGAAAGAAGCGCCAAAGCCACCCCCAGAACCGACACGAACATTGCCGCGTATCCCGCCACACGATAAACCAAAGTTCTTCTTCTAGCGGGACGCACCTTACGCCATGCTTTCTCCTTGTTTACCTTTTTCGCCACCAATGAAGCTAAAATCCCGGAGCGAATCTTACGCAAGTCTTCAAAATACTCCTGATGTTCCTCATCCTGACACCACGCTTCAAAGCACGCCCCCTCTTCTTGGGACAAACTCTCTCCCGAGAGCTTTTTCATGATTATATCTTCTATTTCTTCCTGCATTGTTATGGTTATTTTCATACTAAAGACAGGTAAGAATTTAAAACGAGTGGTTCAAAAATGAAAAAAAATCACCTATTCCTTATTTTTTTCTTTTTGCCGATATAACGCGATAAAAAGAACAGAGTAGGAAATACTCTTCCGTGCCTCTTCCCTCAGAAAAGAATATGCCTTTTTTATATGATCCTTCACCGTGTTCAACGATATCCCCAACTCCCCCGCTATTTCCGCGTAAGACTTGGAATCGAGCACACTCATCTCCAGCACCCTTCGTCTTTTTTCCGGTAACTTCTCCAACAAACGACTCACCTCCTCGATCAGAACTTCCGGACTTTCATCCGTTTCCGACATCTCCGACATCAAACAATGTTGCCTGTATTTATCCACAACCTGCTGGTGTTCCAAATGATTCAGACATCTATTCTTTACACTGAATGACAAATATCCCTGAATATTCTCAATCCCCCTCAGTTCCTCACGCTTCTCCCACAACCGCACGAAAACCTCCTGCACGACATCTTCCGCCACGTCCGGATCATTCGTATAATAAACGGCTTGTTGCACCATTCCCACGTACGAAGAATCGAACAGACATTTGAATATCTTCTCGTCACCATCTATCAAGCGACCCATATCGATCGGAACAGCCTGCATCATAGATCCATTTTTTACACGTTTTAATTCCCCACATCTTTTATATCCCAAGACGACATAAAATACTCTCCGAATGCACAAATATAAAGAATAATCTTTAAAGCCAAACAATCACACAAATTATCGTAATGACAAAAATACACCAAAGGAGGAAGCCAAGCGACCTCCTCCTTTGTCCTAAAAACTATATAAATATTTCATTCTAAGTTGGAAATATCAAAACCATCACATTGCTTCATTGCTTCCTGCAATATCCGGTATTTCTTTTTCATCAAGGGATATTTTCTCCAACAGCATCTCCCGCTCCTTTTTTGTCAAACTTTGAACAACAATACGATAAGATTCAGCGACCAATTCCCTTATCTTGTCATCCGGTACATCCTGATTAAAATAAACACTGTTCCAATATTTCTTATTCATGTGCCATCCCGGCTTTATCCCCATATATTGAGCCCTCAACTCACCCGCCTCCCCGGGATCACATTTAATACAACAAAAATCAAACACCTCAATATTCACGAAACAGAACCATTTATCCAGCACGTAGAAGCATAAAACATCACGACTATACCGATCAGCTACATTAGGAAACGGCATTTTTTCATGAACGCCCTTAAATGACAGGCAATATTCTCTAAATTCCTCAATATTCATTGCATCCGGATATAAAGAAGAAAGGGCTGCCGATTACAGACAACCCTTCCCAATTAATAACAACAATCTTAAATATTATAAAACGTAGTGAAAGCTTTTATCACGTAAGCATTATCCTTCACGCCGCCCGTCTCGCGAACGGAGTGCATAGCCCACATCGGATTACCAATATCCACACCGCGCATTTCCATTTGGGAAAGCAAAATATTTCCCAACGTGGAACCTCCTGCCATATCCGAGTGATTGACAAACTCTTGACACGGCACTCCGGCCATTTTACAAATCGTCTTGAACACGGCAGCGGAATCACCATCGGTAATATACTTCTGGTTAGCGTTAATCTTTATCACCGGACCGCCATTCAACACCGGATGATTCGTCGGGTCATGTTTCTCCACGTAATTCGGGTGAAGAGCGTGAGCCATATCGGCTGAAATCATGAAGGAATTATGAATAGCCCGGTACAAATCTTCCGGCTTACCACCCAACCCGAACACGATACGCTCCACGATAGTACGCAGAATCGGGGAACCGGCACCCTGTTTCGTCCCGCTTCCCACCTCTTCGTTATCGAAAATAGCGAGCACTTTCGTCTTCCGGCATTTCTCCGAATTTACGAATGCCTTCAATCCCGCAAATGCCATCGCCAGATCATCCAACTTCCCGGTAGAAATAAACTCTTCGTTCACACCGAACAGACATCCTTTCTCGAATTCATACAACGTCAAATCAAAATCAAGAATATCCTCCTTGTTTACCCCCATCTCCTCGGCAATCAACTTTACCAGATAATTATCCTTCTCGAACGTTTCATTAATCATGGCGATCACCGGCAACATATCTTTTTGCTTGCTTAACGGGTTACCCTGATCATTCACGGCACGATTGAAATGAATAGCAATATGCGGGATCACCATCAACGGACGGTTGAAATTCACGAATTGCGTCGCGGGCTTCAACGGGTTCAGGCTCTTCAGCATCACGCGCCCCGCCATCGACAACGGACGGTCAAACCACGTGTACATGATAGGTCCCCCGTAAACCTCGGTATTCAACTTCAAGTATTGTCCGGCAACAGGCATCTCCGCGTTCGGCTTGATCCGGAAAGTGGGAGAATCACTGTGGGCACAAATAATCTTGAACCCGTCACTGGCAATCTCGCCGCTTCCGATCTCGAAAGCGAAAAGGGACGAGTGATTCTTCGTCACGAAATACTTACCCCCTTTTTCTATTTGCCACGCTTCCCCGGAAAACAGTTGTTTGAAACCATGATCCAGCAACTCTTTTTTGGCATTCGCCACTGCATGAAAGTTTGTCGGACTTTCATGTATAAACTCAATCAGTTCTTTTGCTAATTGTTTCTCCATTATATCTTGATTTATTATTTCATTTCTTTGTGCCCCAAGATAATCATTTTTTACCTCAACCTCCGCGTCAGGAGTCAAAAAAATACGATTACCCCGTTTAATTTCTTCATGTATCCGCTTGCTGAACATGATAAAAGGCGAACTCAGAATATTTTCTTTATTATACAACACCTCTCCCCCCGTCTCTGCGTTCACGACAAGCCCCCCGGTAGCCGCCACCAACACCTGTCCCGCCGCGACATCCCATTCCGAGCATTTCCCGAATTTAGGGCATATATCCACTTTTCCCTCTGCCACCATACACTGTTTGGAAGAAGCCCCCAAGGGCATTAATTCCACGTCATACCCCGCCGCCTTCAACCCATCGATATACTGCATCTCTCTCTCCGTCAGATGAAAACGACTCACCGCCACTCTCAAACGGGACGGCACTTCCATGGAAGCCTCCAACACGCTTTCCTCCCCATCTCGTGTTATCCCGCGCTCACCATCCGCGAAAGCCCACAATATTTCCTTATCGCAAATATTATTAATCATCCCGAACACCGGATGCCCGTCTTCCACCAGAGCGATATTGATACAAAAACGTCCGTTCCGAAAAATAAACTCCTTCGTGCCGTCCAGCGGGTCAACCACCCACACGTACTTCCACTTTTTCCGTTCATCATAAGAAGGCAACGACGCCTCTTCACTAATCACGGGAATATCCGGATAGAGCTTTTTTAGCGCCTGCACGATAAACTCACTCGACGCCTTATCCGCCTCCGTGACCGGAGTCATGTCACCTTTCGTCTCTACATGAAAATTCCTTTTTTTATATATATCCGATACCAAAAATCCCGCACCACGAATAATCTCCTGTATATCTGATACTTTAACCCAATCTATCATATTACTTTTTATACTAAAATCTGTTTGATAAACATACGAATAATATTCGACCTATGCACTATCCACTAATAACTAATTAACAATTAATGAATAGTATTCACACGTCCCAAAAACACATCAAACTATCATTCAACACATTAAACTCAAATCTATTTCACAACACGCCATTCAGAGCCTGTTTTTATCAAATTCATTAACCTACATTAACCCTAAAAACAGCTTTTATTAACACTAATCTTTCGCCGGATTCAAGAACAACCTCTATCTTTGCACCGTCTTTAAGAGATTGAAGATTTTTCATAAGTTTGTATGGTTTAGGTTAGTAGTTAGTAATGTAATCTTAAGAGTCGACATCCCCTGTCGGCTCTTTTGTATTTAAAGCCGCAAGATAAGAATAAAACATGAAACACAAAAATTAACAATCATGGAAGGAATCATAGAAATCGAAGGAATGGAATTTTTCGCCTACCACGGGTGCTACGAAACAGAACGAATCGTGGGAAACAAATTCATGGTATACGCCCGCATCCAAACCGATTGCAGCGAAGCCGCCCAAAGCGATGACATCAACGACGCCCTCAGTTACCTGACCGCCTATGAAATTATTGCCCGTGAAATGATGATCAAATCCCACCTGCTGGAGCACGTGGCACAAAGAATGATCGATGCCCTCTACCGGACATTCCCCCAAATCACGCACGTAACTATTAAAGTATCAAAGCTCAATCCCCCCTTGGGTGGTAAAATCGCGGCAACAAGTGTTACTTTATCGAAATAAATTGCAGTAAGGTATTGTAGAATCCAAAATTTCACCTTATCTTTGCACTGCAAAATCGCAACAGGGTCGGTTGGCCGAGCGGTTAGGCAGCGGTCTGCAAAACCGTGTACAGCAGTTCAAATCTGCTACCGACCTCAAGAAATCAGTCACTTACAAGGTGGCTGATTTTTGTTTATAAGGTGTTTAGAGCCGGAAATGACACAAAACCTTGACCATTTTAATAGCTTCTTTCATCTACAATCATTCATGATGTATACAGCAATAAATATATATAACTCGAATAAATAATCAATTACAGATGTGACAACATCTCTCAATTTTATATTCTTCAACACTCCAACTATCCCTATTTATACCTCATCTTTACTAGAACACTCTAATCCAACTATACAGCTTACCAATCAACTAATTCTATCATATCATCTTTCCTTACCAAGACCTCTAACCATTCCACATAATTTCTGCTAATCCTCCTGTAATTGTCCCTATGGTATCTATATCATCCCCCAAATGCACTATCCAGCAATTTAAGTAGGTGATTTTTCTCCTGAATTGGCACATAATACCTAAAATGAAGATAATTACTCACTAACTAAAATCTGTTATGAGGAATATCTAAAATGCAACATTCTTTATCTTCCGAGCTATCAATATAACAATAAATCAATACGTTATTACATATATAAATATTTGATATTCTAGTATATTTACTTGGTGCTATCCTGTTCAATAAATACTTTTGCATATGTAAATGATTGGTCTGATGTTCTTTCCTGAACTAGATACTCTTTTGTTTGTTAGAAAAATTTATTCCTATGAAATTACGTGAGAAAGGAAAAACCACCAATTCAGAATGGTTTGGGATAGAACATTATCGAATTTTCCATGAAATGAATTTATTCAGGTATGTAAACATGAAAGATTAAAAATGTTATATCCTGATATTTTTGAAAATCCCAAACCGAAACTAGTCAAGAAAAGACAGCACAAATAAGCCAGTACCTCAAAAGTGCTGGCTTTTTTGTTTATATATAAAAAGGGATGACAAACCGAAGTCTATCACCCCCTCACACCCAAGTTGACACACAGAATCAACGTAAAATCATATTAATAAAACATGATTATGAACAGACATTTTAAAATAATAATCAACCCTTTTGCATTACAATTTAATATAAGTATCTGTTGCCACTGTTGCAGAAATAGATGTTCCAGCGGGAATTACAGCCTGTTTGCCTTTCAATAATAAAAATAGAGGACAAACAAATATGGCAAGGACGATAGAAAGAGCTAATTTGTCATTTCCTTCTTCTGACATACTTCCACCTGTCAACATGATTTCTGTTCCATCCTTGGCTGTTACACTTTTAATTTGAATTTGCATAGAAGCCCCTTTACCCAAGCCTTTACGTTTCTCGAATCTTGTAACCTGCCCTTTAGCGATTGCGCCAAAAGGAATAACAACATTCCTATTAACACTAATCTCTCTTGTTACTTTAAAATCTATTATTTGTCCTGTTGTGATATTTTTAGTATTAATTTCACTTAGAACCTCTAATGGGATCAAGGTTCCTGCTTTTAAGACGACCTCGTTATCCGTAAGGGTAAAAGAAAGATTCATAAAAGCCAATATCATGATTGCAACGATTGGCTTAACAACAAACGATTTACTCAATAATGTTCTCATAATTCAAAAATTTAATTAATGGATTTATTATTCTGATATAGGGTTGATTGTATTTTTTGTAGTTTACATTGATTGTATTGTGAAGCACTTCTTTTAGAGCCAGATATATTACCGATATAGAAACTCAAATTGAAAACACCTAATAAAGCTGCTGTTCCATAATTTTTTTGTTTGATACTTGTAAACACAGCATATCCAAGTAATGAATTCATAACAAAAGAGGTTAATGCACTTTTGGGGCGTTGAGTATAAACATATCCAAGACCAGGAATTAATGATAATGATGAAGCTACCCAAGGCTTTTTCCTTTTAAAAGTAACCGCTTCTTGAATAAGTTGAAAATTCTCTTTATCTCTCTTGAGTTTTGTATCAGAGCTAACCAATAAATTGAAATATTTACTTGCTTCATCCCAATTTTCTTGATATGCACTAAAAATTCCTTGCCAAGCATATTTTTGGGATATTATCGGATGGATATTGTTATCAGAAATTTCTGAAAGAAGTTTGTATGCCATATCGTAATTCTCTACCGTCAAAAGAATATCTAACATTTCAAATTTTATTTTTGGAGAGTTTTTTATGAATTCAGGAAAATGAACCTCGTAATCGAATATGGCATTTTCTACTTGTCCCAAACCTTTATAGCAAATTAATTTGTTTGTGAATAATTGTGTCGTTAATAATCGCTTTTGAAATTGTGTTTTTTCGATTTCAATTAAAGCCTCTTGATACATTTGTTTATTTATTAGATGATTAATAAATAATAATGTGCTATCAGGTTGCGCATCCCAGTCTGTATAAGAGTAATATTGTTTGTTATTATGAATGTAAGTTCTGGGAATTTCTGCATATGGGGGAAAATCAAGTAGAAGTAATTGTCCTTTATTTAAAGTCAAATCATAACAATCGAAATCATGCCCGCATCTAATAAGGCGATCTGCCATATACACCATCGCTTTAGGAAAATAACAATCTTCAAAAACAATTAATCCATATTGGGAACAAGAAGGATACATTGCACAAGTACCGCTCCCTTCATCCCTATGTAAATACTTCTTGTAAATATTCACGTAATCAGATAAAGCTGACATTTCTGTTTGTGCATAAAGAAATTGTGAACTTGTAACACAAACAATAATGATTAAAACATTCTTCAACAAGTGCATAATATTGCAATCTATGTAACCTTGAAGATTCCCAGAAAGGTCGATTTTATAAATACAAGAAAGCGTGGGAACTAAATTGCTTATCTTGTAGAAGGCATCGCCAAACGCCTATGCAGAAATAAACAATCAGCCCACGCTAAACCATGTATATAGTATATATATACGGCAAGCATAGACGTTTGTGCTGTTTATCCCTCTGCATTAAAAATTGGCGATTTTTCTACAAAGGATGAAACAAAAACGCTTTCATTAATTCAATATGTCTGCCATGAGAAAATGATTTTTCACATGACGCTACAAATGTAAATAAATTTCAGCATCCAACAAACGTCAGGACTGATTGTGATGGCAAAATTAGGCTAATCAGTGGAATAAAAAGAATTAATTCCCAACGGTTTTCACTCTATAAACCATTTATAGGTGTTGTCTCCATGTAACGCCCTATCTATTCCTTCTGTTAATTGCGTGGCGTTTAATGACCTATCAAGGAAATTATCTATGCAAGAAGATTTATTCGCACCCGTAAGCATATTATAGAATTTCCATAAATTAATTTCATTCTCTCCATGTTCCTTTTTAAAGTTATCATCATGGTAATACGCCTTGCGATGATGTTCACCTGTGAATCCATTAATTCCATGCTAGGGAGTAACTTTTTCTCTCTGGCTGGTAAGCATTGATACAACCTACTTTTACTCAAGAATTGTGCGAATTGATGTTCCGTGAGGTAAGAAC
Organism: Butyricimonas muris; assembly: GCF_046365375.1. NCBI lineage: Bacteria > Pseudomonadati > Bacteroidota > Bacteroidia > Bacteroidales > Odoribacteraceae > Butyricimonas > Butyricimonas muris. The sequence continues at coordinate 161,631 of NZ_JBKEIT010000002.1, read as the reverse complement.
CCGTGAAACTCTTCATCAATCTTAAATGCTTTTCCGTATCATACTGTTGGAATAACTTCATCACACCTCTAAACAAGTCATGATAACTCATGGCTCCTAAATCAGTTTGGGGACAATCCGTGAAAGTACACAGGTTACAACATACTTTGTTCTGGAATCCAATAGCAACACTGAATCTTTCTGATGTCTTCTTTGGAATGTAAATGGTACACTACCCTAGCATAGAAGACTCTTCAATATATAATGCCAATCTGAAATTAGAGGGGAGGGGGGGGGTATAGAGGGAGGTATATGCTTGGCGTGTCGCCCACAAATGAATAATAAAGAAATATATGTTACTATTTGCATTATTTTTTAGATTTGTACTAATTTTAATTTCTTATTATGGAAGCAATAGAAACAGATAAAGATATATATGAAAATATAGCCCAAGTTGAGAGATATTTAGCTTGTGAAGAGGGGAAAAAATTACAAGTAGAAATGATAGGGCTCATACAACGTGGACGTAATTTTGTATCGTATAAAACTGGAAATGGATGGCATTTCGTTCCTAGTAAATATATTGGATATAAAAAGAATAACCTGAAAATACATAAAATTAATATAGAAAAAAAAGAAATTACTGGACGCGAAACAGGTGGTTTCATATCTAAAGTATTAAAGGTAAAACAACAACCAGATACTGAATTAGAATGCGAGTACCAGTCTTTTTGTCTACAATTAGGTATTCCTGTTACTGAAATATACAAACGCCCTCGAAAATTCTGGAGATTAGAAGATGTTCCAGAAAAATATTTAAAGTCAATAACAGCGTGTAGGGATGAATATATAGAAGGAAAGATTAAGAAAATTTATCATAAACGTAGAGAAAGAAATTCTAAATTAGTTCAAGATGCAAAGACAGAGTTTAAAGCAAAGCATAATAAAAAGCTTTTTTGTGAAATATGTGGATTTGATTTTAGTGAGAGATATGGTGATGCGGGATATGATTTTATTGAAGCACATCACACAAAACCAATATCAGAAATGGACGAGGAGGGAGAAATAACTGATATTAACGATTTAATAATGGTGTGTTCTAATTGTCATAGCATAATTCATCGCAGAAATCCGTTTTATACGATAGAAGAGATAAAAAATATTATAAACTTAAATTCTTAATATATACATTTTTTTATCGCAAAAGGGAGTGTCCAGAATTTTGTGTAAATGCAAACTCAGGTTCGGGGTTTCGTCGAGTGCTAAATCCCGATTCTATTTTCAAAGATAGTTAAAAATTGGTTCATCACCAAGCCCTAATTCCGAATAGGCATTGTCCACTTTTTACGAGAGCTTGCAATTAACCCCATCTCATTCTACAGGTAAATCATTGTACCATGAAGCATAACGACATTTTTACATTTAATTATTGTTCTATTAATCCTAAAATCCAATTTATCCAAGAAATCACAGTTGATGCTCTCCGTTTATATGTTTGCCCAGAAGTCATATTATATAGTTTAGCATTTCTCATTATTTCAACCACTTCATCTTTTGTTGGAACATTTCCTTTATCAAAATATAGCTTCAAAGTGTTTTGAAATACAACATGTGCCAATATAAACTTAACAAACTCCAGTTGCCGTTCCACGATAGGCAAGTTAAATACGCGAAAGCCATCTTGAGTTAAGGTACACCCAACCTGCCGGTTTATATGAACAATATCTATTAGTCCTAAATACCTTGCCGCATTTGAATAGTAGTCCGTCTGCCTATAATCAAAGTCATAATTTTGAGTAATATCATCTTTACTGATAAACCCTCTTTGCTTCAATAATTCACAAAGATTAATCACACGTTCAAAACTATCCGCTTGTGGGAATGGCAATTCAGGTTCTTTAACAACTTGAATATTATCCAGAATGTTTTGTATGTTCTCTATATTAATTGCACCTTCTTGAAGTGCATATTTTTTATACTGTAATAAGCGAATGGAATTATATAATTCAGGTGTAGTAAATTCATATTCCCTCAAATGAAAAATTCCATTTGAATATGTAAGAAATATCGGACGAACACGTTTTGTAATTTTATTACTCCATAGCCTATACGGGTAATATAATTGCCTGATCAAAAAATCATCAGAAATATAATTTTTTGCTTCAATCAAATTTAGAGAATTATCACCTTCGTACCCTCCATCTATTTCTATTTGTGAGTTTTCTACATTTATTTTAAAACTGTTTTGCCCTGAACTAATTATAAAATCAAACAAAGAAGAACTCATCCGTCCACAAACCGTAGGTAGTAAATTTTCTTCGCCCGTAAAGTCATGTAACATCCTAGATACAAAAGCACAGTTTATCGCGATTGATTCACTTGTAATATCTTTGTAGTCCAAGCTTTCCAAAAAAGTTGGGAAACCAATAGAGGTTATCTCTACATCCTCTTTATTAAAATCACAAAAAGTCTCAAACGTACCAATCTCATATGTACCTCTGGAAGTCGGCAAAATTGACAGATTATGCTCAACAAATAATTTAGGAAGCTGGGAACGGTGATCAAACTTTGTCATTAAACGAGCTTCCCGAAACTGATTAATCTCCACTGAAGATATTGATACTCGCTCGTTATTTGCAAGTTTGTCTAAAATAGAATACTTCTCAAAAAAATTTTCCCACGCTATATCATTTTTAGATTTACTCATTGTTATTAATTAGGAACTCATTTACTTGCCTATTTTTTAATTTCTGAAATAAGTTGTCTTTCCTCAAAAGCCATTTTCTACAAATTCACCATACGGCATTTCAAAATTACTATTTTTAGTTGGATTATAGGCTATAAAAGAACAACAATTTGATTAATTTTAGGGATTCGTTATCAAAAAAGAAAACCTCATACACCCTTTTCCCTTTCACGTTCGTTCTGCAAAGTGCACTCGCATGTCTAAGTCTTGCAACTACTTTTCGCCGTGGCGCTCGTCATCAATGACAGGAGAGCGAACCGCCCCCTTAGGTCACGTATTTATTACGTGACCTAATCTTTTAAACCAGAAAACAGCAGATAAATACTTTTTCTCTATCTTTGTACTCGAAATTAGATTAATCTCTGTATCCCGGAGGCACTAACATATCTTACATTTAAAAGAAGCCAGGAGATAAAAAACACTATTTTTGCGACATGAATCAATCAATAAAAAAGCAAATTACAGGGCACCCGTTCTTAAAATGGGCTGGAGGTAAAGGACAACTTATCCAGCAGATTAACAACTATCTCCCGGATAATATTTCAGCGATTGACACCTATATAGAACCCTTTATAGGTAGTGGTGCTATCATGTTTTGGCTGCTGTCAGCATACGACAATATAAAACATGTCGTTATAAATGATATTAATTCTGATCTGATAAATATTTATAGAGTTATCAAAAAAGAACCTTTAGATTTAATTTCAGAATTAGAACGCATAGATACAAACTACAAAAATCTAACTTCATACGATAACCAGAAAGAACTTTATTTAGCCCTTAGGGAAGAGTATAACGAGCGAAATTCGTCATCGCGGTCTGTAAGAAATGCAGCACTATTCATCTTTCTAAATCGTACATGCTTCAATGGCTTATATCGTGTCAACTCTAAAAACAAATTCAATGTGCCATTTGGCAAATACAAAAACCCTAAAATTTGTGACAGGGAAACGATACTGCGGGATAGCGAATTATTACAAAAAGTTGAAATTCTCTGTGGCGATTACACCGCCACCAAAGAGTACGTAAGCGAAAAAACTTTCTTCTACTTTGACCCGCCATATAAGCCAATCAGTGAAACTTCAAATTTTAACTCATATACTAAATTTGATTTTGACGACAACGAACAAAACCGACTGAAACAGTTTTGTGACGAAATATCAGCAACGGGAGCCAAATTCATGCTAAGCAACTCCGATCCGCGTAGCATCAATCCTGACAATAAATTCTTTGATGAATTATATCAGGAATACAACATTACGCGTGTAGATGCCAAAAGAAATATAAATTCTAAATCAGATAAAAGGGGAACTATTAAAGAACTTCTTATAACAAACTATTTAAAATCCTCTGCCACGACAAATAGCATCTAACTCTCTCCATTTCTTCCCGCGGCTAAAATTTGCAGCTTCATCCGGTGACAGCTCATCATAGAGGGTCTGATACACTCCAAGCCTTTTAACTCTTTTGCCTAATATCGCGTTCTCTTTGTTTTCTTCGGCAATCATCCCCATATAGATAATGGTAAAATCAATGGCTATATTAAGGGCATCCGCCCCATACTTAGAAGTCATATCCTTTATGTATTGAATGGTAGAATCATCCAAGTCTTTGGTCGTCTTATTATAAATAGACACAAAATCTTGATAAATTGCATCTTTACCATATTTAGAAGCGTAATTAACAAGACGCTGAAAATATTGATAATCTCGCGGTGCATATCTCGCGGTATTCGGACGAGATAAATAAACACACCATTCATCAAAGCTTCCCCGAGCGTACTCCAAGTAACTGCCATCAGAAAAATCTGTAACCCGTGTAGCCATAAAGTTAGTTTCTTTGTTAAATTATTTGACAAACATCAAAGCTCCAAGCGCCGCAATCAATACAAATATAGTAAAACAAAATGAATAATTAACATTTATATTTAATACCTATCAAAAGAATTAATCAAGGAACAAATAAAAAACTTACGTACTTATCTTGAATTTTTCACAAAAACAGAACCTCTCCCTGCCATTTCCCGTTTATGTTCATACAAACAATCTAACAAAAAGAATCATGAAAAAAAGAAAAAACAACGTGTGGACAATCGTGGGAATCATCATTGCCATCGTGTTGCTAATCTATTGGCTATTGGCAGCTACCGTACTGGAAGAAGATGAAAACGTAGTCCCGATACTGAACGGAACAGAACAGGTGATTCCCTAGGAACCACCTGCCTCAATTCATTCTTTATTTAGGTATACTCGTGTCTATCTTTTTCAGAAGAATCGAATCCAAAGAGATCTTTCCCGGTCCTGCGAAGAACAGGAAAATGTAAATTCCCAAGTATATCAAAGGCAACTCTTTCACTTGAAAAGGATCATTACCATGCACGATAAGGATTACCACCAACATGGAAAAAATTAACGGGATCGTCGCCAGACGAGTGAATGCCCCCACGATAAGAAATATGGAACACCCCACTTCGGCGCAGATAATCAAGATCAACGAAAGCGTACTTCCCAACCCGATCGGATCGAAAAACGTCGAGGACAATTCCGAGAACGAAGTCAATTTAGCAAGTCCATGAGTCAACATGGTTATTCCCACGAGCACACGCAATATAAGCAATCCCAAGCTCAGGAACTTCTGGCTAGGTGATATAACCGACGAAATCACTTTTTTCATAACAACATTTTTAAAAATTAAAACTGTATTAGTAACGAACATTCTTTCATGAATGTTTCAATTTGTACACGTCTCTTGTAAAGATAGTGTTTTTAAAAATAAATCGTAGCTTCGCGACAAAATAATTGTCAAACTATGGGTATTGTTATCGGGTTAATGGTCACGGGGATCGTTCTGGGATACCTCTTCCGGGAGAGGAATTTGAAGATCGTGCATAAATTGATCAACTACGCTATTTTTTTATTACTTTTTCTACTGGGGATAACGGTCGGTGCCAACGGGGACATCATGAACAATTTGGCTACTATCGGTTACGACGCCCTGTTAATCACCCTCGCCGCCGTGGCGGGAAGTGTCCTTTGCGCATGGGGCATCTATCGTTTTTTCTTTGTTCCGTCTAAATAAAACCGACTCATGAAAGGCAGCATCACGATTGTTTCATTTTTTATCGCCGGAGTATTGCTAGGACGCTTCATTGATATTCCCGCCATATTAACCGCGGAAGCCCCTACCCTATACGCCTTGTACGCTTTGATGTTCCTTGTCGGCATCAGTATCGGGAGTGACAAGAAAGCCCTGCAAGCCTTAAAACAACAAAACCTAAAAATCATACTTGTCCCCTTGGCAACCATCATCGGCACCCTCATCGGGTCTGCCCTTATCAGCTTTGCCCTAAGCGGCAGAAGCATCACGAATTGCCTTGCCGTGGGCTCGGGCTTCGGTTATTACTCCCTCTCCTCCATATTCATCACCCAATACAAAGGAGCCGAACTGGGCACCATCGCCCTCGTTTCGAATATCACGCGTGAATTGATTGCTTTATTAGCAGCTCCTCTGTTAGTCCGCTATTTCGGAAAACTAGCCCCCATCTCCGCGGGAGGCGCCACCACTGCCGACACCACACTACCTATTATCACCAAGTTCTGCGGCAAAGAGTTCGTGATCATCTCCATCGTCCACGGGATAACCGTCGACCTGAGTGTACCTTTTCTCGTCACCTTTTTCTGCACGATATAAAAATATATCTATTTCCCCCTGAATAAACAATATACATGGAAGTATAGTACGTGTATATATTATACACAAAACAAGCTCATTATATGTATTAATTCAACTTCATTTCCGGAGCAATTCCACATAAATTCCGTGTAAAACCCTATTAAAACCCTATTAAAGCGCTATTAAAACCCTATACAGTAATAGCGTTTTAATAGCTTATTAATTGGATTTATAAAATATTTTAAATACTATTGTACCGGAATTGATACGGAATTAATACTTAAATCATATTGGTTATGGATAAGACTTCACCTTTACTTCTAGCCCTACTTGCTAACGGTCCCGTCAGGATGGACGGGGTTACTTATTACTTGCACGGGAATAGCATACGGATTTGCAAATCCAAACGAGGTGCTAAAAAATCGAGGTCGGAAGGTGAAGAGAAATCTTCCAATCAATTTACCGAAGCCCGAAAAATGTGGCGGGTATACCGCCGTGCCACGGGAGGGTTACCGATATGGAAGATTTGGGCAAAAGAAACCCATGCCTCCAAAAGCGACTCGGTGTTTCATTCCGTGAACAGCGGATGTTTCCGACCGGGCGAGGGCGTGTGGGCATTCCCGATATTCCGTTTCTCTATGGGTTCCCTGGATGCCCCGGTGATTACCGATATCGCACGGGATAGCTGGACGGTAACTCTCCGGTGGGAAAATGATGTTGACCGTCCGAAAGCGAATGCCTCAGATCAAGTGTACTTGGGGTATTTCTATGGAACACAACCCCGCTCCCCGCAAATGATTACCTGCCTTAACGCTCATCGGGGTGACGGAAAGGTTACCGTGGAAATTCCCAAAGTCGGTCAACCGGACGGAACACCACTGCATCTTTATCTTTTCTTCGGCAACGAGAATTCAGATCGATTTTCCCCAAGCGAGTACGCAGAGGCTTAATTCTAATGATAAAAAAAAAGAATAATCTATAATTAAGCATCTATCATTAAACCTTCGTTTATTGAGACCAAAAATAGTAAAAAAACAGCTTCTCTTCAAGCCAAGGAGATGTTTTTTTCTCTCTGAAAATTAGATATTTCCGTGAAAAACTCTCATTTTCAAAGGAAAGGCAGCATTATATCAATAAACGAACGTTTTATGCTATGGGTGTTGTAGTAACGTATGAGGATATTAAAAATGGGGATACTAAGGCCTTTGCATCTCTTTTTCAGGAGTTTTACCCCTCCATGTGCATTGTTGCCATGAAATTTATCGCGGATCAAAGTGCTGCAGAAGACATTGCACAAGAAGCATTTATTAAACTTTGGGAAAAACGGAAGGCATACAAGGAAATTCCTAGCCTAAAGACATTTTTATACGTGTCTGTCAAGAACTTATGCTTTAATTATATCCGGGATAAAAAAGTAACCGTTGATTATACATCGTCCGAAGTGGAGAATCAGGAAGCCATTTTTAAAGACCTTTTAATAGAGGAAGAAGCATACAGAATTATTGATGATGCCGTAAATGCCCTTCCCCCGCAAAGTGCTCGAATAGTTAAAATGTATTTAGACGGAAAACAAAACAAGGAAATCTCCGAAATCCTAGGCATTTCCGTAAACTCGGTCAAAACACTAAAATACAACGCCTTAAATTCTCTGAAAATTTTATTAAAAGACTATTTCTACATTTTATTACTATTTCTGGCAGAAAAGTAATTCTAAAAGAAATGTCAAAATAAAGTGAAAAACATACCCCCTATTCATCCTTTTCAAATTTTGCCGTGTTCTGCAATTAGAAATGCAAATACAGTAACACAATAAAATTTATGGAAGAATCAATAGTAAAAGTCGAACATCTCTCGCACCGTTATAGCGTGCAATGGGCGATTAGCGACATCAACTTTGAAATCAAACGACAAGGAACTCTCGGGTTACTCGGCTCTAACGGAGCAGGTAAATCCACCACGATGAATATTATTTGTGGTGTTCTCAATCAAACGGAGGGAGAAGTATATCTTAATGGCGTCAGTCTCCGGGAACATCCGGTTGAAGCTAAAAAACATATCGGTTTTCTTCCACAGAAACCGCCTTTATATCCAGACTTGACCGTTGACGAATATCTGACACACTGTGCCTTGATGCGTCAGATGGATAAAAAGCAAGTGAAAAAGGCGGTAGAAGAGGCAAAAGCCCGTTGCGGGATCGCACATTTCAGCAAACGATTGATCAAGAATTTATCCGGGGGATACCAACAACGGGTTGGTATAGCCCAAGCGATCGTACATAACCCGAGATTCGTGATTCTTGACGAACCGACGAATGGTTTGGACCCCAATCAAATCTTGGAAATTCGCCATCTGATCAAGGAAATTGCCGAAGATCACTCCGTGATGCTTTCCACGCATATATTATCCGAGGTTCAAGCCACCTGTGACGAAATTATCATGATAGAGAAAGGACATATCGTTTTCTCCGGAACAATCGGGGATCTCAACAACTACACGGAGCCCAATACGTTTATCGTTTCCATGACAACACCTCCTTCCATCACGACTCTATCCGGTATTCCCGGGATCACGCACGTGGAACACATTACAGATACCCGTTTCCGCATGTGGTTCTCTTCCGGTCAAGAGATCACTAAAAAGATTATAGAGTTGAGCGTTGCAAACGAATGGCATCTTCACGAGATCATTCTGGAGAGAGATTCTTTAGACTCGGCTTTCGCGCAATTATCCGGAAAAAATATTCAAAAATAAAAAGATAATTATCTAACATGAAAACAATATTCAGATTAGCGAAGACAGAACTTCGCATCTTATTCTGTTCGCCTGTATCCTGGCTAATCCTTGTCATCTTTGCCTTTCAGGCGGGAATAAATTTCAGTGATACCTTCGGGGGATTGCTGAAACGCCAAGCACTGGAGTACGGTTTAGGATGGCTCACAGAAAACACGTATGCCGGGTATTCCGGACTACTCGTTTCCATGCTCAAGAGCCTGTACCTTTATATTCCTCTTATCACCATGGGCGTGATGAGCCGGGAATTAAGCAGCGGTTCCATAAAATTCCTATATTCGTCCCCGATAACCACGACTCAGATTATTCTAGGGAAATACCTTTCCTTGCTGATTTACGCCGGCATGTTAATGTGTATCCTGCTTATTTATGTCCTCTTCGGTGCATTCACAATCGAAAATATGGATTTAGCTTCCGTCCTCACCGGTTTACTCGGGCTTTATTTGCTTACTTGCGCTTACGCGGCAATCGGGCTTTTCATGTCAAGCATCACGTCTTATCAGGTTGTTGCAGCCATGGGAACTCTCGCTATCCTAGCCGTACTGAATTATATCGGCGATGTAGGTCAGGATATTGCTTTTGTGCGTGATATTACGTATTGGTTGTCAATATCGGGCCGGGCTTACCAATTCTTAGAAGGCATGATATGCAGCGAGGATGTGCTATACTTTTTTATCGTGATCTCTCTATTTATCCTGCTTTCCATAATGCGTTTACAAGAAGCCCGTAAAAAACGTGGGACTATAGTTACCGCGGCACGCTATTTTGCCGTTGTCGGGGGAGCTTTATTTATAGGTTATCTAACGTCATTACCCGTGAGTAAATTCTATTATGATGCCACGATTTTAAAAAAGAACACGCTAACTCCCGGAAGCCAAGAAGTTGTTAAAAACTTGGATGGAGCACTAACGATCACTACCTACATGAATATCTTAGATGAAAATTATGGTAGCGCCCTGCCCAGTGAATTGAAAAGCGATTTTCAACGCTTCGAACAATACGTGCGTTTCAAGCCGGATATAAAGATGAAGTATGTGTATTACTACGCACCTTCGGTAGAACCGTCTTTCAACGGTCGATTCATGGAATTGCAAGGAAAAGAAAGAGCGGAACGTATTTGCAAAATTATGCACCTTGATTTTGATATGTTCCTATCCCCCGACGAGATAAATCAGATTATTGACCTAAAACCGGAAGGATATAGATTTGTTCGTGTGCTAGAACGGGAAAACGGACAAAAAGCTACTCTTCGTTTATATCATGATATGATGAAACATCCTTCTGAAACAGAAATCACGACAGCCTTAAAACGTTTTCTTGTGCCGGCTCCCAAGGTCGCGTTTCTTACCGGACATGGAGAACGTAACGTGAATAGTGCCGGCGACCGTTATTATTACACGTTTGCCCGGAGTATCTATTTCCGTCAATCTTTGATTAATCAAGGATTTGATGCGACCGAACTATCCATCTCCGACCAAGATATCCCAGAAGACGTAGATATTCTTGTTATCGCTGATATGCGCAGTCCCCTTGCCGACGATGAAATGCGAAAACTGGAATGCTATATCGAGAGAGGAGGCAATCTTTTCATTCTCGGAGAACCCAACAGACAAGAGGCGATGAATCCAATCCTAACCAAATTCGGGGTGGAACTTATGCCCGGAACCCTAGTACAACGCAATAAAGATTATCTACCCACGGTTATCACGGCAAAACTGACAGAGAATGCAGCAGCACAATGTTTCCGGTACAAACAATTAAAAGGTTGGGGAGCCTCACTCGTTATGCCTGACGCATCCCCCTTACGCTACACGACAGATAACGGTTATGATATAAAACCTATCGCGGTAACACTTTCCAAGGACAGCTGGAATGAATTGGAAACAACGGACTTCCTTGACGGGGAATTATCTATCAACGCATCCATCGGGGAAAAAGAACAATCTTATCCCGTCGTCATATCATTAACCCGCCCGAGAGGCGATAAAGAACAACGCATAGTGATAGCGGGTGATGCCGATTGCATCAGTAATACGGAATTAGCCAATGATCGTAATGGTATACTTGCGGCAAACTTCAATTTTATCTCGGAAACGTTCAAGTGGTTATCATACGGAGAATTCCCTATCGACACTTCTCGTCCCGAGTCAATTGACAACACGATATACCTAACCCGGAATGCAAATCTCTGGATTCAAATTTTTGCATTGGGTGTCATACCATTTTTACTTGCTTTTGCCGGATTCATGGCATGGTACAAGAGAAAGAGATTCTAAATTTTAAATTGCAACACATGAAAGATTCAATTGTAAAGGTCGAGCATTTATCTCATCGTTATAATATACAATGGGCCATACAAGATATCAATTTCGAGATCAAAGAGAAAGGTGTTCTAGGTTTACTTGGTTCCAACGGAGCGGGAAAATCCACCACGATGAATATTATATGCGGTGTGCTGAACCAAACCGAAGGAGAAGTTTATCTTAACGGCTATAGTCTCAGGGAAAAGCCGATTGAAGCGAAACGTCATATCGGGTTTCTTCCCCAGAAGCCCCCTCTCTACCCGGATATTACCGTTGAAGAGTATTTGACCTATTGCGCCCACCTGCGGCTCATGCAAACAAAAGATATACCCGCCGCGGTGGAACGTGTCATGAAACGTTGTGACATCACGCATTTCCGCAACCGAATTATCAATAACCTCTCCGGAGGATACCAACAACGAGTAGGTATCGCCCAAGCCATCGTCCACAATCCGAGTTTCGTGATCTTTGATGAACCGACCAACGGGTTAGACCCGAATCAAATTATCGAAATCCGCCATCTAATCAAAGAAATCGCAACTGACCACGCGGTACTACTTTCTACACATATTTTGTCAGAAGTGCAGGCAACGTGTAACAATATCAAGATGATTGAACAAGGGAAACTCGTGTTTTCCGGTACAATGGACGAGTTCAATAATTATGTTGCTCCCTCGACTCTTCTCGTGACATTTGATACCCCTCCTTCCGTTAGCACGCTTGCCGCAATCGAGCATGTTTCAAAGGTAGAAAATGTCGTTCCCGGTCATTACCGTATTCAATTCGATGCGGCACATGATATTAGCGAACACATTGTACAACTCAGTGTTGCTAACGATTGGCAATTATCAGAGATTCAACTGGAAAGATTATCTCTCAATGCTATTTTCGCCCAACTATCAGGTAAAAAAATACAATTGTAAATGTAATTCCAATATATGAAAACAATATTAAAAATAACCAAGAATGAATTAAGTTCCTTGTTCTATTCTCCCATAGCATGGCTTATCCTCATTATCTTCACTTTCCAGTCTGGAATGGCTTTTACTGAAGCTTGGGATAAGATCCTACGCTCGTTAGCTCTCGGTTACAACGTACATAATGTTACAGAACGCCTACTTCTTGGTTGGTCCGGAGCTATCGCCGGTATGCAGAGCAATTTATATCTTTATATCCCACTTTTGACTATGGGACTTATGAGTCAGGAATATAACAGAGGTTCTATCAAATTATTGTATTCTTCCCCGGTTACCAATCGACAAATTATTTTCGGGAAATATCTTTCGATTGTCGTTTACGCATTAATGCTTGTCGCCATACTTTTTATCTATTACACGTTTGCAGCTTTCGCGATCAAAAATATCGACTCGCCGTACGTGTTGACAGCCATGTTAGGCATATTCTTGATGATTTGCGCTTACGCCGCCATAGGGTTATTCATGTCAACCTTAACTTCCTACCAAGTAGTAGCCGCAGTAGGAACCCTTGCAGTGTTAGCCACCCTTAATTATATCGGTAATGTCGGTCAAGATATCCCTTTTATTCGCGATATCACCTATTGGCTCTCGATATCCGGACGCGCAAATACTTTTTTCAAAGGATTGATTTGTAGTGAAGATTTACTTTATTTTATTATCGTAATCATACTTTTTATCACACTCTCCATTCTTCGATTGCAAACCGAACGCACCAAACGTTCCACAACACAAAATGTATTACGTTACGGGGGTGTTATCATCATGGCTCTTTTTATCGGCTACATGAGTTCTCGTCCAATGTTACGCGGATATTATGATGCCACGGAAATGAAAAAGAACACCTTGACTCAAAATAGCCTTGATGTGATGGAGCAAATGGATGGCCCCTTAACGATCACAACATACGTTAATATGTTGGATGAAAATTATTACGAGTTCATGCCCCGTTACTATAATGAAGATTTCAAACGCTTTGATAAATATATCCGCTTCAAACCGGAAATAAAATTACAATACGTTTATTACTACGATAAAACATCAAATCCAAGTCTTGACCGTCGTTATCCCGGTCTGACAGATGAACAACGCCTTCAAAAAATATGCGAAGCCGAAGATTGGAATCCCAAGAATATTCTCTCGCCGGAAGAAATTCGCAAAATGGAAGATCTTTCCGGAGAATACAATAAAATTGTCCGAGTTTTGGAACGAGGCAACGGGCAAAAAGCATTTCTCAGGATATATGATGATAACATGCGCCATCCTTCTGAAACCGAAATCACCGCGGTACTAAAACGCATGGTGGTAAAATCCCCCATGGTAGCTTTTCTCTCCGGACACGGGGAACGGAATATCGATGGTGCCGGAGAGCGTGATTATTATGCTTTCTCCCAGTATAAAACCTTCCGAAATTCACTCGTAAATCAAGGTTTTGATAATATGACTCTTTCCCTTGAAAATTTGGATGCAATTCCTGATAATGTCGACATTCTCGTTATATCCGATGTGCGTACTCCGTTATCCGATAAAGAACAAAAAATCATTGAAGATTATATCGCCCAAGGAGGTAACCTCCTTATCGCGGGAGAACCCCGACGACAACAACAAATGAATCCCCTGCTCGCACCTCTCGGACTGGCATTCATGCCCGGAATACTGGTACAAGCACACAAAGACTTCAATGCCGATCTTATTCTTGCCTCTTTCACACGAGCCGCGGGAGAGTTAACCAGTCTTTTTTACCGAGAATATCGTTACGGTGATAAGGTAACCATGCCAACCGCAACGGGAATTATGCAAGTGGAAGACAAAGGGTTCACGATAATCCCGTTATTGACAACAGACTCGTTGGGTTCATGGAACGAATTGGAAACCACTAATTTCGTGGAAGATACGGCACGCATTAACCCTCAAATCGGGGAAGTAGAAGGAGCCAACGCAACCATGGTATATCTTACCCGCAAAATCAATAACAAAGAACAACGTATTATTGTACTGGGTGATGCCGACTGTATCGGTAACGGAGAACTAACTAAACAACGTAACGGTGTGGCTGCCTCGAACTTCACAGTTGTAACCGAATCTTTCCGTTTGCTTTCAAACGGAGAATTCCCCGTTAATACTAGTCGTGAATTTTCATCGGATAATGGCGTGTACCTAGGTCAAAAAGCAGGTATATATATCAAGGTTCTTTTCATGGGAATAATTCCCGGTATCCTTATACTATTATACCTCGGTTTATGGTGGAAGCGCAGGCGAAAATAAATTACCTGTTTTAAGCCTCCCGGTGAGCTACTCTTTTTGCTTATTATTTTCATTGGATGATAAATAAAAGGAGTAGCCAAGCCCGGAGAGGAGTCAGAAGGGAGAAATAAAATAAATCACACGAAAATACACACTAAATATCACGCAATCAATATATTATAATGATATATGATATTTATTGAAAAAAAATCAAGCGAGCATTCATCCTTTTGACTCAATCACGTGTTCTGTAAACAGATAATGGTATTAAAACATCAAAAACTTATGCCAGAGTATACTAATGAATATCGGATTGCCCAACTTCTAGCCAAAAAGATCACAGGAGATCTCTCGCCGGAAGAGGAGCAGGAACTGCAAAAATGGGAAAGAGAACATCTTACCGCAACCTTACTGCATTCCAAGATAGCAGATCCGGTCAACAGACATGAACGTGACGAGCTTATCAACAAACTGAATACCAATTTTTCATGGCAAAAAGTGGAACAACGTATCACCCGAAAAAACACAACAACAACTTCGCACAAGTTAATATGGTGGTCAAGTTCCGTTGCTGCTGTTATTTTATTGGCTATTACAATTTTCCTGTATACACCTCCTAAAGAAGCCAGAGAAAAAGCGATGCCTATTGCTGAGGTGCAAACAGGAAGTTCTAAAGCTATATTTATCACCCCTGACGGGAAACAGTTTAATCTTTCTCTTCAAGATTCAAGTCGTACTCTTGAGTTGGGTGCAGGTATACGAGCTGTTACCAGAGGACGTTCTATCGAATATGTCGGTAACACGTATTCGACCGTTGACGCGGGAAAACCCAATATCATTCAAGTTCCGCGAGGAGGAGAATACGAACTGATATTACCCGACGGCACTCATGTCTGGATTAACTCGGATTCCAAATTATCTTTTCCCGTTCATTTTACCAGCGAAAAACGTGAAGTACTGCTCTCGGGAGAAGCTTATTTTGATGTTGCCAAGATGAAAGATTGCCCGTTTATCGTGAAAACCCAGAACCTAGCAATTAAAGTATTGGGAACCGAGTTCAACGTACGGGCTTACCCGGATGCCGAGGTTACAGAAACGACCTTGTGCCGGGGTTCCGTGAATGTATCCGACGGTAAATCCGACATAACCTTACAACCTTCCCAACAAGCGGTATATGTAAAAGCGAACAAAGATTTATCTACCCGAAGAGTTGATGTCCGGTTATACACGACATGGAAAAATGGGATATTTATGTTTGAGAACAAACCCCTCGAAGAAATCATGACTACACTTTCCCGTTGGTATAATATCAACGTATTCTACGCGAATCCAGCGGTGAAAACATATCATTTCACGGGAGACCTAGAACGGTATAGTAATTTCCAAAAGACACTCAATATGATAGAAAAAGCGACATCAATTAAATTTATTATTAATGGCAATACTGTTACAGTTAAAGAAGTAAAAGAATAAAAGAGGGATACTGACATATCCCCCTTTTCATAACAATATCAAATACAACCAATTTAAAAATTGATTATTTAAACCATTAAGTTTTCAAAGTTATGGAAAAAAATCGAAAGAATACCTTTGATTTTCATCAAAGGTGGGAGAAAATTCTACTTATTTTACGAACGGCACTCTTCTTTCTGATCATTTCGGCTTTCACCATGAAAGCCGAGGCATCGGCACAAGTGATCAAAATCACTATGAAAATGGAAAATGCCACTATTGACGAATTGATTAAAAACGTCAGAACAGAAACTAATTACAGATTCCTTTACCGTATTGAAGAAGTGAATAAATACGGCAAACGTAATGTTAATCTTCAAGACGCATCTATCGAAGAGTTCCTCAAAACCATCTTAACAGGAACGAAATTATCATACGAGATTGAAAATGATGTTATTATCATTCGTCCCTCCAAAGATGATGATAAAAAAACAAAAGCCCCACGGAATATCAAAGGAATTGTCTACGATAATCTGGGAGCCACATTACCGGGGGCAACGATCATGATCAAAGGGACCACTCTGGGAGTTGTGACGGATATCGATGGAAAGTTCGAATTGGAGATTCCCCAAATGGACAGTATAACTTTAGTAATTTCATTCGTGGGATTCCAAACCTTGAATCTTCCGATTAGCAACGATCCTAAAAATGACAACAAAGAGTTAGTCATCAAGTTGAAAGAAGACATTACAGAGATGGATGAAGTCGTGATAACCGGATACGGCAAAGTCCGTAAAGAGAGTTTTACGGGAAGTAGTGTCAGTGTATCAAAAGAACAATTAATGAAAGTTTCCAAGACGAATGTGTTGAAGGCATTACAAGCCTTCGATCCTTCTTTTCGCATCCAAACCAACAATCAATGGGGGTCAGACCCGAATGCCTTGCCGGAAATGTATATTCGCGGACGCTCGGGTGTCGGCGTAAAACAATTGGACGCCAATTATACCAATAAAGGAAATTTAAAGAACAATCCGAACCTGCCTACTTTCATCATGGATGGATTCGAGATCAGTGTCCAAAAACTTTACGACATGGACCCTTCCCGTATCGCCAACATCACGATTCTAAAAGATGCTGCCGCAACAGCCCTTTACGGTTCACGTGCCGCCAACGGCGTGGTTATTATTACCACAGTTGCCCCGAAACCGGGAAAAATGAATATACAGTACGGGTTAACAGGAGAAATTACAATGCCCGACTTGTCGGCGTATAACTTAATGAATGCAAAGGAAAAACTGGAAACCGAGAGATTAGCCGGAGCTTTTGAACCTTATTCTTCTGATCCCAGCGAATCTCTTGAATTGAAAGAAATATATTACGGGAAACAGAACAACATCGTGAAAGGAGTAGATACATATTGGTTATCTTTACCTTTGCAAACAGCTTTTAACCATAAACATAGTTTATTCGTTGAAGGTGGATCTGAAAATTTACGTTTCGGTGTTGACTTGTCCTACTATAACGAAGACGGAGTCATGAAAGGATCTTTCCGGGATCGTTTGGGTGCCGGTGTTACAATAGATTACCACCTTACAAATCTCCAAGTGAGAAACCAAACTACTTATAATATCACTAAATCGAAAGAAACTCCTTATGGTTCTTTCAGTAATTTTGCTAATGCTTTACCATACAACACCTATAAGGACGAGGCAGGACGCTATTTGGAAGAACTAGAAGATTGGGGTGAAAATGGAACTTTTCCAAACCCAATGTATGAAGCCTCATTAAGTAATTTTGATAAGTCGCAAACAGAAGAATTTATAAATAATCTATCTGTAAATTGGAACGTAGGGCAATACTGGTTACTGAAAGGCCAATTCAGTCTCACAAGACAAATAAACAAGAGCCGTCGTTTTCTTGATCCCCAATCCAAGCAAAATACGAACCCTCTTTCAAGTTTTAATTCTACTTCCGGCGAATTGCACACGACGGATGGAAATAGTTTTAGCTGGGATATGCAAGCCACCCTTTCATACAACAGGACTATTGATAAACACAATCTGAATTTCCTGCTTGGGATGAATCAACGAGCATCAAAAACGGAAAGTATTTCTGCCGAATACAGAGGTTTTCCTTCCGGCGCATTGAATTCTCCCAATTACGCAGAAGAAATTTATCAGAAACCGACTTCTTCTGAAAACAGCACCCGCTTAGTCGGTTTTTTAGGAACATTAAATTATAGCTACAACAATATTTATTTATTGGATGCTTCCGTACGTTTGGACGGTTCCTCTGAATTCGGGTCTGACCGACGTTTTGCCCCTTTCGGTTCATTCGGAGTCGGTATCAACATTCATAATTATGAATTCATGAAGAATTGGGGAAAACTAGATCTCTTAAAAATCAGGGGAACTTACGGAGAAACCGGTAAAGTAAATTTTCCTGCCTATGTCGCCCGTACCACATTCAAAATTCTCTCGGATGAATGGTACAAAACCGGCTTCGGAGCAACCTTAATGGCTTTTGGGAATAAGAAACTAACTTGGGAAACGACAAAAGAATACAATCTTGGTATAGAAATCGGCTTATTACAAGATTTAGTTTACATTGATGCCACTTACTACCGGAAAAAAACAGTAGATCTAATTAATGATGTAACCATCCCTAGCTCGACCGGATTTACAACCTACACGGACAATATCGGAGAAGTCGAAAACAAAGGATTTGAATTGAATTTAAGAACCAATGTTATACGCCAAAAAGATCTACTTGTCGCTTTATTCGCTAATTTAGCACACAATAAAAACAAGATTTTAAAAATTTCCGAAAGTTTAAAAGCATATAATGATTCCGTTGACCAATATTTTAAAGATAATCGTAAGAACTCTAAACCTTTTATGAAATATGTTGAAGGCGGATCACTAACTTCTATATTCGGGATGCGTTCTTTAGGGATTGACCCCGCAACAGGTGAAGAAATTTTCCTTACCCGCGATGGAGAACAAACTACAACATGGTCTTCCAACGAACAAGTTATACTAGGGAACACAGAACCGGATGCACAGGGAACTTTCGGGGTAAACGTAACTTGGAAAAACTGGAGCCTTTACGCCACTTTCATGTATGAATTCGGGGGACAAGAGTACAACCAGACTTTGGTTGATAAGGTAGAAAATGCAAACATTTATTTAAATAACGTAGACAAACGGATATTAACGGATCGTTGGCAGAAACCGGGAGATATAAAAAAATACCAGAAATTAGCAATAAAAGAACGAGCTGGTTCGGTTACAGTTCCTATAACACGCCCCACAGAACGTTTTGTACAAAAAAATAATAATTTATCACTTAACTCCATTACGTTAGGATATAGTCTACAAGCAGAATCCTATCGTTGGCTGAAAACAACCGGAATAAGTATGTTGCGTTTTGAAATCGGAGCAAACGAATTATTCTACTGGTCAAGTATCAAGGCAGAGAGAGGCTTGAGCTATCCTTTCGCCAGAACGATGAATTTTTCTTTAAATCTAACTTTCTAAATTGAATTGTTATGAAAGTCATTAGTATTATTTCAACAATATTTATTTTAGCCTTAACTTCATGTAATTCATGGCTAGATATTACCCCCAAAGATACCGTGGATGAAGATAAATTATTCACCACGGGAGACGGGTATCGCAATGTATTAAACGGAGTATACAGCCAAATGGCATCCACCTCCATGTATGGACAAGAATTAAGTTGGGGAATGTTGGATGTCCTTGCACAATTATACCAATCCCGTGGTTTTACTTCCGGTTCGACTTATTATAAATTCAGTACTTACAATTATAGCGACAAAAACACAAAGTCTATAATTGAAACGATCTGGTCTCAAGCATACAATTCTATCGCAAATTGCAATAGTCTGTTAAGTAAAATTGACAAAACAGACTCCACGCTGTTTAGAGCCTTAAACCATGAAAAGTTATTAATTAAAGGGGAAGCATTGGCTTTAAGAGCTTTTCTGCATTTCGATATGCTCAGGTTATTCGCTCCCGCACCGGATGTACAGGACACCAAAAACTATATCCCCTATTTTACAGTTTATCCGTCAACCTTTGAACCGGATCGCTCTGTAAAAGAAGTTTTGGAATATGCCATCAAAGATTTGGAAGAAGCTAAAAATCTTGTTGCCCCTCATGACACTATTGATTGGCGATATATGTTAACCGACAATCTTAGAATATATTACAATGGAACAGATTCCGATGCCAACCAAGATTTATTCTTTAAAAACAGGGGATTCCGCATGAATTATCTTGCAGTCTGTGCTTTATTAGCAAGAGTATATAATTACATGGGGGAATTTGACGCAACATACTACCAGAAATCATATGATATTGCTGAACATGTACTTACATTTAATCTGACTCCGGATAAGTCCAAGAGTAATCTCTTGTTCACACCTTATAACGATACAGACGTGAATAAAAAAAGATATGAAGAAGTTATTTTCTGTCTTTCCAATCAAAAATTATTGGAAAATTATGAATACCTAACCACAACTACCAGTCGGGATAAAATAAACTTCTACTTGCAAGCCACCAGTACTCTATTTGATGATAACGCAGATGTTCGTCGGACAAACACGACAGAAGCAATCGGCAGAAATCAAATCTGCACTAAAAATATTGCCCCGACAGGTGCTATTGGTAAATATGTCTACTGCCAAGACATGCTACCGATGATTCGGATAAGTGAACTTTATTACATTCAAGCGGAATATCTTATCAGACAAAACGATCTCTCCGGAGCCATCGAAAAAATAGATGCAGTGAGAAAAGCCCGAAATTGCCAAATCGGTAGTATGGGAGTAATGGCTAAAAATATAAATGACCTTGAAAGTTTCAAAAAAGAAGTAGCTAAAGAAGCTTTACGCGATTTTATGCAAGAAGGACAAGCATTCTTCTATTACAAACGTTTCAAATTACTACCCAAGAGCGGCATGAAAGAGTCTGATATGGTATTACCCAAACCGGATAATGAAACAATTCACTAAACAAAAAAATAAACATATGAAAAAACATATCATTTATATATGCTTAATTATTGCGGGAATATATTCCTGCAATACCGAAGAGGTTGAGGTTTATTCCTCTCCGAGATACTTGTTTTTCCCGGACTCATCGAAAGGATTGGACTCTGTTGAATTCTCGTTCTCCCATTTCCCGGGAACAACAACACACGATGCCTCTTTCTATATCGCCCTTACCGGAATACCCGCAAACGAAGCCCTCGAATACAAACTGGAAGTCGTAGACTCCCTCACGACGGCAGAACCAGCAGATTACAACATACCAGAGGGACTATTATTCCCGGCAAACAAGACATTAGACACGCTCAAAATTCGTTGCAATAACACCCGAGAAGCCTTAAAAACACAAAAAGTCTGTGTCACCTTCCAAATTGTAGCTAATGACAACTTCGCACCCGGACTGGCTGGAAAACATATGATCCGTGTAATCTTTGACAACATTGCTAGTCCACCTCTCTGGTGGAAGGGTGATTTGGAGGAATTTATCCTAGGAAAATACTCCCCCAAGAAATTTGAACATTTTGTTATCGCAACAGGAGTCAATGACCTCTCAAATGCAAGTCTTTCTGAAGCACGCGAATTAGCCATGAAATTCAAGGTTTACTTGATTAAAAACAATATCATGGAAGAAGATAATAAAACTCCCATGGTAGACGGCATCCCTGTTTATTAATAAAAAAACATTGATTATGAAACTTATAAGTATAATATTATTGCTTTTTGCCATATTCAACATCATCGGTTGCTACGACAATAAAGGGAACTACGATTACAAAAAAATTAATGATATCGAAATCGAATTTTACCCGGAAGTATCTACTACCCAAATCATTGGAGATACATTAAGGGTGTTTCCTAAATTCAAATACACTTTCAATGACACTTCTGATTTAAGGTTAAAATATGAATGGAGTTATGCAGGGAAAACAATTGGTCAAGAAAGAGAACTTTCTTGGATCATTGATACAACAGTTAGAGATTATCTGGTTTTACGAGTAATTAATATTGATAACAACTCTACCTATATACAGTCAACAGATATAACTCCAACTAGTATTTACACAACAAATTCCAGCTACCTCGTGTTATCCGAGAAAAATGGAAAATCTTTACTTACTTATATCCGGAATAAATACAAACAAGACGAAGACGGGAACTACATTAAAGATGAATTCGGACGAAATATTCTGGACAATCAAGTAATTGAAGATGTCTATTATAAAGAAAACAAACAAGAATTAGGCACTCATCCCCTTTTCCTTCAAGAACACATCTCTAGAGTATATCCTTCTGCCGGCCATGTCATTGTTTTCCAAGAAGGGGGGCAAGGTTCTGTTGATTTGGACGGGACTTATATGACAAAAGATATTTTGCTTGTCGAATCTTTTTCAGGAGGAACATATCCTGAAGATTTTCATCCGGTGAACGCCGAAATGATGGTTTACGCACACATGATAGAAAACTATGACGGTAAGATTTATTCAAAAATAAAAGATACTTACGAATTATTCCAAAGTGGTTTCTACATACACACGCCTTTGTTCTTTGAGGATAAAGAAGTCCGAGGCAGCCTTATTAACTCCCAACGGGAACAAAATAAAGATTTCACCTTACTTCTTTCAAGAGGTACCCGGGAAGAGCCGGAAAACCGTCTTTTATTAATTCATGATTTCCAATATTCTTCAAAAGATATTAAAATATCCGGAAAAGTAGTAAGCTTACCGACTCCCAAGGAAGGGTGGCCCGAGAATTTCATTCCATTAACCGATTTGGGAGATTCTAAGGCATTACACGTGGGATATGTTGCAATAGGAGACAGCAATGAAGCAGGGTACACTATGTTCATAAAGAAATCAGATGGAACATATCAATACCAATATTTTGAAATAGAACGAGAATATAGTGGAGAAGGTTTATTCTATTCTACCGGAAGAATCCCGGGTGCTGATAATAATTCGGAAATGTTATTCTCCTCCCCGGTAGCTTCCCCCGTTCCATTAGAAGAATGCGTGTTCTGCACATTGGCTTCCAAACAAAATAAATATGTCTTTATTGCTCATGGGAATGAGATTTATTTTATGGACAGAGATAATCCTCAAAACGGTATCAGACATTATTATACCTGCAAAGCAAACGTCGTTGATATGAACGGACGGACTTATCGCGGGGATCAATTGATTATCGGGTTAGATAACGGAAGTATTTTATTATTAAACACGGATCAAGCCAAACAAATTGAATCCGATGCAGAAAAGTTCCTTTGGGAAACCGATTCAAAAATCAATTTGGGTAAAATTGTGGACGTAACTCTTAAAGTAGGAACTAGTGTTTCCTAATAAACTAACTTTCTTTGGATAGACTTCTGGAAAAGAAAATCATTAACGTATAGTTCAAAAACAGAAATACTCAAATATAAAACATCAAGCAAGAGCCCGTCTAACAAAAAGAAAAGTTAGACGGGCTTCTTGTATTTTATGCAGCAAATACTACTTTACCACTTAGGTGCTTTCTTTAAAGAGCGATTAATCAAATATAATAAATAATCGTAATGTGCTTGGGTTTCAACATTTCCCGTGCCTTTGCGCTGGTTTATTAATCTGATAGCCTTCCCGTAAAGGGCATTCCACAAATGATTTGTATTATCTACTGCGACATTCTGTACCAACCAACGACTGCCAAACCCTGCTGTCGAATTGGTTTTCAAGGCATTATCCACAAGACGCATCTCTGTCGGGATTTCAACATTGCGCATTTGTTTGATTTGGCGTAATATCTCTTCTTCACTTGGTATTTTGGGTGTTGTTGCATATACTTGTCCGAACGGGTCTTTCTTACCGTTAAAATCGACAAGATCACGAGTCCGACGGATAAATTCGTTTTGCATAATACGCTCTGCCTCTGTAACATTTTTGCCTTTTATCGTGGAGTCCCAGATGTGGGCGTAAAGATCTTCAAGGTATTCTTGAGGGGTATAGTTGTCTTTATCCCTATATGCCACGAGGGACAATCGCTTGGTGATGAACAATTCGGTTGTTACGTTTTGCATGCTAATCAAATAAGTTTGTAGTATGCGGCGAGCTTGCGAACCGTCGAATGCCAAATTCTTCGTTACGCTGTAATTGTCAATCCAATCCATGTTTTTCAACTCATTCATGACAAAAGCCAAAGAACGTTTTTGTAAATCCTTGCTTAAAGGTATAAACGAAGGCATAGCGTCACCCACGAAATGTTCGTTCAATTTGAATCCCCCGATATTTATATACACGTTGAACAAGTATTGTTCAAAATGATATACCAAATACCTGTAAAGCATATTCCGGTATTCGTAATCAATATCTTGATTATCCAACCAATCGTTCATGTTCTCAAGAATGTATTTCAAATTCTTGATACCGTAAGTACTGGCTTTAAGCGCATCATCGCCCAAATCGTTCGGGAGGGCAGTCGGATCGAACGTGGTCAACAAGCGTTGCCTTTTGCCATAGCGGAAAATAGGATCTCCGGCTTTTTCAGCAATCCATTTTTTGACAATTTCATAATCCGCTTCTCGTGTCGTGGCTTCGGGATTCGGTTGATAAGCTACTTGCACGGTGTAGTAATCGGCAGGTCCGATTTTACTCTGAACGAGTACCACGTTCTTATCTTCCGGTTGTGCCACGTAATTATATCCCAATTCATCCATAATCGACGGACTGATTCCGTATTGTTGGGTGAAAGAAGCCGAACGCAAGGAGTCGGTCGGGTAAGCATTGGAAGCGGCAGCGTTGCATAGGAAACCCAGCATTGTTCCCGTATTGTTGGCAACCATGGCTTTTAATCCTTCACCGAAAACTTCCAAGGGTAATTTCATATTACGAGCCCGGGCGTCATTGGATGCCGTTTGAATGAAACGTCCATAATTGATTTGACTTAACACGTCATGGAAGATAAAGAGGGAAGCCGTCATAATTTCACCGGAACGAGGATCAGCCCATAGGGGACCCGGCACAGTACTGTATATGCTGGTCGGGGCATAACGAATACAATTGAACGCGATATTATCCGGGTCAAAATTCGGATCATCTTTTGGGAAAGGCTTTACTTGAATGGCATTTTTGAAACCGATAGCTTCAAATGCTTTATTCCATTCAAGGACACCTGCCGTGATATATTCGCTCCAGCCTTGCGGGAAAAGATTGTCAATATAGAACACGATCGGCTTTACCGGTTCCACGAGTTCGCCCCGTTTATAGGCTTCCATGTCCTTCGGTTGCAAATTCCAACGAGTCATATAGTGTGTCATCGTGGCACGATCTACCTTCGTGTTCATATTCATTCGGGCTATCGTGTTGATATTAACACGAGGATCTGCCAACCGAGGACACATGATATCTTTCTCTTCCGGGAGAATCATAAGGGTGCGGTTAAGTTTTGCCGTCACGGGCTCATCTTTGGCAACAAGATATTGCCCGCCCACGATAATATCCTGGTCGTAATTTAAAGTCGTGACAACAGACACGTTATTTTCAAAAGCTTTTATCGTGTCGATTTTTGAAAGTTCCTTTTTGAATTTAACGGCACGACCTGCCCAACCGTATTCTACGGTACGTTTACTCGGTCCCCAAAATGGATTCATTTCATCCCGATGTTCCGTGAAGAACGCTGTCATATCGACAACAACCGCACTGCTATCCGGGGTGTAAGTTTCTACTTTGAATGTATTAATTATAGCCGGGGCGCTACTTTTCCGGATAGCTTCGCGTGTGTTTTCGTCTTTTGAATCCGTATAAATTGGTGTCTGTCCGTTCGCGAGCAATTCCACTATACACATTTGCAAAGTCGAATCCCGTAGAGTAAAGGTCACGTGCATTGGTTCATAAGGCATTTGCCCCACCAGACCGTTACCGTTATCGCTGATTTCCACGATGGTTGAGCCTAAAAGGAATTCCCGGTTTAATAATGTTTTCGGAAATTCAAAATAAACTTTTCCATTCACTTGGCGGAGCGTGAACAATCCTTCTGCCGTTGTTACTTTTTTATCCTTGAAAAGTTTTTCGTATTTCGTCAGCTCCGGACTTTCAACTTTTTCCGTTTTTTTCTTTTTCCGTTCGCTCTTTGCCATGACATTCACCGTGTTTGTCAAACAGAAAGCCACGAGCAATAAAATGGATATAACTATATTTCTATTCATTACTTTAGTTTTTAATTTTAAGCATTTATTCCTTCCTATTTCTGAAATCTTCGATCATTTCCAACAGATAAGCGTGGTGCGCCCGTGTGTTGAAATTACCGGTTGCCCGTTTACTTTTTACCGTTTTTTCAATGCGGTCAAGTAGTGAAAAATACAGGTATTTCGTGTTATCGTGAGCAACGTTGTAGACCGGGTATTGGAACCCGAATCCCGATGCCATGTGTTCTCCGCAACTGCAAGTACGGCGCAACATGGGTTTCTCCGCGATAGGAGGTCCTTTTACAGTCCAGTTAACAGGTAATAATGAATTTAATAGAGAAGACAATATCGTTTTCTGCAAAAGCATGTCGATAGCAGAAAGGTTTTGCCCCTTGAGTGTCGGTTCCCACACGAGAGCATGCAGGTCATTCAGGTATTCTTTGGATGAGTAGGAGTTCGGATCCCGGTACTCGCCTAAGGATATTTTTTTCGTGTTGACAAGTAAAGCTGCTGCAAAATTCTTCACGAGCCTTTCCGAACGAGGGGTGCTTACTCTTAGGTTTTCTGTTGCTTGGGGGTTATCCAACCATTCCAGTTGTTGTAAATTTTTAATCAAGAACCTGAGCGATTGTTTTTGCTTCTCCTTGGGAACAACCGTGAACGAGGGGCGAGGATCGTTTACCTCGTGTTCATTCAAATAAAAACCACCTATATTCATCAGTGCATTGTAGAGATAACCGAAACATTGATTGACGATTTCTCCATAAATATTTATCCGGTAATCAAAATTCGGATCTTCCTTGTCCATCCACTCGTTCATGTGTTCGAGAATGTATTTCAAGTTTTTGATACCGTACTCTCCTGCCTTCACGGCGTCATCCCCCAAATCTTCCATCAGTGCGCTAGGGTCATACACGGCTTGGAGTTGTTGTTTCCCGTAACGGAACATCGGGTTGCCGGCTTTCTCGGCAATCCAGCCTCGTACGATAGCGTTCTCTTCTTCCGCTGTTTTTGCCTCGGGGATGGGTTGGTAACCTATTTTTATGGCATAAAAGTCATAAACCCCGATATTGGGAGGCGTCAACCGCAAACCTTTATCACCGGGTTGGGCGATGTAATTATTACGGGCATAGTCCATAATGGAAGGAGTTGTACCGTATTTTTGCGTGAATGAAGCGGAACGCAGCGAATCTACCGGATAGGATGAAGAGGCTCCCATGTTATGCATCAACCCCAAGCAGTGTCCCACCTCGTGAGCGATAACATAGTTAAGGCTTTCATCTAATATGTCTTGTGGCAACTTTTTCGTGCGCACTCTTTCATTTACTTGTGCTGTTTGCACGAAACGCATATCGTTCACGAGCTTGATGACATCGTGGTAAATGTACACGGAAGCATTGATAATCTCCCCGGTACGAGGGTCTGTCCACGAGGGCCCCATCCCATTAGCCACATCGATAGGCGCATAACGGATGCACGAATATTTCAGGTTGTCCGGGTCAAATTCCGGGTCATCCATCGGGAAATCTTTTGCCTGCATCACGTTTTTAAAACCGATTTTCTCGAAAGCGGCATTCCATTCCAAGACTCCCGCGTGGATTGCTTTTTTCCATTCAGCCGGAAATGTATTGTCGATGTAGAACACGATGGGTTTCACCGGCTCGACCAATTCACCCCGCTTGTATGCCTCCATATCCTTCGGCTGCACGTTCCAGCGATTCATGAAATAAACGTATTTTGAGCCATCCCGCTTTACACTGATATTCTGTTTCACTGTAGTAAAAAATCCGATCCGGGGATCCGAAATCCTGCTCCTCATCATATGCTCCTCATCCGGTAACAGAATGATAGAGCGATTAACTTTTATCGTTACAGGCAACTTAACCTCTTTATTCTCTTGGCTTGCAATCGTGTAATTCAAAGAGGAGATGATCGACACATTATCCTCGAACGCTTTAATGTCATCGATAAACGACAACTCCTGCTGGTATTCCGGTGATAATTTAACTCTCCCGTATTCGGCTTTTATCCCGTACGGGTCAAAAGGCGAAACGCGCTCGTCATCACTCAAAAATAGATCTGTCATGTCAATAACCACGGCTGTACTGTCGTTATTGAATGCTTTTATCTCGTACGTTTTGATAATCGGCGAGATAGAGCTTTTCCGGATGGATTGTTTCAGTTCATCTTCCCGGCTATCCGAATACTTCGGAATCACTCCCCACGGTTGCGTGATTTGAAGCAATTGGATAGAGGAATCCCTGCGGGCAAAAGCCAAATGCAAAGGTTCTTGGGGCTTTTGCCCCACGAGCGAATAACCGTTGTCGCTTGTTTCCCTGATCGTGGAACCAAGCAAAAATTCTCGATTTAGAAGCGTCAGCGGGATTTCAAAATAGAGCTTTTTATCTGTTTTATGGAGGGTAAATACCCCTTTACGGGTTACAAATTTTTCCTCCTTGAACAATTTATCATATTTGCTTTCCCGGGTTGCCTCTTCTGTCTTGTCTTTATTCTTTCTTTTCCTGTTCCCGCCGAAACTATCATCGGGTAATGCCGTCACGAGTAGGAAAAGAGAAGAGATGAATATAATGAACCCTTTCGTCATAATACTGATTTATTTTTTATTTATGCTGTCACTTGTAATTTGTTACTTATCTCTGAGAAAATCCTCGATTAATGATAACAAATAGTTATAATGAGCTTTGGATTCGTAGGTTCCCGTATTTTTATTCGCTTTTAGCGTGTTATGAATCCGGCTTACCATCCGATGCAATAAATGTTTTTGGTTGTCATTGGATATATTCTCCACGTACATGATGTAATTAAAACCGAATGTTTCATTTAATGCTTGCCTGAAATCATTGTCACGTTTGAAATTCAAGAAATTCTTTTCAGTCGTGTTCGCGTGTAATGCCGAGTTCTGGCTCAAAGAATTCATCATTTGCATGGCTTCATAAACAGGCATCTTTGTTTTGGCAAATGTTGGAATCTCCGGTACGGGATTACTCCTAAGCAAAAAATAGTCCGATTGAAACATTTTTTCGGTTAGTGGATCAGCTTCTTTAAGCAAGGTTTCAAGGAAAACTGTTTGCAACAGCATTTCCGACGCCGTGGGGGTTCTTCCTTTGATAGCGGATTCCCACACGTGGCTATACAAATCGTCAAGATATTCTCTCGGCGTGTAGGCAACGTCCGGTTCACGGTAGGCTGCCAGTGATATGCGTTTCGTGTTTAACAATGTTCCGCTGAATTCTTTCAACATGAGTCTTGCCGTTGAACCGTCAAATTCAAGGTTTTTAACCACGTTGATATCATCAATCCATTCTAGGTTCTTCAGTTCTTTCATGATGAATGCCAGCGAACGCTTTTGGATTTCCTTGGGAACAACCTTACTCGTAGCGTAAGGATCTCCCACGTAATGTTCGTTGATATAAAATCCCCCGATATTCGTTTGAGCGTTTGTCAAGTAACGGGTGTATTGAGTCACCATATCATTGTAAATACTTTGGCGGTAGGTGTAATCATGATCTTTATCGTCCAACCATTCATTCATATGTGCCAAAATATATTTCAAGTTCTTGATACCGTACTCTCCGGCTTTTACCGGATCATCACTCAAGTCCTCTGTCATGGATGAAGGGTCGAATACACCGTAATACACTTGTTGTTTCCCGTAGCGGTACTTCGGGTCCCCGGCTTTGTCGCTGACGAATTTTCTTAATACCGGAATTTCTTCCGCGGTAGTATTTGCTTCAAGAATCGGTTTATACCCGTATTCGATAGCGTAATAGTCATACACGCCCAAGTCGGGAGGGGTTAATTTAACACCTTTATCTCCGGGTTGTGCGATATAATTGTAGCGCGCGTAGTCCATGATAGACATCGTCGTCCCGTATTTTGCCATAAATTCCGCATCCCGGTACTTCTCCACCGGAATAGCGGCAGAGGCTGCCATATTATGCATCAGACCCAACGTGTGCCCGATCTCGTGGGCAACAATGTAACGCATACTTTCTTTCACCACATCCTCCGGTAATTTGGGTGTTCTCACGCGTTCATCCAATTGTGCCGTTTGCACGAAACGCATACTGTTTACCAATTGGATCACGTCATGGTAAACCAACACGCTAGCGTTAATAATCTCGTTGTTTCTCGGATCTACCCATGAAGGGCCTTGTGCGTTAGCCATCCCGATCGGGCAGTAACGGACGCAATTATATTTAATATTATCCGGGTCGAATTCCGGGTCGTTTGTCGGGAAATCTTTGGCTACCATCACGTTTTTGAAACCGATTTTTTCAAAAGCCTTGTTCCATTCCAAAATACCTTGGCGAATCGGTTCTTTCCACTCCTCGGGGAAAGCGTTATCCACGTAGAACACGATCGGTTTCACGGGTTCCACCAATTCTCCCCTCTTGTAGGCTTCCACGTCCTTCGGTTGCACGTCCCATCGGTTGATAAAGTATATATCTTTTATACCGTCTTGCGTGGTGCTGACATTACTTTTGTAACCGAAGAAATACCCCACCCGCGGGTCGGCTATTCTCGGGCGCATACTTGGCTCTTCGGGGAGCAAAACCAGAGAACAGTTTACTTTTGCCGTCACCGGTTCGTTGTGGGCAAACATTACTATTCCCATGTAAATAATATCTTGCAAATAAGACAGACTGGAAGTGATGGATATGTTGTCCTCGAAAGCTTTGATTTCATCAACGTAGGAAAGGTCTTTTTGGTATTTTATAAATCTAGCCGCCATCCCGTAATAAGTTCTTTGGCTATACGGGTCAAAAGGTTGCAGCCAACTGTTATTGCCCACGAAAAACTTAGTGACATCAAACACGACGGCAGTACTATCCGGGGAATAAGCTTCTATTTTGTAAGCATCCATCACTGGGGCAAAATTTCCTTTCGCCATAGCAGCTTTCACGTTTGGATCTTTTGTGTCCGAGATCATTTGTGTCTTGCGTTCATTGCTCACCTCTTTCATTTGAACAGTACTATCTGCTAATGAAAATTTGATGTGTACCAAAGGATTGTTTTTCTGTCCCACCAGCGCATTGGAGTTGTCACTGATTTCAGACACGGTTGCTCCCAGAAGCATTTCTCTCTCCATCAAGGATAATGGAAATTCCATGTATACTTTTTGATCCATCTTGTGAAGAGTAATCATTCCTTTCACTGTTGTACACTGCTTTCCCTTGAATAATTTTTCGTACTTGCTTTCTGTCTTCTCTTCGACTTTTGCATCTTTTTTCTTGGACTTTTTCCTTGCCTCCGAAGTGAACGGCACGCAAAGTAAAGCCACCAGAATAATTAAAACTCTGATTTTCATAAATACTTTTGATTTAAAACATACAATAATATACCCGATCTATTTTCAATAGATATCTTCTGACATTTCGAGTATCGCGAAGAATCCCCTTACTTGGAGATTCTTCGCTTCACTCCGAATAATGACGGTTTTATTTAATTCCACCCCCAATTATCTCCACTTCCAACTTTGAATCGTACATCGACAATTTTACCCAAATTCATTGCATTTTCAGGAGTTTGCCATATTAATTTTTCTTCATCTGTTTGCAAGTTTTTCCCATCTCTCATGTTAAGAATGACAAACTGTCCGTTATCCAAACCAATTCCGGCACGTCTGTGGTACCATACCTCGGCATTTATTGCCGTGACATTACCTGTACAGGTATAAAATAATTTAATTCCATCTTTGGGTGATTGCCTGCAATACAGATAGAGCTCTTTATCTTTGGATATGAGTACATAATCTGATGCATCTTCAAAAGGCAATGTGTATATCACACTATTGGAATTTATATATGGAGCCAAATCTATTTCATTGCGTCTACAATCGCTTAGGTATAAATTTGAAGAAGCCCAATCCCGATTTACAATAAAATCTTGAGTCCAGTATTTTCCGTCTTTGTCTTTTAAAATCATAAAGAAACCAACGGGTTGTGAAACTCCTAACGAAGGATTATAATATCCAAGATGAATCAATTCATTATCTCCCAAATTGTCTAAAGGAACCCAACCTGTCGGGATATCTTCCGAAGGTTTGCCCGGCATTACTTGTGGTTTGCTTAGATTCGTGGAACTGTAAATATCCGTTTGATCCAAAATTACAACCAGACGATTGTTTTCAAAGTCATGGAGTGTTGCAAAACCATTTTCCTTGAATGTCGAGAGATAGATGTGAGCGTGTAATTCTTCTCCGTCCAATGTCACAGGTGTTTGCAAATAACTGCTGGAATGATACAAGTCATCACTGACTTTAACCCTAGAGAATATTTTCCCGTCATAATTTTCTATCAAATCGACTCTTTTCATAGACATGGTATTGACAGGTTTGAAATCAACCGGTAATGTATGGTTTGCAAAGGCCTCGTCGATCGTGATCACTTTTTGGAAGGTAAGACCGTCCAGATCGACCATACCTTGTCCTCCTTGTTGTACCACCATGATATTAGCGGCAAGATCATGATTATTACGTGTATTGCAAAAATGTTCATGCAGTTTGACTGGCAAAGTCCCTAACTCGCTATGGCTTTTCAGCTTATAGACGTCTTCGTATACAATATTAGCCCAAACGTCTTCACCTTTCTCATTTTCTTTCGTGTGTTCTTTCACGAACGTCAGGTAAGATTTCTGGTCTTTATCTCCCAGGACAATCCACCCGTCAACATTAAACTCGCTGCTTATAGTATATGACTGGCTTTGAATATAAGTAACTCCCGTGTTAGGATCAGTTATACGCAAAACAAGATAACCACTGGATAGCGTGTCCGTGATCCAATAAAAGTCTTTTTTATTCCACCCCGGACGTGTTTTGCCACACCATTCCCATGTATACTTCAACCCTTCTGTTTCAACTCCTCTGCTGAATGTTAATTCCGGCTTTATATCTATGGTATCACCAACTGCAAGAGAAGTACTTCCTGTAAATTTCCCAATTTCTATGGTGTTGATATCGTGATAAGAGTAATTCCCTTTATCATCATAGCAATTCGTGAAAAATAAAACTATAATGATGAGTGAAAATATATTATATTTCATATTCATAGTTTTTTCATTTTAAATTAATAGCAAGGGATTATCATTGGAGCACCTCCGGCTTCCGTGATGTCATTTTTGGGATCGTTATCGGCAAGCGAAGCCGCAATTGCATCTTTGAGTTGTAATGACAATATTCGCATTTCCCATGGTTCTTTGCCTTCAAAGGAGATTTCTCCGGTCACACGTATAAAGGCATCATATTTTTCCGGGGAAAATATCCCTAAATACATCTCAATAACCGTGTTATCCCACCATAGAGGTTTGCTGGTAATATTGTCATAACGAAGCTGTGCCGTTTGTTGGTAATAATAACCCGGTTCAAAGTTTTCATTCTCCGCCAACATGATTTTAAGGAGATATGATTTTGCCTCCAAATTCTTCTTTGAAACCTCTATCCACAACGTATCTGTTGTGCGATTCGCTCTGAAGACTGGAGGTTGGGGTAATGTGTAATCTCCCGCGATAGCTGTCGTTAAGGAATCGATAACTTGAATTTTGTATTCAAGGTCCACCCCGGCAGGTTCTCCGATCAGTGAAACAATGAAAGGAACCTTTAATGTATTTTCCCCGGGATAATGCGAGAAAGAAACATAGGCCGTGTCTATTCTTCCCTTTGTAGAAATAAATAATTGGCGATGTGCAGTATTATATAAATCCGTTTCTTGTTCCGAACAAGCAAAGAGGACGGATAATAATCCTAATATGATAATATATTTTTTCATATCTTTTGACGTGATTAATTAATAGTTTCACTTTCGGGTAAAGGAAGGATAAACGCTTCATCCGGCATGGATCTCTTGGGTTTGATGTTGAGTTTCTTGTAGTAGAACCACAACTGACCTTCTCCGACAAACTCTCTTTTGGCTTCATTAATTAACTCCGAGTTAAATTCGGTCATCGACGTGATATCCAAACGACCAACAGTACAATTCCGTCCCCGACGTACAATATCCAATTCGTTAGTCGCCTCTTTAAACATATTCGAGTGTGCGTAATATTCTGCCCGGATATAATACATCTCACTTAAACGGAGCATAGGTATCATAATTTCATTCGTCTGCGGATCGCTTGTGGCATTAAGAGAATATTTTAAAGATTGATACCACCAGTCATTAACTTCTGCGACCAATTTTTTTCCACGATAGTCTGCGGGATCATCAAACATATCCTCTTTATCATAAATGTCCAAATATAATATTACCTCCGGCGTATTATAATATGATAAATAATTATCCAGAAGTTTTTCATTTGACAATGCAAAAATCAGATCGTCATGTAATTTGGGTTTCGCACTAATGCTTTCTTCGGGAGTAAACCGGAATAGGTTCGCCGAATTATCTTTAGCATCAATAATGATTTGTGTTGTATTGAATGCTTCTTGATATTTACCAACGTAAGCGTATGCGCGAGCTAAAACAGCATTAATAGCGTAATAATTCATCCGGAAGCCTCTATAAGCCTCAAAAATATCCGTAATTCCTAAGATCGCCGTGTTCGAAGACGAACTTGAAAAGCAGTAATAATAACTCATTCTGTCTTCCCGTGTGCCTAACGTGTCATACGGGGCCACCAGATCTTTTGCCGCATTAAGATCCCGGATCACTTTTTCCATCACGTCGTTGATCGTTGCTCTGGACTCGTAAGTCGAGGGGTATTTCTCGAAATAAGGGATATAAGTTTGACCGTCATCTTTGGAAGGAGCAAACAAGCGCACCATTTCAAAGTGAAGGAAAGCCCGGAGGGCTAAGGCTTCTCCTTTAATTACATTTTTTTCAAGTTCTTCTCCCGCAAATTTTAGCGGATCCTCTCCGTCGATTCTTGACAACAGATTATTGGCATTTGCTATCGAATTATAAGTTTTCGACCAGATATTGTCAATTAATGGTTTTACATTTTTATCCTTGTAATTATAATCGGCGATTGTACTCCAATTTTTGGGTAAATAACTTACATCATAATACCGTGCTAATACATCGAGAGCACCCCATGTCATTTCCCGACCATACATACTACCGGCTGCCATATTTTGGTATATGCCGTTTAGTGCGTTTCTATATCCAAGTCCGGTTTCAAATAATTGATCTTCATCAACTTGATTTTTCGGGCTTATTGTCAACCAATCATTACATGAAGTTAATGCAGTCAACAAAGTTATAGCGATAATAAATTTCGATATTTTCATGTTTTTTCTTTTAGAAGCTAGCTTTTAATGAAAAATTTATTGTTCTGGCAAAAGGATAACTTAGGCCTCTTTCTTCTTTTACCGAAGACCATCTCACGAGATCCTCCGCCCCAATCTCAAAACGCAACATACTTAATCTGGCTTTTTTTACCCAAGGTTGGGTGAAATCATAACCAAGAGAGATAGAACTTAAAGATACCATATTATAATCTTGAACAAACCGGGAGGTAGGATTAGTTGTTTCAATTCCACCGGTTCTACCGCTTTCCAGTTTTTTAAATTTTGCCTTATCGCCGGCTTTTTGCCACCTGTCTGTTAATACTCGTTTATCAACATTCTCGTTGTAAATATCAGCATTCTCAACCCGGTCAACCAATGTCTGGTTATAACGTTGTCCTCCGAATTCATACATGAAATTGGTGAACAGGGAGAAGTTCTTATAGGTCAAGTTAAAACCGAATGAACCTTGAGCATCCGGATCGGTGCATCCGATAGCCACTTGGTCTGAAGTATTCCACACGTCGGTTAAAGTCCCGTCCGGTCGAATAAAAACTTCATTCCCATTAGACGGGTCGATACCCATGGAGCGTACCCCCCAAATTGTGTTCATGGATATTCCTTCCACGTATTTATTAAAAGGCTTACTCGTTGAACCGTCAAAACGACTGTTCGTTTTGAAATACTCGTCGACTTGCGTGTTATAGTCTCTCAAACTTTGAGCAATTTTCATCAGTCTATTTTGATTATGCGACAGATTGCCGAAAAGAGCCAAGTACAGGTCTTGCTTCCTGATAATATTCATCCTCAAATCAATCTCGTATCCCCTGTTCCTAACCTCTCCGATATTATCCTTGTACGTGTTGAAACCCGTGGAACTCGGAACTGTTACACTATTGATACAATCGGTTGTTTTCTTGTTATAATAAGATGCTTTGATATAGAAAAGGCGATTTAATATACTCAATTCAACCCCGACATCTAAAGTATTTGTCGTTTCCCAAGTGAGGTCTTTGTTACCTAAAGCCGTTAATGTAGCCCCGGCTCCTGTCTGATACCATTGTTCATCATTTATCGAATAAATCGTTTTAGCTTCATAATCCGAGAAATTGACATTCCCGGTTTGCCCGTAACTACCTCTAATCTTCAATTCATCAATATACTTGTAGTTATCCATGAAAGCGTAATTGTGAATATTGATACCGAAACCGGTTGACCAGAACGGGGCATATTTACGGTCGCTACCGAACTTAGACGATCCGTCAATACGCCCGGAAAAATCAAACAGGTAAATATCCCGGAAACTATAATTTACTGTGGCTATTGCCCCGAATAATCTGCTTTTCCCTTCCGACTGGGTTGGTTTCTCGTAAATTTCTTTCGCGTAATTGGGTGAATTCAGTGAACCTGATGGGAAGCCTTTATAGAAAGCGGACCCACTTTCACTATAATCTTCTTTTGTATTTATACCTACAGTAAAATTCACGTTATGTTTATCGAAAGTACGATTATAAGCTAATAACAAGTTCATATCCCAATTGAAGGATTCCCCGTTTGATTTCCTCAATTCTCCGGAATAAAGATGGGTCATGCTCAACGGTTCCGCATTCTGCTTGGAAAGCGGATCGAGAAATCTATCTCCATGTTCGACAGTTCTGGTAATGCTAAAGGTCCCCTTCAATAATAAATGTTGGGTTATATACCAATTAGCACTAAGATTGTTGATAAATTCTTCTATTTTAGATTTATCATAATTCATCAATGTCGATTCGTAAAGGGGATTTTCCCGATAGTCTGTATCCGTGCTTGTCTTATCATAGTCTTGCAAGCGCTCAAGGTATTTCCCGTTTTCATCTTTGTAAGTATCATAAGGTTGAGCATAAGCGTATTTTGAAAAATCGCCGTATGGTGATTCTGCCGATTTAGTCAAGTTATAGCTTACTTGATTTTTTACTTGCAATTTCCCTATCCGGTAATCTACGTATAGGGCTACCCCGATATTATCCCTGTAAGAACCGATCATAACACCCTTGTTCGTATTATAGCTGAGATCGAGTCCGAACCGAACGTTTTCCGAACCTCCTTCTATAAATAGACTGTGTTTATGATTGAATACGGTTTCAAGAGGTTTTGCCAACCAATAAGTATCAATACCTTTCTCTATATTAGCAAGTTTCTTGTTATACTCTTGATCTCTGGCAATTTGGAAATCTTCATCGACATAGCAGCCGGCTAACTTCTCGACTTCCAACTTTTCTCTCGCATTGAGAAGATCATAATCCGACAGGTCGGGAGCCACAACGGAACCGGTAAAGCTATACGAAACATTCAATTTGCCGGGTTTCGGGGCTACCGTTGTGATAACCACAACACCATTGGCGGCGCGTGAACCGTATAGGGCGGTTGCCGCAGCATCTTTTAATATCGTGATGCTCTCGATTCTATTGATGTCGAAGTCGTACAATTTTTGCACACTAATCTCGAATCCGTCCATGATAAACGTCGGAAGATTCGGGTTGTTCTGCAAATTACCTTTGGTCGTGTAATTCGGATCCAGTTGCTTTATTCCGATACCGGATTCACCGCGAATATACATTTCCGGTAAGGCATTCGGGTCTGAGCCCCATTGGTTGTTTTCTTTGATGCGGAAAGAGGGATCGAATGCTTGCAGCGCTTTAATTACATTCGTTTTGGATGCCTTTAAAAGTTCCTCTTTTTTTACAGAAACCGTGTTTCCAGTGAAACTTTCTTTTCTGATGTTGGCGTATCCCGTCACGACAACCTCATCCATCTCCTCCACGTCTTCTTTCATCGTAATAACCAATTCTTTTTCATCATTTTTCCGTTCATCGCTCAAACGGTAATGGATGGTTTCCATCCCAATAAACGAGAACACCAAAATTGTACTATCCATTTTGGGTATCTCAATTTTAAACTTACCATCCGCATCCGTTACCACACCCAGTTTAGTTCCCTCTATAAGAATCGTAACTCCGGGCAACGGTACACTTTTCTCGTCTACCACCTTACCCTTGATTTGCCGGGGTTTCTCCTGTGCTTTTTCATCTTTAGCCGGAGTGATGATGACTACATCATTTTGAATAACATAAGACAAAGGCGTGTCCTTCAATAACTCGTTCAACACCTCTTCCAAAGTAGCATCCTTCACACTCAGATTCCGTTTCCCATACTTTATGACCTCTTCCATCTGGTACAAAAAACGATAACCTGTTTTTTGACTCACATTCGTGATAGCTTGGTCGATGGTAACGTCTTCCAAATTCATTGTCAATCTTACAACCTGAGATTTTGCACCTACCTGCAAGAAGAAGAGGGACATGAATAGAAGAAGAAGGCTGCGTTTAAAAATAAATCGCATCTTTTTAAATCTTTGCATCCCGCTAAAGACTTCAATTCCGTTTTTTTTCATACTTTTACATGCTTAATGATTAATGATTGACTTTTTAATCGTTATTAAAACTCACTTAGGAGCAGAAAATAGGACCAATATTTTCTGCTCTTTATATATAACAACATTTATTTGAACATCTTTTTCACGAATACAGTTCTATCTTTCACCTCGAACTGCACCCGAGTAGCTTTCTCCAACATATCCAATATCTCCGTGAAATCCTCATACCGGGCTAACTCTCCGGAGAAGTGATATTCCTTCAGTTCCGGGTTTACCCAAAATATATCAATATTATACCAACGTCCCAAGCACATCATGATGTCCTCCAACGTATTATTCAACAACACAAAACGTCCGTCCTTCCACGCAGAATAAAGGCTCGCATCTACCCGACGAATAAAAAGTTCTCCATCTTTATATACAACTTGTTGATCAGGCTGAATCTTCACGCTTTGCTTTCCATCATATACCCGTACCAATCCTTCATTCAACGTGGTTTCCACAATTTTCTTATCCGGATAAGCCTGCAAATTAAATTGAGTTCCCAAGACCTCGACAGAAACTTTGTCATCCGCATTCACTACAAACGGGCGTGAAGCATCTTTTCTAACACTAAAGAAAGCCTCTCCCCGTAAAAATACATCCCGTTCGTTTTTCCCGAATTTAACAGGAAATCGAATCTCTGAATCCGAATTCAAAAATACCTCCGTACTATCGGACAAAAACAACTTGTACTCTCCGCCGCGAGGCACCCGAATGGTATTATACACTAGAACATCTCTTCCACTTTCTCCCGCAATCTCTTCATAAGAAACTTGACGACCATCATTTTTGGCTATCATGCCGCTTCCCAAAGCGATTAATTGTTTCGTACTATCCTGCAATACAATTTCGTCACCGGAAGAAGTAATCAGAACAGCCTTGGAACCACCCGTTTCGATACGAGCTATCGGTTGCGCAATCTCTCGTTCCATCGGCTTTCTAAAAAGTCCCCAATACAATCCTACCCCGACAAGTAAAATCATTGAAGCCGCAATACCTATCCACCAAGGAGATATACTTCTTCGTTTGTCTCGTAAGTCTAACTGTTTTTTCACCGTCTCCCACGAATCATCCACCTCCAAACGCCCGGCATATAAATCTCTGCTCGAAAGATTTTTTCCTTCAAGGATATGTTGAAATAGTTCTCTATTCCGAACATCCTCCTTCAACCACGCTTCCAATTTCTCTTCTTCAGCAGGCAAAAGTGTACCGATCACCTTTTTAGCGATCAAACGAGATATTTTATAATCTTTCGGATAGTCCACCATAAAACGTCCTAATTTAAATTTATAATTCTATCTACAGAACGACAGAATTTCAAAAAAGGATGAGTGGACTTGTCGTTTTTTTTCAATTATATTTTTGGCAACAGGAACAAAAGTAAATAGTAATAATCCTTCAACGCCACACGAAGAATGTCCATTGCTTTATATTTCAAAGACTTAACAGTATTAACAGAGATGCCTAATTCTTCTGAAATTTCTTTATTTTGTTTACCTTCCAAACTCAATTTTATAATTCTGCGACTTTGAACGGGTAAAGCATCGATTGCCTCATTAACAATTCGATATGTTTCCTCTTCAATTACAATGTCGCGAAAAAAGTATTCACGCTCAGCAGCCCCCAAACTATTTTGAACAGGCATTTTCTTTTGCTTCTTCAAATAATCAAAGCATTTGTTTTTGACAGCTACATATAAAAATATATCCGGCGTTGTTTCAAAATTATAAGATTCCCTTTTTTCCCACAAATGAATAAATACTTCCTGCGCAATGTCTTTCGCTATATCTTCATCCCCGACAAGACGGCAAGCAACAATACACATAGACAAGTAATATTTTTTAAATAAGACCTCATAAGCCTCAATATTGCCGGTACGAATGGAGTCAAATAAAAAGTCCTCTGTATTTTGATCACGTTTAGACATAATTCTATGATTTACACCAAAAGAACACTCTTAAGAATACAAAAGTAGAGAAAAAAATGAAAATAACAATTTCACGAATAATTACTACTCATTCGCAACACAAATTATTTTGCAATAAAAAACTCGTTTTACATCTGTAAAACGAGTTCTTCACGTTAAATTATCTCACTCAATCATACTTCTGGTCTATCCCCCTCTCGTCTATATTTATCCCCTCTTTCATCCACCGGGGCATGGGTGTGTCTTTCAAGTAATGGTCAAAAAATTGTTGTAAACGAATCGTCCAATCCATTTCTGCCGCCTTGTTATACAAGAAATGTTTATCCCCCTTGTAATTCAGTAACCAAGCCGGTTTCTGCAAACGCCGCATGGCAAGAAATAAATTCAAACCCTCCGAATAAGGTACCGCCTCATCTTTATCACAATGGAATATTAATAGAGGCGTCTGTATCTTATCGGCATAGAATATCGGGGAATTTTTAATATACATTTCGGGGTCGTCCCAAAGTGTTTTTCCCATGCGGCTTTGAGTTTCCTCGTACATGAACATACGGGGCATGCCGCTTCCCTCCCGGATTCCGGTATAGGCGGAAACCATGCTTGAAACAGCCGCACCGGGACTGGCACACCGGAACATATTCGTGCGAGTCACCAGATAAGCCACCTGATACCCGGACCAACTATGCCCCTGTATACCGATACGGTCTTTGTCGGCAATGCCCCGGTCTATCAACATCCGGGTTCCGCTCACCACGGCATTGTAGCTACTCTCACCCGGGGCTCCTATCGTGAAATGCACATCCGGCATGAAAACCACGTAACCGTTGCTCACGTACGTTACCACGTTAATCATGGCACTACTCAAAGCCGGCACGGGATTCACGTGTATATCCCCGGTATGGGTTTCATAGAAATTCACGATAACGGGGTAACGTTTCGACGGGTCGTAATCATCCGGCAGGTACAACAATCCCCGGTTGCGTTTTCCCTCGAAATTCGTCCACTCGACCAGTTGCACCGAACCCCAGCGGTAATCCTTCTGCTGCGGGTTCGTGTCCGTTATCTTCACGGGACGGACGAAATCGGTTTTACTCCACCAGATATCACGGAATTCATGGTAATTCTGACGAATGTACATGCAATATTTCCCGTCATTGGTCACTTGATTAAAATTCAAGGCATAAGGCCCTTCCATCAATTTACGGATTTTGCGGGCGGGAGTCAGCACGTAAACCCCTTGGTCGAGAGTTTCGGTATTCCATGTTTTCAACAAAACATTCTGTTTCGTGTCAATCCACTTGGAATCGTAATTCGCTTTCAACAAACGCAAAGAGGTATTATTTTTCCGTCCCCAGCCGTTCGTGAGGGAATACACTGCATTTTTACCCGTCAGATCTATCACCCACATATCATACCTGTCATACAAAACCACTTTATTTCCCCCGTCAAGCCATCCGGCGATACCATATGAATCGGCAGGTTTCGGCTTATCGTGCTCTTCGTCGTACACGGGATGACCAATCGCGGAAGATATATCCGTCAATTCTCCCGTGGTTGGTTCCAATTTATACCATGTTTTCTTTTCCCCGTGATAAAATAAAGCATATTTCCCGTTCGGGCTCCATACCGGACGTTGACGAAAATCCGAGAATATCAATTTCCGCTCTCCCGTTTCTAAATTCACCAAGTATAAATCTGATGACTCACCATCCCTCCAGTCCGTCAGTCCGCGGTAAGGCGCCTCATTCGAAATAATCACGTAATTATATTCGTCACAGGTAGGATGAAACACTTGATCAAACTCCGCCGGCGAAACAAGTACACATTCCTTCGTGTCTACATGATAGACGTACTTCGGGGTATTGCGCCGATAACCTCTCCCGTTCCTTTGGCGACTTTGAGAAAGTTCATCATCCCATTTCCACAATTCAAGTTCGAAACTCTTGTCCGGTTCCACTTTCGGGCGACGAGGCGTTGACACCTTAGGCACACCGTCAACAAAAATATACCGACCGTTATTAAACGGCATATTCAACCCGCCACGAACTTTATACGCGGTATCGGGAAGCACCACCTCTTTCGTGTCCATGATCAACTTGTAAGTACCGTCTTTCATGTTAAAAGCATACAACAAGTCGGGATCTTTCAAGAAAGAAGTGTCCGACGCTATCGTGAAAACCCCCTTCATATTCTCTCTACCCAACGTGAAATTCGTCAACCGGGCATCCGGATTACCATAAATCAACTTCTGCTTCCCCTTCACCGGACCGGCATAAAGAGATTTGTAACCATCACGCTCTTTCGTGTAGATGATCGTCTTGTTATTATCGAGCAATATATGGTAATCCAAACTATCCATGACAGTCGAATCTCCCGTTTCATAGTTCCAAATTACCAATCGTTTGATATCTTTGTCTTTCTCGTTTTTCCCGATAGGATAGGAATAAGTCATAACCGGAGAATCGGATGATTCGTTACAGTCATACGGTCTGTCCCATAACTGCTTTTTCATGTTCCTCAGAGTCAACAGGAAAACGGAATCCTTTACCAGCCCCGAAGTATCCCGCGGAGAAGGGGAAACCACGTATTTCAAGCATTTCCCGTTATTGAAGAAATGAGCTTGCCGCACATTTTCCAGCTCGTAAGTCTTACCCGACTCGTTATGGTGCAAATAAGTGACGGGGGAATCTTTCTCGTGCCCTTCACCGTCAATATACACGAAACGGTAGGTAATCCATTTCCCGTCATCCGACATATGCTGCCCTTCTACCCTTCGCCATAATTTATAAGCCTCCATATCGAGGGGCTTTTTCTGTGCCATACCATCCGTCAACCAAGCGAATAACAAACAACACAGCAAAATATATCGTCTTTTCATACCTATATCTTTTTATCTTTCCAAAAAGTAATCCAAATCCCCTTGATAATCCGCTGAGGCATCCCCTAACAGATATTTAGCGAAATGGAACCATAACTTGCGTTCAAAAAACTCATCGGCAGCCCCGGAGAACCCGTGAGAATTACCGGGCAACACGAGCATATCGAAGTTCTTCCCCTCTTTAATCAAAGCATCGACCACTCGCAGGGTATGTGACGGATGCACCGTACGATCCATATCCCCGGTCACGATCAACAAGCCTCCCTTATAATTCTTCGCCAATTCCTGATTCGTCTTACTTCGGGTTTCAAAGGAGATTTCTTCCCGCTCGTTTCCGGCACTATCTTTTACTACCTGCTTTTTCTCCTTCACGCCGTAATGGATTTCGACAAAGCCTTTATTATAAATATTATTATCGTGATTCCCTGCCGAAGATACCGCCGCACTGTAAAAATCCGGATAGGTCAACAGTGCCGCCGTGGACATAAACCCGCCACCGGAGTGACCGAATATACCCACCTTTTTCACGTTAATAAAGGGGTAACGTTGTGCCAATTGCTCGATCGCGTATTTATCGTCAGCCAAAGGATAATCCCGCTGGTTGCCGTACCCGTAAGTATGGTAATATTTCCCCCGCATAGGCGTTCCACCCCGGTGTCCCATGGATACCACGATAAAGCCCACTTGAGCCAAACGGGTATTCATGTCATCATTCACAGTGAAACGGGTTTGCACGTACTCGAAGAAAGGTCCCGGGTAAACCGACGAAATAATCGGATAGGTTTTCGTGGAATCGAAATCCGCCGGTTTCCACATCACACCGTAAATATCCGTTACCCCGTCTGCCGCCTTCACCTTAAACCGTTCGGGTTTCTTCCAACCGAATGTATAAAGGTTCTCCAAGTCCGGTTTCTCCAACTCCAAAATCACTTTGCCTTTCCGATCGCGTACCACGTTGACAGGTTCCATATCCA
Source organism: Butyricimonas muris (assembly GCF_046365375.1). Classification (NCBI taxonomy): domain Bacteria; kingdom Pseudomonadati; phylum Bacteroidota; class Bacteroidia; order Bacteroidales; family Odoribacteraceae; genus Butyricimonas; species Butyricimonas muris. The sequence goes on along the minus strand of NZ_JBKEIT010000002.1, from coordinate 116,768 downwards.
CCCGGGAATAGCTATCCACGAAATACTTGCTCGACGGAGAGATATCCACGTTATGCGAGGCATTTTCCGGGGTTAACAATGTTATCGCATCGGTCTTATCCAGATCGGCTCGATAAAGAACATAATAGTAAGGGTCAATCTCTTTCTCCTTGCCTAAACCTATAAAATAAATCTGTCGGCTCGCCGTGTCAATCTTCATGATCGGTCCGGCAACCCATGCCCCGGAAGTAACTTGATTCTTCAAGTTACCATCCTTATCATACAAATAATAGTGTCCCCACCCGCTACGCTCGGAGCGGAAAAGGATCTCGTTCCCATCGTTCAAGAAATGAACGGCTCGCATCTGGTAATCCAGATAAGGTTTGTCTACCTCGTGTATCAACACTTTTACCTCTCCCGTTTCCGTGTCGACAACACAAATCTCGCACTCGTCCCAAGTTCTTTTATAACGTTGAAAATAAAGACGTTTTGCATCCTTACTAGCATACAGGATATCGATATATTGATCTTTCCAACGATCGATATTAACCTTTTTCACCTCCCGGGTATTCGCATCCCCGATCAACAACTCGAACTGAATCACATGTTCATCACCCGCCAATTCTGCCTTGTAAGTTTTCAGACGGGGACGGGGATTTGCCAAAGCATCAATCAACCACAAATCTTCGACTTGACGGGAATCGTCCCGAATAGCATAAAACTTGTGTCCGGTTGGGAACCATTTCGCGGAGCATCCCATGCGTTCGTCCAACTCGCCTTCATCTTCCCGGTTAAAGGTATAATAACGTTCCCCGTCGCTTGTCAATTGTACTTCTGTCGTGTCCTTACCCTTAGCCGCATTTCCCACGATATAGAGATTATGCCGCTTGGCAAACAACATATAGGAACTGTCCCGTGAATAGTATTTCCAATAAGGATCATAATTCATCTGCCCTTTCTGTTTTTCGGCTAATTTCAGTTCTTTCGTGTTAATATTGTACGTGAAATCATTCCGGTCAAACCAGAAACGGATTGTTTCCCCGTCCTCGTCAAAAGTGAAATCCAATTCCAAATCCTTGTGGTTATATCCCTTCCTAGTAATCTCACTAATTTTCATCAATAACTCCGCGTTGTCGAAAATCAAGCGTTTTTGTCTTTTAGCCGGATCAACCAAATAATAGTTTTTTCCCTCGCTCGTGCGGAAAGAATACCAGAAACGATCGGTATTATTTATATAACGAGGATGTACTTCCAAACTATTCTTTGTCAACGGCACTTGTGTTACGCGCCGGAAGCGCTCGGCAAGCTCGTAATTCGCTTTTTGCTGCCCGAACGCCCCGACCGAAACAAGTAAAAACAGACCAATAATAAATTTCTTTATCATCCTATCTATCCCCATTCTTGTATTGTTCAACTTCATAATAGTAATCCCCGGTATCATCTCCTAGCAGAATACGGGCAAAGTGGAACCACATCTTACGCTCGTAAAATGTATTCTCGGCTCCCCCGAAACCGTGGTTCGACCTCGGTAAAATGATCATATCAAAATTCTTGTCCGCCTTGATCAACGCATCGACCATCCGCAACGTGTGAGCCGGATGCACGTTATCATCCATCCAACCGTGAATCAACAACAGACCGCCTTTATATCGCTTTGCCAGCTCCATATTCGTACCCACCTTAAATTTAAAAGTCGATTCCGTCCGGTCACCGTTCACGCTATCCTTAATCACCTTCTTTTCTTCTTTCACACCGTTGTGAGTTTCGCCCCACCAATGATTATAGATTGTATTATCATGATTTCCCGCGGAAGATACAGCCGCCTTGTAGAAATCCGGGTAAGTACAGATGGCCGCGGTAGACATAAATCCACCCCCGGAATGACCGTAGATACCCACTTTTGTCGCGTCGATAAAAGAATAACGGTCTGCCAGTTGCTCTATCGCGTATTTATCATCTGCTAACGGGTAATCCCGCAACCTTCCATGACTGTAAGTGTGATAAAATTTTCCCCGCATAGGCGTTCCACCCCGGTGTCCCACGGCAATCACGATAAAACCCAATTGAGCCAAACGGGTATTGTCGTCATGAATCAACCGGAATTGCGTCGGCACGTACTCGTAGAAAGGACCGGGATACACGGAAGAAATAATCGGGTAGACTTTCGTCGAATCGAAATCAAACGGTTTCCACATCACCCCGTAGAGGTCGGTCACTCCATCGGCAGCCTTCACCTTAAAACGCTCCGGAGCCTTCCACCCTATCTCCAAAGCCCGGCGAATATCAGGCTTTTCCAATTCCATAATCTCTTTCCCTTTCCGGTTTTTCAACACGATACGGGGAACCATATCCACCCGCTCGTGAATATCCACGAAATACTTGAATGATTTCGAGAAATATACCTGATGATTCGTGTTATCAAAAGTCAATTGCGTCAAACTCTCCGGCTTATCGATATTCACCTTGCACGGGATATAATAATACGGGTCTATATTTTCATCCTTTCCTAAAGCATAGAAATAAAGCGTACGTCCCACGGTATCGATATCCGAGCAAGGCCCTGCCACCCATTCCCCGGAAGTAATGGCATGCTTAAAGTTTCCCTCGTTATCGTAAAGATAATAATGCCCCCATCCCGTGCGCTCGGAACGATAAATAATATCCTTCCCGTCATTCAGGAACATGATATTCGCCATTTTGTAATCCATGAAAGGTTTGTCAATCTCGTGAATCAACACTTTCACCTCTCCCGTCGTGAGATCGGCAACACAAACCTCCTGTTCGTCAAAAGCCCGGGTTTTCCGTTCAAAATAGATCTTATTACCATCCTTCGAGGTATAAAGTACATCCACGTACTGGTCTTGCCAGCGATCGACATCTATCGTTTTCATCTCCTTCGTTTCCACATCGATAACCGTCAACACGGTTTTCTCCAATTTCTGGTCGCCTGCCATAGAATACTTGTACGTTTTCACCTTGGGACGGGGAGTTGCCATCACGTCCACCAAAAACAATTCATCCACGTGGCGGGTATCTTCCCTCACGGCATACACCTTTTTAGAATCTTTCATCCACACGGCAACCGGAGTTGCTGGAAATGTATCCGTACCAACCTCTTCTTCTTCCTTGAAATAAGAGAAATATCTCTCGCCATCCGTCGTCAATTGTATGACAGTCGTGTCTTTCCCTTTATCCTTATTCCCCATGATATAAAGATTATGACGTTGAGCAAACATGATATAGGTACTATCCGGAGAATACTTTTTCCAAGAATCCCCGAAACCTTTATTAATCACGGTATCCAACTTCGTCACCTCCTCCGTCTTCATATCATAACGGTATTTGTGTTTCTCGAAATCAAAAGTGAAAGAAGTTCCTTTTTTATCAAACTCCAATCCTTGGAACGTGAAATCCTTCGCGTCACACACCTCGTGCGTTTCCTGATTCAAGAACCCGAACAGTTTTTCCGAGTTGAACAGCAAGCGCTTCTCTCTCTTCTCCGGATTCACGTAATAATAACGCTTTCCTTCTTCCGTCGTGAACGAGTACCAAAAACACTCTCCGTCATTAATATACATGGGGTATATACTCATGCTGTTTCTATCTGCCGACCGGAAATTCCGACTCGTGAAACGATCGGCAAGCTTGAAATTCGCCTTTTGTTGTGCGCGTACAGAACTTCCTGTCAACAACAACAAAAGCATTATGATATATTTTGTTCTCATTTTCAATTCTCCATTTTCAATTTTCGATTCCCTTGTATTCCTCTATATTACCGTAATGATCGGCAGTGGTATCCCCTAACAAGTATTTCGCAAAATGATACCACAACTTCCGTTCAAAAAATCTATCCGCGCTCCCGTAACCATGAGTCTTACCGGGTAATATCAGCATATCGAAATTCTTCCCGGCTTCAATCAAGGCATCCACCATCCGCAAAGTATGAGCGGGATGCACGTTCTTGTCCATATCCCCCGTCACGAGCAAAAGATGTCCTTTCAAGTTTTTAGCCAACTCCATGTTCGTGGGTACCTTCACGCTGAACTTTGACACTTCACGATCCCCGTTCACACTATCTTTTACCGTTTCCTTGGCTTCTCTCACTCCATGATGAATCTCCACCCAACCATTATTATAAATATTATTATCATGATTACCGGAAGAAGACACCGCGGCAGTGTAAAAATCAGGATAAGTACACAAAGCCGCCGTCGACATGAAACCACCCCCGGAATGACCGAAAATACCGACTTTCGTGATATCTATATAAGAATAACGATCCGCCAACTGCTCGATAGCGTATTTATCATCGGCCAAAGGGTAATCCCTCAAATTTCCATACCCGTAACGATGGTAGAACTTGCCCCGCATAGGGCTTCCTCCCCGGTGTCCCATGGAAACCACGATAAACCCGAGCTGAGCCAGCTTCATATTATAACTATCATCCAAAGTAAACGACGTACTCACGTATTCAAAGAAAGGTCCCGGGTAAACGGACGAAATAATCGGGTATTTCTTGTTCGGATCAAAATCTGCCGGCTTCCACATAATACCATGCAGGTCTGTCAACCCGTCGGCAGCCTTCACCACGAAACGTTCCGGCGCACGCCATCCCATCTCGTAAGCCCTCCGCACATCCACTTTTGCCAAATCTTTAATAATCACCCGCCCGTTATTATCCTTCAACGTGAATCTCGGCTCCATATCTACCCGCGAATAACTATCCACGAAATACTTCCGGGATTTAGAAAACTCCGCCTTGTGTTGTCCGTCTTCCGGGCTCAACAACTTCACTCCTTCACGATCAAGATGAGCCTTCACCACTTGGTAATAATAAGGATTCATCTTTTTGTCATACCCGTGCGCGTACAAATAGATCGTTCTGCCCACCGTATCGATAGCAGCAATCTGCCCTGCCACCCAATCGCCTGAAGTAATCGTGTTTTTCAAAACCCCGTTACCATCATAATGATAATAATGCGCCCATCCGGTACGTTCTGAACGATAAAGAATATCATTTCCCTCGTTCAAAAAAACGATATTACGCATATGATAATCAATATAAGGTTTATCCACCTCATGTATCAACACCTTCACCTCTCCCGTTTCCGTGTTCCCCACGCACAACTCCACTTCATCCCGTACCCGGTTATAGCGTTCAAAGAAAATCTTATCTCCCTTGTCCGTCACGTACCGAACCTCGGCATCCTGATCCTGCCAACGCTCGATATTAAAATCCGTCACTTTACGCTTGTCCACATCAATCACCGAAAGCACCCACTTCGACAAGTTCTTATCTCCCGCCATATCATATTTGTAGCGTTCCAGTACAGGTTTAGGCTTCGCCAATACATTAATCACCGCCATCTCGTCAGAGTTCCGGTTATCTTGACGCAAGACATAAACCTTATTCACTTTCGGGAACCAACGCCCTGCCATCGCTTCTTCATCAGATACCGTATCCTGACCATTCCGGGCATAGGAAAAATAACGTTCCCCGTTCGTGGTCAACTGAATCTCTGTCGTATCCTGTCCTTTATATTTATTTCCTCTCATGTAGAGGTTATGATTCTTCGCGTATACTATATAATTCGTGTCCGGAGAAAAAGACATCCACGAGTATATCACCATGTCCTCCTCCTTCTTCTCTTTTTTTGGCAACTCCTTTACCTTCTTCGTCTTCATATTATACTCGAAATCTCCCCCTCCCAACGAAAAAGTCATCTTCGACATATCTTTTGAAAAATCTATATTTGATAGTTGTAGATCCTTCTCGTTATACGCCTTCCGGGTAATACTACTCACCCCTTGCGCTATATCCGTATTCTCGAAAAGCAATCGTTTTTCCGCTTTCACCGGATCAACCAGATAATACATCGTCCCCTCGTCCGTCCTAAAATCAAACCAAAACTTCTCCCCATTATGAATATAACGAGGAACTACCCGCATACTATTCCGAGCGGCAATCCCCGACAACCCCATCTGGGTAAACTTTTCTGCCAACTTATAATTCGCTCTCTGTTGGGCATCCCCTCCCAAGTAGGCGACAAGTAACAATAAAGATAATACAATTTTTTGCATACAGATTCATTTACATTTCAATCTATTAAAAATAACTCGAAAGGGAATTTCACCCTTTCGAGTATTTAAAACTATATATTCAAAACTTTAATATGGATTATAAGCACCAGGATTTGCACCTGATCCAAATTTACATATCAAATCAACAATTTCACCAAACCCTTCCTTATGATACAATTCTACCAATTGGGCTTGTTTCATTTCAACATCGTATGCAACCTCATACACATACACCTCTCCGGATTTCAACGCTATAGCGATATGTGCATTATGAATATCTCTCACATAGTCTCTTACCGCCATATGTACAATTTCCGAATTAAAAGTAGGAGCATTCACAAACTGCACATTCCCTTTATTCGCAGAATAATAATCAAATCCATATAACTTATTACCGGAAGCAACCACGAGTAAATTTTTCCAAGGCAATAAAGTCGCACATTGGTAATCTGCCATCACTCCTGCATCCAATAAACCAAATTGATGTTCCTCCAGTTCTATCTTTTGCCCCGGCCTATAATTACTATTCTCTGCATTAATAGAATAGTAACTCCAATAATAATTCCCGCTTCGATTTAAGATTGAAAGATAAACAAGAGGATCATAACGAGTAGCTTGTCCTGCCCAAGCATGGAATATATATTCTCCATCTATATTTTTAAAGAACGAAAAATCTCCTCCATCGGGTACCCGATCATTTAATTCCACGAGGCTACCAATATAATTATCCGCATTAATAGAAAAATTTCCATTATAATACCCACCGGGATTACCATCATCACGAACACCAAAGAATGTATTATCCTCTCCTATTCCCAAAAAGAAATTAGCACAATCATACCGGGCTCCACTTCCTTTCATATAAGGCAACAACTCCTTTACTTTCTTCTTATTAAACGCCGGTTCACTTAAATAACGACCGGAATGCAAATCAGTCGCAACCGACATCACAGCGGAATAAACATAGTTATCAGAATTTAACAACCATTTCCCACACCAACTAAGCACAGCATCTTGCGGATCAAAATTTGCCGGAAGGCCATCCAAAAACTCCTCTTCAACCGAACCTACCGGCTGTAATAAATTCCCATCCAGTTCAATACATCCTCCATCATATAGAAGCATTACTTCATCCTCTACTTCTAAATCCGTATAAGATGAAAAATGAAAATTCTCCACCAATTTACGCGGTCCCCGCCCTAAATTGGGAGTAACGTTCATATCCGTTCCTACATAAACAACTGTATCCACACTCTGTTCTTTCCCGTCTTCTCCTACAACAATTTTCGTCTTTTTTTTCGACAAGATTATTGATAATTCAGACTCTCCCGAAGCAGACTTTGATAACACTAGCCATCCGTTTTTCCATGCGGGAACAACAGTTACCACGATATTCTTACTAAACGTAATTCCCGTTTTATTATCCGTGGCTGTAAAAACTAAATTACATGCTCCCACCTTATCCGCCGTGTAAGTATAATCTTTCGTATCTGAAAGTTTTAACATTTCCTTCGTTTCACCCAAATACCATGCGCAAGTAGCATCAGGATTTAAAGTATCTATCGAAAAATGTACTCTCGGCTCAAACAATTGCGACTCACCTAGATAAAGTGTATACTCATTCTGAATATTAGAAACACCTTTACTATTCCAATTTTCAAAATCATTTATATCTCTATAATCATAATTACTCTTATCATCTAAACAGCCAACTGCCGATAAAAGTATACATATCCATAAAAATTTTCTCTTCATAATATTTCTTTTTTAACCGACAACAGGAATTACAATCGGATCACCATTCTCATCACACAAAGGCTTACCGGCATTTTCCGGAGCATCATTGTATTCTTGAACACGATATTTCAATCTCAGAGAATATTTTTTTAATATTGCCGTATCTTCTCCATCAAATACGACATTATCCTTCGCCAATTCTTCTAAAAACATAGTATATTTTACCTCGGAATAACTCCCCAAATAATAGGTTTCCGCAATATTGAAAATATTGGCATACCCGTATCCACCATTTAATTCTGTCCACCATTTAGGACGTTCTAATTTATCAGACACCTGAAATATTGCCCGACGGAAATTCAATTCCCCCTCCTTTACTTCATCATTGGCGTCAACTTTCAATACCAAGCGATATGCCTTCTCTGCCAATATGGGACCATTGTAAAGAATTATTTCTATCGTATCTTGATCTTGACCGGCAGGAAAAACACATTTCTCCGGTAACTTATAAAGCTCCACTGGCAAAGTAGTCATTTCCTTATCAACAGATATCGTGTATTCACGTTCTCCTCGCTCCCATACTCCCACGGCTTTTACCGGAATCTCCCAAGTCACTTCCCCTGCCGGATAAGACTTAAAAGACAGCACCACACTATCTTTTGTCGCATCGGCGACAAAAGAAACATATAAAGAATCATCGGAATACTCCATAATTTCCTTCTCTTCACAAGAAGTCAATATCCCGATAAATATAAATACCAAAATAAAATATCTTTTCATAGCCGTTCAATTATAAATTAGTTTCACCATCAGGAAGAGGTACAACAAATATCTTTTCACTTGCAAGAATAGAAGACTTATAACGGTCTGCAGGTATATTTTTATTCAGACGTTTATAAATATAAAATGTTTGTCCTTCACCCATCCAATCCCGGCGCATATCATTTATCAAAACATCCATAAAAGCATCCGTTGACAAAGCATTATCTACCGCCAGTACAGAATTATCCGAAGTTCTCAAACCACGTCCTTGCTTTACAAATTTCAAATGCGTTTTCGCTTCCGTCAAACCTTCTTCTGTTCCCTGTTTTGCAAGTACTTCTGCTGCGATATAATACATTTCACTCATACGAACCATCGGCACCATCGTATTAGCTATATCCATGTAAGAGCCTGATTTTGAATCATCATATTTTTTGAATCGATAGTAATAATGATAATTATTCATATCTTCAATCCAATAGGTAAATCGCTTATCATTACTTGTCATCACATCATTCCGAGCACTCAAATCTTCTCCAAAATAATTATTTTCAGCCTCGCATATACTCAAATAGATAGGACTATTTCCCTCAAGTCGAGTCATTCCACCATATAGTTTTGACAAATCAATCACGTGTAATCCCCAGATCACATCTGAAGTAAATTTCATATCACCGTTATATGTATTATCCCTAAACCGAAATGCACTCTTCTCCTTTGCGAACTTAATTACTTCATTTGCCTGTTCCAATGCAGCATTCTCTTGTTGCGCATATAAATACACTCGAGCCAACAGTGCTGTTGCCGCCCAATAATTTAAACGATATCCTCTTCTATTTAAAAAAGTGTTTTCTCCAATTCCCGGAATATCAAATACTCCTTGCGCAAAAGAATTAGCAGAATCCACTTCCCATAATAACTTTTTAGCCTCTTTCAAATCCCCGATGATAGCAGTCAAACATTCCTCAACGGTTTTCAATTGAGATACATAGGTTGGATATACATCCACATAAGGAATAAATTTTCGACCTCCGGGAGATGTAACAGGTGCCGGCGCAAACAACCGCAACATATCAAATTGCAAAAACGCACGCAACGCCAATGCTTCACCCCAAATTGCTGATTTTTCCCGATTCTTTAAATAAAACATATCCGAGTCTGCATCCTTTATCTGTTGTATCAAATTATTACAATTCGCTACAACGTTATAAGTTTCCTTCCACATAGATGAAATTACAGGCTTCAGTCGGGAATTATCCCATGCATATGTTGCAGCACCGTATTCCATCACATCAGCAGCCGCGTAAGAATAATCATACACCTGTCCCAATGCATCCACCACTCCCCAACTAAGATGCATACCATACATATTTTGAGATTCCATAGAATAATAAATCCCGTTCAAAGCGTGCCGGAAACCATTACCGGAAGTAAATACATCTTCCTCCGCAATTTCATCTTCCGGTCTCACGTCCAACCATCCATCACAAGAAGAAAGAAAAACTGGCAGGACAAAACCCAACAATAATAATTTATATCTTTTCATATTGATTATTTTCTAGAAAGTTGCACGTAATGAAAAATTTACACTCCGGGCAAATGGATAACTCGTACCACGTTCCTGTTTTACCGTAGATAACCGGAATAAATCACTTGCCTGCACTTCAAAACGAAGAGTCTTCAAAAACATCTTTTTCAACCATTCCGTATTAAAATCATAACTTACTGTCAAAGCAGACAAAGAAAGAACATCTTCATTTTGCACGAAACGAGAAGAAGGCAATGTCGTATCATCCTTGCTCTTAATATCCTTAAACCGAGCTATATCTCCCGGTTTTTCCCAACGTTGGGTCAACACCCGCTTATCAACATTAGCATATTGAATATCGGCATTTTCCACTTGATTCACGAGAGTTTCATTGTAAATCTGCTTTCCCCAATCATACGCAAAAGATGCAAAAATTGAAAAGTTTTTATACATTATATTAAAACCAAATGAACCACTGGCATCAGGTTCCGTATCCCCGAGAGGAATTTCTTGTGAAGCCTTCCAAACACTACTTACTTCTCCCGTCCGATAACGAAATAATTCTTTTCCCGTGGTCGGATCTATTCCTAGAGAACGTACTCCATATATAGAAGTTAAAGAAGCTCCTTCTTCATATTTCATAATTGGTTTTGCTAATTCTTCCGGAGTTTTATCCCAACTTGCATTCAAAGACAAACTCTCTTCCGCATCGGCGTAATAATCATCTACTTGAGAATTATATGCCTTCAATGCATCTGATACTTTTAAAATCTTATTTACATTATGATTCAAATTTCCCCATAAAGCGACATTCCACGTTTTCGATCTAACTATATCATAACGAAAATTAATATCAAATCCCTTGTTCAAGGTTTCTCCCAAATTACTCTTGTACGATGAGAAACCGGCAGAGAAAGGCAATGTCACATCCGTAATCAAATCTACAGTTTTATTGTAATAATAATCAAAATTCAGTGTAACCCGATTGTTCAAAAAGCTTAGATCTGTACCGACATTCAATTTATTCGTTGTTTCCCATTTAAGATCTTTATTTCCTAAAGCCTTCAAGGCGATACCAAATCCGGAAACATACCAACGATCAAAAGTCTTATAAATAGTCGAAGCACTATAAGAAGGGAAATTCACCTTACCGGTTTGTCCGTATGAAACACGTAACTTCAATTGATTGATATACTCATTATTTTTCAAAAAAGAATAGTTATGAATATTTACACCAAGTCCTCCTGACCAGAAAGGAGCCCACTTCTGATTAGAACCGAATTCGGAAGAACCGTCAAAACGAACCGCCAAATCTGCCAGATAAACATCATTCCAACTATAATTGGCAAGTAACACGAATCCCATAAGTCTCTTCATACTTTGAGTCTTAGAAGGCTTTACGAATATCTCTGCCGCATAATTAGGAGAATGATACTCCCCGGAAGGAAATCCCCTATAATGAGCTGAAGTACTTTCCGACTTTCTGGAAGTAGCATTCATAACAAGCGAGGTATTAAGCGCATGCAACCCAAAAGCCTTTGTAAAATAAACACCAACCTGAGTATCCCATTTTGTAGAATTTCCACTCGTCGTGTAGAGATCACCATATAAAGAAGATTGATCGCTATTATCTTTTGCAGTTGCGTTAGCAGAAAGCGGATCAATAAAACGTTCGCTTCTAGTTAATTCTTTCGTGACCGCAAATTGCCCTTTCAAATGTAATGCATCCGTTAAAAACCAATTCGCCATGATACGATCCGTGAAAACGTCTGTCTTATCCCACTTGTAATTATTCAATAAAGCCTCATATAACGGGTTATTCAATTCTCTACCCCTTGAGTTTTGGGAAAACTCTAATGCACCAGAAACCAACACACCATCTTTATCATAAGGACGATCATAAGGCTGCAAATGCGAATAGTCACTAAAATCTCCATAAGGAGAATCCGGCGCATCGGTATATTCATATTCTATATAATTCACTACCTGTAAATTCTTTACACGGTAATCAACATGAAAACCAAAATTAAGCACATCCCGATAAGAATCTTTCATAACTCCGTTATTAGTCGCATAACTCAAATCAAGACCGTAACGCAAATCTTTATTTCCTCCTTCTACCGAGAAACTATGGTTCTGATCAAAAGTATTTCGCAAAGGCAACGACAACCAATCGGTCGTTACTCCCTCTTCTACTCGAACTTTACGCTTATTGTACTCATTTAACGCTTGCGCCCAATTATAAAAATTAGAATTTCCCGGCACATATAAATTCGCCCGTTTCTCTATTTCCAATTTCTCTCTCGCATTTGCCAAATTATAATCAGACAAGTCAGGCATATTCACTTTCCCAGTAAATCGATACGAAATAGTCACTTCTCCCGGTTTAGGAGCAACTGTTGTTATAACAATTACGCCATTGGCTGCCCGAGAACCATACATTGCAGTTGCCGCAGCATCCTTCAAAATTTGAATATTCTCAACTCTCATCGGGTCCATATCATACACCTTCTGCACATCAACCTCAAATCCGTCCATGATAAACACCGGAAGATTTGGATTATTCTTTAAATTAGATTTCGACAAAGCATCTGACTCTAATTCTTTCACTCCAATACCGGATCGACCGCGAATATAAATCTCTGGAATTGCATTCGGATCTGAACCCCACCTATTACTTTGCTGAATACGAAAAGAAGGATCAAAAGTAGACAACGCTTGAATAACATTTGTAGAAGAAGCTTTTAATAATTCTTCTCGTTTAACTGAAACCGCACTACCTGTAAAACTTTCTTTTCTAATATTTCCATATCCGGTCACCACCACCTCATCCAAGTTTTCCGTGTCTGGTTCCATCCGAATAGAAATTTCTTTACTCAAATCTTTCACCTTACCCACGTTCAACTCGTGTGATTTCATCCCCACGAAAGTGAAAACCAAAATCATCGTATCTCGCTTGGGTAATTCAATTTTAAATTTTCCGTCAATATCCGTCACCACTCCGACAGTTGTACCTTTCAACAAAACCGTCACACCCGGAAGAACTTCTCCCCTTTCATCTATGACCTTTCCTTTGACTGTCACTTTTTTAATCTCATCTTTTTTGTCGTCCGGAGTAATCACGATCAGATTATCGACAATCTTGAAACTATACTTCGTGCCTGCCAGACAAGCCGTCAAAACTTCTTGCACAGAAGCATTCGTGAATGAACGGGTAATTCCCGTAATCCCCTTGATTTCCTCGTCGTTGTACAGGAACTCGTAATTTGTTTTTTGCTTTAACACACGCAAGACTTCACTCAAAGACTGTTGCTCAAACTGAACTGTAATGTTCTGTTGACCAAAAGCATTTTCACTAGAAAATGCAAAATGTGTGAGTAGCAGCATCACCATCATCAGCTTGCAGACCAATGATCGTTTACCGCAACTGAACACGCAGTTTTTAATTTTTCTTTTCATTGATAATTTATTTAGGTCATTTTTAGTATCCGATTACTTGAAACAAGGGGCAAAACACGAAAGAATCGCCCCTTTTCAAGCAACTGATGTTTATTAAAAAATACTACACACTCTCGTAATGAAATTTATTCACTACATGGGACCCTCCAAACTTGGTTTTTTAAAGAAAATAGCGTATATTTGTGGAATCCCTTTTGGGTTTATTTTTAGTACACATTTTATAAGGCCGGAGTTGCAGCTTCGGCTTTATTCTTTACACTACTTTTCCATCACTGTCACTGTTTTTCCTTTCAATTCAAATTTAATTTTTGTCGTTAAACTCAATAATTCCAGTACATCCGCGATATTAGCGTAACGAGGCAAATACCCTGTGAAATGATAATTCTTCACTGTTTCTCCCATGTAAATCACATCTATATTATACCATCTCGCCAATTTCTTCAATATCTCTTCCATGGTTTCGCTCTGGAACCGGAAATTCTCCTTCATCCACGTGGTATACACTTCCACATCCACTTCCTTCACATCCACTCGTCCGGCTTTAATCACAGCTTGTTGCCCCGGTTTCAACACCGTCTGGCGACCGTTCATATCAATCTCTATCTTCCCGGAAGCCAACGTAGTTTTGGAATCTTTCTCGTCCTCATAATCATTCACGTTAAACGAGGTTCCCAACACTTTCACATCATAATCTCTACAACGCACGATAAAAGGCTTCGCCGCATCTTTAGCGACTTCAAAATAAGCTTCCCCGGAAAGATATACCTCCCGTCGATCGCTATTCGCAAAACTTTCCGGAAACCGGAGTTCTGTCTGGGCATTCAAATATACATGCGTCCCGTCGCCCAATGTTATTTTATACTCTCCCCCTCTGGGTATTTCTATTTTATTATATCGTACCTCCTTCAAGGAATCCGGACGTTGAAGGTCTGTAAAAACAACTTCCTTACCATCATTCGCGGCAAAAGCCGAAGCCAATTCCACGTTATCCAACGAATCCAGATGATAGACAGCGCCAGAGGCAATTGTCAACGTTGCCATCGGACGCCCGGGAACAATCTTGACCACCTCTGCCACCTCAACAACTTTATTCTCGGACTTTTTATCCCGACTCATCCACAATGCTAGCGAAACACCCAACACCACAACAACAGAAGCTGCGATACGATACATCGCACCCAATTTTTTCCTGTGTCGACGAGCAACCTTCCGGGTTACTTCCGTCCACGCCTTATCCGCATCATACGACACAATCTTACGAATATCTTTAATTTGCAACTCTTCATCTTGTACACGGGCGAAAAGAACCTTGTGGGAATCGGACTCATCTAGCCATGCTTCGAGTTTCGACCGCCCCTCGTCATCAATTTCATTCCGCAAATACGCCAGTATTAAAGCGGCAATGTCATACTGATATATATTACTTTTCTCTTTCATACACTATTAATACACGACCCCTCGAAAAAAGGATTAAACGGGATTCTTTTTTTTTACGAAAAAAAATCGGAATTAAATACAACGGGAAACAAATCGCCATCTAATAACAACAATATCAATACTTTAAAGACAACAAAAAAGCAGACTCAATCCAAAAGTTAAGTTATAATTTAGTAACGAAACGACGCATCTGTATATTCTTTTCTTAAACAGATATTTATCTTGTCCACAATTCAAAATAAGCGATAAAACGACTCTACTAATTCACTCTATTTTAAGCAGTTTAAAGCAAATACAATACTTTTCCCATATCAGTTAAATCACATCTATTTCACAGAGAATAGCCGTAACTACTAAAGAAAAATTTATCCTGCGAAAACCGACTAACAGATTAATTCCTATGATTTTCGATGTTAACAACAAAGAACAAATAGATCATTGTTGACTGTAATCCATAAAAAATAGGACTTCGTGCATCCTTTAAGACAACACGAAGCCTCTACTTGAGAAAGAAATTTAAATACGAGATTATCATCTCAATAATTTAAACATCTGATCTATACATTTTTTTTTCTGCTCCATATTAGGATGAACGTATAAGTTTAGCGTAGTACTAATATTGGAATGTCCCAAAATTACGCTCACAGTTTTGTAATCGCAGTTACTTTCTATACATCGAGTAGCAAAACTATGGCGAAGTCCGTGAAATTTCAGTTTTGGGATATCTAATTCTCTCATTAGTTTCTTATAGTAATTTCGGTATGTTCGAGGCTCCGTTGGTTTCGCTTCATTGGTTAAAACGTAAAAAGACTCATTTACCACTTTTTTGATGGGTTTTAGTATCTTCAGCAAATCTCGATTCATCGGAATATCTCGGATAGAATTTTTTGTTTTAGCCGTATCAAGTACTAATTCTGTATGCCTATTGTCCTCCTCAACAATATATATACGTTGGATTGTCTTTCGGATTGAAATAACTCCGGTATCGGTATCAATATCTCCCCAAGTTAATGCACAAATTTCTCCAATTCGGATTCCAGCACTTAGGCAAATATAAATTCCTAAATTTTTAAATGTGAAATGCTCTCGAATGTAGTTCATGATTTTCTTTTGGTTAGCCTTGCTCAATACTTCAATCTCTGGATTTTCTCTTTCCGTAGGAAATTGCACTTCAAACTGCTGATATTCCAAGAGTTTATTTTTAACACCAAATTTTAAAATCATCTTTAGGACAATCAGAATATCTTTAATGGTTTTCTGACTTAAACCTTCGTCCAATTTCTTTAATACAAACTCTTGTACTTCAGACTCCTCTACACTAACTTGTTCTCCAAAAAATGGTAACAAATGATTCTCAATCAAAAGCAAGTACGCCGAAAAACTGGATTTCTTCACATACTGCTTTTTGTCTTCTTTCCATAGGCCAATAACCCTACTGATTTTTACCTTCTCTGTCATATCATTTTGATTTTAATGTTATTAATCAAATATATACATAAAAGAATTTGAATACCAAATTTCGTCAATGTTCCAAATTTGAGATTCCCGGGGTTCGAGGGGGAGTGGAAAAGGTATAAAATCTGTGATGTATTAGATTTCTTTCCAACAAACTCTTTGTCATGGGAACAGTTGGAATATACTAATGGAGATAATTTATTTAATCTTCATTATGGTTTAATTCATAAAGAACTTCCGATTCAAACAGATTTAAAAGTTTGTAATCTTCCCAGTATAAAAAAAAGATTTACGCCAAAGAGTTATACGGTATGCGAAGATGGTGATATCGCTTTTGCTGACGCCTCCGAAGACACTAATGATATTGGAAAGGTTGTTGAGTTTCTAAATTGTGCTGGCAAAAAGATTGTATGTGGTCTGCATACTATTCATGGTCGAGACAAGAAAAAAATGACAGTAACTGGCTTCAAAGGATATGCATTTTCTTCAATAGCTTTTCGCAATCAAATAAAGAGGTTAGCACAAGGAACCAAGATATTTTCACTCAGCACAAAAAACTTCAATGAAAGTTTTATTTCAATTCCATCAAAAGAGGAACAAGCTAAAATTGCAGACTTGCTTTATCTTATCGATCAGCGCATCACAACTCAAAGCAAAATAATAGAGAAATATGAATCCTTAATTAAAGGGATTGTAGATTTGCTTCTACACTGTGAAAATTATCCGTTTAAAAGAATTAATTTAGGTTCGCTATGCAGTATAAAAAAAGGGGAACAAATCAATACTTCTAAATTACTTGATAAAGGAATATATTATGTTATGAATGGAGGAATAACGCCTTCTGGATATCATACTGAATATAATACAGAATCTGGTACTATTTCGATTAGCGAAGGGGGCAATTCTTGTGGATACGTACAATTTAACTTCTCAAAGTTTTGGAGCGGAGGACACTGCTATACCCTCAATGAAATAAGTTCTCAAATTTTAAATGAATATCTTTATTTCTATTTGAAATCCCAAGAGAAAAGCATAATGGCACTTCGAGTTGGTTCAGGACTACCCAATATCCAAAAACGAGATTTAGAAATGATAGAGGTACAATATCCTGATTATATAAGACAAAAAGAGGTTGTGAAAACACTGTCGTTGCTTTCAGATAAAATCAAAATAGAAAACAGTTTATTATCTGTACTTCTGAAACAAAAACAATATCTACTCAATCAAATGTTTATATAAAAAGATTGTTACAGAAGTGTTTGTGTTGCAAAATCTTAATTTGCAAAAAAACGTTTTCTATTCTTTTTGTAGACACTATATAAAAATATGATTTAACAAATATTGTTTTTGTAATAACAATAGATTGTGATAATTAGACTCTGACTCTATCTTTTTGTCCACTGCAGAGAACAAGTTGGCAAATATATTCTGCATATAAAGTTTTGGAACAGAAATTGGCATAGACTCTACTTCTGATATATAATGCCGTTTATGGTTGCTTGAGACGAGATTAAGAAAAGACAGGTATTCAAAAATATATTTGAGACTCACCTTTGGCCTTGGTGTCAATATCTTTATAGCAGATGATTTAACTTTAAAAGGGAAGTCAACATACTTCAAATCCATAGTAAAATCATCAAATATAATGCAATTCCCTTTATTATAAATTCCATCCTTGTCAGAGGTATAACCTAAGATAAACGCTTTGTTTGCTGTTAATACAGGAATTAAGATCGGGTCATTCTGATAATTAGTATTGCTAATGATGTAATTTGTCGGTTGTTCATAATTAAGCACATCTTTTATAAGTTTTATTTCAACATTAGAGTTGTCTAAGTCAGTAAATATATTATGTCTTAGCGTACTCTTTAGCAACTTTAAATCCTCAATTATTTTGCTTTGAGTTGAAATACGTTTATCGAGAAAAGAAAAGAATTTGGCTATTTTTTTTTGTTCTTTATTAGCAGGCAAATATAGTATTGTGTTTCTTATAGATTTTAGGGATAAATTTTTAATTGTAGAGCCAGTAAGTTCTGAAATAAAATAATTGTTGATCCTATTTGCACTCAATTGATAGAATATAAATAATCTATTTTGAGTTTTTGGGGGATTTATATAACAGGCGCTTTTCCCTAACATAACGGATTCTCCATTATACAATGCTAGACTTCCTATTGTACCATTTATAGAAAGTAGTATAGTATTTTCTGTTAAAGTATGTGCATTGTGTTTTTCTGCCTCTGCTTTAGTTACCCTCTTTGTTGACTCTGAAATTACAATTTTACCTTCTACAAAATTATTCCCATTAATGAAGGAGTAATCTCCAAAATCGTTATATTTTGGCGTAGAATGAATTCCATCTCCAATCTTATCACATAAGTCACCTAAGTGTACAATATCCCACTCCCCCTCGAACCCCGGGAATCTCAAATTTGGAACATTAGGGCTTTTTTTATCCATTTTTTTTGCCATTCTATTTGCTCTTTCCTTTTTTCAAAAGTTTCTTTTCTTCATTACTTAGCTTACGTTGCAATTTTTTAATGTCTTCAGCAGGAGGAAGATTTTCTGGTGTAATACCTCTTTTGGTGAGCATCTCTCGAACAGCCTCATTATTATCAATATGCTCTTTTTCAATTTTAGTCTGACCTTTCAAATCTTTACTCTGCACATTTAAGCCTGTCATCTCTGCAGCTAAATCTTTTGCTTTAATACTGATCGTTGGCAGAAAATCAGCAACCGGACGATTGTCAGGAACTCCCATTTTTCTTTTTAGCATTTGAGTGTTAAGCCTAAATAATGCCTGATCTCCTTTGCTTCTTATAATTGCAAAACCTTGACTATCTACACCTCTTTCGTAAAAAATACCGGAAAGTTGTTTTTCAGTTTGACTCAGTTTCTCGCGTGCTTTTACTCGTTCATATTCCAATAGTCTTTGCTCGACTAATTCCGCTCTTCGGGTTTGTACGGCAAAATAATTTTGGGCAAAAGCAATTTCTTGTTTACGACTATCCCCATTTTGTGCTATTAAATAGCAAGCATAACGGGTCAGTAGCATATCATCTATTTCTTTCTCAGCACCTTTGGGCATAGGGATCGTTTTCCTGACGTCAGGAAAATGATAAAACACCTCTTCTCCGGCATTTTCGCACGCATCTTTTGCTTTCTGAATTACTTTTTCAAAATTTTCCCATTTGCTATAACCAAGCAAGGTTTGCAACTCTCTTGCACTCCAGCACTCTACCCCCTCCAATTCAGAAGCTGCTTTTTCAAACTGTTCAAATAATTGTCTTATTTCTTCTGATTTCATAAACTGCTATCTTTTAATTTACCAGCCCTAACTCTTTCAAGTAAACTTCTATCTGCTTATCCAAATCTGCCCGTTTTGCTTCAAGTTCTTTGATTTCAGCCATTACGGCATGTATATCTATAGGTTCTTCTTCCTGAAAAGTACTTACATAACGGGAGATATTGAGGTTATAGCCATTTTGTTCAATTTCATCCAAGGAAACCCGGCGAGAGTATCGCTCTTCTTCTTTTCGGAATTGATATGTATCTATTATTCTTTGAATATCATTCGGCTTACCCTCTTCTCCTTCGCGTAATCGATTTTGTCTTTTCCCTTTTTCAAAATGCTCACTGGCATTTATGAAAAGAACATCGTCAAATTTCTTACATTTTTTCAAGACTAAAATGCAAACCGGTATCCCAGTAGAAAAAAACAGATTAGCCGGTAAACCTATCACAGTATCAATATTATTATCTTTTAGAAGTTTAGTACGAATACGTTCTTCAGCACCGCTACGAAAAAGAACCCCATGCGGAAGTATAATCGCCATTGTACCTTCACCGGAGAGAAAATGGAAACCGTGCAACAGGAATGCAAAATCAGCGGCAGACTTAGGTGCAATTCCATAGCTTTTAAAACGGAAATCTTCCGCAAGCGTATCCGTCGGCTCCCAACGTAAACTAAAAGGGGGATTTGCAACGATAGCATCAAATCCCATTTTTTTCGCTGGATTCATTTCGTTCAGAATATCCCAGTCATTTAATAAAGTATCACCATGATGAATTTCAAATTCAGTATCCTTTAATCCATGCAACAACATGTTCATACGAGCAAGATT
Source organism: Butyricimonas muris (assembly GCF_046365375.1). Taxonomy (NCBI): domain Bacteria; kingdom Pseudomonadati; phylum Bacteroidota; class Bacteroidia; order Bacteroidales; family Odoribacteraceae; genus Butyricimonas; species Butyricimonas muris. The sequence goes on along the minus strand of NZ_JBKEIT010000002.1, from coordinate 96,206 downwards.
GTAGGTCGTGATATTTTTTTCCTGCCCGTATATTTTACCAATACTTCCATGACTTTCTTTTATCTGACGACGTACATTTAACAACAATGAACCTGACCCACAGGCGAAATCCAACACTTTATCTAATTTTTTCTTTTCCCCTAAAGCTGGATCCTGACTGTCCAATATCACGATTTTAGACAAAATAGTCGATAGTTGTTGAGGAGTATAAAATTCTCCGGCTTTTTTCCCCGATCCAGCAGCAAACTGACCTATAAGATACTCATAAGCATCTCCCAGAATATCCGTATCAGTCGAAAACTTAGCAATTCCCTCGGCTATTTTTTGAATAATGACACAAAGTTTTTTATTCCTTTCAGAAGCTGTTCTTCCAAGTTTTTCCGAATTCAGATTTATTTCCGAAAACAAACCTTGAAAAGTGCTTTCAAATGATTCATTCTCTATATACCTGAACCCTTCTTCAAGCGTTTTCAGTAATTCGTCATTTTGTGTTCGAGCCATTTCCACAATATTACTCCACAAAAATTGTGGTTTAATAACATAATGGACTTTTCGACGCATTTGCTTCTCGAACTCGATTATATCTGTTTTGTTATTTTTATACCATATTGTCAAAGCGATATTTTTATCACCTTCTTTTAGTTGAGGATAATCTCTCCCTAGTTCCTTTTTGGCAGATTCTTCGTAATTATCAGATAAATATCGAAGAAAAAGGAACGAAAGCATATAATCACGAAAATCATCCGGATCCATTGCTCCTCTTAGATGATCTGCTATATCCCAGAGAGTTTTGCCTAATTGTTTTTGATCTTGTAGTGTCATATTAATTATTCCTCCTTGTATTCTTCTTTTTCTTAGATTTTTCAAATTGAGAAGGGTCTATTCTTTCCAATTTTTCAGATGAAATTCGTTGTTCGATTTCTTTTTCCTCAAATTCTGACTCCTTCTCTATAATTGTTTTTTCCACATCCCCATTTGAGTTAATCGATACCTTCTTTTCTTCGACAAGAAGTATAGGTAATTCAAATTGATATTTATTTAGAAATGCCCGCAAGATATTCTTAAAAAGCTTCTTGTTATCTTCCCCCATTTCAACCGGTTCGTAAATAGAATACTTCCCATGGCTCAATAGGTTTAGTGCACGCGAATAAAGCACCTCATCCTCTATTCCATGAATACATTTAGAAAAATCATCATAACCAAAAAAAGTAGATGTTTTTTCCAAAACACTACGCAATATATTGAAATGGTAAGTGCTTATTTCTCCGGAATTCATCACTCGCTGAAGTTCGCTCAATAATGCGACATGATGGAAAAAAGGTGTTTCATCTGTCGCTTGCAAAGTATACCCTTCATTTCCGTTTCTATGTAGAAAATAACGTTTACACGCATGTTTTTTTAATTCATTGCAGACTACATTAAAAAATAAACTGTGGTGAGAAGAAATTATAAATTTTGCCCTATCCTTCCCTTTTTTCAATAATTGCGATAAATCACTGGCAACAGCAATGGCATTATTGTCATCTAAAGAAGAAATAGGATCGTCTATATAAATATATTTAACCCAATTGTATGATTCTGCCCCATCAATAACTAATTCACAAATCGCAAGGAAAATACACCAAATAAATATATTTTCTTCTCCGCGGGAAATTTTAATATTGTCTTGAATAATATACTCTGGTTTTTCAGTATCAAGTTTATATTCTGGATTGGGAATCTTTTTGCTGAAAATAACATTCCAACTTTCATAATCGAATTTAAAATCAAATTCAGCATAACGTTCTAAATATGCAAAAATCTTCTCCTCTAATGACAACTCCTTAAAACCGTTAAAAAATTTTGAGTCAACATTCATTTTAAGAGTTCGTTCTAAATCATTTTCCAAATCATTGTCCCAATGAAACAGGTCTTCTGTAAATGCATTAAAATAAAGGGTGTCTCCCATCTTTTCATTTTTCCCTTTATTTTTAAATTCTATGGATAAACGAGTCTTCCCTGTGCCATTATATGCATAGATTAAAACAAAAAGATAAATATTCAAGTCATCACGCAATCTTGTGACAAGATTTGATAATGTTTTGTAAGGGTATATTTTAGATTGATTATTCATAAGCTCCTAATCCAGATATTTCACGCCCTTGGGCTTGTTTTTTCAAGAGAGGTACCAAATCTTCCATTAAAGCAAGTTCCTTCATCCTGCGTTCTTTCCAAGTTAATTCCAAGGGTTCGAGAAGATCGGTTAATTTTTCTCCGTCAAAAATCATTCGATTCATAATTTCATCTATGAATTTTTTTAACGTTATTGTTGACAAACCATGTTTACTAGCAACACCTGCCAATTCTTTCACGCTTTTCTCTACCTTAAAGTACTCATAACCTTCACGCAAGGCATTTGCATCTTGCCCCTTATTCCAGTCTAAACTATTAATATATTCAGTTAAATCTTCCTGTTCGTCCATTAAATTGGAAGTCGAACCAAGTAAATTAATAACCTGATTTTTAGTCATTCTCTGTTTAGTCGATTTCTTTTGGGTACTATCTGCAATCAACTCCATAATATAATCATAATCAATCAAAGCAGAAGCAAAAAGCACGAATTCAAAATCAAGCTGTTGCACTTCGGGCGGAGCCTGATTCCCTTCTTTCTGCTGTATTTCCCGGAATTTCTTGGCTGTTTCTATATAAGAACTTCTAAACGAACGTAAAATATTTTCGGGTAATATGGTTTCAATTTGAGTTTGTTGTTCTTCATCCAAATCGGTATATTGGTCAAGCTGAGTTTTTAACCGTTGTACTTCTTTGAAATTTTTTATAAACGCTATCCGCGCAGCATCACCTTTTAGACCATACACAGCTTCCGGCTCGCAAAGCAAATCGTTTTTCAACATAAAATCGCCTAACTTTTCTACCGCCTCTTTATATTTTTCAATCACGACCGGGGCAGGATCAACCAACCAGATTTCTCGTGATTTTCCGGTGTCTTCTCCAGAAAATAAGGCAATAGCAGTATCCACCGCTTCTTGTTGATGGCGAAAATCTAAAATATTACCATACGGCTTCATCTCGTTCAGCACCCGGTTCGTGCGAGAAAAAGCCTGTATTAATCCATGATACTTCAGATTTTTATCCACATACAAGGTATTAAGATATTTAGAATCGAATCCCGTCAATAGCATATCAACCACAATCACAATATCAATTTTGTTTTTGTGTGGATAATCGGCATCGCTATATTGATAGTCTTTGATACGTTTCTGCACATCTTGGTAATACAAGTCAAACTCATTGATACTATGATTTGTCCCATATTGTTTATTATAATCCTTGATAATAGCTTTTAATGCCACTTTCTTTTCATCAGGATTTTGTTTATTATCTTCTTTTTCCTGCTCCAAATCCTCTTGAATTTGTTGTATATCTTTATTCCCCTCGGCGGGAGGAGAAAAAACACATCCGACATTGAGCGGAATAAAATTCTTGTTTATCTTTTTCCTTTGTTTTTGAATTTCTTTAAAAAGCTGATAATACTCTATGGCATCATTAATAGAAGCTGTTGCCAAAATAGCATTGAAACGTCTTGCCCCGGTAGCCGCATCATGTTTATCAATAATCGCCTCCACTATAGCCCGCTGTGCAAGGACTTCTCCGGGCTTGGACTGAGTATTCCCTTTAAAATAATCGACATGAAAACGTAGTACATTTTCATCTTCTATAGCATGGGTTATTGTATAAGCATGTAACAACTTCTCAAAAATATCTTCGGTTGTTTTGTAAGAAGCCCGCCCTTTTTCCCTGATATTATATGTTGCATTATCATCAAAAATAGGTGTTCCTGTGAATCCAAAAAGCTGAGCATTAGGAAAGAACTCTTTAATCGCCTTGTGGTTATCGCCAAATTGTGACCGATGACATTCGTCAAAAATAAAAACTACACGCTTTTTGCTTAATGGTTCCAAACGTTCTTTGTAGTTTTTCTTATTATTTCCATCTAAAGCTAGACCTAACTTTTGAATGGTCGTTACAATTACTTTGTCCGCATAATCCGTAGAAAGCAATCGCTTTACCAATGTTTCCGTATTAGTGTTTTCCTCTACACTTCCTTCTTGAAATTTATTAAACTCCTCACGGGTTTGTCTGTCCAGATCTTTGCGGTCAACAACAAAGAGGCACTTTTCGATATCCGGATTGTCCTTTAATAATGTAGAGGCTTTAAATGAGGTCAGGGTCTTACCGCTTCCGGTGGTATGCCATATATAGCCATTACCACGGTTTTGATGGATACAATCTACAATTGCTCTCACCGCATAAATCTGATACGGACGCATTACCAATAATTTCTGTTCACACTCAACCAAAACCATATACTTGCTTATCATTTCACCCAAAGTACACTTGGGAAGAAACTTTTCGGTAAAGGTGTACAGATTTCTAACTGGATTATTATTTTCATCAGCATATTTATATACCGGCAAAAATCGTTCATCAGCATTAAACTGAAAATGTTGTTTTTTATTATTCGCAAAATAATACGTATTATTACTATTACTAACTATAAACAACTGTATAAAACATAACAACGAATTGGTATAGCCATTGCCCGGATCATTTTTATAGTCTACAATCTGCTGCATTGCTTTACGCGGAGATATTTCTAGTGCTTTTAGTTCTATTTGAACAACCGGAATGCCATTGATAAGAATAATCACATCATAACGATGATGACTGTTACTCGTGTTGACACGTAATTGATTGATTACCTCATATTCATTCTTGCACCAATCTTTAATATTAACCAAAGTATAATACAATGGCGTACCGTCTTCACGCTGGAAGTAATTTCTGTCACGCAATAATTTTGAAGCTACGAATACATCAGGGTTTATGATTTCAGTTTTCAGGCGTTCAAATTCTCTATCAGTTAACCTTACCCTATTAAGTATCTCAAATTTTTCTCGAAAATTTCTCTCAAGACTATTCTTATCGTGAATATCTTCCCGATAGGTATATTTAAGTTCTTCTAACTTTTTAATAAACGAACTTTCTATTTGAGCTTCTCTTGTCATAGATACAATATCTAATATGAATTAAATTAGAACTTCAAAGATAATGATAAATTTTCAGCATTCTCTACAACGCATAACTTTACTTTTCTGGAAACTATCTTACATTTACCCTCTATGTACGCCATAAACCAAATGCAACATATCAACACCCCGAAAATGTTTAACAAAAGCCGCCACTTTTTTCATCCCGTTCCGCGATGCCACGTTTTGAGAAGCGACATTCGTATCCCGTATTATCGAGTACACTTCATCAAAACCCAACTTTTCAAAAGCATACTCCTTGCAAGCAATAGCCGCTTCCGTGGCATACCCTTTATGCCAAAACTCCTTTCTCAACAGATAACCGACCTCCGGAACCCGCTTCCCGTCACAATCTTGCCACGTGACACCACATTGTCCTATTAACTCCCCACTCTCTTTCTCCACAACTCCCCACAACCCGAAACCATCATTCGCGTATCTCCGGAATTGCCGTTCTAACCATTCCTGCACCTCCTGATTATTATAAGCCCCCTCGTAAGCATACATCACCACGGGATCTTGTAATAACTTACACACTTCATCAAAATCTTCTTGAACAAGTTCTCTTAAAATCAATCTTTCCGTTTCCAGTATCATATTTTCACCTTTTTTATTCTGCAACAAATTTAACGCTTCCGAAAAACAATTCAATCCAACATGAATATTTAATTCATACTCATCATTATCGCGAAAATAAAATAAACACAAATTCACTATTTATGCTACTACATAGCCGCAATTTTGACACAATTGATATATGTGTTTCTTTCAATAAAATTGTATTTTATTTGTATTATACAAATGACGAAAAAACACAATTACATCCACAAAAATGACGCAATTCGAAAAAATATAAAATATAAATGTATTATAAATGAAAATAATGTATATTTGCGCCATGAAAAACAATCGTTTTTGAATTAGAAGGGATGTGATTTTGTTCATTATCCTATAACAAATTAACTAATATTGTATGAAAAGAGTATTTATTTTGTTATGCATCGCTGCATTGCCTCTTTTGGCTAGTGCCCAAAACGAGAGCAACAACCTTGAAACTGAAAAAGGCAAAGCTTGGAGTGGCTTCGTCACTAACGGTTTCTGGGATAACTGGTTTACATCTTTCAATTTCGGGGGACAAATCTACTTCGGAGAATATGATAGCAAAGCCAGCTTCGGGAAACGCTTAACTCCGGCCTTTGACCTATCCGTTGGGAAATGGGTATTACCGACAATCGGAGCACGGGTTCAAGCAGGCGGTTTCACGTTAAGAGGTGCCACGGCTGACGCCGGAAACATCTACGCTAAAGGCGCTCTTAAAAACGGATACTACAAACAAAAATGGCAACAATTCAATGTACACGTGGACGGATTGCTCAACTTATCAAATTGGATTGGGGGATACCGTACCGATCGTTTTTACGAGGCTGTACCGTTTGCCGGTTTCGGAATGATCCATGGTTGTTCTTCCGTGGATAACACCAAATTCATGTTCGCGGCGGGATTGATCAACAAAATGCGTTTAACTGACGCCCTCGATGTGAACGTGGAAATCAAAGGTAGTTTAGTACCGCAAGCATTTGACGGAGAAGTAGGCGGATGCAAGGGAGAAGGCATACTGGGAGTTTCCGTGGGTGTTACCTACAAATTCAAACAACGCAATTTCAGAAGAGAGAAAAAAGCTGAAACAATATATACCGGTGTTTCCCCGGAAATGTTGAGCGCTGCAGAAGCAAAATTAGCAGAACAAATCCGTCGTGCTGACCGTCTGCAAGACGAGTTGGATCAAACTCGTAAAGCTTTGGATGCAGAAAAAAACAAAGCAAAGACTATCAAGAACGCTCCATTGGCTATTTTCTTCAAAATAAACAAAGCCAACCTCACCAGAAAAGAACTGATCAACTTGGAATACTACGCTAACCTCATCAAGAGCAACCCGGGACAAGTTTACAAGGTAATCGGTTACGCGGACAAAGCTACCGGTAGCGCCGAATTCAACCAGAAATTAAGTGAAAAACGCGCACAAAACGTGGCTGACGCTTTAATCAAGAAATACGGCGTAGATGCCAAACAATTGGAAGTAATCGGTAAAGGCGGAGTTGAAAATCTTTACAAAGGAGATGTAGAATTAAACCGCGTTGTAATCATAGAATAAACGCGTATCCGTCTTTAGGCAAAAAAGGGACTGTTCGACAGTCCCTTTTTTTGATTACCCCATAAAAAAGAAGAAGAAAAACGGCATAAGATCTTTCAAACTCTCTTTCAATATCTTTTTCCCGCGAGCCTTTTGGGCCTTAATCGTGTTAACGCTCAATCCTAACTCATTGGCCGCACTCTCATTATCCAATCCTTGGAAATAACAGAGTTCAAATACTTTGCGGCACTCTTCCGGCAACTTATTCACGGCATCGGCCAATTCCCGGTAGATTTCCGTCAAGATAATATTCTCCTCGAATGACTCCGCCCGCTCATCATAAGCTAATGAGGCGATATATCTATCGCGGGAACGCAAATTGCGCATATGGTTCAAACAACCGTTACGAACGGAAAGGTACAAAAAATTCTTCAAATGAATCACGGACTGGAATTGTGTCTTTTTTTCCAACAGAGTAATAAAGATATCCTGCACGACATCTTCAATCACTTCCTCGTCTTGTAAATACTTGGAAGCAAAATAACAAAGCGAACCATAATATTCCTTAAATACCGACTCGATATCATTCACATCACCATCAAGCCCTTGCATTTTACTTCTTACCATCTTACTTACTCTTTTCCATGCCACTAAAAATAAATAAAGAAATCAAATTCAGCTAAAAAAGTCTAATCAATTAATCGTAACAAAACAGAAAAAACATTAATCACAACTTAACACCCCGCCGATTCAACCGTAATCTTCGAGATACCCGTGTTATCCAACCGCCTGTCAATACTCATTCCTAACTCGGCTACAGGCAATAATTTCTTCATACACGCGTTGTTTAACTTACCAAAATTAGGTATAAACAAGCAAAATGCCAAATTTACCCCGAACTTTTCGTCACGAACAACAAATAATTATATATCAACATATTGAAACGCAAACGTATGCACAATTATATGTTTTATAAGATGTTTTTTATCCGGAACAAATGTGTTAATTTTGTCCGCGTTTAGGATTACGACAAGGTATTTAACAATATATCAATCAAAAACAAAGACAATGATTTACTCGCATGAAGTACAACACATGTGTGTTGTGAAAAAAGGACCTAATCACGGTCCGGCACCCATCCCGGAAGAGGGAAAATGGGTTCGTTCCAAAGAAATCAAGGACATTTCGGGTCTGACCCACGGTATCGGCTGGTGTGCACCGCAACAAGGGGCATGCAAACTGACCTTGAACATCAAGGACGGCATCATCGAGGAAGCCCTCGTGGAAACCATCGGTTGCTCCGGGATGACCCATTCCGCCGCCATGGCGTCTGAAATCCTTCCCGGCAAAACCCTGTTGGAAGCGTTGAACACGGACTTGGTTTGCGACGCCATCAACACCGCCATGCGCGAACTGTTCCTGCAAATCGTGTACGGGCGCAGCCAAAGCGCCTTCTCCGAGGGTGGTCTTCCCATCGGTGCCAGCCTTGAAGACTTGGGCAAAGGAATGCGCAGCCAAGTGGGCACCATGTTCGGGACACGCGCCAAAGGAACCCGCTATCTCGAAATGGCAGAGGGATACGTTACCCGCATGGGATTGGACGAGGACGGTGAAGTCATCGGCTACGAGTTCATCCACCTCGGCAAATTCACCGACATGCTGAAAAAAGGTATCGACCCGAAAGAAGCGGTTGACAAGGCCAAAGGCAGCTACGGTCGCTTCGCGGAAGCCGTTAAATACATCGACCCGCGGCAAGAATAAATCAATTCACTAATTTTAAATTTTAGATTTTAAATTCAAAATGCCATTTTTCAATCTAAAATCTAAAATCATTAAATCTAAAATTATTATGGCTTTATTTGAAAGTTACGACCGCCGGATAAATCAAATCAACGCGGTATTAAATACACACGGGATCAAGGACATCGACGAGGCAAAGGCTATCTGTGACGCGAAAGGAATCGACCCGTACAAAATGTGTAAAGAAATTCAGCCCATCGCCTTCGAAAACGCGGCATGGGCTTACGTTGTAGGTGCGGCTATCGCCATTAAAAAAGGATGCAAGAAAGCAGCCGAGGCAGCCGAGGCTATCGGCGAGGGCTTGCAGTCCTTCTGCATACCGGGTTCCGTTGCCGCCGACCGCAAGGTAGGATTGGGACACGGCAATCTTGCCGCCATGTTGCTTCGCGAGGAAACGAAATGCTTCGCGTTCCTTGCCGGGCACGAGTCTTTCGCCGCGGCAGAAGGCGCTATCGGTATCGCCAAATCCGCCAACAAGGTACGCCAGCAACCCTTGCAGGTAATCCTCAACGGGTTGGGTAAAGACGCCGCCATGATTATTTCCCGTATCAACGGTTTCACTTACGTGCAGACCGAATTTGATTACTACACGGGAGAATTGAAAATCGTGCGGGAGAAAGCCTATTCCAAGGGAGAACGCGCGCAAGTGAGATGCTACGGCGCCGACGACGTTCGGGAAGGTGTTGCCATCATGCGCCACGAGGGCGTGGATGTATCCATCACCGGAAACTCCACGAACCCGACCCGTTTCCAACATCCCGTTGCCGGCACTTACAAGAAAGAGTGCATGGAAACCGGGAAGAAATACTTCTCCGTGGCTTCCGGTGGTGGTACCGGACGTACCCTGCACCCGGACAACATGGCAGCGGGTCCCGCCAGCTACGGTTTCACCGACACGCTGGGACGCATGCACGGTGACGCGCAATTCGCCGGCTCCTCGTCCGTCCCCGCTCACGTGGAGATGATGGGATTCCTCGGCATGGGAAACAACCCGATGGTGGGTGCCACTGTTGCTGTTGCCGTTTCCATCGAGGAAGCAATGAAATAAAAACCTCGTTTTCAATAAATTTTTCATTCGGGAAGGGTGTGTTTCGACATACCCTTCTCTCTTATCCCGCAAAATCCGGATTTCATCCTCACCCGCTAACACCCGAAATCAACCCATTCCCGTGTCCTATCTTACCCCCGGGGGTGGATTTTACCAAACTTTCAGGCAGTTGACTAAAGGCTTCGCCTGTTATTCGCCTGATGTTCGCCCACACCTAGCCCACGTTTTAATGAAAAATATATAAATTTAACTTGACAAACCATCCTTCCGGTAGTATCTTTAAAGTGCCTATGAAAAGGCAAAGTAGATGGAACGAGGGGTATTAGGTAATAATTAAAAGTAACATTATGGTAGAAATTAAATCAGGAGCACTAAAAGACGCCAAGGGGAAATACAAGGGAATGGTTATTTTCCAAAAAGGCAAGAAAACATTCGGCAGGGCATTGCCCTCGTATGACGGTAACGCAGGATCACCCACCCGGGCAGCACAAAACGCACGTCTGGCAGCGGTAGTCACGTTGTATCAATCAATAAAGGAGACATACCTGTGCCACGCATGGCGCATGGAAGCTACCCGAAAAGAAATCTCGTCGGGATACAACTTATTCATTAGCACCAATCTCCAAGCATACAGCACGGACTGCACGGTAGGAGATTTCCAACTACTACACCTCACACGGGGCGTATTACAGACACCGTTCCAATTGCGCCGACAGGAAGCACCCGCGGGTACGCTTTCACTGACTTGGGAACCCGCCCCGTGGAGTAACTACCGCCGCAACAGGGACGAGTTGGCGCTGGCAGTGATCTATGACCACGAGCCGTTCCGGGTGGAGATTATCGACCACACGGGAATTACCCGAGAGGATGGCACGGCGGCAATCACGCTGGAGCAACCCCTCGCGAGGGAAGCGCACGTGTACGCGTTTTTCGTGAACACGACACGGGATGGATTCTCGAACAGCACTTATTTCAACGTGCCACTAAGAGGTGTGTATTGACACACCTCCGGTCTATAAAGTTCATAAAGCTGGGCCTCCGGCTCCTAAAGTTTATAAAGTTCATGATTTATACAAGTCATGATTACAGGTCACGTGACCCGGTGAACCTTACAAACTTTACGAACCGCCATCACTTTATGAACCTTACAAACTTTATAAACCTTATAAACCTATTTATCATGGCAATATTTCAATCCAATCTATTCGATAAAGCATCGGGCTCCGTGGGCAACGTAACCATGTGCCAGTACAAGGGAAAAAACGTGGCCAAGGGCAAGATTTTCAGCAAAAAAAAGAAACAATCTCCCGCACAACGGGTGCAACAGGTACGATTCGCCACGCTATCCAAGCTATCCTTCCGCTTTTGCAACACGTTGCAAGCGAGCTTCCGGGGACAATCGTGGTCAACGGCTCGCGCCGCCTTCATCGGGACAAACCAGAACGCCGTGGAGGTAGACGAGGAAACGCTCGCCGTGACGATTCACCCGGAGCGTATCACCTGCTCGACGGGCAACCTGCTCCCGCCCACGGTGGCGGTCACCTGCAACGACGGGGAAAGACGCATCCACGCCGAATGGTTCCGACAACCGCTTTCTCCCGTGGCAAAAGACAAGGATGACTTATTTCTTGCTATTTTCGACCAAAAAGCGAAAAAAGATATCGTCTATCCGCTGGGCAAACGAGGAGAACCCGGCAAAGCGGATTTCCCGCTCCACAAGAAGTTTCAGCCGGAAAGCATCATCGCTTACGTCTTCGCGGTATCGCCTCTCAACACGCGGGCTTCCCGAACGGCATACACGGAGGTGAAACACGAGTAAAAGAGAAACGGGGATGCATCCTATTTTGCGGATGCGTCCTCCCGCTTCACGTCGTCGTTCACGATTCCCCGTTTTACCTTTTTCACGGTTGCCCGCAGGTTGCCGATGCGGTAGGACAGGCTGAAATTAAAACTCCGGTATTGCAGCACGTTCTCGTGATGCTGGATATATCCCGGGGCGGACACCACTCCTTTCAAACGGCGCAGGCCGTCGGCGAAATTGTTGCCACTGCAAGAGAAAGTGAGCCTGTCTTTCAGAAAACTCTTGTTCAACGTGAGCGCGTAGTAGTAGTAACCGTCGGAATCGTATTGAAGGCGGACACGGGAACCGAAATATCCCCCGTAAGCGCTGCACCGGATGCCCCACCACAAGTTTTGCTGCACGACCGCGGTCGCCGAGTATTGCCAGCCATGCGCGACGGAACGGATTTCGCGACTGTCGAGGTCGATGTAACCGACATTCCCGTTTACCCGCAAACTCGTCTTGCCGCCCAAGTTAGCGTTCATGAAAAGATTGAGCGTCACGCTGTTCTCTTGCCCGATATTCCCGAAGGTATTCACTTTCCGACCGTTCTCCATGAAGGTGTAGGCACGGATGGAATTACCCGAGTAACGATACTCGACGCTGGTATTTATCATCCACGCGGGAGTAAAGGTACTGAATCCCAAACTCACGATATGAAAACGTTCCGATTTCAAACGGCTGTTCCCGTATGATACCACGCTGGCGTTGGTTTCCGAGCGATAAGGATTGAGGTGCTGTATCCCCGGACGCATGACACGCGTGTTGTAGCCGACTTTCCAGACACGTGTCGGGGTTACCTGCAACGAAAACGTCACGGAAGGAATCACGTCCGTGAAACCGGCGTCAAAATCCGGCTCCGTTCGCGAGTGTAAGGCGACATCAAACGCGGCACGTTCGAGGCGTACCCCGGCTTTCAGCCCGAATTTACGATATTTCAAGGCATACGTCAGGTAAGCGGCGTAAATATTCTGCACGTGCAGGAATCTCTCTTCCCTTGCCGGAAGCGATTCCCAAGCTTCTCCCGGGTCTTCCCGACGTTTATAGATTCCCTTGCTGGAAGCGGTGCGACGAATGTATTTCAACCCGCATTCCAAGGTCTGTAAGGTATCGAACGGATGAACGTAATCCGCCTGAACGGTATGCTCGTCCGACCGTGCCTTGTTCTCATCCCGGATATCGTAAGGCGAGAAGGTGACTTGCGCGTTATCTTTCCAAAAGTCGAACATATACCGGTGATTGTACCCTCCCGATGGAATATAGTTGTACATGTAAGAAAGCGTGAAGAGTTGTTCCGGTTTCCGGAAAGTCCGTTGGTAATTGAAGGTCGCTTCCGTTCCCCCGTTATTTGTTTTCGACTTTTCGGTCGCGCGATAACGGTACACGGGGGAGGCATCTTCCCGCTGCATCTCGTCCCGCTCCGCGGCTTCACGGATAATCTCGTACCGACGGGATGACAAGGTGAAAGTCAAGAGATTCAGAGAGTCCGCCTCGTAGCTTATCTCCGCGTTAATGTACGATGCCGGTTCACGAACCTTACCGCGCACTCCCGAATAGAGGTTGTGCGATTCCGTGTCATTCAGGTTTGTCAACACGGAATTATATCTCGCGTCACGAAGATAATTGGGATAATGGGAGAAAAAGCCGGACGCCGATAACTTGTCGTACTTGAGCATCCCGCTCAAAGCGACACCCCATTTCCCGATATCGTCCATGTTACCCTGCACGAAAACAGAATACCCCTCCAACCCGCCTCGCACCATCTCAATATTGATAATTCCACCCGTCCCCGAGGCGTCGTACTTCGCCCCGGGACTCGTGATGACCTCAATTTTTCTGACCGCCGTTGCCGGGATTCCTTTCAACGCCTTCCCCGGTTTCTGTTTCATCAAGCCGGAAGGGCGCCCGTTTATATATATGGTACACCCGCTCCCGTTCAGTTCGATATTATCGTCCCCGTCAACCGTCACGAGAGGTACTTTGCGCAACATATCGAGCGTGCTCGTCACGCGGGCATCGGGATCAGACTCGACATCATACGTTATCTTGTCTATCTCGAATTTTATCGGGAGCCTCTGAGCCGTGACGTTCACGTCCCCGAGCCTCTCTGCCGTTTCCCGCGTGTACAGGATGCCCAGCTCTGTCCCGTCCTGCCTCGTGCCGAGCGAAAACTCACGGGACACCGCCCGAAATCCCACGTGCGAGAGAGTCACCGTGTATTTCCCCGGCTGAAGTGCCGCCACCCGAAAATACCCGTTCGTGTCGGTCACGGTCAGTTTCACGGGAGCGGACGGGCGTTCCGCTCTCGCGACTCGTACCGTGGCATAAGCGACGGGCAACAAGGTAACACTATCTTTCAACCAACCGGACACGCTGCCCCCTTTCTCCTTCGGTTGCGCGTAAACCGCCAAAGTCACGCAAAGTAATAAAATCAAGCTCAAATATTTTCTTCGATCCATCCGTTTCGTTTTTGAACAAAAATACACGAGTTTCCTTGCAGGCAGTTTACGCTATCCTTACATTTACCTTACATTTTACCGCCGGCGCACGATATCCCGTTTATTTTCCTTAAATTTGTAGAAACATCAGGATACAGCGTGGTTATGGACAAAGAATTCAATTTCATCAAAAGAAAGAATATTCTGGTTGTCGACGACGAACGGCAATTACTGGAACTCATCGAGAGTATTCTCCGCGGGGACGGTTTCACCTCCATCACGACCGCAGGCACGGCAAGCGAGGCGCTGAAGTCCTGCAAGTATTCCTTCCCGGATATCGCCGTGCTGGACGTGAACCTGCCCGACGGTGACGGTTTCTCGCTGATGAAGGAAATCCGGCAAATGAAGGACATCCCCATTCTTTTCCTCACGGCACGGGATAAACCGGAAGATATGTTCATGGGACTGGACGCCGGGGGTGACGATTACATGACCAAGCCTTTTCTCCCTAAAGAGCTTCTCTCGCGGTTGACGGCAATCCTGCGCCGCTCGTACAAAAATGAAAAGACCGTGGTGGAACTGGCAGATTGTACCGTTGATTTCGACAAGGCAGAGGTGAACAGGCAAGGCAGGATATTCCCGCTGACGGCACGGGAACACGCTATACTGGGCGTACTGTACAAATCGGCGAACCGAGTGGTGACGATCGATACGCTCTGCGAAGAGGCATGGGGCGACAACCTGTACGGGTACGAGAACTCGCTCATGGCGCACATCAGGCGTATCCGGGAGAAAATAGAAGACAACCCGTCCGCCCCGGTTTCCCTCATCACGATCAAAGGGCTAGGTTATAAACTCTTAATATAGCGCACCATGAACGACCTGCAACATTCCATTAAACGAATCGGGAAACGGGTGCTGATCGGTGCCTTCCTGCTAATCACGATAAACGTGATCGTGTATTCACTCGTCGTTCACTATTACCTCAAGGCAGGCAGCTCGCAACCACCCGCGCAATTCATACGGAAGATAGCGGACAGGCTGCAAATAAACGACAACAATTTCCAACTCGATTCCTTACTTCTGGTGCAGATAAAAGAGCAACAGATGTGGGTGATGCTGCTGGACGACAAGAAGGGGAATATCCGCTGGGCAGTTGACCTCCCGAAAGAGATTCCCAACACGTACACCCTGAGCGATATTTCCTCTATGGCAAAATTCTACTTGAAAGACTATCCCGTGGTGACGTGGAAAAAGGATGACGGGCTTCTCGTGGCGGGTTACCCGAAAGACAGTTACGCGCGATATAATAGTATGCAGCGGATAGCGGAAGTGAAATTTTTTCCCGTCCTCTATATCATGCTTATTTTCGGGAATATATTCGTGTTGATACTTGTCTACGTGTTTATCGACCACCGGATGTCGCGTTCGCTGAAAGGGGTACTCGGGGGCATACAAAAGTTGTCTAACGGGGAATCTGTTCAAGTAAAGGAGAAAGGGATGTTTGCCGACGTGGCATCCTGCCTGAACCGCACTTCGGGTATATTGCACAAGCGTTCCGTGTACCGGGAGAACTGGATAGCGGGTGTGTCGCATGACGTGCGTACTCCCTTGTCCGTGATTCTCGCACGGGCGGGACAACTGGAAGAGGGGAATTACTCCCCGGAAGAAACCCGGGAACAGGCACTTTATATCCGGAATCAAGCTCTTCAGCTACGGGAACTGATTGATGATCTGAATTTATTTTCCCAACTGGAAAACGGAACCCGGACACCGCGGAAAGAAACGTTCCACCCGGTAACTTTTTTCAGGCAGACCATCGCCGCTTTTCTCAACAATGAACCCCGGACGCAACGTTACCAAGTGGAGACAATCATCGCTCCCGGTATGGAATCCACCGTCCTGCACGGGGATGCGCGTCTACTCGCGCGGGCAATCAATAACCTGCTTTACAATAGCATCCGACATACCCCGGAAGGGACGACATTGACATTGAGCTTGAAACATAAAAAGGGACGGTTCTGTTTTACCGTGGCGGATAACGGGGACGGGGTTTCTCCCGAATACTTACGGGAACTACAAACTTTGGCGCAAGGCAGTCTGCCGGATGTACTTCCGGGACAGGAACACGGGTTGGGGTTAAGTATAGTGTGCCAGATCGTGAAGATGCACAAGGGAGAAATATTCTTTCGCGATTTACAACCTCACGGGTTCTCGACAGAGATCAGGTTACCGGACTAACGTTGTTCCGCGGGGCGTTTGTGTTTCCAGCGCCGATGCGACCAAAGCCAGTATTCGGGATTTTCACGGATAAACTTTTCCAGCATGCGGGTATGCATACGGGTAAGTTCTCCCGGTTCCAAGTTTTGCGGATCGGAACACAGGTCATAAAACTCGGCGTGATAATAACCGCGTTTCACTTTTCTCATGTTGAGATACACTACCGGTTGGTTCAATTTGCGGGCAATTTTCTCCGTTCCCTCCATCACGGGCGTATCTTGATTCAAGAAAGTAGTCCAGAAATTCAACGAATGTTTATTCGGGGTTTGATCGCCGATAAACCCGGTCATGCATATTTTCCCCTCTTTCTGGTTACGCAACATCACCCGTAACGTGTCGGCTTTCGCGAGAGGCGTTGCCCCGAAGCGACTTCTGATCAAATAGGTCATCCGGTCGAATACCTTGTTGTGTATGGGTTTATAGATCGGGATTAACTCGATGCCTTTTTCCCACAGTTTATAAGAATACATCATCTCCCAGTTGCCGTAATGACCGGCAAAGACTATCACGCTACGTCCTTGCTCGAAATAATGATGGGGTACGTCCAAGTTCATCATCACGCAGCGCCGCTTGATTTCAGCCTCCGATATGTGCCACAATTTGTAGAACTCGGCAAACGTGTCACACAAGTGCCGATAGTAACGCCGGGCAATACGCTTTCGTTCTTCCTCGCTCTTCTCCGGGAAAGCGTTCCGCAGGTTCATGTCAACCACCCCGCGACGATACCTGATGCCATAATATAAAACAAGAAACAATATGTCCGTCACCCAATACATCATGGACAACGGGAAGAAGCTTGCAATCCACAGGAATCCATATCCCGCGTAAGAGCATAAACAGATTAATAATTTCATTCGAACGCTATAAGTTTCACACGCATTTTGACTTGTTTTCCTACCACAAGTCAATCAAAGGTAGCAAAATTGTCGGCATTTTGAAATATATCAATTTCTATTTACGCTTTTTCCATGTAATTTATTATTTATATATACAAGGCAGGAACAGGCTATTCGCCTGAAGGCAGTGAGTAATCAAATAGATGTGTCAAATACGGTTCCCAACCGGTAAAACCGGAAGGGAACCGGAATCCGCTTACTTCGTTATCGAAGCAATCAATTTCATATCCTGTTCAATACGGTACATCATGGCACGGTAATGATCACGCATACGGCTGTCGGCATGTTGTTCGGACAATGCCTTTGCCTGATCGTGAATGTCATTCACCCAAGCGATCAGATTCGTCCCGTAGGTCGACAATTTGTTGCTATTGGTAAGAACGGCATTTTTCACCAACAAGTCCATGAAGCACATGATAAATATATTTTCCGTGTGACACTCGAAGCCGGACAGTACCGTGTTCTTGTCAAAATCCTTGAATAACAAACGACGTATATCCCGCCAGTATTCAATCAGGTTGTACGCTTTTTCGCCCTCGACACGAGAAGCCAACTCGATATTCCCGACCACCTTGGGGTTTAACAAGTACGTGAACACAATCTCCTGCAAACCGAAACGCACGGCTTCCGGGCCTACCCCGAATTCTTTGGCAAGTACCTCATCATACATCCAAGATTGAGGTGCGGCAAATACATACTCGGCAAGGAACGCCAGCGTATTTTGTTGCAACTCTTTAGAAGAGAAGGCTTCCCCTTTTTCCAGAGCCATGCGGCAACCGATGTTTTCCATCACTTTGTATATCAAATTCTGGTACAACGAACCTAAAGCAGCCGCTCCCCCTTGCGCGTACACCATCCAATCGTCTTTCTTCTTGTCGGCAGAGGCAGAAAGCTTGTTCAGATTCTTGATAAAACGCTCCATGTTACGGACTCCCAAACGTGCAGCCTCTATTTTATCCGAAGATAAATCCGAAGGCAGAGCCCGAAAATCGTAACTCGTGTTCTTCATGTAAAGAAGTGCCTTATCTTTCAAACGACGGTCCGTGAGGTCTTTCAATAATTTCCTGTCAGTATTGATATCCTTGCTGTTCGGGAACAACCGGTAGCCCCACTCGATAGCCCAACGGTCATAAGCACCGACTTTACAGCCGACTAATTCATCCGTGGTCATCCTGTCCTCGGGCTGTGCCGCGAAGTTGTAGGAACAATCATCCAACACGGAAGCCGAGAATCCGTTCTTTTTCACGAAATTACGGTCACGAATCTGCGCGGGAGTGTAAGCGTAACTACCCGCGTAGTTGGGAAGTAATCCCAAGGCGAGTCCCACTTGTTTTGCCACGAACATACGAACGATAGCACCCGCCACCCGCGGATCAAAGTAATTCTTTTCCAAACGGGGGTCTACCCCGGCACAGCGGGCGAAATAGGTTTCCAAGTAGCCCCCCAGAGTAACGTGATTCAAATTCACGTTGCAAGCCAGTATCTCCCCGGTACGAATATCCCGATCGAAAGAAGTGGAATTGCTACCCGCATTGATACTGTACGAGATTACGGCACGGGCGGAAGTCATCTCGTCCTCGTCCTTCGCCACTCGCACTTGAATGGCGTTTTTAAATCCCGCTTTCTCGAAAGCGGATTGCCATTGCAAAACCCCTTCTTTGGCATATTTGATCAATTCTTTCGGGAAATACGCGTCCAGATAGAACACGATCGGTTCTTTCGGCTCGGTCAGAATACCCTTGGCGTAAGCGTTCATGTCCTTAGGTTCGAGGTTCCATTTGGTAACGATAGTTCTTTTCTTCACCCCGTAAGGATTCGTGCCGAAATCGTAGTAATTCAAGGTTTCGTACCCCACACGCTCGTCGGCATAGCGTACCCGCATACGCCTTTCGGGCAACAGATCCACGTGACACTCGATACCCGCCACGTTCTGGTCAACAATCCACGTCAACTTGAATTTCACCCCGTTCCGTTTCTTCAACACCTCGTTCACGAAAATCATCTCGCCTCCCCCGGATTGCTTGTTACCCTTGAGGGCGGCACTCGTGCCCTCGTCCGAGAGTTTATACCAATCGGCAACACCCTTGATCTGGTTCGTGATCTCGATAATCACCCCGGCGGAGTCCTTCCCCCAAGCCACGATCGGGTAAACCGCTTCCACGGGCAAAAGAGTTTCCTCTGCCAGTATGCGCTCCAACTCGGGTTGCTTCCCCGAAGCCACCATGCCATTGTACTCGCTGTACATGTACAGTTTATCTTTCGGTCCTTTCTTGAAACACACCACCCCGGCAGATTCCTGCCCCGAAGCTCTCACCCCGATACCTTTCAACATCTGACCGGAGATAAAAATATCTCTCCCGAGGTATTCGTCAGCGATCTCCATGTAATACTTATCGTCCGCCTCGTACACGGGGAAAATAGCGTCCACCCGTTTCATCCCTTCCTTGAAGAATTTGTCAAACGCCATGGGACCTTTTTTTGTTTCCGCGGCAGGCTTCTTCTCTTCCGGGGCTTTCTTCTCCTGCCCGATACCCGGTAAGGACACCAGCAGGCACAATGCAATGAACAATATATAACTTCTCATCATAACCTCACTTTTAATATATAGCATTCTTCTCTCCCTTCAACCACCCCCTTATCGTTTTCACGATCGCGTCAGCGTGCATCCGGGCTGACTCGTCTTGCGTCTTAACGGCATAAGCCTCTGCCGCCTTTGCCACGCTTTCCATTTGCAGGGTGAATAACGTCAACAGGTTGGTCGTTTTTCTCACCTCAGAGTAATTCGTGATCACCATTACCTGACGGATGTATTCCATTTGAAGGTCCCTACGAGAGGAAGGTATTTCATCCCCGTTTTTCAACTCGGAGAATATACCGTCTTCCATATCCCGGAAGAACTCCTCGGGAGTGTAATTCCCTTCACGCCCGTACAACTCCACGCAAGTGGTAAGGAATGCAGATTTCGGCAACAAGTTTTGGATCACGAAACGCTGGATACTGCTCCATGTTTTCAACCCGTCGACTTCAGCCAATCCCGTGATACGTTTGTCAAATAACCAGTCGGGTCTGTTGAACACGTGTTTCGCGAGGAAGTCCATAGCCTCCTTTTGCCGTTCGAGTTCCACCATGCTGGAACCCGTCCCGGGCTCCGACCGCAAGGGAGTTTCACTGTAACGACCTGCCACGTTTTTCAGCACGTGCGAAACGAAATACATGTATTGGTTCAATACCCCGCTATATATCATTTTCAGGTAGGTAGCCTCATCGTCATCGCCTTTCGTCCACGCTTCCAGATTATTCATGATCAATTTCAAATTCTTGATACCGTACTCGCTTGCCTTCATGCTATTGTCACCCAAGTCCTCGGACTGCCAGCGGGGATCGGACATATCCAATTCCGTTCCGAACCTGTATTTCGGGTCTTCCTTGTATTTCTCCCCCACCCATTTTCTTAAATAAGCGGTTTCCTCGTTCAGCTTCATCCCGGGGAAATAGCGATATCCCCACTCTATGGCAAATTCATCATAGATTCCGATACCGGGAATCAAATCTTTCGTGTCAATCTTGTCTTCCGGCTGGGCGATATAGTTCATACGCGCATAGTCCATGATGGAAGCGGTATGCCCGTGTTTCTTCACAAATTCCCTATCTCTCAACTTCTCCACGGGATAAGTACTGCTTGCCCCGAAATTGTGGCGCAGTCCCAAGGTATGCCCTACCTCGTGAGCCACAACAAAACGCATCACGTCGCCGATTACCTCTTCCGGCATCGGGTATTGACGCACCCGGGGATCGGAAGCGGCAGCTTGGCAGAAATACCATTGTTGTACCATAGCCATCACGTTGTGGAAGATTCCGATATGAGAACAAAGTATCTCACCGGAACGGGGGTCTGCCATGTGAGGCCCGTAAGCGTTCGCTACCAATGACGCCTTGTAAGAGATCACGGAATAACGAATGTCCTCGATAGAAAAGTCCGGGTCTTCTTCCAGCGTGGGAGCCATCTTGCCGATAATGGCGTTCTTGAAACCGATCTTCTCGAAAACAGGCTGCCACAAGTTCACCGCCTCAACAAAGTAAGGTTGCAGGAATTTCGGGGTATTGCAATCGATATAGAACACGATCGGTTTTACCGGCTCCACCAATTCCCCGCGTTTGTATTTCTCCATATCTTCCGGTTTCGGTTCCAAACGCCAGCGGCTAACCATGCTGATACGTTCCGATTTGTAAGGATTCGCCCCGAAATCAACTTTCCCGTACGCAAAATATCCTACCCGACTATCCTCGAAACGCGGACGCATCGGTACTTCCGGTAACAAGGCAATGGATACCCCGATTTCCCAACGCGTGGGAGGAGTCGGCTCACTTCCGCCTTTCGGGTACGCCGGACTGGGCGGCAAGGCTCTCGAACCCGCGGAATAACTCTTCACGGAACGAAAGATGATGTTATTCTTAAAAGTGCTGATTTTGGTCATATAAGAACGATCCGCTTGAAAAGAACCCAATCCCATCTTTTTGGCAGACGCTTTCAACGAGAACAAGTCATTATCCCCCGTCACGGCAGTCGTCACATCTAACAACAAGGAGTTTTCGCCCTTCGCCTTCACGTCGAACACGTACAACACGGGAATCAGACTCGCATTCTTTACCGTGTTGTATATTCCCATCGTCGTGTCCGTCACGGCATAGCCGTAAGTGGGCTTCTTCACGAACACCTTGTCCTTGGGTCCCCGCTCGAAACTAATAATCGTGTGGGTCAAGGCATCTCCCGGGTAACCGTACATTTGAGTAGGGGTCGGCTTCGGATTCTCCGACCCCTTGATGATTGAAATCATGGATACAAATTCCCTCTCCATCATATCATCGGGAATTTCCATGTAATACTTGTCATCCTGCACGTATACATTGAACATCCCTTCATGTACCTCCGCTTCAGATTTTATAAACTCCGAAATAGCAGGCAATCCCTTCCGTTTCGTCGAATCCGCCTCTACTTTTTCTTTCTCTTGGGCAGAAAGTACAGGCACACACATTCCTAAATAGCATATAGTGAATGCTATTAATCTACATACAATTTTCATACAGATACTTATTTGTTAATTGTTTCCTAGTTTTTCAGCTCGCATTTTTTCAATGATACTTTTCACAATACCGTACTTTTTAAAAACGTGCGGATAATCCTCCTCGTATAATTCCCGTACTTGTTCCTCCGTGAAACCTAAATACAGGGCTACATAGTCATTCACATCTTGATCTCTCGAAGGGAAATAATACAATTCTCCCTCTATAATCGGTCTATTGGGAGCAGGTTTCAAGAAACCGTATTCCTCACAAGGTGCATAGGAAGGATTATATTTACTTGGAGCAGTATTAATATCCACCTTATTTCCATAACCATAATATTCATTAACATCCTTAGTCAACACTTTGTAAAAAGGATCCAAATCCGTTTTGTTGTAAGTATTGTAAATATAAGTTCCAACTTGAGCGGTTAATATTTCTCCCGCAAGCATTCTTTTTTCTTTTTCATCCATATTTTTGATGTCCGGTAATTTACCGACAGCAACAGTCGTTAATCCGGAAAAAGCTGAACCAATATAAGGAAGATAATTTTTATCATTCAACCCCATATGCAATGTATCCACCAATAAATAACTACGAGGAACATCTATAAAATCCGGGAAATTCGCTAATACATAGTCTCGTAGCAATTTAACTCCTTCCATTATATCTTCTTCATTAGAAGACAGTACATAAGCATTAGGAACTTCTCCATAGATATTACCCGTGATCGTGTAATTCAACTTAATCACCTCGTAATAAATATTAGGACGTCCGAAGGCATCGGTTCCCCGATCTTGAGAACCAATGGTATCATTGTAAAAAATAGGTACACCATACAGTTCATAGACTTGATATATCGTATGATCCAGTACACTATTCGGATTGTCTTTATTTACCCACCAGTTTTCATCTTGATAACTGGGCATTACATCATCTTCTTTATCATTACAAGAAATTAAAAACGATGTACAAATAATGGCTGCTATATAAAATATCTTTTTCATAGACTACTTAATTATTAATCTTACGTTCCTCTCTTATTGCATTCTGAACTAAAGAACCATTGTTATAACTTATGGCATAATCCGGTATAGGCAGTACATAAGCTGTCTCTTCATTATACTTCTTCAAGCGGAAATTCCCCTCGAAAGAGTACTGTGACGCGGAAGGTCTTGAATAATGCGGATGGAGAATTTCTTTCGTGAAAGGATATGTCGAAGATACTGCATACCGACGTAAATCGAACCAACGATGTCCCTCGAAACACAATTCCCGGCGACGTTCGTTTCTAATAAAGTCAATAAAATTCTCATCCCTATTGGCAATCATTTCCTCCTCAATAGCAGGCATTTGCCCTTGGACAAAACGATTTTCCCGTAATATATTCAACGTAGCCTTCGCTCCGGTTTCATCACCGGACATGGCTTGTGCCTCTGCTTTATTTAAATAGACCTCAGCCATTCGCAACAAAAACACATCCGAAACATAACCGTCCACATCCTGATCTCTCAATTTGATACAACGATAAAGTCCCGGGGTTTTATAACTCTCCAGCATGAAAGCTTGCCACCGCAAATCATTCTCATCATAACTATCCTGCAAATCATCCGAAACGACAGGACAAGGAAGGATAGCAGTATACCATTCACTATAATATTGTTCGCGCATCACCAAATCCATTGAATAAGACCCTTGAGAAAAAATGGTTTCGGGAGAACCGGAACGAGTAAAACTGGTTCCCATTGTAAATGAACGTAAATCTTCCAAAGAATAAGTCGCCATCTTCAACACTGAATCGCATTGAGCGATAACATCCTCCCATTTTTCCATATACAGATATACCCGACTCAAGAATAAACGGGCCGCAGCTTCGTTTGCCTGATACACCGTAGTTTGCTCAACACCTTTCAACAACGGAATTGCTTGTTGCAAATCTTCGACGATAGCGTCATACACTTCTGCAACGGTATTACGAGAAAAATATTTATCCTCTATATACTCTGTTAGTTTCAACGGAACACCTAATTCCGTGTCCGCAGTCGTCTTAGAATACGGTAATGCGTAGAAATTAACCAAGAAATAATAAAAACTTGCCCTCAAAAACAAAGCTTCCCCTTTGATCCGGTTACGCTCCTCCATAGGATCCTCTGTCATATCATCCACTTTCGGAATAACGACATTGGCGATAGCAATCCGCGAGTAAAGATCACTCCATGTTTCATCTTTATACGGAGTTCCGTTCTGATTGAACGGATTCTTATCCCAATGATAAAAACCTTCGATAGGCATAAATCCCCCGTATGCATCCGTCGCACTATTACGTTCCACGCAATCGTCATCCATTACATGTAACCACGGGAAAGTATGTTTCTCGCTTCCCGCTATTGATAACGATGTTTTTTTTGCGGTCCTTTTGATATAACAATTCCCGATCAATAATTCCTCCAAATCCGAGGTCGAAGCGGCATAAGCCAAATCTTGAGAATAATCCTCCAGAAAATCACTACAAGAAGTGAAGACCAACAAGCAAATAACCCAATATAATATTCTATTTTTCATAACTTCTCAACATTAGAATGTAATATTTAAACGGCAAGAATACGTCGGACGAATACTCATATTAATAGTCGGGGAGCTTCCCGATTGAGTTGCCGGGTCTTGTCCTTTCAATTTTTTATTACATAAGGTAAATAAATTCGTCCCCGTGAACTCGATGGAAGCAGATCTCAAATGCATTTTTTTGCACAGGTTTTCAGTAAACAAATACCGTAACGTCATGGATGACAAACGCAAATAATTACCACTTACGACACGAATATTTGAATTATCATACATTTCCCAAATATTACTACCAAAAGCGAAAGAATAATCTCTCCACCAAGGAGATAATGAATTCGTAAATTCGGTACCACCAACTATACCCGGAATATCTGTATACATTTCATCACCAGCCTTTTGCCAACGTTTCAAATATTCCCGACGTACATTCTGATGAGGCTGCGGGGCTAGAGTCCCATACGAACCACTCAAATTAGGATACAATTTCATTAAACGGATTTTAGAACCCAAACTGTAAGTAAAGTTAAATCCTAACACCAAACGTTTATAAGAAAGTTTATTATTGATACTTCCTTGAAGTACCGGGACACGACAACCGGAGTATTTCATGACAGTTTTGTACACTTCTTCTTTATCATCCATCGCAAGATATTTTTCTTTCACCTCGTCTAACTCTATATCATAAAACATCGGACGACCGTCATTCGGGTCTAACCCCTTGAATTTATAAGAATAGAAAGAATTCAACGAACGTCCGGGAATCTCCACGTTACCACTCAAATAATCGGCATAAGTAATCTCATCTCGGGTAACCTTGTCTTTATTATTTATTGCCCGATTCAGCAATTTATTCAATACCTGACCGATCTGAGGATCAATGCTCCAGCGAAAACCATCCGTTCCCCCTTGAGGATTGAAAGGTATGAAATTCAAAGACATTTCCCACCCTTGATTCTCTATCGTTCCGGAATTTACCGTGTAATTGGTTATACCATTGATCTCGGAAATCGTCTTACTCAAGAATGCATCCGTTGTTTTCTTGTAATAATAGGAAACCGTACCTTTAATCGCCGTATTCAAGAACGAGAAATCCAAGCCGACATTCAAAGAAGAAGTCTTTTCCCATTTCAAGTTCGGATTCGGAAAAGAATTAACCGTTGATTCATATTTATTCCCGAATTGATTATTCGGATCCCCTTTCTTGATAATCAGCTCCGGGGTTTGCGAATCCAACATATTTCCTTGGTAGCCGAAAGAAACACGCAAAGACAACAAATCCACCCAATTTACCGTTTTCAACACATCCTCTTTTGTATTCCAACGCCCGGCAATCGCCCAAATCGGTAAAAATTTGCTATTACTTTTGCTACCGAATTTATTGGAAGCATCACTTCTCGTGTTAAAAGTCAAAACATAACGATCACGATAGCTATAAGACAAAGTAAAATATCCCGACATCATATTTGTCAAAGAATTTGTCCGCTTTCCCCGGGCAAGTTCATCCGTGGCTAACCAAGTTCCATAAAGCGGATATTCATTAATATCCACAGGTGCAAAAATTTCTCCACGTCCCGGGATATAACAACGACGGGTTTGACGTAACCCTCTGTACCGGGTTGAAGAAAGCTCTCCTCCTATGGAAGCTGTAATCAAGTGTATATTCTCTGCATCAAGGAATTTATTGAAATCAGTTTGCAGTCTTACGGTATAAGACTTATTACGCGAAGTCAACTGATTCAACTCTCCTCCAAAAGGCATATAATTAGACTTTCCGCTTTCTTCAACCCGATCTCTTAACTCATTAGCATAGAATGTTTCCTCCCCCCTGTAAGTTTCTTCATTTGTATTACTATTCGAATAGGAGATTGTCAATCCCGCATTCAAGTAACTAGTAAACTTGTAATTTATAGAAGTATTAAACGTAAACCCGCTGGTTTCAATATCCCGAGAACTATTTCTCACCTCATTCAATATATTGAAAGGATAACGGAATGATCCATCTTCCTCTCCAATACGATCATAATAATACAAGGAACCATCCTCATTATAAGCCGGAATAGTACGGGCAGTATTGAAAGCATAACTCAAAACATCGATCTCTTCAGGCGTGTAACTTTTCTCATTTACATTAGCCTGCAAGGCAAAACGGGCTGAAAATTTATTATAGTTAGCAGTCACATTCAAATTCGTGGAATAACGTTTATTCTGTTCTCCCTTAAGCACCCCTTTTTCATCATTATATCCCAAAGAAGCATAATAACGTATATTATCGGTTCCTCCCGATAAACTCAAGGTATGATTATGCGAGAATGCATCACGACACAGTAACTTAAACCAATCGGTATTCGCCGTTTCATAACGACTTACCAAAGATTGGAACTCGTCAAAATCCATTTTACCATTCCAATAATCGGAAATTGCAGCCTCATAACCAACCCAAGCATTTAACCTAGTAAACATGACTCCTTTTTCAATCAGTTCGCGAGAAAAAGCCATTCGTTCTTCGGAATTCATCATATTTACTTCTCGGTCTCCATACCGAGGACGCAAAGACAAACTTCCGGTCATCGAATAAGAAACTGTCGGTGGTCCTATCTTACCCTTCTTCGTGGTAATCACGATCACACCATTAGCGGCACGCGTACCATACAATGCAGTGGCAGAAGCGTCCTTTAACACGTCTATTTGCTCGATATCATCCGGATTTAACCCGGAAATAGCATTACCTAACAAATTCACGAAATCCAGATCATTAATCTGCGAGGGGTCAACATTCACCGGATCATGCAAAATGATACCATCCAATACCCAAAGCGGTTCACGAGATCCCAACACGGTGGAAGAACCCCGGATACGTAATTTCGGAGCTGCACCTACCTGACCGGAATTTTGCATGAAAATCATGCCCGGCACATGCCCTTCCAGCATTTTATCAATGGTTGATATACCGGCAACATTAATATCATCAGCCTTCAGCGTGGTCACGGCACTCGTCAGATGACGCTTATCAATTCTCTGGTAACCCGTGATAACAACTTCTTCCATTTCTTCCACGTCCTCATCCATCACGATATCCAACTTCTTGCCCGGGGTATATTTCACCTCCTGCCTTTTCATTCCCACGAAAGAGAATATAAAAGTCACCGTATCCCGTGGAATGGCGATTTTAAACTTACCCTCTATGTCAGACACGACTCCGACACTTGTTCCCTTGACCAACACGGTTACACCCGGAAGCGGTTCGCCTCTCCTGTCTTTCACCGTACCGGTTACCGTTTTACTCTCCTTTTTCTTGTTATCATCATCTTTATTCGTGATGTAGATGATGTCCTGTTCGAAAAAATACCGTAAAGAAGTATTTCGGAATACCTCATCCAATACCTCACGAACCGTCTTTCCGCTAGCCTTCACGTTGAAAGCTTTCAAGTCCTTTACATGTTCTTCATTGTAAATGAACCGCAACCCTGTTTGTTTCCATATTTCCTGACACAGCGTGTTCACGTCACATTTATGCAAGTCGAGAGAAACAACCTGCTCTTGCGAATAGCTATTCGCCATCGCCCCGGAAATAAAAAAGAAACAAAAAATCATCAACAGTCGCATAATTTTCAAAGTCTTTGATTTTTTCACGCTAAAAACAGCGTATTTCCAAATAGATTTCATAAATTTGTAGTTAAAGATTACACATAGTGAATAGGGATCCGCTTGCCAATGGACCTATTCATTTAACTTTTAAAAGGTGAAGATGGGGAAACATCTTCATCTTTTTTTATTACAACTTACTTATAAATACTGTATTTCCTTTCACTTTAAAGCGAGCGTCCGATATCTTCTCGAAAGAACGGAACAACTCCTGTACATCCTTATATCGTTTCAAATTACCGGATAAATGCACATCACGCAAACCTCCGTTTTGATAGAACACATCCAAACCGTACCATCTACTCAACTTATCCATAATCGAACCCAAAGATTCGTTCCGGAAGATAAAATCTCCGTCTTTCCATGCCACGTACGGCAGTACATCGACATCTTCGACCTTTATCCCATCTTTTGACTTATCAAATATACCTTTTTGATTTGGTTTTAACAACACCTCTTTTCCACCTTGATTCATACTCACGGAACCTGTCACAAGAACAGTCTCCACCCCATCATAGGTATTCACGTTAAATTCCGTACCATAGACTCTGACTGCCACATCATCTTCCATCTGTACGATAAAAGGCATCTCCTTATTCTTTGCCACATCGAAATATGCCTCTCCTTTCAAATAAACCACCCGCTGCTTTCCATTAAACCGTACCGGGTAAAGCAATTCCGTTTCGGCATTCAACCACACCCGCGTTCCGTCTGACAATGTCAAATTAAACTCTCCCCCCCGTGGAATCAACAAACGATTCATCACTTTCTCCGCATCTTTTTCCAAAGTTTCATCCTCTCGAACAGCTTGATAAGAAATACTACCCGTTTCATTTACTCGCACTGAAGTTCCATCCCGTTCCTCCAATTGTCGGGTTTCCATTCCCATCTCTACCTTTTCACCCGAGGATAATACCAGTATTGCTTGAGGCTTTCCCGGTTGAATCGATATTTCCTGTGCCATTTGCACCGGAACTTCCGCCGTGCGCCAGAAAAGAACGCCTCCCATACTCAACGCTAAAACCAATACAGCCGCCACGCTATACCAAACACGTATATTCAAATTCTTTTTCAATTTCCGGCGGAAAGTATTGAAATCCGGTTGTACCTCACGAGCATATACGCTCCACTCCAAAGCCAAGTGAACTCGCTGGAACTCCCTAAAATACTCCCGGTTACGCTCACTCTCGGCTAACCATATCTCCACGTCTTCACGAACGATTTCATCCGCTTCGTCCAAGAGATACAAGAGTAATTTTTCATCTATTTCGTTTTGCTCCATCATAGTCGTGATATTTTTCAACTATAATACAGTTCAAGAACAAAAATCATTGACTCG
This sequence comes from Butyricimonas muris, assembly GCF_046365375.1. Lineage (NCBI taxonomy): Bacteria > Pseudomonadati > Bacteroidota > Bacteroidia > Bacteroidales > Odoribacteraceae > Butyricimonas > Butyricimonas muris. The sequence continues at coordinate 66,082 of NZ_JBKEIT010000002.1, read as the reverse complement.
AAAATAAACTTTTTTCAAAGAAAAATAATTCACACAAGAATACGCACTCGAAATCAACACATTACAAAAATCATTTTTCTCAAATATTTTCTTCTATTTCCTCCTCGACCGACAGAAATCGCCTTCCACAAATAAAGAGATAAGCAAGTAATTATCTATTTATCCCTTTTTACATTCTTAATATTTTCCTTTCAAAGACCTTCGGGAAGGTCTTTGAAAGGAGTTTGAAAGGAGTTTAAAAGGACTTTGTTCCCTATCTTCACCGGCACAACTCCCTGTTCTCTCCGGAAATTCATCATGCCCACCAAACTTTTGCATCGTATTTCTATTCTCATCATTTTCTATTTTCAAATTAACGATACAAAAATATCCTCCTCTCCTCTTGTCATCAACCAAATGACACAGACAGCCAAATAACTTTATGAACACCCCAAAATTTGACACTAACCTCATCTTATTCATAACGAATACTTACTACCAAACATTGCGATGTATTCTATCCTCGACGTTGATTTCCTTTTGCTTGCAAATATGTGCATTTTCAGCGGGATAACCGATGGCGAGGAAGCAGGTAAACTCGTATCCTTCGGGAGCATTGACAAGTCGCTTCACGTGCTCCGGTTCATTACCGATAGGAATACGGAACGCACACGCCAGTCCTTCTGCCGTTGCCGCCAGCAAAATATTTTCAACGGCAGCCCAAGCGGAGGCAAAATAATTGAGCGAACTTTGGTCTGCCGGCTTACATAGAGGGTAATCCTTCTGCCGGAAAAACGGCAGGACGAGGCAATCACTTTGTATAAGCATTCGTTGCTGTTTGGGTAGGGCATCGACAAACATCGCGTGCTCATCCTCATCCATTACGTTTGCCGCCGCTTCCAATCCCGTCTGCTGAATACGTTGGGTATTTTCCACCACCGGCGACACGAGCCGAGCAATATTTTCTGGTCCTCTTACAACGACGAACTCGAACTGGCGCAAATGGTCGTTAGTAGGAGCCTTGAAAGCTGCCGACAAAATCTTTTCCAACACTTCATTCGAAACTTCCTTATCAGAAAAATCTCGGATAGTTCTTCTTCTTTCTAATACCTGATAAAAATCCATAACGATATGTTTTAAGTTACATTTATTGTTTTTCAATGGCAAAATTACACCGCTTTATTGTTGCATATTTGTCATATTATCTCGTATATTTGTTGAATATTTGCAATAAAAAAAATTAAACCTTCTTTTATGGAAGATTCCGTCATTCCTTACGAATTACCCGATGTGGAGAATCACTCGTTTTTCTTCATAGACCAACGAGTCGAAATAAATATCGAAGCAAAACTACATCAGCACGATGCATGGGAATTGTACTACGTCGTTCACGGGCAAGGCAACCGGACGGCAGGCGATACGCTACAGCCCTTTGCGGCGGGCGACGTGGCATTAATCCCCCCGTCTATGCTTCACCATTGGGAATACGCGCCAAATTCAGCGGACGATGACGGGTGTATACGCTATCTGATGGTAGCTTTCAGCCATTCGCTAGTGGAGCGTTGCATAGAAGTATTCCCGGAATTACGGAATCGACTGGCAGGCATCACGTTTCCGACCGATGCTCTAAAATTCGGTCCTGAAAGCTCCCGCATCATACGCAAAATATTATCTGAAATGAACGACATGGACGAGTTGGGACGCTTAAGCGAGATGATGCGCTTGTTACCCATCATTTTTACCACATCTGACCACACGTTCGCGGGCAAACCAATGCGCATCGAGCGGGACGTGCGGCGGATGCAACAAATCTGCACCTACGTGATGGCACACTATGTCCATGCTATTTCTTTGGATGACATTGCCACGGAAGTGGGGATGAACCGTTCGGCATTTTGTTCCTACTTCAAACGATGCAAAGGGATGACTTTTTCGCAATTCGTTACTCAATACCGTTTAAATACCGCCTGCGAACTACTGAAGCACTCGCGAAAGCAAGTATCGGAAATATGCTACACCGTAGGATTTAACGATGTCCCGCATTTTAATCGTATCTTCAAGAAAATAAAGCACATATCTCCGAAAGAGTATAGGAATAATCATTCAGACCAAATAATTTAGAAGATTTATTTATAAACACTATCCGTTGTAATCCCATGCATATCCCGTGGAGAATAGGGATTATTCTCGCTTCAAAGCCGATACAAAGCCGGTGTAAAGCCGCTCGGGAGCATCTTTATACCGGCTAAACACCTTGTATAATAAGACATTAACACGGAAATTCAATAAGATATCCACGTGTCTTCCATGCTATTACCTACTATTAAGATATGGAACTCACGTGATTTCCAATAATCTTTTTTCAAGAAAAAATAAATACACCGCAATATCGCCCTCTTTTTCAGTTGTTTGCCTGAGTTTTTTTAACGCTTTTACCAGAAGAGAATTTACTGTCGAAACCGAAATTCCCAATTCATCCGCCACCTCTTTATATTTCATTCCCTTCAAATACACGCTTCGAATAATCTCTTGTGTTCTGGGCGGCAACTTCCCGATTTCCGTTTCCACCCGCCGGAAAACCTCGTCCTCGAAACTATCATATTCTTCCCAAGGACTCTCGTAACGTGCCACGTCACAAGCCCGCCTTAACGGATCTATTCTATCGAGCTGGTTCAAAGCCAAGTTACGCACGGAAGTAAACAAATATGATTTCAGTGTATCAGGCTGTAACTTATCCACAAACGACTTCTCCCACAATTTAACGAAAAAATCCTGTACCACATCCTCCGAACGCTGAGTATCGTGCAAAAAAGTAGCTGCCCAAACCACTAGCGGCTTGTAGTATTCTTTAAAGAGAAGCTCCATTCCACCTATCTTCCGCTCTTTCAGCAACTCGCAAATCTCTTGGTCACTCACTCGCATATCCCATTTTTTGCACTTGAGTTACAAATATAGAGAATTTTATTCTCTAAAAACGGATTAGTGCCTTAAAAGTTGCTGTATAAATATCTGCAATAACCCGGGTTCCAGTAATATCGGGAAAATAAAACCATACACCGCCCCGTAGAAATGGGCATTGTGATTGATATTATCCCCGCCCCGCTTCGCCATGTACTGGCAATACCATAAATAAACGAAACCGAACACGATACCGGGAATAGGAATCGCGGCGAATAAATAAATCTTATCCCAAGGATTCAAGAATATGGCGGTAAACAACACTGCCGATACCGCCCCCGAAGCCCCGATAGAAGTATAATATCGATTATCCCGGTATTTCCACAAATCATATAGAGAAGCCGCTATCATTCCACCGAAGTACAGGAGTAAAAAACTCCCCCCGCTAAAGCCCAAATACCCGAAAGCACTCTCCACGTACTGACCGAAAGAAAGAAACGTGAACATATTCACGAACAAATGCACCCAATCCGCGTGTACAAACCCGTGAGAAATAATACGGTACCACTCCTTAGAGTGTATCATACGGTAAGGCGAATATGACAGCTTGTTAAATAACGAATCATTGCTAAAACAAGCTATTGATACCACCATCGTGACAATAAGTATAGCGTAAGTTATCATATCCAATATTTAAAAAATTTTCCTATCCGCATCCCCGGCAAAAGCGGTTCGCTCGGCATAAGTCTTGTCATCCCCATGAATATATAAAAGAGTTCCACCCTTTATCGTGTCAATAATCTTTTTACACACCGTCAGCGGTAAAGCCGGACATCCCAAGCTGCGTCCCAATCGACCGCACGACCGAATAGTGGACGGATCTGCATAGGCAGCCCCATGCATCACGATAGCCCGTTCTTTCGCATTATCATTTATTCCTTTTTCCAATCCGTCAAGAATCAAGGAATACCCGTTCTTCCCGTAATAAGTATTTTCCGTCCGATAGAAACCCAACGAACTCTTGTAAGAACCCTCTTTATTGGAAAATGAAGTAGCGTACTTTTCCCCGCTGTTTCTCCCGTGCGACACGTATGACACGTAGAGTAACTTCTTCAATCTCAAATTAACCACGTACAAACGCTTCTCGGTAGAAGGTTTCGAGAAATCAATCAAGGTGAGAATATCCTTCGCCAATGAATCGGTTTGATTATACCCGGCAATCGCTCGTTCAAAAAGAGCATAATCCACGATACCCTCCAAACCGATCTCGTGATAAAGCGTTTTGCTATTCACGGGCAAATGCCTTTCTGCCGCAACACACGGTTGCGCCATCCAACAAATAATCCCGACAAAAAAAAGCGTCAAAAATACACGCATAACTATCATTTACATTAATCAAACACGATCACCAATGTCTTCTCCACCTCTGCCCAATCATACATGAACTTGGCATGTGACGTGGCATTTCTCACGCACATGTGCGACCTTGGCGTTGTCCCGAGCGACCAACTGAACTCTATCAACTCGTTGTGCGGGTAATTCACCGGTACCCCGTGTAAATAAGCTCCCCCTGTAAACCGGATAGCGTATGGTGCAAACCCTCCTTCTTCCGCCGACCCGTCCTTCAAGAATAACATCTCCGACAATTTCTTTTGAATGAAATAAATTCCCGGGGGTGTCGGCTGTTGATAAGGCGGTCTGTTAGCTCCCGTTGTAATCGGATTCATACTCCGCACCAACCACGTGGTTCCATCCTGTTCCAAAGTTGCTATGTTCTGGTTCGTTCGGTCAACAAATATAACTTTTTTAATTGAAAGAGGACCTATCAGCTTCATGTATTTTTTAGGCACGTGCCACACGCCACCAAAAGTAGCCGGGATAATCTGGAAATAACCGGCACTATCGCTGATCACGGAAACGTAAGCCCCGTCCCGACCGTAACGGAATGGAACTTTCACGTTACCTAAGCTGTACAAAGGAATCCCTTGATAACGATTTACCCCGAACGTATCCCGGATCTGCTTGTATTTATTGGTTATATATTTTTCTGTCAAAGGGACTTCACCATTCTGATTTTTATAATTCCTTAACACGCCATACCCGTCATTCCGCTCTTGAAACGTCACGAGTGAATCCAAAAATGCCGAAATCTTATCCCACTGGAAACGTCGCTCCTGCTTCCCGTATTTATACGTGTCCGACAAAGTATGCCGGTCATACAACAACTTCTTCTTTATCTCGACGGCATGCGTTTCCACTCCCAACCACATGAAAAGTAGAATCAAGCCGTAACGTTTTATCCGAATCATCATTATTCAACATTTATATTTCAATAATGATGATACGTTAAAAAATCACATTTTGTTATCATGAAATAATAAAACGGGGACTTCGAGTGTAAGTCCCCGTTTTTCAGATATAATTAAAATCTATACTTATGCAGGAATCAACCCCGTGATCAAGATCAACACCAACAATCCCAAGATAGCGTACAACTCCGGGAACACGGCCAACACCATAGTAGTACCGAATACATTGTAACCGCTACCGATAGCCACGATACCGTTGGCACATACTTGAGCCTGACGGATAGCAGAGAAGAATGCCACCAAACCAAGACCTAACCCGGCACCGAAAATAGCTGAAGCAGGTCCCCAACCCATATCCACGTTCGTCAAGAAGCTACTCAACAGGAAGTATCCCACGAATCCGTACAAACCTTGTGAAGAAGGTAAGGCGGACAAACCGATATACTGACCGGAAGCGGTCGGATTTTTCTTCAACGCCCCCACGGCTGCATTACCGCAAATAGTAACCCCGTAAGCACTACCGATACCTGATAATGCCACCATCAACGCAATACCTAAATAAGCTAATAAAATTGGTTCCATAATTCTAATCTATTTAATTTGTTATTTTTATAATCTTTGTTTTTAATCATTTACTTTTTTTCTGAACGGCTCGTATTGCTTACCGCCACCTTCAAATCCGGCATTCTTGTAGAACTCCACGAAAGTCAAACGCATCGGGTGCACGAACGAACTGATCATACACAAACCGAAGTTAATCGAGTGACCAATAATCAAGATCAGAAATACCGCAATAAATTTTACAACGACAGGAAGACCGTCCGTGAGCTGGAATGCCAACGTGTTGAACACACCTCCCAAAATACTACCTGTCAACCCGATAGCGAAAAGACGGATATAGGAAAGCGTGTCCCCCAGCAATCCGGTAGCCATATTGTACGTTCCCCACAACCCGGAGCCGAAATTCGTGAAAACTCCCTTTCCCGGAGAGTTGTAGAAGTAGATCGTGAGCGCACAGAGTCCCAAAAGCACGTACAACACGTACTTCAAAACCTCCGGAATCACCACCTTCAACATCGGCAACCCGATCAACACTCCCAACAAGATAATTGCACCGACCCAACCTAACGTGGAAACCGCGTACTTAAACCCGAATTGTTTCGTCAACCGAGCGGCATTCAAACACATTCCGTAAAGAATCTGAATAATACCCACAACAACAGCGATAATCATCATCGGATTATAACCTCCCAAATATTTACCATAGTTCGCTTCTGTCAGGAACAACGATTTCACGCCGGCAAGCCAAGGCCATTCCACGCTATCCAGAGCGATACCGAAGAACGAACCCGTTAATAACCCGACAACAACCGTCATGAGTCCCAGATACTGCCCCAACACGAGGTATCCTTTTATCGCGGGAGAAGCCTTTCGCCCGATGATAAAGCACACCAACCAGATAATCAACCCGTATCCGCCATCTCCCATACACATTCCGAAGAACAGCATAAAAAACGGAGCAAGGAAGGGGGTCAAATCCAATTCCTTGTATTGCGGCAAAGCAAACATCTTCGTTACCGGCTCAAATAATCTTGAATAGGCGCTATTCTTCAACTGCACGGGAACATCATCCTCAGGTGTAGGTCTGGTAAACTCGAAATACACATCCTTCGTTTCGAGGAAACTTCTCATCTCTGCTTCCTTCTCGACGGGAATCCATCCTTCCAATGCAATCACCTTTTCGTCCACGAACGTCTGCACGGCATCCTCCACTTTCAATTTATCCGCCATCTCCGTGATCTGTAAACGATACTTCTTCAAGCGTGCAATTGCGTCTTGGGAAATCGCATCCAACTCTTCGCCGATCTTTACCGATTCCTCCCGTAGCCCTTTGATCTGTTTTTTTAACTCATCTTGGGTTGCTTGAGGGAATATATAGGGATCCGCTTCCAATTCCACCTTCATTCCGGCGGGAGTAACCGTGACAAAATACTTTTGCCCCATCATCTCGCTAATGACAACAGCATCATACGTCGCTTCCCATTCCGGTTGAAACTTCTGTTCCGCCACGGAAAAGAAATGAAATTCCCACCCAGCGGCTTCCAACTTCTGAATCTTCTCCCGGGAGAACTGTCCCCACGGACGATAAGCGGCATAGTCTTTCTCCAACCCGACCAATTGCTGGTCGATTTGTTCCTGTCTGTTATACAAACCTTCCAGATATTCCAGCAAATGCTCGTCGTCAGCCTTTACCTTCTCGATCTGCTCCACATCGTTCCGACTCTGCATATGCGTGATCATCTCTCCGGCACGTTTAATCAACATCAACTTAGCCTGAAGATCCGTATCTTCTGCCGATCGTTCCGTATTCTCGTGAATATGAACCATTCCCTTTTCCCGGAGCTCCCCGAGAAACGTCTGATATTCCTTGTAAAATATCAACAGGGATAATTTCATCATAGGTACTATCATAGACTATTCCTCCATCAATTTACGGGTTTTCACGATCTTCTGCGACGACTTGGACAGATTTTCCTCGTCCTCAAGGAAACGCTTAATCTTACGAATAGCTTCCTGATAACCCGGTATCTGCACCTTCTCGTACAAGTTCACCTTTTGGGTGGTCTTCTTTCTCGCCTTATCGAGCAACTCCATTTTTCTCGCGAAAAACTCTCTCTCCAAAGCGATACTCACCACTTTCTTGATGTATTCAACTCCGTCAAGGAGCCATCCCGGTTGGTTGAACAAGCTGAAATCCTTCACCTCGTAGTCCACCCCGTCCAGAACGGGCGTCTTCACCCCGGCAATCTTCTTCACCGACATCCTTACATCCTTCACGACGAGAATATCTTCCTTGTACTCGTCATAAAGCTGTAGCATATCGTTGAGCGAATTCAGCGTCTCCTCCAACTTCACACTAAACTCATCCGCCACCTGTTTCGCTTTCTTCACCTCCGACCGCAAAGCCGACTCCTTGTTTTTGATGGTAGGCAATGCCCGTACTCTCATCTTCAACTGCTTATCCAGCCCCTGAAGCGAAGTTTTATTATATTGAAACTTTATCACCTTACCAGTTTTTTAATTTTAGATTTTAAATTTTAGATTTTAAATTTCAGACTGCTTAGATTTTAAATTTTTACTTACAGTATTAATCGAAGCTACTATCATAGCCAAGATTTCCCTTGCTTCTTTTCTCAAAGGAGCGATCGGTTCCACTTTAGCCAAGCCAGATTCCTCAATAATTTCCAACCAATAAATTGTTTCATCACATTCCTCTTCAACAATTTTCATTTTATGGATAAAATCCTTACCCGATTTCGCTCGACATACTGCCCGATAATTAGCACCAACCGACAAAGCGCAACGAAGAATCTGATTTATAATCACTCGTGAAGCATTATTCTGTGGAAGTACTTCCACGAAACGAATTACCCCTAAACCTAACTTCTTCGTCTTATTTTGAAACTCAGCGCTATTCATCACTCAATTTAAAATCTAAAATCTAAAATTTAAAATCAAGAAAATTTTCATTCTGAAAATTTTCCGAATTGTTCGATAATCTCCGCCTTAATTCCCAATTCCGCCTTGTTAAAGTATTTCCGGAACAGCTCCCACGCTGTATCCAGCATCTGCTCGACACTGATGTTTACGTCAATGGCAAGTAGGTTGTTCGAATACTCTTTCGCGAAATCAAGGGTACGGCGGTCGTAGTCCGTCAGGTCAAAACCGTTCTCCATCTTCGTGCGGGCATTGGCTGCATCGGCATACAGACGGATGGCGGCATTCATCACTTGCGGGTGATCCTTACGGGTTTTCTTACCGATCACGAGCTGTTTCAAACGAGACAAACTTCGGAACGGGTCAACGATAACCTTACCGATCTCCGAATCCTTACGCAAGAATAACTGTCCCTCGGTAATGTACCCCGTGTTATCCGGAATAGCGTGTGTAATATCACCACCGGACAACGTGGTCACGGCAATAATCGTGATAGAACCTCCGGCAGGGAACTGCACCGCTTTCTCGTAAATCTTCGCCAAGTCCGAGTACAGAGAACCCGGCATGGAATCCTTCGACGGGATTTGATCCATACGGTTAGACACGATACTCAAAGCATCGGCGTACAACGTCATATCCGTCAACAATACCAATACCTTCTCGTTCTTCTCCACGGCGAAATACTCGGCAGCCGTCAATGCCATATCCGGAACCAACAAACGCTCCACCGGGGGAGCCTCCGTCGTATTCACGAAACTGACAATACGGTCAAGCACTCCGGCATTATCGAACAGATTCTTGAAATACAGATAGTCGTCATTCGTCAATCCCATACCTCCCAAGATAATACGATCCGTCTGGGCTCTCAATGCCACGTTCGCCATTACTTGGTTATACGGTTGATCCGGATCGGCAAAGAACGGAATTTTCTGTCCGGACACCAACGTGTTGTTCAAATCGATACCCGCGATACCCGTTGCAATCAATTCCGACGGTTGTTTACGTCGAACCGGGTTCACGGAAGGACCTCCAATCTCTCGTTCCTCCCCGTCAACTGCCGGTCCCCCGTCAATCGGGTCGCCGAAAGCATTGAAGAAACGTCCGCACAAATCATCTCCAACCCTTAAAGTCGGAGCCTTCCCCAAGAATGTCACTTCTGCATTCGTCGGGATACCCTCCGTTCCGGAGAACACCTGAAGGGTTATATCATTACCCCAAATCTTCACGACCTGTGCCAACCGCCCGTCTACAATAGCCAATTCGTCATTTCCGACGCCTTGAGCATTCAACGTACACGTTGCCTTCGTGATCTGGGTAATCTTTGTATAAACTTTTTGAAAAGCAGTCGTCATACAATTTTAGATTTTAGATTTTAAATTTTAGATTGCTCTTCTTTCAATTTACAATTTAAAATTTAAAATTTACAATTATCTCATTTCTTTTTTCTCTCGTCAATAATCCCCTTCACCTCAGCCTCATACTTCTTGAAGGCATCGGATTGGAATTCGGAATAGTTCATCTGCTTGAATCCATTAATGATCCGTTTAAAGTAAGGATTAACCTCCTCGAACGTGTCAAAATTAAACTCGGAGCGAACCACGCCCAACACCATTTCCAACATATACTTCTGGCGTTCCATTGAAGTAGAGCCGTCAATGTTGTCAAAAGCATCCTGCTGCAAGATCACGAAGTCAATCAACTCGGATTTCCAGTATACCACGTGATATTCCAATGGCACACCGTCATCTCCCAAAATGTCGATCTGTTCGGCTGTCTCTCGTCCCCGTACCAATATATTACGGGCCTCATTCACTCCGTCGATCCACGTGTCGGAAATATTCTTCTTGGCAAACTCCACGAATTCCGGGTACTCCAGATACTTGGAATAAGACTCCAACGTATCGATAGCCGGGTAACGTTTAGCATCGGCACGAGCCTGCGACAGAGCATAGAAACAACGAGCCACCTTCTTCGTGGACTCCGTCACCGGCTCTTTCAAGTTACCCCCGGCAGGCGACACCGTACCGATAAAGGTCACGGAACCCGTCTTACCGTTATTCAAGTACACCATCCCGGCACGAGCGTAGAAGTTAGAAATAATTGCAGACAAGTCCATCGGGAAAGCATCCTGTCCCGGCAACTCCTCCATACGGTTGGACATCTCACGCAAAGCCTGAGCCCAACGGGAAGTAGAGTCGGCAAGCAACAACACCTTCATACCCATGGAACGGTAATACTCCCCAATCGTCATTGCCGTGTAAACAGAAGCCTCACGGGCAGCAACGGGCATATTCGAGGTATTAGCGATAATTGTCGTTCTCTCGTACAACTTACGACCGGAACGGGGGTCTTCCAGTTCGGGGAACTCCGTGAAGATTTCCACCACCTCGTTCGCGCGCTCGCCACAGGCAGCCATGATAATAATATCGGCATCAGCAAAACGCGAAAGAGCATGCTGTAACACGGTCTTTCCCGTACCGAACGGACCGGGAATAAATCCGGTACCACCCTCCAGAATCGGGTTCATCGTGTCGATAACACGTACTCCCGTTTCCATCTGACGTGACGGACGCGGCTTGTCCACGTAATTACGGATAGCCACCTTCACCGGCCATTTTTGTATCATACTCACGGGCACCTCTTTACCAGCCTCGTCTTTCAACACAGCTATCGTGTCCATGATCGTGTACTCCCCGGCACCCACGATAGATGCCACGGTAAACTCGCCCTTCAGTTTGAAAGGCACCATTATCTTGTGATCCAACCAGTTCTCTTTCACGTTACCCAACCAGTCGGCAGCCTTCACCTTATCACCGACTTTTGCCAGTGGGGTAAAACTCCATTTCTTATCCTCCTCCAACGGGTTCGTGTACTCACCACGTTTCAAGAATACCCCGGTCATCTTGTCCAAATCGTTCTGAAGACCGTCAAAATTCTTGGATAGCAAGCCCGGTCCCAATGTTACCTCCAACATGTGATCCTCGAACTCCACTAAAGAACCGGGCTTCAATCCCCGGGTACTTTCAAAAACCTGCACATAAGCAATATCCCCAACCACCTTGATGACCTCCGCCATTAACCGCTCGTCCCCGAGCCGGATAAAACAGATCTCGTTCTGGGATACCGGTCCCTCGGTGCGCACAAGTACAAGATTGGAAATAATACTATGAACTTTTCCTTGTGTTTTATTCATCTCTCAATTTTAAATTTTAAATCACTTAAATTCTTCCGCGAACTCAAAACTCCGTCTAAACTTATCGACTACCTCCATGAACACCTTTCGTCCCGACTCGGAGCTCATCTTGCTCCACCTCTCGACGATCATCAGCTCAAGCATAAAACTCAAAACCTTTTCCATGGAAAAATACTCGTACACCACGGCTTCCTCGATGTAATCCCAATGAAGCAAATCCAATCCCCGTTCCCGTTCCACGAGATTAGGGTTATTCATCAGCGACATCACCTTCTCCGCATAAGGATATTCCATACCCAAACCGAAATCTTTCGAGTTCGAAGTCCTCAGCGCCTTGGAAATCGCATTATTACCAATAATCTCCGGGGCAACTTCCTTACCGTATTTCCGACAAGTAAAAGCGACTACCAAATTCTTAATATTCATCGAGAATTCCGCATACTTTCTGACAAACTTGTTTCCACAATTCATCATATAATCGTAATACATCCAACTCAACACATTCTCGGGCGAAGTCTCGTATTTAAGATGTTCCCCTTTGAAATCGGCAATAAATTGATTCAGGTAAGCAGGTAAAGAATTTTTGGGTTCGGCTATTTCGTCTTCCAACTGTTGCAACGGGTATACTGTTTCAAGGGCGGTATCGGGTTCCATCTTATTCAGCAAACGAAGGACTTGCTTGTTATCGGCAGGAAGGAAGAAAAGATTCATCAACTTCACGTCCTCCTTCTTCAAAGCCCCTTGCGCCAACTCCCGGAACCCATTCACGGACAACGACAATTTCCGATCGTCCAGAAAAACCTCCGGTAAACCCGCGATTAAACAGTAGTAATTATTCTTTAATATCATCCTTTTCAAATTTTAGATACTAAAAATCCAATATCTATTTATTTTCTTCAAAAAGGAGCTTCTTCGTAAAGCCTTTGATATATTGGTTAAAGAAAGCCTCGAACAATTTCTCCGAGAACGCTATCTGGAACCCTCCGTCTTTTGGTTGGATCACGAATCCTTCGTCCAAGTTACCCACGTTCACCGTGAGCCCTTTATCCAGCAAATCCTTATATTTTGCCGTTACAAATGACTCGAATTTATCTTTCTCGTCAGCAGAAAGAAGTACTTCCATATCCAAATTCCCCCCGGCAACATCCCACTTCTTCACGATTGTCATAACCAACTCTTGAATGAAAGCCTTTTCCTCAAATCCGACCTTGGCAACCTCTCCCGCTACTTCTCCGGCAACAAGATTAGTAATTGCCTGTTTCAATGCAGTGATCGCTTGACGGGCACTCAACGTCATTTCAGACTCCGCCTTCTTCTTCAAGTTTGCTACATCGGTTTCGGCATCGGCATTCATCTGATCTGCCTTTGCCTTTGCCTCGGCAACGATCTTTTCGGCCTCTTGCTTCGCTTGGTTGATGATATTCTCCGCCTCCCGGCGAGCCTTATCAACCCCCTCATCATAAAGCTTCTTGGTCAAAATATCTAATTTATTCTCCATAGTAAAAAAACGTATTATATATATTAATTTATTCTTCTTTTATCCAGATAATCAGAACTCAATAAACGTGCCAGTGTTCCAGAAAAACGGCGTCAAGATATTAAAAAACCTTCACAAAAACAAATATTTTCTCATATTCCCAGGGCGAACGCATCAAAAGGCTTTTCGCCCGGTTCATAAAGTTGAGCTTTCAGCTCATAAAGTTTATAAAGTTCATAAAGTAACGGGCGTCCTTCGGACAAGGTTTACCGGCAGCTATGCTGCCGTGGACAAAGCGCCCGCTAGGGTCCATAAACCTTATGAACTTTATAGACTTTATAAACTTTTAACTAAAAGGGCGAAAAGCGTTTTGACGCATTCGCCCTGCTCGTATTCCAACAGCCTGCCAAAAGTACACGAGAAAAACTTATAAAACGAAAAGCCGCACCATTTAGATGCGACTCTTCACTTGTTTAACTTTTCGCTATTTCTCTCGTCGATGCTTACTCCACCGATATTTGCACCAAGCCACCACGACTGAACTGATCACTCCTCCCACGATACTCAATATCCCCGCCACTAAATCATTCGCCAACTGTGAGAAAAAGGCATTCAAACTCAACGTGAAGAATATTCCGGTAAAAAAATAAATACTCATCACGGATCACTCGATAATCAAATATTCACTATCCGATACTTGACTACCATTCTTTGACGTGGCAAAACAATAGGCCACAACCTTCGAGTTATCCCAACCTTTCGGAAGCGCGAAACTGGTACTGCCACTCTCGCCTCTATTCCTCAACGTGACAATCTTCAGGCGTTTCAATGCAGTCTCGAACAATACGGCATATACCCTATCATCCACTAACGAGTTAGCGTACTCGTCCTCGTTTGCCTCTTGCTCGAATTGATATTTACTTGTATCCGCACTATACGTCACCGAAATCTCCGGTACCTCAAGCCATCCTTCTGCCACCTTCATCCGCTCGAACTCCATCGTGGCAACGTGTCCTTCAGTCACGCTCACGGCTCCCATGTTTGCTTTCACGAAAGCGTTCGAAGTCGTTCCTCCTCCCACTCCCTTGAATCCTTTCCGGATAACCGCTAACAAACGACGGGCCAACTGTATCAACACTTTCATCCGTGCCCGCTGATCCAGAATCTCCGGCGTCGGATTATCTTTCCTCTTGAATACTTTCGCTTTCGCGACATTCTTCTTATTCGTGTAACACATCGTCACGTTCCCGACGGACTTCGTTACCTTTCCCAACAAATTTGAATCAAATATTGCCATAACAACAAAATTTAAATAATTAATAAATAAAAAACTCACTCTCCCGATTGAAGCGTGCGCACCACCCCAATCAAAAATTAAAAATCACTCTATCGTAATTCGTAAATCACTAAATCATAATTCGTAAATCATAAATCTAAAATTGTAACGCCGGTCCCGGATCCACCTTCCTCGCCGTTACATCCGAATGCCCTACCACGTACTTTATCGGGTAACGCTTCTTCAACAACCGGCACACCTCCCGCAACACGTCCATCTGTACCCTCGTGTACTTGTGCCAGTAAGTAAGTTCTCTCCCGGAATCATCCGTGTATACCTCCTTGAAAGGCACCTCCCGTCCACATTCCGCCACAAACTTTCCCCCTTCCATCCGTAATTGTCCCAAGTTATCCAACTCGATCCCGATAGAATAATGATTCAACTCCTCTCGTCCGGCATACCAACTTCTCCCGGCATGCCAAGCCTCGATATTAAACGGCACCAACTGAACCACTTCCCCCGCTCTCCCGATTACCAGATGAGCCGAAGCCGCCACATCCGGTCGAGTCAGATAATGAGCCGATGACATACAATTACTCCCTGCCGTGTAATGTAAAATAATCATGTCCGGCCCGACAATAGCTCGTGTATTCTTCACGCAATCCAGATAAATCACCCCGTGACCTACCAACCGATCGTTCACAATTGAAAATTGAGAATTGAAAATTGAAAATGTCATAACAAAAATCTTTAAATTAATACTCGTAACTCATAAATCGTAAATCTAAAATTTAAAATCAGCGCCGCTTTCGTGCGATAGCCCCCAACATTTTCTCCCCGCTCCGCCCGATCACGTACCCACCCAATCCGATTTCCAACAAATCCCAAAACCGGGAAGAATCCGCCAAGATTGGCAAACTCGTGAAAGTCCCCACCAGAATGATCACCGCGAATGTCAGCATCACCAACGGTCTCCACGACCTCTGCAACCAATTCCCTGTCGCTTCCGCTTGAATCACGTTTGCTTGGACCTCCGCGATCTCACATTCATATTCGTACATCAACTTCATGATCTCTGCTTCCAATTCCTTTTTCTCCCTCGCCGGGAGTGTCAACCGACCGACTAACTCTCCGATCGCGTTCACCATATTCACTACCGGCTTCATTCTTCCTCTTGCAAACAGATATACTGGCTCGGCGACAACACTTTTCCGTTAGGGGAAATAAAATAACAATACACGTGTACTTTTTTCCCTTTCTTGCGGAACACCCTAAAATGAGCTTCCCGTTCCTTTCGACAAACCGTCAATTCATCAATTACCTCCGGGGAAAATGCCCTATCCTCGCGCAACACCATTACCCCCAACCGCTCTTTCCCTTCCGTCAACGTCCCGATCAAACTATTCACCCATTTCAACGTCACCTGTCCTTCCTTATCCACCCATCCTTCCAAGTTAAACACCTTCTGTCGTTTCCCGGCAGCAAACTGCAATTGTGAATAATCCTTGATCCTCCCGTCCGGACCAAACGCCTTCAAATTCTCCTTCATGAAAAAAGCATAACCGCTAACACAGATCCCTTGGGCTGCAATATCCAGCACCTCATCCAAAGGCGTTTCCTTCAATTTCTGGTAAAACCGGACTGCCGTCCGAAACCTTGCCCGCACCGCCCGTTGTTCCTCCGTATTGGAGTCATTCTGCTTTGCCCGTTTTCTCAGAAACGTTTTACCCCCTAACCGGTAGAGAACAAAATCACCCACTCGTCCTCTGATTCCCAAACAATTTTTTACTTCTGCCATAAGCTCTCGTTTTAATAAATACCAACGTTTACATCTCTCTCGTTTTTCTGAATGCAAAAGTACATCCCCTGCCAAACTCCATCACTACACGCGTGCCCCGCGTGTAGTGATTTTATTTTCAATGCATTGATTATCAATAGCGATTTTTTTTGAAAAATCCACAAACTAACTCTACCCCACATCATTTAATGCCTCCGGGCATCCTTCTCATCTTTGGCCTGCTCTATCAAAAACACCAACTGTTTCGAAAACACCGCTACATCCTTCAGTCTTCCAAAAATATCCCGCTTCAGATCCCGGTAATTCGGAAGTTTCATCCCGAAAACCCGCTCCACCAGCTTGATAATCTCGTCATAACCCATCAACTTTCCCCTCGGCGACCACAACACCTTCGCTAGACAAATCCCCAATGCCAATTCCGCCATTTCCATTTTCGGATTTTCCGACTTCCAAATTGCCAGCGGTCCGTCATCCAGATGCCCGGCAAACCATTCCGGTTTTTCCAATCGCTCCCGTACCAACCGGATCTCGTGCTCCACCCGCATCAATACGGCATGAAGACACAAACTCACCGTGATCTTTTTTTCCAGTCCCGTCACAAATTTGATACACCTCGTCCCAAACCTGCAACCGGATACGGATACCTTCCAAACCGCGAGCCACCTCACTATAATCCCGCACCTCCTCACTCCATTTCACCAAATCGTTCACGAACTCCTGAACAATCACCTCTATTTGTTCACCCGACATCTCTTGAGCACCTTCTTTTAACCAAGAGAACAACCTCCCTTTCAATAAATGTTCCATAATCACATTTTTTAATTTATAAAAAAAGCCCCGGGAACTCTTCTCCCGAGGCATATCTTCAATCACCGCATCGTCTAACCGGCAATCCCTTTACCCATAAATCCTTTCATCAATCGTAAATCATGGAACGAACAAGAAATTCCTTCAATCTAAAATTTAAAATCGTAAATTAGTCAGGTTTTTCGCCTCTCCCGATCTCAAAAACTTCTCCAAAAGCTCCACTTGCTTGATCGAATGAATATCTCCCGAAACATGATCGATCAAACCTGCCGCTGCCAGAGCCTTCGCCCCGTGTTGAGCCTCCTTTCCGTAAAATCCGACAAACGATAACAGATTCACCTGCATCCGACATCCCCTGTGCTTCAAATCCTCAGCACGTTCTTCCAAATGCCCCGCGTAAAACGGGTAACGTTCCGGGTGTGCCAATACCGGCGTGTAGCCCTTGTCCTGCAATCGAAAAACCACCTCCTCGAAAGAAGGCGATGCAGCCACGAAACTATGCTCCACCAGCACTTTTCCCCCGTCAAACGAGGCAATATCCCCCTGCTTGATCAAATCTATCATGTACTCCCCGACTTTGTACTCCGCTCCCGCGTCAGCGTCTATATCAATCCCCTCCTTTGCCAAACACGTTCTCAATGCCTCCAACTTCTCTAAAATCCCACCTCGCATGTTCAAAGGCGACGGGAAAGATATATGAGGGGTAAAAGAAAACCTCTTCACCCCCAGTGCCAACATTTTCTTCACGATCACCACCGAATCCTCCATCTTCCTCACCCCGTCATCCAATCCCGGCAAGATATGAGAATGCACGTCATGCTCGTAAAAGAAGTATTGTTTATTCTCCCTTCGAAACCAACTCATCACTTTGTCGATTTACGTTTTTTCCCCTTTTTCTCACCGGCATCCTGCCCGTAGCCATAACCATAACCATAACCATAACCATAACCGTACCCGTAACCACCGGAACGACTCATCTTTATACCGTTCACCACGATTCCTAAATTCTCCATACGTTTCCCTTTCTCCAGATCGGTAATCACCCGCAATCCCTTCTTGTCAAGCACATTTGCCCGAACCACGTAAACACAGGCATCCGCGTACCCGCTCAAGGAAAATCCATCCGCCAGTATCCCCAACGGCGGTGTATCAAGAATAATAACAGAAAAATCTTTTTTCAAGCATTCCAACAATTCGCCCATCCGGGGACTCGCTATCAACTGTGTCGGGTTCGGCGGTACAGTACCCCCGAATATCACGTGAAGGTTATCATCCACCTTCTCGATAATCGAACCCGGGTCATCCACCATCCCTGCCAAATACGCGGACAGCCCTTTCTTGTTCTCTCTCTTGAAATACTCGTTCAATTTCGGGTTTCGCAAGTCACAACCGATCACGATCACTTTCTTACCTGCCTTGGCATAAGCGTTAGCCAGATGTGCGGCAACCAGCGATTTTCCCTCTCTTGGTATAGTGGAAGAAACCATGATCACCGGCACTCCCTTTTGCTTGATCAAGTAATTCAAATTTTCCCGAATCAAATGCATCGATTCCGACATCAGGAAATCTTCTTGGGAAACAGACGTTTTATCCTCGGGTAATTGCGGCAAAGTTCCCAGCAAAGGTGAACTCACAACCTTTTCTACCTCGGAAGCATCTCTCACCTTCGTGTCCCACATATCTGCCACAAACATGATCCCCACGGGCAAAACGACACCGATAAACATTCCGAATAATAAAATAAGCATTTTTCTGGGGGCTACCGGATGCTCCCCCGGGTCCGGGTTCTCGATAATTTTGGCCATCGGCACGTACATCAGCTTGGCGATCTCCGCCTCCTCCCGTTTCTGCATCAGGAACAAGAAAAGATTCTCCTTTAATTCCTGTTCGCGGGCAATGGAACGGTATTGTTTTTCTTGCGTGGGAACGGATATCAATTTCTCTTCCACCAGTTGACTCTCACGCTCCAGACTCTTAATCTTAATATCCAACCCCTTCTCCACATTCGCAATTGCCGAGCGGATACTACTTTTCAATTCCCGGAGCTGCATTTCCAACCCCGTGATAATCGGGTTACTCTCGCGGGCAGACTGTAATAACTTTCCCCTTCGCAACACCATCTCGTTATACTTACTGATCCCGCTGTTTAATGTCTCGTCCGTAAGCCCGAGCCGTTCCGGCAAAATCCTGAACTCCTCACCTTGCCTATCCTCAAGGTAAGAGCGCACGCTCTTTACCACGTCCATTTCCGTCGCCAACTTCAACAACTCCGCATCGGTCACCTTCTTCTGCTCCATCACCAAAGCCGCATCCGAAGTCAAGTTCGTCAACTGGTTCCTTTTCTTGAACGATTCTGCATCATTCTCTATATCACCCAACTCTTGGTTGATCACCCGCAAACGCTCATTGATAAACTCCACTGTCTTTTCCGACACGAGTTGTTTATCATCAATCCCGTTTTCATTGTAACGCCGGATCATCGTGTAAAGAAAATCCATGCCTTTTATCGGGTTCGTTTCTTTCAACGAAACCCCCACCGCACTCGTGTTCTTCTCCAGTAAATTTATTTCCAGCCGCTTGTGGAAATCCGTGGCGGCTTTCCCGTAAGATAACAGATCCACGCGTATTTCATCTCCAGCCCGTAACGACGAATCACTTCTCTCCACCGTCATCCGATAATCACCCATCGGGATCGCCCGGGAAAACTCCCCCTCGAACATGATATTCCTGTCCGCATCAAGTACCTCAATCCGGTTCATCTCTCTTGCTATCACGTAAAGCGTCGTATCTTTAATATTCTCCGGCAAATCTACCAAAACCCGCACGGGAGAGTCCTTATACAACTTCTCGTCCCTCAATACTTTCTCCCGCGTATAATCCACGTTCAATTCCAGTTCCTTTACCACATCCAGAATCAAATTCTTGGATTTCAATTCCACGATCTCGTTCTCCACCATCATGTTCCCCTGAAACAAACCCAACTCTTTCAACATCGGGTTCACCCCGACTTCCCCCTTCTTCGAGTCACTAATCATCACCTTCGCCCCCACTTTATACACCGGCGTCGAACTAAAACAAACGTACAAAGCTATGCCTGCACACAACGGAATACTGATGGCAAACCACCACCAACGAGCCAAAATTTTAAAGAAAAAAGCTCTCAGGTCAAAATACTCTTCTTCTTCTGCCTGAATCAAATTACTATCTTGGTTGGTCATCTTCATAAATTAATTCTTCCGAAACTATTTAGTCAAGGTTATAAGTGCCACGATCGTCGATAAACTCGACAATATATAAGGCAAGAAAGTACTCACGCTTCCCCCGGCTATACGCCCCTTGTTTGGCTCCACGTAAACCACATCATTCTGTTGCAGGTAGAAAAAGGGGGAATCTATAAAATCACTCGATGTTAAATCTATCCGTGCGAAGATTTTCTCGCCGCCCTGTTCTCGCATCACCAGCACGTTCTTCCGTTTCCCGTTAATCTGCAAATCTCCCGCCATACCCAAGGCATCCAACAAAGACACTCGCTCGCTGACCACTTTATAACTACCGGGACTTTTCACCTCTCCCAATATCGTCACCTTGAAATTCTGGAATTGTATCGTCACGATCGGATTCTTCAAGTAAACAGATAATTTTTCTTTCAACATCTCTGCCAAGTCATTTCGCGAGATTCCCTCCACTTTCAATTTCCCGAGTACCGGGAAATCTATTTCTCCGTTCTTGTCCACGAGGTATCCCCTTGGAATCTGTTGTGTCGAAGTCGTGCTTACCTCCCGCCCCAACCCAATCATCGGCGTGTTAAAGGGTAACGCAGATTCCAGATCATCACACGACACGATGATGGATAACAGATCATCCGTGTGGATCACAGTCTTGTACTCACTCTCCGCTTTTATCCGTTTATTAACATCCACATCCTGCAAATACACCACTTTCTTGCTCGAGGCACAGGAGGCCAACAATCCCCCGGTCAACAACAACACGATCACGTTTTTTATCAAACACATAGATTTAGATTATTTCTTGATACAATTTTTTATCTCTCTCGTGATATACGCCACATCCTCATCCGTCACGCGAGGACCGGCAGGGATACACAAACCCCTCTCGAATAACTTTTCCGAAGTACCATCCACGTAACAAGGATTCCCCGCGAAAACCGGCTGCAGGTGCATAGGCTTCCACAACGGTCGGGTTTCAATTCCTTTAGCGTCCAAAGCCACACGCACCTCCTCGTGATCTACCCCTGTCACCGCTTTGTCGATCAAAAGCGTACACAACCAGTAATTCGCATTAAACCGGTTATCGGGATTCGACATCAACTCTATTCCATCCACATCGGCGAATGCCCGCTCGTATAATTCATGCACGTGGCGGTGATGAGCCACATGCTCGTCCAATACTGTCATCTGTCCCAAACCGATCCCGGCACAGATATTACTCATCCGGTAATTGTAACCGATCTTCTCGTGCTGGTAATAAGGATACGGTTCCCGTGCCTGCGTGGCGTAGAACATCACCTTCTTCTTTGACTCCTCGTCCGGACAAACCAATGCTCCTCCTCCCGAGGTTGTTATCATCTTGTTTCCGTTAAAACTCAACGCCCCGTACAACCCGAAAGTCCCGCACTTTTGTCCCTTATATTCCGAACCCAATGCCTCGGCAGCATCTTCCAGTACCGGAATGTCATATTTCCCGGCCACCGCACAAATCTCGTCCATCTTCGCCGGCATCCCGTACAGGTGCACCGGAATAATTGCTTTCGGCTTCCGTCCCGTTTTAGCGATCCGGTCTTGTATAGCTCTCTCCAACAACACGGGACTCATGTTCCACGTCTCTTCCTCCGAGTCTACGAAAACAGCCGTCGCCCCTTGATATGTCACCGGGTTGGCAGAAGCGCAAAAAGTGAAACTCTGGCATATCACCTCGTCACCCGCCTGTACCCCCAACAATATCAACCCCAAGTGCAAGGCCGCCGTCCCCGCACTCAATGCCACCACCTGCTTCCCTTCATTTTCAACTCTCAACTTTCCATTTTCAATTGCTTGTTCTCCACTTCCAATCAAAAAATCCCGCAGTGATTTTTCAAAAGCGTTCACGTTTGGTCCCAAGGGCACTACCCAATTCGTGTCAAACGCTTCTTTAATAAAATCCTGTTCCTTGCCGCTCATGTGCGCCAAACAAAGATAAATTCGTTCCCTTTTCATGTAAAAATCTCTTGAACACACCCTTCCGGTCAAGACATAACAACCACGCCTTCACTCCCGCGAGTGCCCTATTGATAAATAAAACTTATGATTATACTACGAAATATTCAATTCCCCAACAAGACCTCTCCGTGACCGGGATATAAATCCCGCCCCTCCGCGACTTTCAAAATCGCCTCCACGGATCGGGCTGCATCTTGTTTGTTGCTACGTGGGAAAGTAGTTATTACCTTCACTTCCGGTATAAAAGAATCGCCCGTGAATATCTCTCCCCTCGTGTAATAAGTCAAGCAACTCTTGTCATGCCCGGGCGTCTCCAGTACTTTCAAAAATTCCCCGGGAAACAACTCAATTTCATCTCGGTCATGTAAAATTTGAACATTGTCACCCGTGAACACGACGGGGTCATCATGATACCTCGAGAAGTTCAACTTGTCCGAGTATAAACCCTCTTTCCCCGCCTCTGACGTGTAAACTACACATTCCGGGTAAAGTCCCACGAGCCGATTAATCCCGTACAAGTGATCATAATGCGTATGCGTGAGAAATATTCCTAGAACCGCCATCCCCGCAGAAATAACCTCCAACATGGGTTCCACGTCCCCTATGTCTACCAACCAACACCAAGCCATCCCTTTCTCTTGCAACACGTACGCGTTAGAACTAAAAATAGAATTAACAATCCGAACAATATTCATATTTGACAAATATCCTTCTAATAACGAACACTTTCATTCTTTTACTCTCGACCTCTCAATTCGTCCCGTCAAAAGGAACTGTTGTAGCTTCTCCCTCCTTCGAAACTCCATCACGACAAATTATTGTTTTAATTGCAAGAAAAAATATTTTTAAATCAAGCATGAATGACACGTGATCCACGTACCACACATCCATCTCAAATTTTTTCAACCACGTGTTATTATTTCTCCCGTTGACACCAGCCCAACCAACAATTCCAGGTCTCACTTCGTGTCGTCTTGCTTGTTCCGATGTATAAAATGCCAAATATTTAGCCGGAAGAGGACGGGGACCTATTAACGCCATATCTCCTTTCAACACATTTACCAACTGGGGTAACTCATCTATTGATAATTCTCTCACAATCCGTCCCACGGGTGTTAACCTATCTGCATCAGGAAGTAATACTCCGCTTTCATCCGTTCTATCACTCATTGTTTTGAATTTCAAAATCTTAAACAACTTCCCCCTATATCCCGAACGTGTCTGCACAAAAAATATCCCATTCAAATTCTTGTGTGCTAGTAGTAATAAAATAGCGATAATACATAAAAATGGGATTAAAACACATAAGGCTATCAAGGCTATCACGAAATCCATCACCCTTTTAACAAAAGACACGTACACACTCATCTTATATCACGTATTAACATGAATGCTTCAACTCTAGGATAAGAAACCGTTGCACCTCTATATTTTGCCAACGCTTCTATCGCCTCAATTGAACGAGAGGACGGAAATTCTCGTATTTGGGATTTGAAAAACCTCATCGCAACACATTTTGCATTGAACTCTTCCTCTGTCAACTCCACAAATACATTAGGTATAAATGCCTCTGATTGATACGGAACTCCCCACTCGGTTTCCGACAAAGTTTCATAAGCGTAAACTCTTTTCACAGAACAGTTATTCACGGGACGACAAGCAACAAGTGTCGCATCAAAAACCGCCTTATGATCTTTATGTATATCACCACGATGTGGAACAAAAACAGTATCAAATTGATACTTCTGAATAAGTTCTGACAATGCAGTCGCTATTTTGTAAGAAGGAAACGTATCTAACCTTGGCGCAGGAAAATCCATAAAAAAAGTATCTTCCACACCCAAGGCTCGATGTGCTGCTAATGCTTCATTCCTCACGTTTTGTATCCCTTCCAAAAGATATCTTTCCGGATCTCCCACGTGAGCGTTAGTCACAATCAAAACATATGTTTCGCTCCCATTATTTACCATCTTTTTCATTACTCCACCACAGCCCAAGACTTCATCATCCGGATGCGGAGCTACTACTAACACTTTTTTCATACTTAATATATATCTGAATCCCCGTAAGAATAATACCAATTTTTAAATTCAGTCAACACGTCACTTAAAGACTCATCAAACACTCTCACTCCTAAGAAGGTTTGTTTACCACCCAATACAAAACCATTTTTCTCGTAATAAATATGTCGCCGATCAAAAAGAGAAAGCCACGTGTGTACACTTGATATTTTTAAATCAAAAGAAGCAATAATGTGTGAAAGAAACTCGGGTAGCAAAGAGATGTTCTCCATAGCGATTCCATTTTCAACAATAAACGCCCCATACGAGCCATCCGCCATCGGGTACAATTTAACGACTAAAAAACCTGACAAGACAGAATCTCGATGTTCAAAAATATAATATTTATTAAAAGGGTTTTCTTTATACCTCCAATTCAAATAATCCACTGATTGATTCAAGGAAACACGGAAAGCAGAAGTTATTTGTTTTAATAAATCCGAATGAGATTGATCAAAAGTTTCCATCCTCGTTATCATGGGTGATAAGCAAGGTTTTATACTAGATGTCTCCAACACCAAATGATGAATAACGGCCAAATCTCTCCAACTCAAATTCTTGATAAAACCATAGTGAGAATTCTTATTGGGAAATCCCATAACGCATTTCGTATCGTATTTTTGGGCGATAAACGAGTACAACTCTTCCGCCAAAGTCTTGAATATCCCTTTCCCGCTGTAGTCAGGATGAGTCATTGTTGTCATAGAAAGAGATGCTTGCGTTATCTCATTATCTACCACAAATTGAAAAGGACTCACGGCATAATGTCCAATCAACAACTCTTTTTCCCACATTAATTTTATATAGTACTTCCCCACTGGATTCCGTTCGAAGCGCCACCGCCAATATTGTTCCCGCATTGGTTTCCCGAAAGTCAATTCAAACAAATGCAATATAGCCTTTTCATCCCCAATTTGGTAATCTCTTATTTCCATTGATACTTCAATTATTTTATGTCAACATAATTTCGCAATCATGTTTTACTTTACTAATTTACCCTTATTAATAATTTGAGTTTTATCACTTATTTCTATACCCGTACGAACTACTCTAGCCGGATTCCCCGCTATCAAACAATGACTAGGAAAACTTTTAGTAACAACACTTCCTGCCCCCACAAACACATGATCTCCAAGGGAAACTCCAGGAAGAATTATTGCCCTTTCCCCTATTACGCAATGTTTACCAATATACGTATCACACCACATTTTTTCCTTTCCTCTAGAATAATCATGAGCTATAATCATCACCCCCAAAGCTACTCGAGTTCCGTCACCAATGTGTACACCCTTAGGATGTGCGCGATCAATAAGAGCTCTCCAAGATATTTAACAATTTTTTCCAATATCAACACCTCTTATTTTCCGCAAATACACTCCATATGAATGATTTATCACTCGACTAATTTTTTGTCTAAAAGATAACTTAGCCATATTATTTTACTTTTATCAAATCCGAAACAACCATCGGTTGTGTTTTCATCCACATCGTTCCCCAAGTCAACCCTAATCCAAAAGATGACATCAACAAACTCTTCTCTGCTGTCATCAATTGCTCCCGCAAACGTGTTACCATCAAAGAAGGAATAGAAGCTCCACCCAAGTTTCCAAATTCTTCCAAATTATATGGTACTTTTTCCAAGGGCAATTTCAATTTCTTCACGATTCTGTCTACGATCATCTTGTTCGCCTGATGAATCAAAAAATAATCCACATCATTATCCCTGTTTATCTTGTAATCCGCCATAAAAGCCTCTATCGACTTGGGAGGTTTGGAAATTGCAAACGAGAACACGTTCATACCGTTTATCAACGTGTGTATGGGAGCTCGAACAATCCCGTTCCCGAAATCTTCATACTCGAAAGACTCTTTCGTGACCGGGTGACGAAATCCCCCGTGTGGAGTCATCAACGCCTCGTACCCTTCCCCGTACGTGTGAAAGTCGACCACGATATCATTCGCTGTCGGATCATATTCCAAAGCCATCGCCGTTCCACAATCCCCGAATAACGGAACTCTACTCTTATCCTTCATGGAACCCATCCGCAAAGCCGTATCCCCGACAAGTAACAACGCCCGCTTCACGTTACCGGAAGACAACAAATTTCCACCTGTTGTGATTGCATACATGCAACCGCAACATCCCATCGGGATATCCATCGAAAAACAATTCTCCGAAAATCCCAATCGTTCTTGCAACAAACAAGAAGTTGGAGGAGTTTTATAATCACCCGTTACTGATTCGAATATCAAAACATCAACGCTCTCCCGCTCCCAATTAAGGTCTGCCAATAGTTGTTCCGCCGCGGCAAAACACAAATCAGACGCACAAACATCATCGGGGGCAATATGCCTCTGTTTGATACCGACAGTATTATTAAACACCTCAGCATCTTCCGGGGTAAAAAACTCGAAATCCGTCGTGTGAACCACGTTCCGGGGAACAGCAGCAGCCACTCCCGCCACCTTCACGTTTTTAATTTCCCACCTTGCCATAAGTTCTAACGTGTTTAAATTTCAACCCCGTATTTGCACAATATCTCTTTACCCGCCTTGTAAGACGTGAATCCCATGATATCTTCCGGCTCGAACATGACATCAAACGATTCTTCCAATAAAGCGACTATATTTAACTGATGAACCGAATCCCACTCTTTCACATTGTCTTTTGAAAAATCATCATTTAAAACACTTTCTGTCACGCCAAACACTTCCACAAACACCTTGTTATATTTTTGCTCCATTTTTTTACTTATTGGTTATTCAATTGACTATATAAAACTTTCCCCACTCTATTTCGGGGTATCTCAGATATAATTCGCACTTCAAAAGCTGATGCCACAATACCAGTTTTTTCAACCAACTCCCCTTTCACCAGCCCAGCTAACTGCACATTTGTGATATAAACTATCATCTTTGCATCCGTTCCTACGCATGCACATTCAACCGGAAATGCAGCTCTTACGATTTGCTCACATTCATCAAGCCCAACCCGCATCCCATAAAGTTTTAAGAATCGTCCCGTACGCCCCACGATATAATAAAACCCATCATCATCCCGATAGGCCAAATCTCCCGTCTTCAAACATCCCTTTCGTTCATCACCCAACGCCAAATCCGCCTTGCACAAGGCATACCCCAAAGTTACATTCCTCCCCCGATAGCACAGCTCCCCTTCTCTGTGACTTTCCTTAACTAATTGTCCTTCCGAATCTATCAAAAATAACTCCCCGTTAGGTACCGCTTTCCCGATACTCCCACATTTCGACAAGGCATATTCCGGTGGCAAATAAGCCATCCTAGCCGTCCCTTCCGTTTGCCCGTAAGTAGCAATCCATCGTTTTCCCGTTTGTTGTGCGTATTCCACGAATTGGAGATTCAATTCCCTCGACAACTTACCTCCCCCTTGCGTCAACAACTCCAAATCAGGTAAATCCATTTTGAAAAAACGCATCATTCGCAAAATCTCGAAACTATAAGGCACTCCGGTGAAACTCGTCGCTTTTCGCTCTTTCAAAAAAGTCCAAAACTCTCTTTGTGTCATACTCAAATCCGTCGCAAGAACCGTCGCCCCCACGTATAGATGACTGAATACAACCGACAAGCCCATGGTATAATACAGGGGCAAAACAAGCACGGGGCGATCCTCGCTCTTCAGTTCAAAAAAAGTCGAAATATTTAAAGCCGAGGCTTCCACGTTTTCATAACTGTGACGCACGAGTTTCGGGCTACCCGTGGATCCTGATGTGGGAAGAAGATGTGATAATTGCTCATAAAGAGGGTAATTCTTTTTACCTGTTTCCAACAGGGAATACCCCCAACGACACAATTTCCGTTCAACACCACCCCCTCCTAAATCCCCATTTGAAAGACATATATACCCAGGCTGATAAATATCCTCTAATTTTTGTAATAGATCCTTGTCTATCTTCGGACTTAACAACAAAGGAATAATCCCCGCCCCAATCAATCCAACGCTCCAAGCTATTCCCCCCACGTCATTACCTGCAAGAACGAACACGAGAGAACGATTTCGTACTAGTTCTTTTAACTCATTGACAAATTCCGTCAATTCACCATATTTCAACATGTCTCCGGCTGAATCTATTACAGCCAAAGAATCTCTTTCATGCTTATCAATATTCAGTACCATAACTTCTAAATCGAAGCACAACCGTCAACTCCCAATATCTGTCCTGAAATATATGAAGCTCTCTCGGAAGCTAAAAAGGAACATGCATTAGCTACATCTTCGGGAGTCCCCAACCTGCCCAAAGCAATCCGGTTTATCCTCTCGTCTATTTTATCCCCGGAAGATTTATACAACTCTGCAAAACGCTCTGTTTCCACTATTCCCGGAGCCACCGCATTCACGCGTATTCCTTGCGGAGCAAGTTCTTTCGCTGCCGATTTGGTCAATGAAATTATCGCCCCTTTCGTGGCAGAGTAGGCAACCTGTCCCGAGGAACCCAATACGGCTGTAACGGACGCAATATTCACAATCGTCCCACGTTTATTTCTAGCCATAAAACGAGCCACCAACTGCATTAATTCCAATACGGCAATCACATTCACACGAAACATCAACTCCGTTTCCTCTCGTATGATCATCCCTATCTTCCGATTAAAAACAACTCCGGCATTATTCACCAGTACATCTATTTTTCCCTCTTGCTTGTGTATCGACATTAAAACATTTTTCACTCCAGTACTATCTGTTATATCGCAACAAACGGGAATTATTCTCACATCATAACGTTCTGAACAATCCTTCGCCCATTGCTCCATTACTCCCGTTTGCCGGTCAAAAGCATAGACAATACCTCCATCTGCGGCAAAACGCTCCACGATTGCCTTCCCAATTCCTTGAGCGGCTCCCGTAACAATACAAACCTTGCCATGTAATAATTTTTCCATCTTTAATACAAAGTTTTCCCCCCATCAATAATTAACGTGTGTCCGGTAACAAACGAGGAAGCATCCGATAACAAGTAAACAATCCCCAATGCGACCTCTCGAGGTTCCCCGTATCGCTTCATCGGATAGGTTTTCATATCCCGCTCCCTATCATCTTTCGAATACTGTTTACCTGCCACTAAATTAGTATCCACCATCCCCGGATTTACACTATTACACCGAATCCCTGTAGAAGCTAACTCTAAAGCTGCATTTTTCATGAATACGTGTAAAGCACCCTTGGAAACACCATACATCGCATTACCCGGAGCCACTGTATAAACTCCGCCGATTGAAACAGTGAAAACAAGAGATGCCCCTTTCTTCAACTTCTTCTTTTTCAATAATTTTTGTGTTAAATATATCGGAGCAAGTGCATTCACCGAAAGTATTTTTTCAATATCTCCACGATTTATAAATTTCACCGGCAATGGTTTCGTGATCCCCGCATTATTTACCATCCCGTCCAACATGGGAAGAAGCGACACCATTCTTTCCAAATCAGCATCTTCCGTTAAATCACAAGTGATCATTCGATGCTCTCTATTCTCTCCACACAATAAATGCAAGGTTTCCGTCAATCCGTTTTCACGGATATCCGTGATAATTACTGAAGCTCCCATTTTAGAACACTCTATCGCAGTAACTCTCCCGATACCGGACGCCGCCCCTGTAACCAAAATAATTTTACCGGAAAGCGAAAACGGATTATATAACATCTCCATTACCGCTTAGCTTTCACGTTATCGAAAAGATCTGCTATTGTATTGGCATTTCGAATATCCTCTCCTTGAATAGTTATCCCATATTCTTCATCCACCATCGCAATAACAGAAAGAGCCATCAAAGAAGACCATTCCTCCAACTTTTTAAATTCAGTCTCTTTGGTAAACACGTTTACATCCGTCTCGTCAAACAACTCTGCAAAAAACTCGATAAACTTAGAAATCTCCATAACTAAATATTTTATATAACTAACTTACTTTAAATTTCAACCCTTCTAGCAGGATTTCCCATCACGGTCGTTCCCGCTTTCACTCTTTTAATCACAAAACTACACGCCCCAACCTTTGCCCCTGTTTCAACGACCACCTTATGATTAATAACCACAGAGGTATGAATCATCGTTTCGTTCTCAATTTTTATTCCCCCCACGCAAGTCACATGTGTATCTATTCGGTTCCAATTCCCGATAACAGCATCATGCCCGACAACACTATAACTCTGGATCAGATTATGATCCCCGACTTTAACATCTGCCCCCAATGCCACGTAAGCCCCAATTACATTTCCTATACCTAATTTCACATTCGTCCCGACACGAGCTGTAGAATGAATAATATTAATAAATTTCCCACCCTTGTATAAAATTCTCTCACAACACACCTTCTTAACATATCCTCCCATAGAACAAGTAAAAACATCGTCTTCTTCCGGACAATATTCTTCAATAGAACCTAACATCGGCGGATACCCCTCAAATTCCTCTAATGCATTAACATTGTCGTCAATAAAACCTTTTATCACGAACTCCTCTCCATACCCCATGCTTTCTCTCACCCAATCATAAAAAGTTCGTCCCATTCCCCCGGCACCAATGATTATTAAGTTTTTCATAAGTCTCGCTTAAGTTGCTTTAATATTTTTTTATAGTCTTTCCACAGCCCTCTATAATGTAATTGTTGAAAATCATGATCCGCATTATCATTTCCTTCAACCAATAAAAATTTACCTCCTTCTAACAAAACTATATCCCACCCCACATATCTAACCGTTGGAATATGACGAGCAGCCTTCATAACAAACTCTTTACATTCTTGCCAATATGGAATTTTAAAACCAATAATTTGTTTTCCGGTTATTGGATGATTAAAAAAAAATTCATTACGCACATTGTATCCCACAGAATCAATTATCCCTGTTTCTATATCAACATTAGCACCAATCCCTTCATAATGAAAATTATCGACAACATTTTGTTTATTACCCATCCTCAATCGAGCACTCATAAAATAAACTATATCCTTAATATTATCATATAATGTAACAATTCTAATCGTATTTATCGACCATGGGTGAAATTCTGCTAAAGTTTCAGCTTGAACTATTTTTTCTTCTAATATATAATGACTATTTTTCTCAGATTTAAGATTCGCATACAATTGTAATATGTCTATATTATCAAAAGAATACATCTTAACCCCTTTCCCTCTATATGAAGAAATTTCCTTTACGAATACTTCCCGATTTTTTTCAAAGAAAGATTTAAACTCTTCAAAAGAAGAATTATTCACATCCATACTTTTTCTTCCCAAAAAATCAAAAAAATATTTATTAAATTTCATCTTATTCATACATAAATCTCTATCTTCTTTTTTATTACATATATTTTGAATTTTACAAAACCGACGATAAGTAATATATTCATTTCGCCCATTAACTCGCTTCTTGTAAAACCCATAACCGAAATAATCACTTATCGATGCTCCTTGAATCAAAAAAGCAAATAGCCAATCTAAAAAATACAAATACTTCATATACAAACAAACATCATTTCCAACGTATATCTGCAACATATCATGAAAACGCTTTCTTATATATCTAATTTTATTCATCTTTCATTATTTTACATTACAATCAAGTTCTACTTCTATTTGAACGTTGGCGATATTTTTTTAACAAACTATTCTGAAAAATGCTATTCTGAAAAGAAATCCCAAAGAACCTAAACATTAAATATTCTATTTCACATAAACGCCTAATTCCCCACGTTCCTCCATACAACTTATCATGGATCATAGTTATTGATTTATATGGTTTAATTTTAAAATCGTCAAAATCAAATGAAATAGATTCATCTATTTTTTGCTTTGCATATATTGGATTCTCGATACAATTCAAACCTTTACCATCAAAACCATAATTTCTAACCTTCGATATATGCGGAAAAATACAATAAACATTGTTAAGGACACAATAAGAATGCCACATTAAATCACCATAAGCCATTTTATATCTAAAGAGTAATCTATGAACTGTAATATGTAACTTTTGATTAAACAATTTGTATACTAACCGCCAAGAATGAACAATATTATAAGCAGCTTTCTGGTTTATTTGCGGCCGAATCTTATTATATTTTTCAAACCAATAACCAGTTCCCCAAGCACAAAAACTCTTCATTGGATAAGCATTATATGGATATCCCTCTATTTTTTCACAGTAATCAAACGGATAAGAATAACCACAAATTGCAACTACATTAGGATTATCTTTATATAATTCTAAACCTTTATTTATATATTCTAAAAAATTTGGAGAAAATTCATTATCATCTTCTGTTAAAATGTAGCGATCAAATCTTTTAGCCACTTCTTCTTTTAAATTCAATCCATTTTTAAAAGCACCATAATTCACGTCTCGACGAAAAATATGCACTTTCTTAAAACCAACAATTGTTTCTACGTATTCACTTATTTCTTTATATCCTTTCCAATGTGACTCATTGACAGGATAATCTAAACCAATAAAAAGTTCTGTATCTTTTGCACCCGCACATCGAGCTAAAGATTCTACACATCTCTTAAAATGCACGTGTCGACACAATGTTGGTATAATTATTGGTGCATAAATTTTAATTTGTATCATAATAATATTTTTATTGTTCCCAAAAAAATCTATACATTGAAGTATTTATTTCACCATTTGACAACATGTTAACAAATAATGCCACATGAATCAATATAAAACCAACTATTAATAATTGTGGAATAACTCTTTTAGAATTAACACAATAATAAATAAAATATGCCAGCATTATAATTTTAATATTTGTAAAATATACAAATGGACGATTCAGTATAATAGAGTCTCCAATTACAAAATCTGCTAAAATTCGAATAAACCACATACTATAAATCATTAAAAAAAAATTATTCTTATAGTAATTTTTCAGTCTATTACTAAATAAAATAATTATCACGGAGATAAAAACATTAATATAAAAACCATAACCAGTATTATTCCCAAATTGCGCCATAGAATTCAATTGTTCATTTCTCAAAATCCCAATTAAATAAACATCATATCCAAAAAGTCTTGCAAAATCAGAAAAGATTCCAGAAATTAAATTTATTACAAAATCATAATTGAATGACAAATAAAGTGCTATGAGATAGAAAATAATCTGTATCTTAATATTGGGAAACCAATCTTTTCTCCATTGAAATAGTGGGTATAAAATAATTACTAGCCAAGCTGATTTGTGAAATAATGAAGCAAAAAATATACACAAGAAATACTTTACAAACTTTTTATTATCAATATATTGAATCGAATAAAGAAAAATACACGCAGCAACTTGCTGCCTAATTATATTCATCATTGATA
Source organism: Butyricimonas muris (assembly GCF_046365375.1). NCBI lineage: Bacteria > Pseudomonadati > Bacteroidota > Bacteroidia > Bacteroidales > Odoribacteraceae > Butyricimonas > Butyricimonas muris. Next base: position 32,226 of record NZ_JBKEIT010000002.1, on the reverse strand, counting down.
GATAATAAGAACCAAAAATCAAAAAAAAGGCCATAAATGGGAACAAAAAACGCTGATGCCGTAAAGTATAAAAAAGCAAAAACACCTGAATAAATGCCCACAAGCCAAAATAACACGCATAATGAATATTCAAATCAGACATGCTATCAGTAACCCATAAAAACAAGGGTTCCATTTCCCTATCTCCCCCCCAAATATACATCTTCAAATATGCAGGATAATCCACTCCAACGTTATACCTACAACCAAAAATAAAGGCAAAAACAATAAGAGGAAAAATCGTTTCCCAATGTAAAAAAGACAATTTATAATTGTAATTATTACAATTTGTCCATCTATGATAATATAGATGTTCTCTTTGAGCTGCAACAATCCCACACAAAACCATCACTATAGTTAGCAATCCATAAACAACTATACTTTCAAACATCAATCAACCCAAATTATAAATAAAATTCTACTTTGAAAAAAAGTAACTATTTTCACTTTCGGCATTCTTATCAATTTATTTTATCTTTCACAAATCACCTTTCTTCATTCCTTGCCGATCCGATATAACACAGTCTTTTTTTAGTCTTATTTGATTGTAAAAAGCATCTCACCATTCCCCATAGACAACTCATAACTAGCAATTTTTAACTTTGCATCAGAAGAAATTATTTAAATAAATCATCAAATTGCTGTTTAATCCCACCACAACAAACTTGAACAAAACCTAACTCCCAATTATCATTCGCCTCAATAAACAATGGACCATCATCCGTTATTGCCACATCCCAACCTATCGAATGTATCTTATCAAGTTTCGAATGGAAATTCTTACATCTCGTTATTGCTTCTTCATAATATGGAACCTCGAAACCCTCAAACTTGAATTTTGTATCAGGGTGTTCTTCTGTTTTTGTACCATAACCTGGCTTGTAAAAACCATATTTCATCAACCTACCATCTGAATTTATTCCCACAACGAGCCCTCCTTTTGCCCAGTTATCTATAACAGAATCATTTGCTCCGATCCTTAACAAGGTCCCCAAAACAACTATATCAATGGGGTTATCTGAATATTTGGGATTTACAGTAACTATTCGCAATGTATTTATTGACTTTGAATAAATACAATTTATATCCCGATGATTCTTCAAAAGTTTTTGAACGATCAACGAGGTTTGCAATAATAATCTTCCTACCCGCTGCGATAATTCCTCGTAAGAACAAAGACTATCGTCTATCTTGTATTCCCCTCTTACCAAAGCTACAGACAGTGTACCGTTTCCACACATGCTATCTATAGGTTTCAAGAACAAATTATCATATTTTTTCAACAAGACATTCAACTCTTCAACACAATGAATTTGAGCCAAATTTGACACAACAGGCATATCGAAGTATTTACCTATTATCGTAAATAATAATTTATCACGAAGTAAACAAATATAACTGTATGGTGCTGGAGAATTTAATTCATCTCTTTTTAGCATAAAAGGCTTGTAAGCTAAGTAATCGTCATTATTTTGTTTCACGTCAAAACCATAAACAAAATAATACAAGTTAGGCCAATTATACTTGAGCACCTCTCTTATTTGCTCAAAATATATTTTAAACCTAGACTTCATTTTATATTCTGGATAATAAGTTTGCGCATACACAAATTTATTTCTATACTTAAACAACCTCCCTAATTCGAAAATTTTAACTCTAATAGACTTCAACGACATGTTGTCTTTCTTTAAAATTAAAGACTAGAGAACTAATTAAATAACTTATTTACAAGATTAGTTAACTCATCCCTGACACCTACCTTTAATGGGGATTGCATCACGTCGAAATCAGGTCCATAATTCCCCTCAACGATCTCTATTTCATTATCAGGTAACAATGCAATATCCCACCCCGCAATATGAATTCCGGAATATTGCCTGCACGCCCTCTCACAACATACTTTTATTTGTTTCCATAACGGGATTTTAAATCCTTTGAATCGGATTCCAGTATCAGGGTGTACAGGGTACATGTTACCATTAGTATCTATTCCATCGCTTTCTATTAACCCGGTTTCCACGTTAATCTGTGCGAAAATCCCACCAGCATGAGCGTTATCAATTACGTTACCATGAACTCCAACACGTATAAATGATCCAAATATCACAACTTTATCGTTATTTGATAATGTCACTACGCGTATCGTGTTCAACGACTGGGGGTGAAAAGCTTCTATAACAGCCGAATTATGAATACACTCTTCCAGTAGGTAGTTTTCCGATTTCAATCGAGTGTACAAGTTTTTCAATTCCAATTCTGGAGTTATCGAATACACCTTAAATATCCCAACCCCACACGATGAAGCTAGCGGCTTCGCGATACAATCATGAAGACGAACAAAGGTTGTAAACTCTTCATAGGAATGATCGTTTACAAGCATATATTCTCTGTGAACAAAGTTCTTAAATTCATTCAGGAAACGAATTTTATTCGTAAACAAGTCCTTTATATCCGGTAAAACAAGTCTACGATAAAGCTGTAATGCCGAGAAACGAGATATAAAACTTTGACGTTCTATATCTGATCGTTCCCAAAAATTATATTGCCACATGTACTCTGAGAATGATACTACGTACGATTCTAAAGCGCATTTATAATCTTCAAAAGAACCATGTAGGAACTCGTTACTTGCAAATTTACTTTCAGCTTCTTTTAATAAAAATCGCTTTTGTCGCTTTTCGACTAATGATAACTTTTCAGCATGACTCTTTTTATAAAACGAATCCTCAAACCATTCATTTAACCTGATCCCATAAATGCAGTAATCGTAAATACTTGTATAAAAGATATCATATACATCTTCACTCGTTTTGCTAATTCCATTAATTTTTATGGTATCAAACATCCAATTCTTCAAAGGTAAAGTGTAAATAAATTGATTTTCCTCGTACAAGACCTTACCGATACTTACAATTTCATCTACATCATCTGTAATTGGTATTATCATTTTTGATCGTATTAAAACCCTATTTGAACTACTGGTATCTCAAATCCGAACGTAACTCAAGAAAGCGATTTGAAGCCATCTCTTCTTTGAATTGCTCGAGCAATTTACGAATATCATATACAGGCTCGTAACCTAATTCCTTCTTAGCATTATCTACATTCATCAAACACCCACCTCCACTAACTTTCTCTGGTGCGTAACTAATCGGGGAAGGATTATCCTCGGGTGAGAACACGTCTACAATTGTACGAACTTGCTGTTCGAGTGTTACAGGTACACCCGTACCTACATTATAAAAACCTTTATCCCGGTCTACAAGAACACATTTACAAAGCATTTGCGCAAAATCGTACACGTGAACCATATCTTTTGAATAATTCGGATCCCCCCAAATTGACAACGGCTCGCTATTAATTGCTCTATTTATCATCACGTAAAGCGGGCGCATGACCTTCTCTCCATTATCGTTATACATGTATGGATACGCGTTGTAGGCATATATCGTGGGAAGCCTGAAAACGAATTTCTTCAAACCATACTTTTCATGATAATGCTCCATCAACTCTATTGTTGCATTTTTACATATCACGTATAGTGAGTGAAAATCAGAATAACTAAATCTTGGTTGCGCGTACGGCTCAAGAGGCTTATTCTCGCCAAAATAACCAGCTAGATCAAACACCGTTTGGCAAAATAATAACCGATCCGCTTTTACTTCTCGACAATACTCTAACACGTTAAACGTTCCTACAAGATTCACGTCAAATTGTTTTCTCGGCTCCTGACCATCTGATTTTGTCGGGAGTTGAGCTGATAATAATATCACGGCGTGAACATCATTCTTTGGTAATTTTGCAAAATCTTCTTTATTGGACAAATTCACTGAATAATATGGAACATTCATCTGTTCAAAGAAATTCGTTTGTCTTCTTCCTGATGCTATAACTTCATAATCTTTACCCGCAAAAAATTTAATAGCATAATCTAACACGTAAGTACCCACCTTTCCTGTTGCTCCAAAAATTATCACCTTCTTACTCATGATTCTCTTCTTGTATTTATAATTTCAACAATGTTTTCCATCATACTATGATCACACCTCTGATCTACAGGCAAAGCCACAAGCGTATTCACATAATCGCTCTCGATATTGTTTTTACCTACCCATTCCAACACGTTAGGCCAATACGTGGCAACATATATTTTATTATCTATAAGCCTGTTTCTTAAGTTTTTCTCTTCACAGTAAAAAGGATATACCATAGGGACGGCTCCTTCATCTTCCAAAAAACGCACGCGATTAATTCTATCAAGCCTGTTTTTTAGATATTTATAATTCTCCACACGTTTTTTTCTTACAATATCATAATCGATCGAACATAGTAACGCATCTGTAAATCGAGACATTTTCTTTATCGGCTGACCTATCAACGAATCATCATTTCGTCGAAAATTTGCATAACCTCGTGAAGCGGACTCGTCTATCCGTCTAAGCAGGTGTACGCTACGTTGATACGAGACATCCCGCTCCAATGCAATATCGAGCAATTTATCCGTGTACAAGTAAGCCCCGTCTGGCACCCCGAAGAATTTTCTTGCAGAATAAAATGTATCTATTCCCTCCACGGGAGGAGCATAAAAAGCCTGAGCGTTATCCACTATCAATCGAGACCCGTAAATTGATGCCAGATACTCAACGCAAGCTTGTTTTAACCCAAAATAATTTGTATACAAAAACGCCTCTCCAACCTTCAATACAATCTTTTCGAGTGGTTCCAACAAGGCGTCAATAGAGTAAAACTCAAATTCTAAGCCATACTTCTTTAGCGGTTCCAACATCACTTCACAAGTATAGTATGGAATATAAACTTTCGTGTATTTTCTTGCACGAAGTATATACTCGAAACAATTACGTGCAGTATTCAAACGCAATGCTTGGGAATGATAGTGTTCCCCTTCTCTTAATTCCAGTTCGAAATAGCCTCCAATTTCTTTCATGCAATAATAACTTTCAACCAAACTGCCTGATTTCGCATGCATTTATTCAATTCATTAGCAGAATCAAACTTGACAACTAATGTTCCTATCGCATCATTAGCTCCATTAAATGTAGAAACTTTATCACCCTTCTCCACCCATAAATCAATCTCCACGACATATTTCTCTCTAAAATTTTCCTCAATTTCTAATCCTTCAAAACACCCTGCTTTATCAGCATGTAAGATTATTTCTGCCCAAAAACCTTGATAAGGACGTTGCTCCACGGCTATCACCTCGTCTCCAACTGCTGCTCTCACTGCATTAGTTATCAAATCCACGCCCGTCGCATACCTTAACATTTCCGCCAAGCGATTTCCTCCTCCCCGCGGCGAAACTTCCATGAGGTAAGCTTGCCCGTTTTTCCCGATACGAGTTTCTACATTATAAATAGAAGTGCGCATATGCAAAAGAGACAACAAACGCTGCAATTCAAATGTCAATTTAGCTTCCTGCTCTTTCGTGAATGTTGATGGCCAACTATATGTAGAAGGTGTATATGGATTAGCCGCATCTTCGTCGAAACGCTGAGCAGAAAAAGAAATAAACTTCAATTCCCCATCCACTGAAAAACAATCTGTATCAGAAGAACAACCTTGTTTTTCAATAAATTCCTCCACAATCACACGTTTGGAGTGAGAATGAGCAAATGCCTCTCGCAAGGCTATTTCCAAATCAGTAAAGCTATCTACACGCGTTACACCTTTACTTCCCGCTGAATCTGTCGGTTTTACTATCACGGGAAAAACATACCAAGATTTATCCGATAAAGCCTCTTGCATCGAAGAAAAACTTCTTGAATCGGGTACCGTAAAACCATGTTCTCTCAAAAATTTTCGGAATAAATCTTTATTTTGCAAAATTAAAACTGATTCATAAGGATTCCCAGGAAGACCCAACCGTTCTTGAACATAAGCAGCAGTAATAACACCTGGATCTACTGCAAATGACATTATTCCATCTATTTGCAATTCTTGCGCCAAGGCTAACACGGCTTCTTTATCTATAATGCTAACATTATGATATTCATCAGAATATTTATGTGCAATATTATTTGGAATATAATCGCAAGTAATAACATAATACCCCAAATCATGAGCAGCCTTAATTACCGGAAGTAAATAACGCAACCCTCCCAGCAATAGTATTTTTTTTTGTTTAAACATCAATCTTATAATATACCAAAGATTATAATCTATTCTAAAATCACCTCTAATACTCTGTTTATGTCATCCTCGCCCAACGCGTGATGCATCGGCAAACAAATCACTTCATCTGCCATTTTAGTGGCTATTGGCAAATGTCTCGGGTTTGAGGATTCCAAGCCACGATAAGTAGAAAAAGTACTAATCAATGGATAGAAATAGCGACGCCCCAGCACTTTATTTTCTTTCATTTTGAAATACAACTCATCACGAGTTATCCCATATTTCTCAGCATCAATGAAGATCGGGAAATACGAATAATTATGCCGAACACCCGGAATATCATCAAAAAAAGTAACTCCTTCCACCTCTCGCAAGACCTCTCGATATCTATCCGCGACTCTATGACGCGAACTTATAGCTTGATCAACTTGCTTTAAGTTTAATAAGCCATAAGCAGCCCGAACTTCATCCATTTTGCTATTAATTCCCGGAGCAACAACCGTGGTTTCCCCCGCAAAACCAAAGTTTTTCAAATAATCAATCCGTTTTTTCGTTTGCTCGTCACCCATAACCAATGCCCCACCTTCGATCGTATTGTAAACTTTTGTCGCATGAAAACTTAATGTACTCATATCACCTGCTTTCAAAATAGATTCACTGTCAACCTCTACTCCAAAAGCATGGGCTGCATCATAAATGACTTTTAAACCATATTTATCAGCAATAGATTGTATCGCCTTCGTATCACAAGGTTTACCGTAACAATGTACCGGCATAATAGCCGTCGTCTTGGGGGTAATAGCAACCTCTATCTTTTCCGGATCAAGATTACAAGTCCTTGGATCTATGTCTACAAATACAGGTTTAATTCCATTCCACCACAAAGCATGTGTCGTTGCCACGAAACTATAAGGTGTCGTGATCACCTCACCCGTGATACGTAACGCCTGCAAGGCTGTGATTAATGGCAATGTACCGTTCGTAAACAAGCTAATATAAGGTACTTTCAAGTACTCGCACAACGCCTTCTCTAATTCTTGATGGAAATGACCGTTATTCGTGATCCATTTACTATCCCAAATTTCTTGAAGGAACTTATTAAATTCTTTCAGACCTGGTAACAAAGGTGAAGTTACAGTAATTTGCTTATTTTCCATACTTGATTCTATCTAATACATTTAATAGTATCATTTTAATTTCTAGATATTCATCTCTTTTCAATAACTCGGATAATACAATCACAAGTAAAACACCTGTAATAATTTGTAACGGGAATAATACAAAAGGTGAAATTCGCAAATATGACATGAGATACACAAACAAGGCCATAATCAAAGCAATCATAAATGAAGGGAAAATATCTTTAACCTGTTCAGATATACCATAATTAACATCTTTTCCAGAATAATAACCATTTAAATAGTACGCAAAGAAACCTATAATCACACTCCCCCATAACATCCAATAAATCCCCACAAATATTCCCAATAATAAAGGACCTATTGCTATTAGTTTTTTGATTATTTCCAAAATTAAAAAAACATCTGAACGTCCTTTTACTTTCAACATATTCAAATTAAGAGCATGCAACGGATACATCATCCCCGAAAAACATATAATCTGTAAAAAAGGAACACAAGGTAACCATTGTTCTCCGACTAGAACTAAAATCATTGATTTCGCAGAAGCTGCTAATCCCAAAATACAAGTAAAAGTGACAAACATCGTCATCTTTATAATTTTTTTATACGCCAATTTCAATTGCTTTTGGTCATTTTGAATCTCACTTAAAACAGGATAACTCACACGTTGCACAACAAAAGTTAAATTACTGGAGAATATCTTATTAAACTGATTTGCTTGAGTATATTGTCCCAAAATATCAGTTGAATACCATTTACCAATTATCACTTGATAGATTTCCTTCCATATAGTATCTATTAAACCCGATATCAATAATTTCCAACCAAAATTGAATAACATTCTAAATCTGTAGAAAGAAAACAGGAACTGGGGGCGCCATCTAGTATAAACACATAAAAAAAAAGAATTTAGAAATTGTCTAGATATCTGTTGTCCAACAAGACTCCATACTCCCAATCCTCCAACAGCCATCCCGATACCAATTCCTCCACTTGACAAAGAAGCTATAAGAGAAATTTTTGTTTGAGTTTTAAAATCAACTTGTTTAATTAAAATTGTTCTTTGAATAAGAGCTATAGCATTTATAACCACCACCACTCCCATCACTCTCATCACGGAAATTAAAATTGGTTGCGAAAAAAAATTAGCTATAGCAGGAGAGGACACATAAAGTACAATATACAGTAGTATACTCAAAATTAAATTAAAAATAAACGTTGTATTATAATCTAATTTATCCGCATTATTTTTCCTTATTAAAGCGTTTGAAAAACCGCTATCTACGATACAATCAAAAACAGCAATAAAAATTACGACAATTCCTATTATGCCATATTCTTCTGGAGAAAGCAATCGAGCCAATACCAATCCGACCAAAAAAGTTATTCCTTGATTAGCGCTATTATCTATAAAACTCCAAGTTACCCCTCGAACTGCTTTATGCTTTAAAGATGCAGCCATTACTATAAATTAATCATGAATGACGGTTATCACACTTCATTATTTTTCTCTCAATAACTTCAACAAATATTGGCCATATTGATTCTTCTCCATAATCTCAGCCACCTCTCGTAATTTAACCTCACTTATCCATCCTTTTCGATAAGCAATAGCCTCCAGGCAAGCGACCTTCAAACCTTGACGCTTTTCAATCACCTCGACAAAAATTGAAGCGTCAGACAGGGAATCATGCGTCCCCGTGTCCAACCAGGCAAAGCCCCTCCCGAGTAACTTCACTTTCAACTTGCGAGCAGCAAGAAATTCTTGGTTTACCGTTGTAATCTCCAACTCTCCCCGGGCTGATGGCTTTATATTCTTGGCTACGTTCACCACCTTATTGGGGTAAAAGTACAAACCGACCACAGCGTAATTAGATCGCGGGTTTTCCGGTTTCTCCTCTATACTCAATACATTTCCCTCCTTATCAAATTCTGCTACCCCATAACGTTCCGGATCTTCCACGTGATAACCAAAAACTGTTGCCTTACCTTCGATTTCGGCCAACCTAACAGCTTCTTCTAACATCGGACGAAAACCTTGACCATAGAAAATATTATCTCCCAACACAAGGCAAACACTATCACCCCCTATAAATTTCTCTCCGATAATAAAAGCCTGTGCCAACCCATCCGGACTCGGCTGCTCTTTATACTCAAAACGTACTCCATAATCAGAACCATCCCCTAATAATCGTCGAAATCCAGGTAAATCCTGCGGCGTGGAAATAATCAAAATCTCCCGAATCCCCGCCAACATTAACACTGATATAGGATAATAGATCATTGGTTTATCATACACCGGCAACAATTGCTTACTTACCCCTTTAGTAATAGGATACAATCGAGTTCCAGACCCTCCGGCCAATACAATCCCTTTCATAAAAATATTATTTATATTTATCAAAAGAAGCGTCCCCTCCGGTATTAATAGCTTGATCCGGCTTAGAAGTACCGTCGAGGGAGACGCTGTTACCGGGGGTTGCGTAACCCGGCATATCTCTCGTTGTAAGCGGCGAACTCCCGCTTTGCAAGTATATTAAACACTTTTATTGTAACATCAAAACCATTCTCCCGCGATTGCAGGAATCGTTTGACAATCTCCTCCTCCTCTTGCCTCACGGTGATAACCAAACGCACACGCTCTTCCCCCAGACGCGCATGTTCTTCCAACGGCAACATCATCGCCCCGACCGCGTCATCATACAGGCAAATGGCATCCCACCAAGACAACAACATTTCACGATCACCGCCACGAATATATCCTAACGCCTCCGTCACCAAACGACCGGCAAGTTCCCCGCACTCCTCGTCTCCGGCAAAATAGTAACAGTTGCACAACAAACGGCAAATATTCGGCGTGCGACAAGGCAACGCGATCTTGCCGTTCCCCCGTGCCGAGAGAATCCGATACGCCGCATCCAAACCGTTTTTCAAGTAACTCAAGTCCGAGTACACCTGGTAGACATCCATCTTGTCCGCTGCATAACCCGCCCGGGTATCCACAGAAATATCATCGTTTTGCAACTGCCCGGGATACAAGTGAACGATCGATTTCGCTCGCTCGTGAATGATACCGGGAGTTCCAAAATCACGCTCCAGCCACGGGTACACCCGTACCATAGAGTACACCGTCAGGTAACCGTGTAACAAGCCCGACAATCGTGCCGGGGGATACGACCGGAGATCAAGGTTGTCCAATTGCTTGTACAAATCGTGAAATAAACCTTTTTCCATTTGTATTTTTTGATTTACGATTTTAGATTTATGATTTCAATTGTACTTGTTGACACTTTTTTTTAATCGCAAATCGTGATTCATAAATCTTAAATTAATCCATTTGTTTTACTCTATTTTTTCCAAGAATGAACCCGGGATATAAGACGTGGCGATCGATGCCACTCCTTCCAAGCGGATTACCACCCGCTTGTGCCCTCTCAAACGCACCAATTCGCCTTCCAGCCCCAGCAACGGGCCTTTAATCACCCGAACCCGGTCTCCTCGCTTGAGGTCTTTATTCAATATCTCGATGCCGGCAGGCGAGAAATCCAGCAGGAACATGAAATCTTCCATTTGCTTATCAGGAACGATCAAAGAACAATGCCCTTCTATATCTTTCAAGTAAACGATATTCAGTGAACACTCGTTGATCAGGGAGAAACTCGTCACCTTGTCCGTGTGGATAAAAATCAACCCATGAATCAAAAGCACGCGGATCATCTTGCGACCCAACGGGGTTTCCCGCACTTGTTCTTCCAGCGGGAGGAAATTCTCTATTCCCAGTTCGTCCAGTTTCTTCTTGATCAATAATTCCTGGTTCACTCGCGTGTAAGCGACATACCAGTGTAGTTGTTTCTCCTTGATCATGTAATTATTTATTCACCTTCTTTACAAACGTTTTTTTGATACTTCGGCAATTCCGCGGGATGAGCCGACCGGACGCGCTTCGCGCACTAACCCTCTCACCGGTTTTGATTTATTGCCATGTGTTTCACGCACCCCACTTAAACAGTGCTATGTATTATAGACGCACGAAAGCTGTTTCGCAAAACGATATTTTATATCAGAAAACGATCATTTAATGATATTAACAATATTAATATTCACTTTTATGTACACACAAGTGTAAACACCTAATTACGAGAGTCAAAAAAAAATCTAATAAAAGTATTGCGATACTCAAAATTGATGTATATTTGCACCGCATCAAACGATCGTTTAAAAATATCACATAACAATCTTATACTCAACTCCAAAACTCCACCACATCACTGTTTTGCCCCATTGACGATTAATACTACTCTTTTTAACATCATCCCGTTTTCTCTTCCACCAATACCTATAGAAGACCCATTGTAATTATACCCAAATAATACCGTAATCATACCCCTCCTTCGTTCTTCCTCCGTTTATCCTCTGAACATCCTATAATCTTTCATATAGAAACACTGGAGCAGAACTACTCGAACATCAGCCCTATGAACTTATTACCTTGGGTTCTCGGTAGGATTGCATTGGGTCTTCTATGGGTGCAAATATGAAATATCAACTAAAATTAATACCTTCGCCGGGAATATAACTTTCGAGGGAACACCGAATTCTCTCGGAACTAAAACAAAAAAAGAATGCTGGATCACAAACTCACTATATTCTACCACACGGCAAAACATTTGAACACCACGAAAGCGGCTGAAATTTTACGGATTTCCCAACCGGCAGTGTCCAAAAGTATCAAAGAAATGGAACGGGAAATGGGACTAACCCTTTTTGAACGGGAAAAAGGAAGATTGGCACTTACCCCTGCCGGGAAATACCTGCTGGAACAAAGCGAAGACCTTATCGAACGGGAGCGTGCGATCACGTTCAACCTGCAACACATGAAAGAAGAGTTTTCCGGCACGCTCCATATCGGGGCAAGCACCACGCTCTCGCAATACATCCTACCCGAACTTCTGGCCCAGTTTCGAGAACGTTACCCCCAGATAAAAATCAACTTGATTAGCGGCAACACGGATCAGATCGAACAGGAACTCCTCAACCGGAATATTCAACTCGCGTTCATCGAGGGAACACCTTCACAACCGGATATTCATTACATACCTTTCCTGAAAGATGAAATCGTACTGGTAACCTCATCCAAAAACACAACGTGGGATTCAATTACCAAGGCAGAATTGCAAGAACTGAAATTCGTGGTGCGCGAGAAAGGTTCGGGTACTTACAACATCATCCAAAGACACCTCTCCGACGCTGGAATTGCAATCAATGACCTCAACCAACAAATGGTAATCGGAAGCACGGAAGGCATCAAACAATACTTGAAATACTCGGATTGCTATGCCTTGGTTTCTATTTTCTCCATTCGAGATGAATTAGCTTGCGGGATGCTCAAGATCGTCGACATGGACGACCTCGAGATCACCCGAACCCTTTACGCCATCCACAAACAGGGACAAATAGACTCTTATGCCGAATTGCTGCTGAGATTCTGCGAACAACGCAAGAAAATCTTATGATTCAGTGATTGAAGAATCACCCCATCGGCAATCACTGGCTCCTTGAATCTTTGAATTGTTTCGGGCAGAAAAGATAGACCAGAAAACTACACACGAGTATAATGATCCCCGTGGTCACGAACAAATTCCCTATTCCGACCAGCGGGGACACAAGGCTCCCGAACAAAAATTGGAAGAAACCGAGTATTGCCGAGGCACATCCCGAGTTCGTTCTCTCCAAATCCAGAGCAAGCGAAGTTGTCGGTGGCATAATCGTCCCGAAACACAAGGCAAGCAACACGAACATCCCTTCCACCACGATAAAAGATAATTCCATAATCAACGCCGCTGCCGTGAAAACACTAAGTAACAGAAAAACTTTCGTCATCATCGACAATACCTTCTGTTCATTCCGAAAGAAAGAAACCAGTACACTCCCGATCATAATACAAAAAGCATTCGCCCCGAAACACAGGCTATATTGAGCGGGAGATAACCGGTAATGCGATTGAAAAATAAAAGGGGAAGCCGCTATATACGCGAAAAACACACCAAAAGCCAAAGCCTGCGTGAGCACGTAACGCATAAACCTCCGGTTTTTCAAAATCGGGACAAAACCTTTCAACGCTGAAAACGTGCTGCCTTGAACGCGTTTCTCACGGGAGTGCGACTCCCGGAAGACAAAAGTCATAAAAAACAAAATCATCCCGAAAGCGAACAGTATACCGAATATTCCCCGCCAATCCGTCACGTTCATCATCACACCTCCCAGTACCGGTGCGGCAATAGGGGCGATCCCCTGTATTCCCGCAAGCAGGGAAAAGAACACCGACAATTCCCGTCCGGAATACAAGTCGACAATGATCGAACGGGCAATCACGACACACCCCGCCCCGAATATACCCTGCACGAGACGAAAAAACAGGAAATGGTAAATCGTGGGAGAAAAAATACAAGCGACTGTTGCCAAAGAAAATACACCCAAAGAAAACGCCAAAGGACGTACACGCCCGTACTTGTCACTGACCGGACCAAGGAACAGCTGCCCGAGGGCAAGTCCCAGCATCCCGAACGTCAGGCTCAACTGCACGAGTGAAACCGATGTCCCGAAATATTGCTGCATCTGGGGAAAGGCAGGTAAGTACACATCAGTCATAATGGGTCCGAAAGCTGTCAGCGAACCCGTGAAAAGAAGTAAGAATACTTTTGAATTTTTATTTTTTACCATAATACAAATTATTTCATGTTATATATTATCCTTTTTCGGGGGCAAAGATACCGAGATGTCCTCAACCGACTATTTCCATTATCCGCTCGTCGTTGTCCATTTTGAGAACAAATAATTCGATAAATGACCTTTTTCCATTACTTTTGTACAAAAACAGGAATACATGAAGCCATTTTACACCACCACCGAAGAACCACTCGTGACCGGGACATCCGACTTGAATATGATTTTTGACCGTCCATACCGGCTGGATAGCGGATTAATACTATTCTGTCGGGAAGGGACGGCAGAAATCGAGATCGATTTAAAAAAATATCCTGTTGTACCCAACGCCGAAGTTGTGATTCTACCGGCAACCACCCTATCGCTCAATAGTTCATCACCGGAATTTCGGGTCGATTACATCGCTTTTTCCAAAGCACTCATGGACGAAGTTTCTTTTCGTCTGGAAGCCCCGTTTTTCGGCTTTTTGAAAGAGCATCCCGTGTGCTCCCACGCGGAAGGAATAAGAATCGATATCATAAACGAACTTATAAAAATGGTCACTCTCGTGTATCACGACCGACAAAACACATTCCGTAACCCGATCATTAAGAACCTGCTGCAATGCTTTTTTCTGAACATGTACGACAAGACACAAAAGTTTTTTGCCAGTGAAAAAAAAGGACACGACCGGGCAGAAGAGATTTTTCACGGTTTTATTTCCCTCGTGCAGAAACATTACCTTCAACAAAAGGAAGTCACTTTTTACGCCGATGAATTATGCATCTCGCCCCGCTACTTGACGGCCATCACGCGAAAAGTCACCGACGAATCGGCAAAAGAGATTATCGACAAACATGTCATACTTGAAATAAAAGTATTGCTGCAATCGACGGAAATGACCATTCAAGAAATCTCCAACCATCTGAACTTCCCCAACCAATCCTATCTGTCCCGTTACTTCAAAAGGCACACGGGTAAGAATCCGGTTGATTACCGGGATAAAAAGAGTGATCCCTCTACTATATCTTTAAGTAATACCCTCTGAATATTTTTTATTTCCAAAATTCATAGATTTAGAAGAATTTTGCACCGAACAAAATATTAAATAGATCATGAGCAAAATTCAACTGAACAAAAATCAAAAAGAAGTACTCTTCATCGTAGCGATGTTTCTTGTACCATTTCTTGATCCGGGCTTTGCCCTCTTATTAGGTCTGATTTTATCATTGACGATCGGACACCCGTTCCTGTCCATTAATAGTCGTGTCACCCATATACTTTTACAAATATCCGTTGTCGGCCTCGGTTTCGGCATGAATGTAGGTCAAGCTATTGAAGCCGGAAAAACAGGAATCCTTTTCACGATCGTTTCCATCGTGGTCACCATCGGTCTGGGACTTTTCTTTACCCGTAAACTACGGGTGGCAAGGGATACCGGCTTTTTGGTTTCCGGGGGTACCGCCATTTGCGGGGGAAGCGCCATCGCGGCTCTGGCTCCCGTTATCAATGCAAAAGACAAAGATATCACGGTCGCCATGGGAACAATCTTCATGTTAAACGCCGTGGCTCTATTCATATTCCCGCCTCTCGGACGTTGGTTGGAAATGAACGACCATCAATTCGGCTACTGGTGTGCTATCGCCATTCACGACACAAGCTCGGTAGTCGGTGCTGCCAAAACATACAGCAACGAGGCATTGGTTATCGCTACCACAACCAAACTGATCCGGGCATTGTGGATCATACCCGTATCGCTCATTGCCGCATTCTTTTACAACAAAGGAACAAACAAAAAATCAAAAATTTCGATTCCTTATTTCATCTTCTTGTATGTCATTGCCATGATTGTTGCAACCTACACCCCACAATGGAATCATCTCTACACGGAAATCGTCAGCTTTGCCAAAGTGGGAATGTTGTTTACCCTGTTCTTGATCGGTGCCGGACTTTCTAAAGATACGATCAAACAAGTCGGCTTCAAACCCATCTTGTTGGGTATCATACTATGGATTTGTATCAGCATCTTGTCTGCTAGCGTAATTCTACTTCTCTGATTATTACGTTCATTCTTTCATTATACATAAAAAGGCTGCCTAAAAAGTAAATAGACAGCCTTTTTTATATTATCATGACCTCTCTATAAACTTTTTTCTAATCTTTTAAAATTATATAATACACATAGTAATTAAATTTGTCAGCAATGTATTGAGAATCATATCAAAATATCTAACGAAATTTTTTATGACAATGCGTGCAAATTATTTAAATCTATTACTCGTCCTGCTCGCGGGATTTCTTCCCCTCAGTATGCAGGCAGCAGAACCCGAAAAAAAGGTGATTCTGTACACTCCCTACACGAAAATAGCCGTGCCGCCGGGAGAATCTGTAAACTACAACATTGACGTCATCAACAACGGTGACGAAGTGAAAAACGCCGACATTACCATCAAGGGAATGCCCCGGGGATGGAAGTACGAGATCAAAGCCGGAACATGGACTGTGAACCAACTTTCCGTCCTCCCGAAAGAGAAGAAAAACTTCTCCTTGAAAGTGGATATTCCGTTAAAGGTAAACAAAGGCACTTACCGTTTTTCCGTCATGGCGGAAGGATTAGGCGAACTCCCTTTGAGTATCACGGTCTCGAAACAGGGTACTTACCAAACGGATTTCACCACGAACCAACCCAACATGCAAGGAAATTCGAAGTCGACATTCACGTTTAATGCCACGCTGAAAAACCAAACGGCGGACCAGCAACTTTACGCCCTTATGGCACAAGCCCCCCGGGGATGGAATGTGGTCTTCAAGGCAAATTACAAACAAGCAACTTCCGCTCAAGTGGAACCGAATGCTACCCAAAACATCACGATCGATATCAATCCGCCTGCCAATGTTGAAGCAGGGACATACAAAATTCCCGTTCGCGCGGCAACCAGCACGACTTCCGCGGACATGGAACTCGAGGTCGTGATCACGGGGACTTACCAAATGGAACTGACTACTCCCCGCGGGTTACTCAGCACGGAAATCACGGCGGGGGACACGAAACGAATCGACTTGGTAATCAAAAACACGGGATCGGCAGAATTGAAAGACATTCAACTCTCTGCCAATAAACCGGTAGATTGGGAAGTCACGTTCGAGCCGACAAAAATAGACCGCCTGAAAGCCGGGGAAACGGCTAATGCTGTCGCTGTCGTGAAAGCATCCAAAAAAGCTTTACCGGGAGATTACGTCACCAAAATATCTGCCAAAACACCGGAAGTCAATTCAACGGCAGATTTCCGTATTGCAGTAAGAACACCTATGATCTGGGGCTGGATGGGTGTATTAGTCATCCTGATCGCGTTGGGATGCGTGTACTTCCTATTCCGCAAATATGGAAGGAGGTAAATCATGGACGAACCCATTATCGAACTTCATGATTTAACGAAACAATACGGGAAATTCACGGCAGTGGATCATATCAACCTCACCGTGCACAAGGGAGAGATCTTCGGAATACTGGGACCGAACGGAGCCGGAAAATCCACGACAATATTGATGATGCTCGGGTTGACCGACCCTACATCCGGAGACGTGAAAGTATGCGGCATCAACTCCACCCGCAACCCCATACAAGTACGGGAGAAGGTTGGCTATCTCCCCGAAGACGTGGGTTTCTACGATGACATGACCGGTATCGAAAACCTGCTCTACACGGCTCGCCTCAATCGTATCGACGAGAAAGAAGCCCGAACAAAAGCACAAGAATTACTTGAACGGGTAGGATTACCCCTCGACACGAAAAAAAAGGCAGGGAAATACTCCCGCGGTATGCGCCAACGTCTTGGCTTAGCCGATGTACTGATCAAGAAACCGGAAGTCATCATTCTCGATGAACCCACGTCCGGTATCGATCCTGCCGGAGTTCAAGAATTTATGGATCTCATCCGGCAACTGAGGGATGAGCACGGGCTGACCGTACTTTTCTCGTCCCACCATCTGGATCAAGTACAACAAATTTGCGACCGGGTAGGGTTGTTCGGGGCGGGAAAACTTCTGGCAGAAGTGAACATCGCCGAATTGCAAACCGAGGAACACGGGTTGGAAAACATGTATAACCGTTATTTCGGAGGAGGAAAAAGCCATGAGTAGAATACAACGTCCATTCTGGGTTATCGTCCGTAAAGAAGTGGCCGACCATGTCAGAAGTTGGCGTTTCATCATATTGATAGCCATCATCGCCCTGACTTGCATGGGTTCGCTCTACACGGCACTGACCAATATAGGGGCAGCGATAAAACCCAACGATCCCGACGGTTCGTTTCTTTTCTTGAAACTATTCACCGTGTCTGACGGGACATTACCCTCTTTCGTGATTTTTATCAGTTTTTTGGGACCACTACTCGGGATAGCACTGGGTTTTGACGCCATCAATTCCGAGCAAAACAAGGGAACACTGAGTCGGGTTTTATCCCAACCGATACATCGGGATTACTTGATTAACGCCAAATTCACGGGAGCCTTGATCGTTATCGGGGTCATGCTGTTCGCACTGGCATTCATGGTGATGGGATTCGGGTTGATCGCCATCGGGATTCCCCCGACAGCAGAAGAATTCCTACGTATTATATGTTTCATCGGGGTAAGTATCGTGTACGTGGCATTTTGGTTGAACCTGTCGATTTTCTTCTCGATTAAATTCAAACAAGCTGCCACTTCCGCCTTGGCATGCATCGCGGTATGGTTATTTTTCAGCGTTTTCTATAACATGATCGTCAATCTGGTCGGAAAAGCCATTAGCCCCTCGGCAATGGCAAGCACGTACCAAGTCATCAGTTACCAGAGATTCATGCTCAACCTGTTGCGTTTTGCCCCAAGTATGCTTTTCAACGAGGCAACCACCACGTTATTGATGCCCTCGGTAAGAAGCTTGGGACCGCTAACCATGGAACAAGTACACGGCGCTATCCCCAGCCCGCTACCACTCGGGCAGAGCTTGATGGTCGTCTGGCCACAACTCACGGGACTGATCGCCGCTACCGTGATCTGCTTCGCGTTATCATACGCCTCATTCATGAGAAAAGAAATCAGATCGAGATAAAAATTAGGGAGAGTCGAAAAGACTCTCCTCTAGTTCATAAAGTTTATAAGGTTCATAAAGTTTATAACCTTATAAACTCATTTTCTTGCAGGTTCACAAAAACAACATTATCTTCGCACGACAAAATAAAGAATACATGGTGTACACAACATTTATAATCCTTGCAGCCCCGGCAACGAACACGGACATGAGCCTGTGGGGGATGGTCGTAAAAGGCGGTTGGCTGATGATCCCGATTTTCATTCTATCCATCATAGCCATTTACATCGCGTGTGAACGTTATTGGTTATTCCGCAAGACGGGTATAAACGATGTCGCGTTCATGCAAAAAATCAAGGAATATATCCAAAACGATAACATGAAAGCTGTGCTTGCCGAATGTGAAGCGGAAGCAAGCCCTTTATCAAAGACAATAGCCAAAGGTATCGTCATGCAGGGAGAAGCCCCGAGTGAAATACGCCAAGCCATGGAAGAAACGGCCAACTATGAAGTAGCCCTTTTGGAAAAAGGCTTACCCACACTGGCAACTTGTGCCGGAGTCGCACCCATGATCGGGTTCCTCGGAACCGTAGTCGGTATGGTGCAAGCCTTCTATGACATGTCAATGGCAGGAAGTAACATCGATATCACCCTCCTGTCCCGCGGTATTTACACGGCAATGATCACCACCGTGGCAGGACTTATCGTTGGTATCATCGGACAATTAGCTTATAATTTCTTGGTTGCAAGAGTCGATAAAATCGTTCTCCGTATAGAACACCACTCCTCCGAGTTTATCAATCTTTGCCTCCGAAAGAAATAATTCTCAATTATAAATTCTCAATTATAAATCGTGGCAATCAAACGCAAAAGTAAAATCAACCCGAACTTCAACATGTCGTCCATGACCGACATCGTATTTTTACTGCTGATCTTTTTCATGGTTTCGTCCACGTTGATCAACCCCAACGCCCTAAGGTTGCTATTACCTCAAAGTACAAACCAAACTTCCGACAGACCGATTGTTGTCGTTTCTATTGATAAAAATTATACTTTTTACCTGAACGAAAAGGTCATCCCGTTCTCCATGCTCGAACGCCGATTAGTGGAAGAACTAAAAGAACAGGAAGATCCCTGTATCTCTCTGCAAGCCGACAAATCAGTGCCTCTAGAACAAATCGTGAAAGTAATGAACATCGCGAAAGACCATAAATACCGCTTGATCTTAGCTACTACCCCTGAATAGATTATCTTTAAAATCAACGTAAAAAAATAATTGGCGAAGCTGAAACCTATCGCCCGCGTCGGCGTATACAACCTCACACAAGCGCTCAAGAACTTGATACTTGTCGCTTGTAATGATTATCTCGTTGTAGATAAAATATATTAGCAACAATTGTTAAACTAAAACTAACACAGTATGAAACGTTTACTTTTTTTATCATGCATCGGACTGTTCGCACAGTTTCTGGTCTCATGTTACCCGGGAGGCGCAGACACAGTGAAGGAGATGGATGTTGCCATAACCAATTATGACAAGAGCGCAGACTTCACCAAGTACACTACATTCTCACTTCCCGATACGATCGTTTATTTCGTGGCTCAAGGAGAAACACCGAATCACACTTACGATCCGCAAATCTTACAACTGGTAAAAGACAATTTCACTCAGCTAGGTTACACCTACATCGACCCGCAAAGCGAAAGCGATGAACAACCGAGTTTCATTGTCACCGTATCAGCTTTCTCTAACGTGAATTATTATTACGGGAACGACTACTGGTACAACTACTGGGGTTGGTATCCGGGTTGGGACTGGATTTGGGGTCCGACTTGGGGACCGGGTTGGGGACCTTCTTACCCGTGGTATCCTGTTGCCGTGTACTCTTACAGAAGTGGTTCTATCGTGATCGATATGATCGCCGCGGACCAAACCGCCCCGACAAGTGCGAACAAGAAAATTCCGGTACTCTGGAGTGGTGTTGCCGACGGCTTGTTACAAGGCTCTGCCCAATCTATTCTTGACAGGATGGAATCAACCATCGACCAATGCTTCGTTCAATCACCGTATTTGAAAAAGCAATAGAGTAGATCACTAATTGTCAATTTAAAATTCAAACGATTATGAGAAAGTTATTAATTATATCGCTTATACTATTCGGGTTAAGCCCATTGGTAAAAGGACAGATGCTGAACTTGAACTACCAGATGTCTGCCCCGTTTGGCAAAATGCACGATTTTGCGAGTAAAATGAGTTTCAGAGGTATGGACCTCGAGTACCATCAATTCTTGGGAGAAAGATTCTCTGTCGGAGGTATGATCGGCTGGAACACCTACTACAAAGATAAAGGAAAAATGAGTGGTAACTTCAAATTCAAAGGTAGCAGCGACATTCACACCATCACCGGTTATCAATACCGCTACGTCAATACAGTGCCCATCATGGCTATCGGGCGTTACTGGTTCACGGATCAAAACAGTACATTCAGACCTTATTTCGGTTTAGGTGTCGGAACAAGCTGGACGGAAATGAAACTGGACGTGGGACAATTCAGCTCCACGAACTCCAAATGGCAATTCGCCTTCGCTCCTGAAATAGGTACTATCATCCCCGTAAACGATCAGTTTGCGTTCAACATAGGGGCGAAATACACCTACGGCACGAAAGCCGGAAAAGTAGAAGCCATGCAAAACTTCACGATTAGCGTGGGTATCGTATTCATGGGAAATTAAAACAAATAAAAACAACTGGGTAATCAATAGGGACGAGGCTGTGTTCACGATGAACACAGCCTTTTTTCGTTATTATTGGTTCAACCATTGCTTGAACTCCTGTATCCGTTCGGAACTCACGATTGCCTCTATTCCGCTCGGCGGCAAGGGTGACAAAATAATTTTTATCCTACTATTGGAATACTTCACCATCTCCTTGATAGCATCATAGCTGATGATAAACTTCCGGTTAATCTTGAAAAACCGCGTGGGATTCAACTTCGACTCGATCCCGCTGATCGTCTGGTCAAGGATAAAATTCTGTCCGTCCCGGGTAAAAAGTACCAGATACTTCCCGTCCGCCATAAAATAAGCCACGTCACCTATCGCCACGGACTTCATCTTCGTTCCCACGGTGACTAAAAAGCGTTCTTGATACACCGTCAACGAAGCAGCCGGGAAAGGCGCATTCGTGGCGGAAAGCGAATCCAGTTTACTCAACGCATTCATCAACTCATCCTTGTCAAACGGCTTCAAAATATAATCTATCCCTTGATATTTAAACGCCTTCAACGCATACTCGTCATACGCCGTGATAAAAATCACCGGAACCGTGATCTCCACCTGTTCAAAAATATCAAAACTCTGCCCGTCCCCCAGATGAATATCCATAAAAATCACATCCACCTTATTCTTCCTCAACCATTTCACACTCTCGCTCACCGAATCCAACTTCGCCAAAATAGCAACATCCGGAGCCACCTCCCCCAACAACCTCTCCAATTCCGATGCCGCAAGATACTCGTCTTCAATGATAACTGCATTCATAAGCTATTTTTGATAAATACCCATCAGGTTATATCCCCGATTCCATATCCACAAAAATAGAGAAAAAATTTATAAAATACACATTTCTATTTACCAACAAAATCCCACACGGTCATATTACATAACCATGCGGGATTTCCAACTACTAACCTAAACCTAATTGCTACTCGGATTAATTTCTCAAATCCGGGTTATTCTCTGTGGCTTCTTGCGGTAATGAAATCGTATAACGAGGATCATCTTTCATCAATGTAGCTGACTGCACTGTCTCCTTGTCATCCGTGTAAACTTTTACTATTTCAGGACGATTTGTACGCCGCAAATCAAACCAACGATGTCCTCCTTCTAGTGCCAACTCTCTAGCACGTTCATTCATAATCTCGACAAGTAATTCCTCGCTTGACATACGATCTATCGTTTCAGCCCGCTCTAAATAATAATCCTTTTTCAAGCGTGTCTTCAACAATTCTTTCAAACGTGTTTTCGCTTGTTCCAATTTTCCTTCCACGTGAACTGCTGCTTCTGCCGCAATCAAATAAATTTCTGCAGAACGAATGGATACTTTATAATTTGAATTTTCGCCTCCCTTTGTAGGCTCATATTTTCCACCATCTCCGAGAGTAAAATTCATATCAAAACGATAATCATTTTCTGCATTATATTTCTCTTGCAATGTAGGAAGAAGTTGTGAATATCTTGATATATCCCTACTTCCCCATTCTTCTAGACACAGGATCGCTTCATGCGATTTAATATTATAAGGTTCCATTGCAGCCCCACTTGTCATATCTTCTAATGGACAAGTAGGCAGCAATTCCTCTGCCAAATTCATGGCATTTTCCCACTCTTGATGGTAAAGCCTTACACGAGCCTCGAATGCTTTAGCCGATTTCTTGGAAAAACGGTATAAAATTGAAGATTCTTGTTCATCAACTGTTAATAATCTCTGCCCTTCTGCAATATCCGCAAATATTTGCTCATATACCTTCTCAACCGTCGCCCGAGTATAAGATTGCTCTATATCTATCTTCAAGGCAAGCGGAATACCTTTATCCGTCGCAGCCGTAGCTATATTATAGGGAATTCCATAAAGATTCAATAAATCAAAATGCATGTATGCCCGCAACAAATAAGCCTCTCCCAATATCTGCTCCCGAGAATCATCTTGCGTATCAACTTCTGCATCCATCACATCCGCAATAACACTATTCGCATAAAAAATAGCTTTATACGGAGTACTCCACGGGTAGGAAGCCATCATGTTCACCGAATTATCATTCCAAATTGCAAAATCGATCAACTGTGCATAAGCATCTTCCGTTCCAATTGGAATAACTTCATCTGAACGAAAAGCTAATAAATATTTATAACTAGATACTGTATTGTAACCAGAGGTTAGCAATGCACGAAATTCAGTAACCTTCTCTGGTATCACCTTACCAACAGGTTTCACGTCCAAATAATCGCAAGACGCAAAAAGGGTAAATAAACTGATTATATATATTATTTTTTTCATGATTATCTATCTTAAAATGATACATCTAAACCTACGGAGAATGTCTTGGCAAGAGGCTGCGTATATATATTTCCCCAAGTTTCGGGATCAAAATACCCTTTGTAGCTTGATGCAACCACGAAAGGATTCCGAGCCTCAAAACTAATTCGAGCTGAACTGATTCTCAATTTATCGGTAAGTTCACGCGGGAAAGTATATCCCAAACGGATACTACTTATTCTCCAGTAACTCATATCTTTGTACCAATAATCATAGTTTTTAAACGAGTTACCAGAATCCACTCCGTTTACCCATTGATAGTAATTCACGTAACGCATATTATCATACATCGCATAACTTACCAATGCCGGATATTTCCCGGTGGTATTGGAAGAAGACCAAATCTCTGATACACGTTTCGAGTAATTCTGCCCCGGAGATGTTTCGCTCGGAGAATAAAAAGGTGTTTCCTGCATAGTCTGGTCAATCACAAAACTTGAACTCACAGTGAGGTCAAAATTTTTATAATAGAAACGATTAATCCAACCTCCCGTGAATTTAGGCTCACTCGTTCCCGCATATTCAAAAAGATCTCTATACTCCGCATTCGTCAATCCCATCGTGGGTAAACCGATTCCCCATTCATCCGTTAAACTGAAAAGAGTTTCAAAATTCACTTTATCCCCACTTTTCGTGTAAAACATCGGAAGACCGTCTTCATCCAAACCGGCTGTTCTCAACTTAAAAAGAGCGCCGACAGAATGTCCCTCAAGAGAAGGAGTCCATGAATTATCGGCTACTTGAATCTTATCGACATTACTCTTATTACTTGCGATATTAAAATCCATCACCCAACGGAAATCCTGTGTCTTGATGTTCACTGTTGATATTGCGAACTCAAACCCCTTGTTCGTCAACTCAGCCCAGTTCATAGTAGAAGTGGCAAACCCATTTTCATAAGGTAAAGACCTCATTCCTATTAAATCGACACTCTTTCGATGATAAATATCAACATTAAAAGAAACACGATTATTAAAAACAGCCATATCCAAACCAAGATTCCAGTTTTTCGTTTTTTCCCAACGCAAATTTTGATTAGGAGGAGTAGATACTGTAATCGAAGATTCTGAATTTCCTGGTAACACAGTTGAAGTCGTCCAATCACCCACTACATAAGGCGATGTATTTTTATCAATATTCCCTTGTAGACCATAAGATACACGCAACTTCAAATCATTCAACCACTCGGCATCTTTCATGAACTCCTCTCTATTTATATTCCATGCAGCTGAAGCAGACCAAAGTGGTAAATATTTATATTTTCGAGCCACACCAAATAAATTGGAACCATCAAAACGCATACTTCCAAAAAAAGTATAACGATTATCGTAAGTATACGAACCTGTCAAATAATAAGATAAATAACGATCTTGGGTCTCGGTTTTCAAGTATTGCTGATATTTAGAAGAATTTATCGTAGAAGTACTCAATCCATTCGGAAAAACAATAGGTTGCGTTGTCAATGCCCGAGAATCAAAACCAAATCCTTTCGTGTGCACACTTGTATTCTTATTTCCACGCATTTCAAACCCAGCCATAAAATTCACGGCATGACGTTCTGCGAAAACATGGCTAAACTCACCTTGTATCTTCCACTGGTATTGTGACATATCAGCTGCCCAATTCTGAATGATTCCACCTTTAGGTAAAAAAGACTCCGAATTATACATCGCATCTTGTCTATATTTCCGCGTGAAATAAGTATTTTCATCAGCAAATTTTTCGGTCTTGGAATCCTCCAATTGCATATAAAATTGCGTGGTTAAAGAAAGGAAACTCCAAGGTTTGTAATTCAGCGTTATCATCGGTTTGAAAGCTAAATTCTTCAACCAATAATCTGTATTTTCCCGTTCTTCAATTAAATTGAACTCTAGATAAGCATCATCCAACCCTTTAATATCTTGATCATAGACATAATTTCCATTTTCATCTCGAACATTCAAATAAGGATTCACGCTCCGCGTATAATAGGAAGGATTCGTGAAAGAATCTGAATCTGTAATATAACTTTTCCGCTTACTATGAGACATAAATAAAGAAAGCCCTAATTTCAAATTATCTCTCAAATCAAAATCTGTCTTCATTGTCCCCGTAAAGCGTTCGAATCCCGTACCTATCGTAGTTCCTTCTTCATTATAATAACCAACAGAAGCATAATAACGTGCATTCTCTGCTCCTCCAGATACACTCAGATTATATTGTTGGTTCACTGCATTTTGATACACCAAATCTCCCCAATCAGAACCACTCGTACGCAATGCATTAATTTCAGATTGTGAATCAGTGGACAAAGCACTAAAACCACCTTCTTGAAAAGCAGATAGCTCTCCCTTGCTAGAAAGAATACGAGCAACACTACCATAATTGCTACGATACACTAAATTTGGATCACTTGCCATTCTCAATTCAAAATCAACCTTCTCCGAAGCATTCATTAAATTCAACTTCCCAAGATCCGGTTTAGTCGTCACGAACATCGCCGCCGAAGCATTTACACGCATCTTTCCAGCTTTTCCTTTTTTCGTTGTAACTACAATTACTCCGTTTGCAGCACGAGCACCATAAATCGCAGTAGCGGCAGCATCCTTCAAAATAGTAATATCTTCAATATCCGCCGGATTCACTCCTGCAATAGAAGTATTATACAGATTATCAATATTATCTTTGTCACCAAAGTTTGTTGGGATATCATTCCCTTCCAGAATCATACCGTCCAATACCCACAACGGATCAGTACTACCACTCAAAGAAACCGTACTACGAATACGCATCTTATTCGGAGCTCCGGGGGCTCCGTTTGTCGGAATGGATGTCATACCGGCAATTTGCCCCTCCAACAACTGATCTATACTTGCGACACCGATTCGTTTGATATCATCCATCTTCACTGTCTGGATAGAAGAAGTAACTTTCCGTTTCTCTATCTGCTGATACCCGGTCACCACCACTTCTTCCAATTGCTCCTGATCCGGTTGCAAAAGCACTTTAAACTCCGTTTTCTTGGAGATATCCAGTTTCAAGGGTTTATAGCCGATGAAACTAATTACCACGTAATTTACGGCTTTAGGCACTTTCAATTCAAAATTCCCATCAATATCCGTGATTGTTCCTTTAGGCCCTAAATTCTTGGATTCGGGGGCATCCGGATCAATAACCACTGTCGCGCCAATCAAAGTCTCGTTCGTAACGGAGTCCATTACCACGCCCTTAATTGTTCGGTAATCTCCCTCGTTTTGAGCGAGCAACCAAAGCGGACAGAATAACGCCATTAATAATAAAATCTTTCTCATGTTCATTTGTTTACTTCGTATGTTAAAGGTATAATAATTATCTCATGTTCAAAGCTTCCTTGATACGGATGATCAAATCTTCATAATGATTTCTCGTCTCAACGTCGCCCGTGTTTCGCTTACTTTCCGCCAATTTCAAGACTTTCAACAACTCACCTCTCTTCACGGATACCGCCTCGGAAACCCGTCCCATAGAAGTGAAATGTAAAACTCTCAATTGAGCGTCTTCTCTAGGTTCTATTTTAAATGCCGCTTCTTTTGACGCGAAGCAACATGTATTAGAATTATTGTGCAAAGCCTTTTTCGTTGTTTTCTCCACGGCTTTATTGGAGCTTACAATGATGGCATCGATAAAATTCTTCTGTGTCATTCTTTCATAAAGGGACAGATTCTTTCCCGCATTAGAACTAGCAAATATAACATTGTGAATATCCGCGAACATCTCCTCGGGCGTGTAACACTTGGCGCGACCCAACGTGGCCTCAGCATCAAACATACGCATCAGACGTTCATCTTTCAACAAATTATAAAACGTAGCGTACTGCATTTCCCGGGCTACCGTGTAAGGAGAATACTCTACCCCCATTTGTATCGGGTAACTCTTCTTCCATACATCTGCCCCGAACAACCAATCCGGCACGATAAAGACTTCATCAATCAAGTATTTCACGCTCTCCTTCTGTCTTTCCCTCGGAACGGGGACATAACGATCCTCGGCACTTCCCATCACCGGATTGTTTATATATATTCCTCCCACGTTTGCCGTCACGTGTCCGGCATACATCTTCCATTGATTAATCACCGCCATCAACAACCTGCCGGCTTGTGTAAAGCCTTCACCTTCCTCTTCCGTCCATGCCACGATATTCGGCACGATACGTTTCAAGTTCATAATCCCGTAACGATTCGCTTTCACGACATCATCCCCAAGGTCTTCATCCTGTGACCGCGGATCAATCGGGTCTTTCGGGTCTTGTTGCTCCCCGTACCAGTACATCGGGTCACCCTCGTGTTCGCGAATCCAACCGTTCAATACAGGCAATTCCTCTTGCGGAGTCTTCGTGTCCAACCAACGATAAGCCCAATTAATGGCAAACTTATCATACACCCCGATCTTCGGCGTTATATCCACCACCCCGTCTCCCGGTTGTGCCACGTAATTAAAACGGGCGTAGTCCATGATAGAACTTGCCGTCCCCCCCATCTTGGAAGTAAAACTCGGGGATCTTAGAGAATCCGTGGGGAATGACCATGAAGCACCCATGTTGTGTTTCAACCCGAAAGTATGCCCTACCTCGTGGGAAGACACGAAACGAATAGCACTTGCCATATGCTCGTCGCTCAATTTATTCCCCCGTGCTCTCGGGTCTATCGGTCCCGTTTGCACCTGTATCCATGAATGGAGCAACGACATCACGTTATGCCACCATACCACGTCAGCCTCGATAATCTCGCCGGAACGAGGATCGACCACAGAGGGCCCCATGGCGTTCGCTTGCTCAGACGCCGCGTAGGTAATGACAGAATAACGAACATCATCAATGTCGAAATCTTCATCACCTTCCGGGACATCCTTCGCGATAACAGCGTTTTTGAAACCGGCTGCCTCGAATGCGGCCTGCCAATCCAATACTCCTGCTTTAATCTCCTCCCTCCATTGTTTGGGGGTCGAGGGATCGATATAAAACACGATAGGTTTAACAGGCTCTACCACCTCTCCTCTACTATATTTCTCTACATCTTCCGGTTTCGGTTCCAACCGCCAGCGGTGAACGAACTCCCGTTTCTCTACTTTTTGCTGAACATCATTAAAATAAGCATGTTCCGTCGTGAAAAAACCTACACGGTTATCAGCGAAACGCGGCTTCATCGGTTTCTCCGGCAATAATACCAGATTAGTCGTCGTCTCCACTGTCAAAGGGACAGCCACGCCACCATCCACCACAGATGTCGTCATCAGCGATTTCACCACCACGTTAGACGGGAACACTTTCACACTCAATATCTTTGATAAATCTTTCTTTATAGTTCCCCCTAAAGAAATACTATTATATACATCATTAAAACTCTTCTCGCTTCCGTCAAAAATCTTGTTTACTTTGATTACCACGGACGTGGAATCTTTCCCGTAAGCCTCTATCGGGAAATACTCGATCACCGACTCCCGGTAATTCGCCTTTACCGACTCCGCTATCGCATCACCTTCCGAGGCACTCACTCTGGGGTTGTACGTCGTCACCCAAACCTTATTCAATTGCTCGTCTTTGTAAAAACGTACCAGTTTATCGTCATATTCCATTCCCCTGTTCAACCCCGCATCATTCAACTCGTAAGGCACTCCCGACACTTTATTCACGATCAAAAGATCACGTCCCATTAATGAATCGGCGATCTCAAAATAGTAATCATTCTCGACCGTCAGAATCTTGATCATTCCTTCGGCCACCTTTGCCTTTTTTACTAAATCACCATAAGTATCCTTCTTGGCGACTTCCGTTTTTTCTTTAGACTCATTCTTCTTTTGTCTTTCACGGGAATATCCCGTCATGGAAAGCAACAATAACGCGATGATTACTGTCACACCTAAGATTAATGTCTTTGTTTTTGCCATACTTTATTTATTCGTTAAATCTGTCTAACTCTTTGATGCTATACAATATTAAGACAGATTTCGCTGAATAAAAATAAAAGTGGAGTGAACCCCCGAAAAAACGGAGTGAAGATTCGATTTTTAGTTATAAACCATTTTTCAAAAGAGGTAATCGACACACGTAATAACCATTTTGACAACCACATACGAATTTTTCCGGGGAATAGAACTCGTAAATGGTACGAATCCGCTCGAAACCTACGCCCATAGAGGCCTCGCTGGATTCCCCTCTTGGCTGGTAATTGTTTTCCACGATCAACCAATCACCTTCATCGTGTATATTAATATGTAACGGATTCTGAATCGTGACCAGATTATGCTTTATCGCATTTTCCACGAGCATTTGTAAACTCATGGAAGGTATTTTTGCCTCCAGAGAGAGGGGCGATACTTGAATCGTCAAATCCAGTTGTTCCCCGAACCGTATTTTTTGCAGGAAATAATATTGCCGTGTAAAGTCAATCTCTTCCTTTACCGTTGATAAACTCTCGTTTCTCGTTTCCAATAAATAACGATACACCTTGGATAATTTCAACACGAACTCTTTCGCCAAAGTCGAATCCGTTCCGATCAAAACGCTCAACGAGTTCAAAGAATTAAACAAGAAATGAGGGTTAATCTGATTCTTCAACTGTTGCAAATGCAATTCCATGGATTCCCGCTCTATTTTACGCCTTAGGCGATACTCCTTCCGCCATTTATGCTGGGCAAAGAAAAGCAACACGGCAAATATTATAATCGTCATCAAAGCGATCATTAACGTGTATCTATGGAACTCGTCCAAAATCTCTTTATTCCCGTACTGGGGCACGTTCACGGCAATCACCCATTTCTCTTCCCCTATCGTCAACGGGTAATAAATGCGGAGCACCTGAGAAGATAGAAAGACAGAATGCACCATCATTTCCAACTCGTGCTTCGTTTTCAACACCTCTCTCAGCGTATCCAATTCTTCCCGTGGAAAAGGAGATGTACCTAACAATCTCTCGTCAGGATGAGAAAGCAATATCCCTTGTTCATTCACGATAAACACGTAACTGGAAACTTTTCCGCTCGCCTCGGCAAAGTAAGAATGTAAATCCGTCAACAGAATATCAAAACCGAAAAGAGCCCTCCGGGATGCCGTCGGTTCTATCGCCTCTATCGTCGACCAGTAAATCTTACCTTCTTCCGTGTACGTCCCGCTATAATGATGCCCTTTCATTGTATCCAACAAGGTATACATATATTTTAATTCCACTCCCGAGAGTTTCAACCGATGAAACTCATAGCTATTGCGTTCCAATACACGCAAGGAATCTTTTGTACCTCTGAAAAACCACGTTCGACTTATTTTCGGATCCAACTGCAACATGGTCTGCATGAGAGAAACTAAATCAACCTCATTATATGACTCCGTTCGCCCGAAAAATTCTCTTGCCAAACGCTGTAATTCTTCTGTTTTCCGGAATTCATAAGCCACGGACTCCGCCCGATAACGGGATGCTTCCCGAACGTTCGCGTTATTCATATCATTACCGACATCACTGATCTTCTTACCGATCAAGTATATCGCTACCATAAATAACGCTAACAGGATTAAACCTATCGATATTATATTCGTCCGTATTCTCATCACGACAAAGATAGATAAACAATTGAAATACTATCCCTAGCACCATAAAAAAAGAGCGACTCTTTTCAGAATCGCTCTTCTCTAAATCTGGCATCGACCTACTCTCCCACCTCTCGGCAGTACCATCGGCGCTAACGGGCTTAACTTCTCTGTTCGGGATGGGAAGAGGTGGATCACCGTCGCTATAGACACCGTTTAATAAAATTGAAAGTTGAAAATGGAAAATTGAAAATTATTCCCAATCATCACTATCTCCAAGCTTCCGTCACTTCATCGGGCGCTCCCGCCACAGTGACAATATCTTTTTAAAGTTCATCATTTTTATCACGCATCGAAAATCTAACGTCGGTTCTTCAAAAATGGTGACATTTCATCATTTTCAATTCTCGACTTTCAATTTTCAATTGCCATTGTCATCTTGACAATGGCACGGAACGTTAAACGTATCATCTAACCCGCCGAACGTCAACTCTCGGGTGATTAGTACCACTCG